>WYBL01000133.1 GCA_011526565.1 Acidobacteriota bacterium | reverse complement strand
GCCGGCGCTGCGCGAGTTCGAGCGTCACGTCCCGGCGCCCGGCTTCGCCCGGCAGCTCGATCGCGACCCGCAGCGGCATCGCGTAGGGCGCCTGCGGCTGGACCTGCTCGACGTCGAGGCGGAGCTGGCCGGCCGCCGGGTCGTGCCGCCACGTCGCGCGCAGCTTGATCATCCCGCCGCGCGTCAGCCACTGGTCGAAGAACACCTTCAGGTCGCGCCCGGAGGCCGCCTCCATCGCGCGCCGGAAGTCGTCGGTCGTGGCGTGGCCGTCGCGGTGGTCGCGGTAGTAGGCGCGGATGCCCTGCCAGAACGCCTCGTCGCCGACGACGCCGCGCAGCATGTGCAGCACCCAGCCGCCCTTGCGGTAGGTGCCGACGCCGCTCAGCACCTTCGACATGTCCGCCAACTCGTCGTGCACGATCCGGTAGTCCGGGTTCTTCGCGTCGAACTCGCGGATCGCGTCGCGGTCGGCGGCCAGGCCGGCCACGAACGCGTCGCGGCCCAGCTCGTGCTCCACGAACAGGTGCGTGAAGTAGGTCGCGAAGCCCTCGGACAGCCACACGTCGTCCCAGTCGGACTCGGTGACCGCGTTGCCCCACCACTGGTGGGCGATCTCGTGGACCCGCACCCGCCACCAGCGCGGGCTCGCGGGATCGGCGACCGAGTCGTCGCCGTAGAAGATCGAGGTCGCCACCTCCATGCCGCCGCGCACGCCGTTGGCCTGCACGTGGGCGAGCCGCTCGTACGAGTAGGGCCCGACCCGGTCCTCGTAGAAGTCGAGCGCGTCGCGGGTGGGCTCGGCGTAGGCGCGGAAGCCGGAGTCGCGGTCCTGCGGGTAGACCCAGCTCTCGATCGGGCGGCCGCGCCAGGCGGGGCGGTGCTCGACGGCGAAGCGGGCGACGCCGACCGCGTACAGCCAGGCCGGGATCGGCACCGACTGGCGCCAGCGCGTGCGCCGCAGCCCGCCGCCGAGGTCCGTCTCCTCGACCAACAGGCCGTTCGAGACCACCTGGTAGTGCGCCGGAGCGGTCACGGTCATCTCGCTCGTGGCCTTCTCGTACGGATGGTCGATCACCGGCAGCCAGTGGCGCGCCTTGACCGGCCAGTTGTCGGAGAAGAACGTGCGGTGCCCGTGCTTGTTGGGGGCGATCAGCAGCCCCGTCGCCGGCACGCCGGCGTAGCGGACGACGATCCGGCGCCGCTCCTCGGCGCGCCCCGGGCGGCCGAGGTCGATCTTCATCCGCTCCCCGTCGTGGACGAAGTGCAGCGGCCCGCCGTCGTCGCGCACCGCGGACACCTTCATCCCGCGCCCCGTCGCCGCCGACTCCGCGACCAGGTCGAGCTCGAGCGCCGCCACGCCGTCACGGGCGAAGCGGAGCAGCACGGTGGCTTCGCCTTCGATGCGGTCGCTGTCGTCCGAGAGCGTCAGCGCGAACGAGTAGTCGAGCACGTCGATCCCGGGCTGGCGCGGGTAGGTGTCGGCGCCGAGCGGCGCCGCAGAAGCGAGCAGCGCGCCGAGCAGCGCAGCCCGGGCCCCGGCCCGCGTCAACGCTTCCTCCGCAGCGCCTCGAAGCCCGCGTCGTCGAGCGCCGGCAGCGCCTGCAGCACGCCGCCCCGGCCCACCTCCGCCTCCAGCGCGTCGAGCTCGACCGGCAGGAACGCGGTGAAGTTCTCGACGCCGTCGGCGGTGACCACGACGGTGTCCTCGTAGCGGATGTAGAGCGTCTCCTCCGGCACCCACAACTGCGGGTCCACGGAGAACACCTGGCCCGGCTTCAACGGTCCGCCGCGGTAGGAGCCGACGTCGTGCACCGCGAGCCCGACGGGGTGGGAGAACACGCCGCCGCTCGTCTCCAGCATCTTGCGCGCGGCCTGCTCGTAGATGGGCTTCGAGAAGCGGGTGCGGGCCAGCACCGGCGCCATCGCCTCTCGCGCCTCCGACAGGATCGCGTCGACGGTGACGCCGGGGCGGATGCGGGCGAGCACGGCCTTGTGCCACTCGAGCACGAACTGCAGCAGCTCGCGCTGCCACGGGGCGTAGCGCCCGGAGACGGGCCACATCCGCGCCACGTCGCTGACGTAGTAGCGGTAGTCCGGCGCGTAGTCCATCAGCACCAGGTCGCCCGCCTGCAGTTGGCGGTCGTTGCGGTAGTAGTGGCCGTTCCAGATGTTGGCCGTGCCCGAGGCGGTGATCGAGCGGTAGCCGTCGAGCCGCGAGCCGTGGATCTGGTACACGAAGCGGGCGGCGGCGTCGAGCTGGTACTCCCAGGCGCCGGGCTTCGTGCTGCGCATCGCGGCCAGCAGCCCCAGGCCGGAGAGCTGCGCGGCGCGCCGCAGCAGCGCGATCTCGCGCTCGCTCTTGACGCTGCGCAGCTCGTCGAGCACGGGCGTCAGGTCGCGCAGCGTCGCGCGCGGGTTGCGCAGGCGCAGCAGCTCGGCGAAGCGGACGTGGCGGGGGAGCCCGCCGTCCCACGGGTCGGCGGCCGCCGCCGTGTGGGCCGCGCGCAGCTCGTGGCGCTGGTCGGCGTGGCCTTCGGCCGGCGCGCTTTCGGCCCAGATCTCGGACCGCGCGTCGCCCAGCGGCCAGGCCGTGCCCATCTCGGTGACGGGCCGCACGGCGTCGGCGCCGGTCAGCTCGCGCACGCGATCCGCGTCGTCGGCCGACAGCACGCGCCCCTCCGAGCGCTCGAGGCGCTCGTTGCGCGGGGGGAGGTAGAGCGTGACGCGGCGGTCGCGGCCGTCGAGCAGCAGGTATGCGCCCGGCGTCTCGATGCCCGAGAGGTAGTAGAAGCTGTTGTTCTGGCGCGGGAGCTGGAAGCCGGTGACCGGGCCGCTGCCCTGGACCACCGCCACGCCGCCCGTGCCGATGCGGTCGAACACGGCGTCCCACCGCGCGCGGAACTCCGCGGGCGGGAAGTCCGACTGGTAGTGCTGGGCGGGAGCCAGCGGCGCGGCCACCAGCAACAGCGAGCCGAGTGCGAGTCGAGCCTTCACCAAGCGGACCTCCCGGGTCTTTCGCGGATTCGCGCGGAAGCATGGCAGGCCGCCCGGCCGATCGCCACCTTCGGCCCCCCCCGCGCGGCCGTCGGCCCGCGGCGCAGCCGCCACTTGCGGACGCCGAGCTCGGCCGCAGGCGGCACTGTCGACGACCCGGATGCCGTGCGCACGAAGGGCGGAAAAGCTAGAAGCGGACGCGCACTCCTGCGACCGCGTAGTGGAAGAACGCGAACGTGTAGACCTCGTCGTTGTCGGCCCCGCCCTCGAGCAGGCGATACCCGAAGTCCAGGTCCACGCGGTCGGAGACCCGCCACACGCCCTTCAGCGACACGTCTTCGGCGCGGCCCTGCGGCGCGGCGAGGGCGTCGGCCTCCAGCTCGACGGCGAAGCGGTCGGTGGCCTGGTACCTCGCGTAGGCGTAGAGCAGGGGCACGGCCCCCAGGTCGTCCTTCACCGAGTCCCCCGGGGTGCCGGCAAGGCCGATCTCGGCGTCGCGGACCTTGACCGTCGCGCCGAGCCGGACCGTCCAGCGTTCGCCGGGCGGGAAGCGCCAGTACCACGTCGCCCGGTACGAGTTGAAGGCGTAGGTGGCGTCGGTCGCCTGCCCGGGGGGGAAGACGAGGTCCTGGAAAACGATCGGAGTGGCCGGTGCGAAGCGGGTCTCGACGCGCAGCGGGGCCGCGAGCAGCCGGATCGACTGGCGTTCGGTCAGGTCCCAGGTGAGCGTGGCGCGGGCGGCGGGCACCGGGCCCGTTTCGAGGTCCGCCAGCGCGACGAGCGTTCCCGTGTCGCCCGGGATGCGGAAGTCGTTCCGGGTCTGCCAGGCCGCCCCCAGTTCGAGCGAAGCGTGCCAATCTCCCGCCGCTGCGGGCGACGCGTTCGCCGCGAGGAACGTGGCGAGGAGAGCGGCGCCGGTGTCCTTCTTCATGGCACCAGCTTACAAGCCCTTCTCCAGGACGGCCGCGGCATCGATGGGCCCGGGGACAGATCGGCGAGCGCGAGGCCGTGCCATCATCCCTGCTTCTCTCGGAGACGAACGTGAGGCATGCAAGCGCGCATCGACGACTCGGGATCGTGTTGCTGGCGGCGATGGCGGCGGCCGGGGCGCCTGCGCGCGACCAGGGCCCCACGGCCACAGGCCACGCGGGCCTCGTCGCCATCTTCGACGAATGGCGCGCGTTCGAGCGGCCGCCGCTCGTGGACGGCGCTCCCGATTACGGCGCCGCGGCCATGGCGCGGAAGCTCGAGGCTTTGAAGAGCTTCCAGGACCGGCTGGCCGCGCTGTCGCCCCTCGGCTGGCCGCGCGACCAGCAGGTCGATCACGCTCTCGTCCGCGCCCAGCTCGACGGCCACGAGTTCTTCCTGCGCGTGCTCCAGCCCTGGGCGCGTGACCCCGCGTTCTACCAGTCCCTGTGGACGGAACGGAGCGACACGCCGGAACACGAGGGGCCGACCCACCACGCCGTCGTGGAGTTGTGGACCTACGCCTTCCCGCTCTCGCCGGCGGACGAGGCCCGCCTGACCGCCGGGCTCTCGACCATCCGCCCCCTGCTGCGCCAGGCCCGCATCAACCTGACGGGCAACGCGCGCGACCTGTGGCTGACGGGCACCGGCACGATGCAGGCGCAGGTCGCCGACCTCGAGCGGCTCGCCGACCAGGTGAAATCGGCGGGCGCCCCGCTCCGCGCGGCCGTCGCCGAGGCCACGGTCGCCAGCCGCGAGTTCGTGACCTGGCTCGAAGCGCAGGCGGCCTCGAAGACCGGCCCGTCGGGGATCGGCAAGGAGGCCTATACCTGGAGCCTGCGCCGCGTGCACCTCGTGCCGATGTCCTGGGACGACGAGGTCGTCCTGCTCAAGCGGGAGCTCGACCGCGCCCACGCCTCGCTCAAGCTCGAGGAGGAACGCAACCGCGGCCTGCCTCCGCTGACCCCGGTCCGCAATCAGGAGGAGTTCGCGGCACGCGCCGATGCGGCGGCATCCCGGTTCATGGCGTTCCTGAAGGACAAGCCGGTACTGACCGTCCAGGACTACCTGGAGCCCGCCCTGCGGCGGCACCTCGGGTCCTTCGTGCCCGAAGCGACCCGGAACTTCTTCGCGATCGCCACCCACCACGAACCGGCGACGCTCTACACCCACTTCTATCACTGGTTCGACCACGAGTGGCTCGAGCGCGCCCCGCACCCGAGCCCCATCCGCCGCCGGGCCTGGCTGTACAACGTCTGGGACAGCCGCTCGGAAGGCATGGCCACGGCGTTCGAAGAGATCGTCATGCACGCCGGCTACTTCGATGACAATCCGCGGGCGCGCGAGATCGTCTGGATCATGCTGGCGCAGCGGGCGGCGCGCGGGCTGGCCTCGCTCTACGCGCACGCGAACGAGTTCGACCTCGCCCAGGCCAAGGCGTTCCAGGTGCAGTGGACCCCGCGCGGCTGGATGCGGCCCGACCTCGACCTGCTCGGCTTCGAGCAGCAGCTCTACCTGCGGCAGCCGGGCTACGGCACCAGCTACGTCACCGGCAAGGCGCTGATCGACGAGCTGATGCGCGAACGCGCCCGCCAGCTCGGCGAGGCGTTCACGCTCCGCGGGTTCTTCGACGAGGTGAACGGCGCCGGCATGATGCCGGTGTCGCTGATCCGGTGGCAGCTGACCGGCGAGAAGTGGAAGGGCGCAGGCCGGTGACCGGAGTGGCTCGCGCGATCGTGGGCGGCGCGCTGATCGCGCTGGGGGGAGCGACGGCGATGGGCCAGGCCCCACAGGTGGCGCTGTTCGATTTCACCTCGCCCGACGCGGCCACGGCGTGGCAGGCCGTGAACGACGGTGTCATGGGCGGGTTGTCCGACGGCCGGTTCCGCATCACCGAGCGCCGGACCCTGGAGTTCTTCGGGACGCTGTCGCTCGAGAACGACGGCGGCTTCGCCTCGGTGCGATCCCGGCCGCGGGCTCTCGGCCTGAAGTCGGGCGACACGCTCGTGGCCCGCGTGCGCGGCGACGGACGCGAGTACCAGTTGAACCTCTACACGGCGGCGAGAACGAGGGCCTTCTCGTACCGGGCGCCGGTCGTGACGCGCGCGGGCGAGTGGGTCGAGGTGGCGGTGCCGCTCGACCGGTTCGTGGCCACCTCGTTCGGCCGAACCCTTCGGAACGCAGGCCCGGTGGAGGCCGGGAGCATCACGTCGGTCGGCTTCCTGCTGGCCGAGAAGACCCCGGGCCCGTTCGCCCTCGAAGTGGAGTGGATTCGCGTCAGGGCCGGGCTCTAGGCGGCCCGCTCCCGAGAACCACGGGCCGGCTACTTCAGCAGGCGCAGGTCGACGGTCGTGCCCAGGCGCAGCGGGGTCGGCTCCGCGAAGGCCACCTTGACCGTCAGGATCCGGGTGTCGGTCGGGCGCGAGGGGTCCTGCGGCTTCAGCTTGCGCAGCGTCACCGCGTCCGCGATCTCCTCGATGCGGCCCTTCCAGGTCTGGCCCGAGTAGCCGTCCGCGCGGATCACGACCGGCGCCCCGAGTTCGAGCCGCGCGGCATCCGCTTCGTCGGCCTCGCCCTCGATGCGCAGGCGCGTGAGATCGGCGAGGGTGGCGATCGCCTCGCCCGCCTCGACCGTCTCGCCGGCGTCGGCGTGGCGGGTGATGACCGTGCCCGCGATCGGCGCCAGCACCCGCGTCTTGGCGAGCTGGGCCTCGTAGAGCGCGGCCTGGGCGCGTGCGGTCTCGCGGCGGGCGCGGGCGGCGTCGAGGTCGTGGGTCGCCTGGTCGAGGTCGTGCGGCGTCGCGATCTGCTGCGCGACCAGCGCGCGGCGGCGGTCGAGGTTGGCTTCCGCGAGGCGGATCGCGGCCTCGGCCTCGGCGATGCGCGCCTGCGCCTCGTCGAGCGCCGCGTGCAGCTCGTCGGCGTCGATCTCGGCCAGCACCGCGCCTTTCGCCACCTTCTGGCCCTCGACCACGTGCACCTTCAGCAGCCGACCCGCGCGCTCCGCGGCCACCTTCACCTCGGCGCCCGGGTAGGCGACGACGCGGCCCTCGGCGGCGACGCCGAAGCCCATCGCGTTGTCGGCTCCCGCCCCGCGCGGGGCCTCCTCCGCGTGCAGGCGTTCGCCGCCGCCGTTGCGGGCCTGCATGACCGTCGCGCCCAGCAGGGCGCTGCCGAAGACGACGAGGATCGCGAGCTTGCCGATGCGCATGAGTTCAGTGCTCCGTGGGGTCCGACAGGCGGCCGTCGCGGATGCCGACGACGCGGTCGGCGACGTTCCGCACCTTGGGGTCGTGGGTGACGATCACGAGGCCCTTGTTCTCGTCCTTCGCCAGCTTCTGGAACAGCTCCAGGATCTGGGTGCCGACGGCGGTGTCGAGGTTGGCCGTCGGCTCGTCGGCCAGCAGCACTTCGGGCGATCCGGCCAGCGCCCGCGCGATCGCCACCCGCTGCTTCTGGCCGCCCGACAGGTCGCGCGGCAGGAAGCGGCGGCGGTCGCCGAGGCCGACCAGGTCCAGCACCCGCGCCGCCTCGGCCGCCGCGCCCCGGCCGCGCGCGCCCTTGACGTTGAGCGCGTACTCGACGTTCTCCTGCGCTGTCAGCGCGGGGAACAGGTTGTACTGCTGGAAGACGAACCCGATCGAGCGCTTGCGCACGTCGCGCAGCGCGGCTTCGTCGCCGCTCACCTCGCGGCCCGCGATGCGGATGCGGCCGGCGCTGGGGGTGAGGATGCAGCCCATGATCGACAGCAGCGTGGTCTTGCCCGAGCCCGACGGGCCCTCGAGCGCCACTACCTCGCCCTGGTCGACCGCGAGGCTGACGCCGCGCAGCACCTCGACCTTCTGCGAGCCCTCCTCGAACGTCTTGCGCACGTCCTCCACCGCCAGGACCTCGCGGGGCGAGAGCGCGTCGCGCTCGCGCTCTTCGCGGTCGCAACAGAACGGCGCCAGCATCGCGTTCATCGGGGGCCTCTAGGCGCGGAACACGAGGGCGGGGTCGATGCCCGCCACCCGCTTGAAGGACAGCATCGCGGCGCCCAGGCACATCAGCACCGTGCCCGCGAAGACGGTGGCCGCGAACTGCGGCGAGACCAGCACGTTGAGGTGGAGCTGGGCCAGCAGCGGCCGCATCCCGAAGCTCATCGCCGCGCCGATCGCGTAGCCGACGACGGCCGCGATCAGCGCCTGCTCGCCGAGGATCCTGTAGATGTCCCAGTTGGAGCCGCCGATCGCCTTGACCGTGCCGAACTCCTTCACGTGCTCGACGGCCGACGTGTAGAGCGTCTGCGCGACCACGACGATCCCGACCAGGATGCCGAGGAACACGGTGATCCCCATGTTCATGCCGAGGCCCGTCGACACCACCCAGTAGTTGCGCGAGCGGGCGGCCCACTCCGCGCGGGTGTAGACGTCGTTGTAGGGTGTGACGGCGCGGATGCGCTCGGCGACCTGCGCCGCGTCGTGCCCCGGCGCGACCCTGACCAGGATGTAGCTGGTCCGGTTGTGCACCGTCTGTTGCAGACCCTGGGCGCGGCGGAAGTCCATGAACACGACCGGCGCGGTCGTGAACGAGGCGGCGCCGCGGGTGGCGCCGATGATCCGGAAGCGGTGGCCGAGGATCTCGCGGTAGTCGCCGACCTCGAACGGGCCGAAGCGGCGCTCCGCCGAGCGGTCCATCAGGATGAAGTCGCCACGGCGCAGCTCCGTCGGGTCGCCCGACTCGACGTCCCACGGCAGGTTCCACGCGGAGAAGTCCTCGAGCCCGTAGACGAGGCAGCCCTCTTCGGCGCCCGAGGGCAGCATGATGTTCATGAACTGCACGATCGCGTTGTCCGCCTTCTCGACGCCGGCGACGCCGCGCACGCGCAGCACCGTGGTCTCGGGGAACGAGTGGGCGAAGTCGACGTTGGGCGTCTCGCGCGAGGTGACCCAGATGTCGGCCGACGAGTTCTCGATCGTCACGGTGGCCTTGCCCAGCAGGCCCAGGAACAGGCCGACCTGGACCAGCACCAGCGTCACCGCGAAGGCGACGCCGGCCACGGTGATCACGAACCGCAGCCGGTCGTGCAGCAGGTTCTTGCGCGCGAGCGAGACCAAGGCGCTACTCCTTCAGCAGGCCGCGGATCGAGGCGTCCACCGTGCGCTCGATCAGGTCGGGCGCCGGCGGCACGCAGGGGAACTGCTCGGGCCGGAAGGTGGTGACCAGGCACACGGCGCCGTGCACGCAGGCCCACAGCGTCTGCGCCATGGCGTCGACGTCGTCGTCGCGCAGCCGGCCGGCCGCCTTCGCGTCGGCGACCATCTGGCGCACGACGCCGAAGCTCTGGTAGCCCGGCGAGTCCTCGGGGTGCGGGTGCTCCTCGCGCGGGGTGAGGAACATGAAGCGGTACTGGTTGGGGTTCTGGAGCGCGAAGCGCGCGTAGGCGAGGCCGAGCTGGCGCAGCCGCTCGATCGGGTCGGCGGGCATCTGCGCGGGGTCGAGGGCCTGGAGCAGCTTCGCGAAGTCCTCGTGACAGAGGGCCTCGACCAGGTCGTCCTTGTCCTCGAAGTGGTGGTAGATCGTGGTCGGCGAGTACTCGATGGCGTCGGCGACGCGCCGCATCGTGACCTTGTCGTAGCCCTCGGTCATGAACAGCTCGCGCGCGGCGTCGAGGATCTTGCGCCGGATCTCCTCCTTCTCCCGCTCGCGCCGTTCCGTGATTCCCATGGCGGCCTGGCCCCCGTCTCGGCGCTGTCGGATAAAGCGCCATTCTCTGTGTTAACAACGTTAACTTATAGCGCAATGTTCCATTCGTCAAGGGGGCTCTCGCAAGTCATTGATGGGTGGTTGTTTGCTAGCCGGTGTTCCGGAGGCCGGCGGCGATGCCGTTGACCGTCAGAAGCACTGCGTCCCGGATCGCCTCGGCTTCGCGGGGGTCCGAGCAGGCCCGCAACCGCGCGAGCAGGGCCACCTGCACGTAGTTCATCGGGTCGATGTACGGGTTGCGGACGCGGATCGAGTGCTGCAGCCAGGGCTGGCCGTCGAGCAGGTCGCGCTCGCCCGACAGCCGCAGGATCGCCCGCTCGCTGCGCGCGTACTCGAAGGCGATGCGGCCGAAGACGGGCTCGCGGAGTTCGGGCGGGGCGAGCGACGCGCAGGCCCGGGCGATCGCCATGTCGGCCTTGCGCAGCGCCATCCGCGCGTTGTCGAGCAGCGCGCGGAAGAAACGCCACTCGCGCTGCATCTCGCCGAGCAGCTCCCAGCGTGCCTGGTCCTCGCCGGCCCAGCTCTCGATCGCGCTGCCGAGGCCGTACCAGCCGGGCAGGTTGACCCGGCTCTGGGTCCAGGCGAAGACCCACGGGATCGCGCGCAGGCCGTCGAGCGTGAGCCCCGCCCCGCGGCGGGCGGGACGGCTGCCGATGTTGAGGTGGGCGATCTCGTCGATCGGCGTCGTGGACTGGAAGTAGGGGACCAGCTCGGGGCGCTCGACCAGCTCGCGATAGGCCGCGTGGGCACGGTCCGCCAGCTCCTCGAGCGCCTGCTGCCACGCGCCCCCGCGCGAGGGGCCGGGGCGCGGCGCGTTGGCGGTGGCCAGCACCACGGCCGAGCAGAACTGCTCCAGGTGGCGCAGCGCCAGCTCGGGGTCGGCGTAGCGGTTGGTGATCGTCTCGCCCTGCTCGGTGAGCTTGATCCGGCCCTGCACCGACTCCGGCGGCTGGGCCAGGATGGCGCGGTTGGCAGGTCCGCCGCCGCGTCCCACGGAACCCCCGCGGCCGTGGAACAGCGTCAGCGCGACGCCGTGCTTCGCGCAGACCGCGGGCAGCGCGCGCTGCGCCTTGTGCAGCTCCCAGTTCGCCGTCAGGTAGCCGCCGTCCTTGTTGGAGTCCGAGTAGCCGATCATCACCTGCTGCGCGCCGCCGCGGCGCTCGACGTGGGCGCGGTAGGCGGGTTCGGCGAGCAGCGACTCGAGGATCGCAGGGGCCGCGCGGAGGTCGTCGATCGTCTCGAACAAGGGCACCACGTCGAGCCCGTCGGCGACGCCGGCGTCCTTCGCCAGCAGCAGCACTGCCAGCACGTCCGAGGCGCCACGGGTCATGCTGACGACGTAGCTGTCGATCGCCCGCGGTCCCACCCGCTCGTGGGCGCGGCGCACCAGTCGCAGCAGCTCGACGGTCTCGTTGGTCGCGGGGCTGAAGTCGAGCGCCGCCGGCGTCAGCGGGCGCGCGCTGCGCAGCTCGGCGACCAGCACCTCGAGCTTCTTCGCCTCCGGCCACTCGCGGTAACCCGGCGCGCCGTAGCGCGCGAGGATCTCGTCGAGCGCCGCGGCGTGGCGCTCCGAGTGCTGTCGCAGGTCGAGCGTCGCCAGGTGGAAGCCGAACGTCTCGACCTGGACCAGCAGGTCGTGGAGCCGGCCGTCCGCGAGCCGCTGGCCGCGGTGGCGGCGCAGGCTGTCCTGGAGCGTGCGCAGGTCGGCGGCCAGTTCGGCCGCGTCGGCGTAGGTGCCGGGCCGCGGCCGCAGGTCAGGACGCCACGGGCGCGCCGCGGCCTCCTGGGTCAGTTCCAGCCGGCGGTAGAGGAACGCGAGGCGGTGGCGGTAGGGCTGCTGCGGGTAGCGCTCGGCGGCCCGCGCCGCGACCTCCGGGAACAGCGCCGCGTCGCGCTCGAGTCCGGCCTGCAGCTCCGCGCTCACGCCCAGGCGGGCGGCCATGCTGAGGTGGCCGTGCAGGCGGTCCAGCGCGCGCAGGTAGAGGCCGATCGCCACCCGCTTGTGCTCGCGCAGGGCCGCCTCCGTCACCTCGGGCGTGACGTTGGGGTTGCCGTCGCGGTCGCCGCCGATCCAGGAGCCGAAGCGCAGCAGCGGCGCGGGCGACGCCAGCTCCGGCCAGCGGGCGGCCACCGCCTCGGCCAGTCGACGGTGCAGCCGCGGCACGACGTCGAACAGCGTGGACTCGAAGAAGAAGAGGCCGTTGCGGACCTCGTCGAGCACGCCCGGCCGGGCCGCCCGCGTCTCGTCCGTCTGCCACAGCGCGACGATCTCCTCCCGCAGCAGCCGCCGCGCTTCGTCCGCGTCCTGCGGTGCCGCGGCTTCGCTCGACAGCCGCGCGAGCAGGCCGGCGGTCCGCTGCAGCTTGGCGAGCACGGTGCGGCGCTTGGCCTCGGTCGGATGTGCGGTCAGCACCGGCATCACCCGGCAGCCGGCGAGCAGCGCACCGGCCCCGGTCGCGGTCAGCCCGCGCGTGTGCAGTTCGGCGAGCGCGGCGTCGAGCGTCTCGGCCATCGGCGCGCCCTGCGCGGCGGCCTCGCGCGCCCGCTCGCGCAGCACCCGCCGCCGCTCCTCCTCCTCGGCGAGGTTGACGAGCGCGAAGTAGGAGGCGAAGGCCTTGGCGACGACGCGGGCTTCGGCCAGCGGCAGCGCGTCCACCTGCGCCAGCAGCCGCGCGACGGCGTCGTCGTCCCCCGCGCGGCCGGCCTTGGCCAGGGCGCGGACCTCCTCGACCCGGTCGAAGAGGTCGCGGCCCTCCTGCTCGACGAGGACCTCGCCGAGCAGGTCGCCCAGCAGGTGCACGCGCTCCGAGAGGAAGTCGCGCGCCACGCCGGCTACTCGAGGCTCAGCAGGTACTCGGCGATCGCCTGCAGGTCGCTGTCGGGGAGACGCGCGAGGTTCTGCTGGATCGCGGCCATGCCGCCGCTCGACAGGTTCTCGTAGCCGAGCTCCTCGCCGGCCGACAGCGCGAGCGCCAGGTCGGCGACGTCCTTGTACTTCTTCGCGGCCAGCAGCCCGCGCAGCGACGGCACCTTGCCTTCGCCCGCCGGGTGCGGCCCGCCGGCCATGTGCCGGCTCTCGTCGGCGACCATCGCCCAGTCCTTCGGCGTGTGGCACTCGCCGCAGTGGCCCGGGGCGTTCGCGAGATACGCGCCGCGGGTCCACGACGCGGAGCGGCCCGGCGGTGGCGCCCACGGCTCCGCGCGCAGCGCGAGCTGCTTCCACAACCCGACGCCGCGCTGCGCGAGCGGGAGCAGCGGCAGCTCGTGCGGCCGCGCGGGGGCCTTCACCGCGGGCAGGCTCTTCAGGTACGCGAACAGGTCGAGCAGGTCGGCCTTCGTCATCGAGCGGTACGCCGCGTAGGGGAAGGCCGGGAAGTAGTGGCGCCCCGCGGGCGAGACGCCGAGCGTCATCGCCGCGACGAAGTCGCGCTCGCTCCAGCGGCCGAGCCCCGTCTCCGGGTCGGGCGTCAGGTTCTGCGGATAGAAGCGGCCGACGGGAGTGGGAAAAGCGAACCCGCCCGCGGGCAGGCCGCGGTCTGCGCCGGGGCCGCCTTCGGCCGCGCGGTGGCAGGCGACACAGCTCCCCGCGTGGTACATCACCTCGCCGTTGCGCAGGTCGGCGACGTGGTTCGGGACCGCCCCCTCGGCCAGCGAGGCCGGGCGGGTCAGCAGCAGGAACGCGGCAGCGCCCGCCACGCCGAGCGTGGCGAGCGCCGCGAGGAAGCGCCGGCCCCGGCTCACTTACTCGGGCAGCCGGTACTTGTCGTGGCAGGTGCGGCAGGAGCCGCCCGCCGCGCGGAGCGCGGGCATCAGCGCCGCTTCGTCCTTGACGCCCTGCAGCGCGACCAGCGCCTCGGCCGTCTTCTGCATCAGCGCGTCGAAGTCGGCGCGGTTGGTCCAGATCTCCGCCTTCGCGCGCGACTTGCCGCCCGCAGTGTCGGGCAGGAACTGGGCCGCCGCCTTCTTCAGCTCGGCCTCCTGCATCTTCGCCGTCGCCTGCACCACCGCGGCGTCGAACGGCGTCTCCTTCTTGGCCATCGCGGACAGCGTGCCCATCCCGCCGCCGACCTTCTCCATCGCCTCGTGCCGCGCCGTGTAGGCGTCGCTCGCGTACGCGACCCCGGCCACGGCCAGCGCGGCGAACGCCGCAACGATCCGCTTCGAAAGGTTCACCTGCTCCTCCTCGTGAAGCCTCGACGCTATCCGCATCCGCGACGGCAGGCAAGTGGCTCGCGCCGGCGCACTGCACGAGGTGTAGGATGCCGCCGACGTCCGATGCGCACCGGACCGGGGCCCTTTCGTGGCCCGGGAGGGACGAGACCGTGAGCGCAGACTGGTACGTCGCCCGTGACGGCGCGACCTTCGGTCCCTATGCGTGGGATCGGCTCCCGGAGATGGTCGCCGCGGGCCAGATCGTCGCGGGCGACCTCGTCATCGGGCCGGGCTACAAGGCCTGGACGCCGGCTGAGCAGGTCGCCGAACTGGGGCTGTCAATTCCGCCGGCTCCGTCGCCTCCGCCCGCCGCGCCGCGATCCGGGCTCGGCGTCCGCGGCTGCTTCGTGCTGGCGACCGGCGCGGCCCTGCTGCTGGCCGCGGGCATCGTGGGGCTGAGCCTGTGGTGGCTGTGGCGCAGCCGCCCGGGCACGGGGCCGGGAGTCGAGTACGTCGAGCAGCGCTACGAGACGAAGCCGGTCGTCGCGCCGCAGGCCTCCCCGGAGTCGAGCGGGCCCCGGGACCTCGAGCGCTCGACCGACGAGGTTCGTCTCTCGGATGGGACCGCCCTTTCCGTCCGCGGCCTGGCGCCCGGCTCGCGCCTCCGGGTGACACTCGAGCGCCGCGCCAACGACGAGGCGATCGGGCTGGAGGGGCTGGAGGCGACCGGAGCGTTGCGGGTCGTCACCGTCGACGACGTACGGGTCGGCGCGGGGACACTCGGGTTCCACAGGCCCGCCGCGCGCATCGTGCTGCCCGCCCGGGAGGCGGGCGTCCTCGACCCGCAGACGGTGCAGGTGGCGCGGCAGGGCTGGCGGAGAGTCGGGGGGCGGCTCGTCGAGCGCGTCGACGTGCTGCCGGTCGTCCGCGACGGCCAGGGCAATCTCGTCGCGCGGGACCCCTGGTTTCTCGACGGCCTGCACGGCGCACCTGCGGCTGCCGCCGCCGCGGACGTGGTCCCCTCGCGCTGGCGCAGCGGCACCCCCACTGCGAAGACGCTGCTGGCCCTCGCTGCCGGGCCGCCGTCCGCAGGCCCGACGGCGCGCAACGCGATCCGGTACTTCGCGGTCACGTTCCAGCAGTCGATCAACTGGAACCGGATGCCCCACCTCGTGCGCATGGTGCCGCGCCCGGGCGACCCGGCCCGGCGGGTTCCCGTCCACAAGCTCTCGCCGTGGGACCAGGAGCAGGAGCTGGCCAAGCCTGTCCAGAACGTCTTCGTCCTGGTCCACGGCCGCAACGAGATGGAGAAGTCGGGGCTGGGCACGCCGGCGCAGATCGGGGAGCCCTGGTGGTACGCCTACAAGCGCGACGTCTGGACCCACTTCTACGAGGTCTACGCCCGGGATCACCCCAAGCGGCTCGGTTCCACCGTCTTCTTCGAGTTCGTGTACCCGACCTTCCGCCCGATCTTCCAGGGCGACGGACCCAACGCCGAACTGCTCGACCAGGCGCTGCGCAAGAGCCTCGAGAAGCAGCTCCAGCCCGGCTACCCGTTCAACCTCTTCCTGGTCGCCCACTCGATGGGCGGGGTCGTCTCGCGGGCCGCGGCGCAGCACTTCGAGGGCGGCCTCGCCGACAGCTTCCGGCACCTCGCGACGTGGGGCACGCCCCACCTGGGCAGCCCCCTCGTCTCGCTCAACTACCTGCTGATCTCGCCGTACCACTCGCTGGACGTCAGCGACTGGCAGGTCGGGAGCGACGCGCGCGAGTGGCTGCTCGGCAGCGTGCTGATCACCGACAACCCCGGCACCATGGACCTGAGATGGACCAACGGCGGCCCGGGCCATCTCTCCGAGCTGCGCTTCGACAGCCTCGGCTTCGGCTACGACTGGGAGGCGATCGACCGCGCCTTCCCCTCGCGCGAGGCCGCGGCCCGCGTCGTCGACCTGCGCAGGGGCAGCCAGTTCTACAACCAGAACCTGCGCCTGCTCAACGGCCGTGACCGCCACGCCGGGAGCGAGAAGTACGTCTTCATGTACGGCGTGACCGCCAAGGGCATCGACCTGGACTGGAACCGGGACGTGGTCGAAACCGGCTTCGACGCGGCGCGGCTGCGGGGCCAGGGCGAGATCGGCCTCGGGGCCACGACCCTGTGGGTGCTGACCGACGACCCGACGCAAACCTACCGCGGCGTGCCACGGGGCCACGGCGACGGCGCGGTGCCGATCCTGAGCATGTCGGGCCTCGACCTCGCCGGCACGACCGTCGCTCTCGGCGACTGCGACCACGAGGAGTACTTCGGCGCTCCCGATTCCCCGGGGCGCTTCACCGTGCCCGGAAAGGCGCGGGCCACCGCGCGGGCGACGCTGTCCGCCCTCGGCGTCGGCAGCGTGAAGCGCTACGACCCGCCGCTGATCCGGCTGAAGCTGGAGCGCGATGGGGACGTGGCCGCGCTGCTCAAGTCCCAGCTCGACGGCGACCTGGAGATCGAGGCCGAGCTCGAGTGGCCCGGCGACGACCGGCCCGAGCGCCGGGTGGACGTGGCGCGCGTCGAGGCCTTCGCGCGCAAGCCGGGGGCCTCCGAGCGCACCCCGGTCTTCGCCCGCGACCTCGCCCCGCGCGGGGGCAGCCGCTTCCTGCTCGGCGTCTCGCCGCGCGACCTGAGGCGGGCGGGGCTCGGGCGCACGAGCGACGTCGAACTGCTGGTGCGGCTGTTCTTCCGCGACCAGACGCGGCTCGAGTCCGAGCCGCTCGTGCTGACGGGCCAGGAACTGCTGCGCGGCTCGTTCCTCGGCAAGTTCCGCGCCACCGCCGTCAACCGGGAATTCCTGCTCCGCCGCGGGTTGCGCGACGGCGACGACGAGCACACGCGGATGATGAACGACATCGCCCGGGCCCGGAACCGCACGCGACTCCAGAGCCTGGAGTGGGCCGGGCTCGGCAAGGAGAACGGCCTCACCCTGTCGATCCTCAGCGTGGCCGAGAACTCCGGCGAGCCCGAGAACCTCGAGGGTCGCTTCTTCGTCGACGTCATCTTCCGCGGGCCGCGCCTGATCCCCAACTCGTTCCGCCCGTACCGGGACAAGCGCGAGGGCGAAATCCGGCTGGAGCTGACGCCCCGCTCCTTCAAGGCCACCAAGAAGCAGGTGATCGACGACGGAGGGCTGAAGGCCACGTTCGTCTACGCGATCGAGGGCCAGTTGCGCGGCGAAACCCTGGCCGGGACCTGGTCCGTCACCGAAGACGGCACCCGGACGTTCGCCGGCACCTTCACGGCCGACCGCATGGGCGGCGTCGACGACGAGTGAAGGACGGACGCCGGGACCGCTCCCGCCGAACGGGCTGGTCGCCCGCGGGTCAGCGCACTTCGAACAGGGCCGTGCCCGAGGCCTCCGCGCCCGTCGCGATCAGCGTGATGCGGACCGTGTAGATCCCGGGCGCGGCGTCGGCCGGGACCCGGACGGGCCGGGCCGAGGTGTGGGTGCCGGCCGCCCGCGTCAGCGTGTCGCTCATCTGCACGATCGCGACGCCGTCCTTCGTCAGCTCGCGGCGCTCCTCCACCCGCAGGCCGGACGCCGGCCCGCCCACCGCGTAGTGGACGACCAGGTCGACCTGCTCGCCGCGGCGGATCTGCGCGGGCTGCGCGGACACGGCCACGACGCTGAGCGACGGCGCGACGGGCGCCGGGGC
>WYBL01000018.1 GCA_011526565.1 Acidobacteriota bacterium | reverse complement strand
GCGCTGTAGGCACCGGATCGCTTGCCCTCGCTCTCGTAGACGTCGATGCGGCCGCCGGCGACGAAGCGGCGGTAGCGCGCCAGGTAGTCCTCGCCCAGTGGCGCCAGCGCCGCCAGCGTCAGCTCGCGCGCGGTCTCGTACGGGTAGGTCTTGTCGCTGCGCGCGAGCGGGACGAAGCCATCGTAGAGGTGGTAGCTCGCCAGCCCCAGCATGCGCTGGCGCAGCCGCAGGTAGCGGCGCAGCGGCGCGGTCCCGGCGCGCGTGGCCTCGATCAGCGTCTCGACGACCGCGGTCGGGATCGCGTCGGCGTGCAGCGCCGCCTCCAGCGTCGAGCCGAAGCGCCGCGCCTGCGCCAGGTACCAGTCGCGCTGCAGCACGCCCTCGTAGATCGCGGCGTAGGTGTGCACGGTCTTGCCGTAGTTGCCGACGAAGGCGGCGGCGGCGGCGGCGCGGTCGTCCTGGCGCGCGGCCTTCTCGAGCAGCGCGTGGTAGGCGCCGGGGGTGAGCCTGGCGTCGGTGCCGTCGGCCAGCGTGATCGTCGGGAAGACGATGTCGGCCGTCGACAGCTCCTGGTAGACGCGGCCGGGGGCGCGGTCCAGCGGGCCGGCCAGCGCCAGCAGACGCTCGCCGGCGGCGTCGAGCACATGCTGCTGGCGCCTGTACTGGTCGAGGATCGGGAAGCGGTACGGTGCCAGATCGGGTGTGGCGTCGATCCACCCGCGCATCGTCGGCTCGGGGATGGTCAGCAGCTCGGGGGTGAACCACGCGGTCGCGGCGTCGAAGCGCGCGAAGACCGCGCTGACGCGCTGGTACTGCGCGGCGACATGCTGATCGGCCATGTCGACGTCGCGCTGCAGCTGCGGGTAGCAGTAGACGAGGTATTGCAGCTGGCCGATCTCGTCGAACCCTCGGTAGGCGTCGAGCACCGCCTGCGGCCCCTGCGACAGCGTGCCCTGGCGGGTGGCGAAGGCGTGCATCTTCGCCTCGAGATCGGCCAGGCCGCGCTCCCAGGCGTCCCAGTCGGGATAGATCGGCGTGAAGTCCCAGCGGTACTCGGCGGGGATGTCGGCGCGTCGGCGCAGTTCGGCGGGGGCATTCATGGTCGGCTCGGGCGGCGGTGGCCGCGGCGGTGCGAAGGCCGGCAGTGTAGACACCGCGGCCAGGACGCTGTCGGGCCCCGGGAGGGCCCACCCGAAGCCCGGCAGCGTCCTCGTCACGGCGTGGCGTGATCGCCGAGCTCGATCGCCGGCATAGAGAACCGCACCGAACGGCCGGCTGCCGAATGCCGGACAATCTCCGTATGATGTTGCGTCAGCGCACCCTCAAGTCGATCACGCGTGCCGTCGGCGTCGGCGTGCACAGCGGGCACAAGGTCGATCTGACGCTGCGCCCGGCGCCGCCGGATACCGGCATCGTCTTCATCCGCACCGACCTGCCCGAGCCGGTGACGATCCCGGTCCGCGCCGACGCGGTGTGCGACACGCGCATGGCGTCGACGATCAGCCCGGGCGGCGACCCCGGCGCGCCCAAGGTGCAGACGATCGAGCACCTGATGTCGGCCTGCGCGGGGCTCGGGATCGACAACCTCTACGTCGACATCTCGGGCGAGGAGGTGCCGATCCTCGACGGCTCGGCGGCGAGCTTCGTCTTCCTGCTGCAAAGCGCCGGCATCGCGCTGCAGGAGGCGCCCAAGCGCTTCCTGCGCGTGACCCGGCCGGTCGAGCTGCGCGAGGGCGAGGGCCACACGCTGAAGTGGGCGCGGCTCGAACCCTGGCACGGCTATGTGCTGAGTTTCGAGATCGAGTTCGGCCACCCGGCAGTCGACGCCACCGGGCAGCGCGTCGAGTTCGACATGGGGTCGGGCAAGTACAAGCAGGAGATCGCGCGCGCGCGCACCTTCGGCTTCACGCGCGACGTCGAGGCGATGCGCGCGCGCGGGCTGGGGCGAGGCGGCAGCCTGGACAACGTCATCGTGGTCGACGACTACCGCGTGCTCAACAGCGACGGTTTGCGCTACGGCGACGAGTTCGTCAAGCACAAGATCCTGGACGCGATCGGCGACCTGCACATCGCCGGCCACCCCCTGCTGGCGCGCTACGTCGCCTACCGCAGCGGCCACGCGCTGAACAACCGGTTGCTGCGCGCGCTGCTGGCCGACCGCACGGCGTACGAGATCGTCAGCTTCGACGACGAGGCCAAGGCGCCGCGCGGCCTGGCGGAACTGGCGCCGGCGTGGTGATCGTGCTGCGTGCGGGCGGTCCCGCGGAGGCTGCGGGTGTCGAGCCGGGGCGGGCCGGGGAGGCGCTGCGGCGATGCTGATCTTCCGGCTCCTGTTCGGCCTGCTGCTGGTCGCCGGGCTGTTGTGCTTCGCGATGTACCTGGGTACCGGCCAGGCGGTGTGGCGTCGGCGCGGGATGGTCATCGTCAAGTGGACGATCCTGGCCGCGATCGGCTTCTTCGCGGTGCTGATCCTGGAGCGGCTGGCGCTGGCGCTGTAGCGAGTTGGATACCGCGGGCCGCACGTTTCGTTCTTTGGCGGGCTGTTCGGATGCGGGATGCGACGACCGTCGGCAACTGGCCCATGGCGCTCGACCGCCGACAAGCCATTCGGTATCGATCGAACGCGAACGCACTTCAACCGTGCAGCTTGCGGTGGATGCGCCGCGTCAACCAGGCCACGCCGGCCAGCACGAAGGGGATCGACAGCCCCGCGGTCAGCTCAGGGTGCAGCGGCATGCCGGCAGCCTTGGCTGCCTTGG
>WYBL01000017.1 GCA_011526565.1 Acidobacteriota bacterium | reverse complement strand
CGGTCGTAGGTGTGGAAGACCGCATCGTCGTAGTCGAGCACGAACGGCCGCCCGGCAAGCAGCCACAGCTCCAGCCACGCCGGCGCCCAGGGCCAGAGCTCCTTCTCGATCCAGACCAGGTCGGCCCGGCGGGCGCCGGCGCGCAGCGCGCGTGCGCGATGCAGGTAGGCCCGCAGCACCTGGCCCAGCACCGGGCGGCCAGCATACTTGCGCTGCAGGTAGGGGTCGCCGAGCAGCGGGCTGGACTCGATCGCGAGGCCCTCGCGCTGCAGCGCGGGGACGAACTGCAGCCAGCGCAGCCGCGACGAGGCACCGAGCCGGCTGTAGCGCGGGTAGGCGGCGACGCGGCGCGCGGCCACGCGGGCGTCGGGCGCGTCGGGCGCGGGCCGCCCGGGCGAGCGCGGCGGGACGGGGGGCACGCGGGCCGTCATCCCGCGCGCGCGAGGTTCGGCAGGTCGCGGTACAGCATCGCGAAGCCGCGCCAGGTCGACGCCAGGTCCTGGCGCGACCGCCGCAGCAGCGCCTGCAGGCTGCGCGACAGCGGCTCGACCGTCAGCGTGATCGCCGCGTGCAGGTGCGCCTGCCAGCGCGGCAGGTGCTTGTAGGCGTAGACGATCCGGCTGCGGGTGGCGTAGAAGAGCCGCCGCGCCAGGATCTGGCGCGAGACGCCGCCGCCAAGGTGGTACGACGCCGGCGCGGCGACGAATCGGGTCAGCCAGCCGGCGCGCTGCGCGCGCAGCGAGAAGTCCAGGTCCTCGAGGTAGACGAAGAAGCGTTCGTCGAAGCCGCCCAGCGACCTGAAGGTCGACAGCCGCAGCAGCCAGAACGCGCCGATGACATGGTCGACCGTGCGGTCGCTGCGGTGGTCCCAGCCGGTCATGCGGCTGTCGAAGACGCCGGGGCGCAGCGCGTGCAGGCCGATCGCGGTCGCGGCCAGGTCGGCGAAGCGCGGGAAGCGGTGGCACGAGCGCGCGATCGCCCCGTGCTCGTCTTCGAGCGCGATGCCGCACAGGCCCACCGGCATGTCCGGGCGCTGCAACTCGGCGATGCAGCGCTCGACCGATCCCGGCCGCAGCTCGCAGTCGGGGTTGAGCAGCAGCAGGTATTCGCCACGTGCCGCGGCCGCGCCGCGGTTGCAGGCGGCGCCGAAGCCGAGGTTGCGGTCGCTGCGCAACAGGGTATCCGTCGGGTGCAGCGACAGCCGATCGGTCGAGCCGTCGGTCGAGCCGTTGTCGACGACGACGACCTCGACCCGCGCGCGCAACGCGGGCGGCAGGGCCTGGTCGATGCTGGCGATGCAGCGCGCGAGCAGTTCGCCGCCGTTCCAGTTGACGACGACTACGCTCAGCAGGACGGACGGTTCATCCGTCATGCGGGGTTCTCGCCAGGACCGTAGCGGGTGCGATCGAGGCATGCCGCGGATCAACGGCTCGCGCTTCGGCGCTCGACACACGCGGGCGCCGCGATCGCGCGTGCACAGATGTTGCGCGAATCGCGGCTTCGTTCAGGCCGTTGCCGCCGCTCGCAGGGGCCCTTCTTCCTGATTGGGTGCCGGGACCGCGCGTGCCGAGGCCAGCGGGTGCCCTTTCCCTCCATGCCCGGGGCACTGTCCCCGGGCATGGAGTGGAAGGCTGCCGCCGGCCTTGGCACGCTGGCAGGTAGAGCGCCAAGACAAGCGAAGGACTGACTTCGACGACCGTCGGCAACGGGCCGCTAGCAGATGGCTGTATGGCCTGCGAGCGTTCGATGGACCAGCGCGAATCCGTATCAGGCATCTTGGCGCAGGAGTTCCAGGAAGCGGCCTGCCACGGCGCGCCAGGTGAAGCCCTCGACGGCCGCCGCGGCGCGGTCCAGGCGTGCCGCGAGCACGTCGGGCGGGGTGTGCATGATGTCCTCGATCGCGGCGGCGATCGCATCGGGTGCGTGGACGGGTACCAGCCATGCATTGTCGGGTGCCGCGGGCAGGTAGCCGGTCGTGACGACGGCCACGCCGCTGGCCATTGCCTCCAGCACCGGGTAGTGCGCCGCGCCGAGCTGCAGCGTGCCGGGTGCGAGCATGATGTCCAGCGACCGGTAGTACGCAGCCAGCTCGCGGTCGTTGGCCGGCACGACGACCTCGGCGCGTGGGTGCGACCAGCCCTCGGGCAGGTTGCCGTAGGCCACGCGCAGTCGCGCATCGGGCCTCCGCGCAGCGAGGCGCTCGAAGGCCGCGAGCGCATCGGCGGTGCCCTTGGCCGGCTCGCGACGCCCGATGATGCCGATCGTCCAGGGCTCGCCGCGCGCGCTGCCTGGCAGCGTCGGCCGGCGCGTGAACAGCGCATCGTCCATCCCCGGGGGAATCCAGTCGGTGGCCCGGATGCCGCGGTAGTCGAGGTAGATCGGCGCGTTGACGACCCGCCGCAGTGGCAGGCGGTAGCTGGCGCCCGACAGCAGCTGGAGCACGCGTGCACGCCAGCCGCGCTCGCCGGCGAAGTAGTCGGGCTCGTAGGCCTGGATGTAGTAGACGCGGCCGCGGCGGCCACGGGCCGGCGAGGGCGCCAGCGCCACCGGCCATGCCGTCAGCGAGTGGTTGGCCAGCACGACGTCGTACCGGGGCGCCAGCCGGCGCAGCGCGCGCCACATGCCCAGGTAGATCGACGCCGCGTTGCCGTGTGCCGCGAACGGTGCCGGCCTCGCGTCGGCGGCGGTCTCGAGGCCATCGCGACCGAACCGCCGGATGCCGGCCCGCGTCGGGAAGTACGGCGCGTCGCTTCGCGCGTCGACGAGGAAGTCGACCGTGGCGCCGAGCGTCATCCAGTGGTTGGCCAGCTCGGACAGCACGCGGTAGCCGCCCGCACGGCCGAAGCCGATGACCGGGATCAGGATTCGCATCGTCACCAGGGCCTGCCGACGTCTCAGGCGCCAGCGACCGGGGCGGGGCGCTGGCCGTCGAGGCGCCGGGCGAGTGTGCCGAGCTGCCCGTGCAGCACCGCCCAGTAGACCGCGTAGGTCGCCGCGTAGCCGGCCGCCGCACCGGGCAGCCCCCACGCGCGTGCGCCGGCCAGGCAGGCCAGCGTGACCAGGCCGGCGAAGACGAGCTCGGTCGCGATGTACAGCCGCGTTCGCGCATGGCTGATCATCGTGTAGGCCGGGATCCAGCTGGCGATCTTGAGCACGTCGCCCAGCAGCTGCCAGCCCAGCGCCTGCGCAAGCGGCAGGAAGGCGGGCGAGAACAAGGCCATCGTCAGCGGCTCGCGCAGCACGTAGATGGCGGCCGCCGTCGCCACGACCAGCGGGATCACGAATCGGTAGCCCTTGGCGATCTCGCGGCGCAGCGCGCCGCCCTCCCGGATCTCGGCCAGGCGCGGCAGGAAGTACAGCGACAGCGTCGTCGTCAGCATCAGCAGGTGCGTCTCGCTGAGCTTCCACATCGCCTGCCACAGCCCGGCGAGTTCGGCGCCGGCGATCCGCGTCAGGCCGTCCCGGATCACGATCTGCGACAGCGGCACCACGACCGCGGTCGTCGCCGCCATCAGCCCGAAGCCGGCCAGCGAACGCGCGGCGCGACGGTCGATGCGCCCGACGAGATCGCGCCAACGGCTGCGCCAGGCGCGCCGGAAGACCACGGCCGTGATCACGCCGCACAGCGCCTGGCCGATCGGCAGCGCGATCAGGCCGCCGAACAGGCCGAAGCGCAGCACCAGCAGGGCCGCCGCCCCGACGCTGGCGAGGCTGCCGAGGATGGTCGCGGTGACGAACGCGTCGACGCGCTTGAGCCCGCTGAGCGCGGCCAGCAGCACCGTGTTGACGGCCAGCAGCGCCGAGCTCGCCGCCAGCCACGGCAGCACGCCGCGCAGCGCGGCGTCGCCGAGCACGCCCTCGGCCAGTGCAGGGCCGAGCACCAGCACCAGCAGCGACGCCGCGCCGGCGCCGACCAGGCCGAGCGTCAGCGCCGTGCGCCAGACCGCGGCCTGGACCTGCGGCGCGCGGCCGTGCTCGGCGGTCAGCTTCGTCACGCCGGGTCCGAAGATGCCCCCCGCGGCGGCGCCGACCATCGCCGTCAGGCTCTGGAACTGGCCGATGACGCCGAAGCCGGCCGGACCGACGTAGACCGCCAGCAGCTTGTTCAGCGCGAGCCCGGCCGCCAGCCGCACCGCCGTGGCGGCGCCGTTGAGCGCGGTGGTGCGCGCCAGGCTCATCGCGCGCCCCTCACCGGCCGGGGCGCCAGGGACTCAGGCAAAGGCATCGATGGCGTCGACGACGCGGTCGACGTCCTCGAGGCGCATCGTCGGCCCCATCGGCAGGCTCAGGACCTCCCGGTGCAGCGCTTCGGCGATCGGGAACGACCCCGCTGCGAAGCCCAGCGCCGTGTAGGCGGGCTGCAGGTGCGGCGGCACCGGGTAGTGGATCACGGTGCCGATGCCGCGCTGCGCCAGCGCTGCGGCCAGCGCGTCGCGCCGCGGGTGGCGGATCACGAACAGGTGCCAGACGCTGTCGCCGTGCGGGGCGACCTGGATCGGTCTTGCCGGCCCGGCCTGCAGGCGCTGCAGGTAGCGCGCTGCGACGGCCGCGCGCCGCGCGTTGTCCTCGTCCAGCCGCGGCAGCTTGGCACGCAGCAGCGCGGCCTGCAGCTCGTCCAGGCGCGAGTTCACGCCCAGCACCTCGTTGTGATACTTGCGCCGCGAGCCGTAGTTGCGCAGCACGCGGATGCGATCGGCCAGCGTCGGGTCGTCGGTGGTGACGGCACCGCCGTCGCCGAGCGCGCCGAGGTTCTTGCCGGGGTAGAAGCTCCAGGCGACGGCATCGCCGTGGGCGCCGAGGCGTCGACCCTGGTAGCGCGCCCCGTGAGCCTGGGCCGCGTCCTCGACCACCTTCAGCCCGTGTTCGCGCGCCAGCGCCAGGATAGGCGCCAGGTCGGCCGGCTGACCGTACAGATGCACCGGCATCAGCGCGCGCGTGCGCGGGGTCAGCGCGGCGGCGATGCGTGCCGGGTCGAGGTTGGCGGTCGCCTCGATCGGCTCCACCGGGACCGGCGTGGCGCCCACCTGGCTGACCGCGAGCCAGGTGGCGATGTAGGTGTTGGACGGGACGATGACCTCGTCGCCGGCGCCGATCCCCAGTGCGCGCAGTGCCAGCGTCAGCGCGTCCAGCCCGTTGGCGACGCCGACGCACTCGCGTGCCCCGCAGAAGGCGGCGTACTCGCGCTCGAACTGCTCGACCTCCTGGCCGAGGATGTACCAGCCCGATCGCAGCACGCGCTCGAACGCCTCGCGCAGCGCTGGCGCGTAGGACTGCTGGATGGCGCCGAGGTCGAGAAAGGGCAGCTTCGTCATGCCGGGCGGCCTTCACCACGGATCGCAGAAGCCCGGTGCCGTGCGCGACTGCGGCGCGAGGAACGGTTCAAGCG
>WYBL01000132.1 GCA_011526565.1 Acidobacteriota bacterium | reverse complement strand
GCGGGCGACCACGTCATCTACGTCGGCGAGGTGCTGGCGGCCGCGAGTTCGCCCGGAGCGCCGCTCGTCTATCACGCGGGCGGGTATGGACGCCTGGCTCCCCGCGAAGAGGGTGGCGGCGCGCCTCGCGATCGGGTATAAGAGTCGAACGAGCAAAATCCACGGCAGGCGACCGCCTGCGAATCCCACAACCAGTTGACTGGAAAGGAGCGACGGGAGCCCAAGCTCCCGCCAGGGACATGGCCGACAACATCCTGCTGAGCGAGATGACCTGGACCGAGGTCGACGAGGCGATGAAGGACCGCCCCGTCGCGTTGGTTCCCGTGGGCGCCACCGAGGCGCATGGACCGCACCTGCCGCTGTCGACCGATTCCGTGATCGCGGTCGAGATGGCCCGGCGAGGCGCGAAGAAGCTCAAGGAACACGGCGTCTCGGCCCTGATCCTGCCCCCCGTCAACCTCACCGTCGCCGACTGGAGCGCCGACTTCGCGGGCACCCTGTCCGTGTCGGCCGAGACCTCCGTCGCGGTGCTGCGCGACCTGGCGGTCTACGCCTCGAAGCGCTTCCGGGCGGTGGCGTTCGTCAACATCCACCTCGAGCCGACCAACGTCGAGTGCGTGAAGAAGGCGGTCGAAGAAGCGACGAAGGCCGGCGCCTCCGTCTGCGCCGTCGACCTCACCCGCAAGCGCTGGGCCGACAAGCTCGACGCGGCCTTCAAGGCGGGCGACCACGCCGGCGCGTGGGAGACCTCGCTGATGATGGTGGCGGCGCCCGACCAGGTGCGCGAGCGCGAGCGCATCAGCCTCGCCCCGATGGACGGCCTGATGCCGGCGATCAAGAAGGGCGCCAAGACGTTCGTCGAGGCGGGCGGCGAAGACGCCTACTTCGGCGACCCGACTGCGGCTTCCGACGACGACGGCAAGAAGCAGTTCGACGTGCTCGCCGAGATCCTGCAGGTCTGCGTGATGGAGCACCTCGGCTCCAAGGCGTGAGCCGCCCCTTCCGCACCCGGCTGCTCGTCCGCTTCGGCGACATCGACGCAGCCGGGATCGCCTACTACCCGCAGCTCGTCAACTTCCTGCACGAGGCGTTCGAGGACTTCTTCACGGCCCACGTGGGGAGGCCGTACCCCGAGGTGTTCCGCGACGGGATCGGCTTCCCGACCAAGAAGGTCGAGATGGAGTTCCTGTCGCCGGCCCGCTACGGCGACTGGATCGACGTCGACGTCTCCATCGAGAAGCTGGGCCGCACCTCGGTGATCGTTCACTACGAGGGCTCGGTGGCGGGCCGCCCGGTGTTCCGCGCCCGCAACGTGGCGGTGGTCGTCGACATGAAGACCTTCCGCCCGATGCCGCTTCCGGACGAACTGCGCGAGAGGTTCGAGACGGTCCTGAAGGGCTAGGCCGCGCCGTCGCCGCTCCACACCGGCGGCGTCAGCCGGTGGCGGGGGCCGTCGGTGCCCTTCGGCCACAGCGTGCAGGTGACCACCCGGTGGCGGTGGTCCTCCTCCTCGCAGAACGGGCAGAACACGCAGGTGCGGACCTCGGCGTCGCGCTCCGCCCGCCACTTGCGCGGCAGATCGGGGTCCGCCAGCAGTGCGCGCGCCATGCCTGTGAGGTCCGCGTCGCCGCGCTGCAGCAGACCCTCGGCCTGTTCGAAGGTCGAGATCTTGCCCGCCGCCACGACCGGGGTCGCGAAACCCGCCGCCCGCACAGCCTCGCGCACGCCGCGGGCGAGGAAGGCGTTGCAGAGCGGCGGGGTCTTCTTGTCGCGCGGGATGCAGGCGTGGCCCGAGTGGCCCGTGTACGGGTAGGCGGTCTCGCCGACCTTCGGCTGCTTGGCGTCGTCGAACTTGCCGCCGCGCGACACGGAGAGGAAGTCGAGCCCCGCCCGCGCCAGCGCGACCGCGATCGCCCGCGCGTCGTCCAGCGTGTTGCCGCCGATCGTGCCGTCGGGGTTCAGGATGTCCTCGCTGCCCAGGAAGCGGCAGCCCACGACGAAGCCGGGGCCCGTCGCGCCGCGCACCGCCTCGACCACCTCCAGCGGCAGGCGCAGCCGGTTCTCGAGCGCCCTGCCGCCGTACTCGTCGTCGCGCGGGTTGGTCACCGACAGGAACGACGCCATCGTGTAGGCGTGGGCGAAGTGCAGCTCGACGCCGTCGAAGCCCGCCGCTTTCGCCCGCCGCGCGGCCAGCGCGAAGTGGTCGGGCAGGGCGCGGATCTCGTCGCGCGAGAGGTCGGCGATCGTCTGCCGGTAGCCGTACAGGAAGTCGCGGCGGTCGCGCGGCGACGGGAGCCACGCCTCGTGTTGCGCCTCGAACTCCGCGTCGGAGAGCGCCAGCACCGCCTCCGGCAGCCGCTTCCGCGCGACCATGCCCTCGAGGTAGGCGCGGGTCGGCTTGCGCGAGGCGATCTTCAGGAAGTCGATGATCTGCGGCACGACCGCGGCCGTCGTGTGCCGCCGCATCTCCGCGACCAGGTCGCGCAGGCCCGGCACGAAGCGGTCGTGGGACAGCCGCAGCAGCGGCCCCGAGGCGATGTCGCGCACGCCGGTCGCCTCGAGCACGATCATGCCGGCGCCGCCGCGCGCGTAGCGGACGTAGATCTCGCGCACCGAGTCGGTGACGAAGCCGTCGTCCGTCCCGCGCCACGTCACCATGGCGGGAAGCCAGATGCGGTTGGGAAGGACGACGCCGCCGCGGCCGAGCGGGAACGGCTGGAAGAGGAGCGAGCGCTCGCGGCTCAGGACTCCTCCATCTCCTTCTCGATGCCGCGGTTCATCAGCCGCTCGTGCAGCGCGTCGAAGCCTTCGCGGTCGGGGCCGCCTTCGTCGCGGTAGAGGCCGAGCACCTCCTCGACCCGCGCGATGCGCCGCACGAGCTGGGCCACCAGGTCGAGCGGCAGGCGCAGGCCGTCCTTCTCGACGGCGGCGTAGGCCTCGGGGGTCCCGTGCGCGCCCAGCACCTCGACGAGGCGCGCCGAGAGCGAGTCGGTCGCGTCGACCAGCTCGCCCTGCAGCAGCGTGTCGTGGACGAGGCCCAGCGCGTCCTGCAGGTCCTCCTCCTTCCACTCCTCGAGCAGGCGCTCGGAGGCCTCGATCCCCAGCACGAGGCCGTCGCCGCCTTCTTCGGCCTCCTCGGCGACGGCGGTCAGCAGGTCGACGATGCGTCCCATCAGAGGCTCCAGTCCAGTTCCGGCGGCAGCTCCATGGCCAGCGCCTGCGGCTCGGGGAAACGCAGGCCGGAGGCGGTGACCGCCGGCTTGATGTCGTCGACGAAGTCCTGCATGCACTCGCCCGAGTCGCGCTTCTTGATGCCGTTCTCGATCGCGAAGCGGTTGCCGGGGGTGTGGGGGCGGCCGAACGAGAGCAGCCCGATGCGCAGCCACTTCTCGAACAGCTCCTGCTTGACGTCGTCGTGGCCGCCTGCCTGGCACATCTCGACGACGATCTTCTCGCCGAGGCTCTGGTGCCCGGCCTCCTCCTTGACGATCTTCTGGATCACCCCGCGATAGGGCACGAACGAGCACTCGTCGTACTCCTTGAGCTGCCAGAAGCCGCCGCGGTCGTAGAGGAACTGGGCCATCG
>WYBL01000131.1 GCA_011526565.1 Acidobacteriota bacterium | reverse complement strand
GGAACGCTTCGGCGGGCGTCGCGCCGTGGAGGCCTCGGTGGGGCCGGAAGTACGTGTAGTGGGCGAGGGCGGGGGCGAGCCTGCGTTCCAGGTCTTCGAGGGTCAGGAAGAGGGGGAGGCGCAGGTCTGCGATGTTCTTGAGGGTTCGCCAGAACGACTCGAGGCGGGCCGTTCCGGCAACGTAGTCCTTGCGCCGGAAGCGCTGGACGACGGCAGCGCGCCGGAGGGCATGCCAGAACGCGCCCTTGAACTCCGGTCCGAGGTCGGTGATCAGGTACTTCGGCTTCCCGAACCTCGCGGCGGCCTTCAGGAACAGAGCCTCCATGTCCGCTGAATCCGGCCGGTGCTCGAACGTGCCGATCAGCAGGGGGACGCGCGAGAAGGCGTCGAAGATGGCCGCCATGTGGGACGTTCCCCCGAGGAAGGCGCGGACCTCCGAGCAGTCGGCCATCCAGACGTGGTGGACGAACGAGGCCTTGACCGGACGCTGGGACGGAGGCGGCTCTGCTGGAGGGACCGGTTCGGGTCGCAGCGGTTCCCGCAGAATCCGCCCGACGGTTCGAGCCGAGATCTTCCAGCCCGCTCGAACAAGGGTCATGGCGAGGACGTCGTCAGCGCCGAAGCCGAGGCGCTTCATGGCCTGGATGAAGCTGCGGACCGCGTCCTTCATGCGAACGACTGGCGGGGTCGGCTTGACGGTGGAGCCAATGGTGGTGGCTCCGGGCCGAACCTGGGCCTCCCAGTTGCCGACCGTGTTGGGGCAGACGAGGAACGTGGTCGCGGTCTCGGCTCGGGTCCAGCCCAGGAGGCGCTTCAGTTCGAGAATCCGGAAGCGCTGGGCGGGCGAGTAGTAGGGCCGCCGACCTTCCGGGATCTTGCCGAGCCGCGCGCGAAGCATCTCGACGATGTCCCACGCGAGGCGGGCCTTGAGTTCGGCCTCCTCCAGTCGGGCGCTGAGAGCGCGAAGCGGCTCGTCCTGGGCGCGGGCGTCGCGCAGGTGGTGACCGGTGGCGTGCCCGAGCAGGTCATGGGCGGCCAGCAGCGCCTGGAGGGCGACTCGGCTCGCGGCGTCGCGGAGACTTCGGAGGCGTGACGGGTCGACAGGAGCGCTGGCCTGCATCGGGCCCTCGACCCTACCCGAGCTGGCCCCGCCGCGATGGTCCCAAGTCGCGAAATCCGGTCTGGCGCTCGGTGGCTGGAACGTGTACAACGCTGTCGGGAGCCGGGCGCATGACCGAGGGCAACAAGGCGGACTCGCAAGGTCGATCGGACCAGGCCGACATCCGCGAGGCGGTGGGCAGGGGCCCGATGCGGGCCACGATCGGTTCGACGGGGGTTCGGGTCGACGAGGTCGTGGCGGCGTGGATCGCGCGGCCCGCGATTGAGTTCGTCCGTCACGTCGCCTGCTGTAGTGCCCCGGTAACGGCAGGCGCCGCGCCGGCCAGCAACTCGCCGCGCAACGGCTCGATGCGGTGCGCTGGCCTCGTGGTGCGCGCCGGTAAATTTGGGGGCACTGCCTTCTGCACGCTGGGCTCTTCTCTCCGCCCTCTGCACTAATTCCAGGTACGGCCCGTGTCTCACCCACGTTGGCACAGGGGGATCGTTGGCGTCATGGAAGCGCAGAGCGTACCTGTTGGCCTCTCGGCCGTGACGCGCGTGGCGGTCGAGGGAACGGGAGTAGAAGACCGGTAGAATCAAGCCAGCGATTCGAGGCACGCGATGACGACTGCGGTCAAGGCCATCTACGAAGACGGCGTCTTCAAGCCCATGGAGCCGGTGTCGCTCGAGGACAGGACCGAAGTCGAACTCCTGATCCAGACCCCGGAACCGGTAGGCGACGACCCGTGGAAGACGGTGACGGAGCTGATGGGCTGCATCAAGAACGCTCCGCCCGACATGGCCGAGAACCACGACTTCTACCTCTACGGTCTGCCGCGGCGGTGATCTTCGTCGACACCAGTTTCTTCTTCGCCCTCTTCTCTGAAGAAGACGTCAATCACCGCCGTGTCGTCGAGGTCGTGGAGAGCCTCCCACGGGCGAGCTTCCCCGACTTGCTGGTCACGACCGACCACGTCGTCTTCGAGACGATCACCCTGGTCCGGTATCGGGTTTCGCATCAGCGCGCAGTCTTCGTCGGCGAACGCTTGTACGCCGAGCACATGGCTCGGATCCATCGCACGACCTTCGACGAGCAGCGCGCGGCCTTCGAGTACCTCGCTCGTCATGACGACAAGAAATACAGCTCAGTCGACTGCCTGAGCTTCGTGGTGATGGAGAAGCTCGGGATTCGCGAGGCCCTGGCCGTCGATGCGGACTTCACGCATCGCTTCATCGCACGGCCGGGCCCGGAACCGTGACGCAGCTCCCGCACAGCGGGCTGAGTCGATTCGTTGCGCGGCTACTGATCCTCGCCCTGGTAGTGGGGCTGCTGCCGATCGAGGCCCGCGCATCGGTGTCGACAGCGCCGAAGCCGCCGCGCAGGCTGCCAGAGCTGGCGGCCGAGGTGGTGGAGCCGGCGCTCCTGGTGTGCGTGGCCGTGGTGGCCGGGAACCCGGCTAGCCGGCAATGGGAGTCTGAAGCAGCTCAGCGGGCTCCGCCGAGGGCGTCGCCGTCTGACGACCGGGTCGAGAACTGGGGCGCAGACCGAGAGGAGTGTCGGCTGCGGCAGGGGCGGGTTCGACGACAGGCAGACGTCGGCCGGGCGCCCGCACGGGAGCTGGCGTTCGAGAAGCCTGTCCGATCAACTACGCGGCGGCGGGGTTCAGGATCGGGAAGCGCTTCTCGTGGTCGTCGAGGTAGGCCACTGCGAACGGGACGTCGAGCGGGCCTTCGCCTGGCCGACCGCGCGGCGCTCGCTTGGCACGCTTGCAGGCCGGCTCGACGCCCAGGAACGCTTCGGCGGGCGTCGCGCCGTCGCCAGAACGACTCGAGCCGCGCCGTGCCCGCGATGTAATCCTTGCGGCGGAAGCGCTGGACGATGCCCGGCGCGTTGGAGCGCCTTCCGGAACGCGCCCTTGAACTCGGGGCCGAGGTCGGTGATCACGTGCTTGGGCTTGCCGAAGGTCGCCACGGCTTTCAGGAAGAGCCCCTTCATCTCGGCCGAGTCCGGCCGGTGGTCGAACGTTTGGAGCGCCAAAGGCACGCGTGAGAAGGCGTCGAACACGGCGGCCATGTGGAAGGTCCCGCCGAGAAAAGCGCGGACTTCCGAGCAGTCGGCCATCCAGACGTGGTGGACGAAAAAGGCCTTGACGGGCCGCTTGCGTCATGGCGAGCAGGTGGTCAGAGCCGAACCCAAGTCGCTTCAGGGCCTGGACGAAGCTCCGGACTGCGTCCTTCATCCGGATTACTGGGGGTACAGGCCTGACGGTGGAGCCGATGGTGTTCGAGCCCGGCCGAACCTGGGCTTCCCAGTTGCCGATGGTGTTGGGGCAGACGAGAAACGTGCCCGCGGTCTCGGCACGGGTCCAGCCGAGGAGGCGCTTGAGCTCGATCGTTGAGCGGGGGAGTAGTACGGCCGGCGACCCTCCGGGATCTTGCCGAGCCGGGCGCGCAAGAGATCGACGACATCCCAGGCGATCCGGGCCTTGAGTTCAGCCTCCTCCAAGCGGGCGTTGAGGGCACGCAGCGGGTCGTCCTCGGCGCGCGCCTCGCGGAGGTGGCGGCCCGTGGCGTGGCCGAGCAGATCGTGGGCGCGCAGGAGGGCATCGATGGCGAGCCGGCTGGCGGCTTCGCCGAGGTCGCGCAGCCGCGAGGGGTCGGGAGGGGATGCGAGGCGGGACGATAGCCGAGGGTTGGCCGGGACCGCCGTCAGGCGTGCTGAGTCTTGGTCCGGCACCTACAATCGGCGGCACGGACGTGCACGTACACGTGCACGGCGTAGCGCGGTTTCGCAGCGCTACGGGAGCCAGCGGGGATAGTCGAGTTTGGTGCCGGCGGGGAAGGTGGCGAGGACCGTGCGGCCCGTGCCGTCCGGTTGGATCAGGACCAGGCTGGGCTGGGTCGTCGTCGGATCCAGTTCCACGTAGACGATGCCCTTGGGGCCCCAGTCGGGGGCGCCGCGGTAGCGGGGGCCGGTGACGATCGGGGTGACCTGTTCCGTCTGGAGCGAGAACTGCATCAGGTCCCAGTGGCCCGTGCCGCCGGCCGTCGAAGTGAGGCGGCGGAAGGCGATGGCGTCGCTCTGCGACGAGAAGTCGGGGTCGGCGTCGGAGCCGACGCGGTACGGCGTGCCGGCGAGCAGGTCGCCCGGCGTGCCGCCCGTGGTCAGCGGGAGCTGGGTCGCCGAAGACAGGTAGAAGTAGATCTGCGCGGGGGCCGTGCCTTCGATCCGCTCGTAGATGGCGACGGTGCCGGCGGGATCGGTCCGCGACCGGCGCTCGCGCGAGGTGAGGGTCTGGGTCAGGGCCTCGCGGTTGGCGCCGTTGGGCTCGGAGACGAACAGGTCCTCGAGGCCGCTCGCGGGCGAAACCGCGGTGTGGAGCACGAAGGCGCCGTTGGGCGACCAGTCCACGCTCTCGACCCGCCAGTTGGCGGCGAGCAGCTCGCTCTCGGCGCCGCGGGCGAGGTCGAGCACGAAGAGGCCCACGCCGTCGTTGGCGTCGAGCTTGCCGTCGCCGTTGCGGTCCTGGGTCCGGCGCAGGATGACCTTCCCTCGCTCGACGCCGAAGCTGGCCTCGACGACGTCCGTGAGGCGGCCTGAGTTGAACGAGGTGAGGCGCTGGAGGCCGCCGCCGTCGGAGCGGATCGCGTAGACCTCGCGTCCCGCCGCGGCGTCGGTCGACCAGGCGCTGCTGACGAAGACGATCTCCGCGCCCGCGGCCGGCGCGCTCGAGGCGCCGGCGCCGAGGAACGGGTTGTCCTCCGACTGTCCGCAACCCGAGAGGGCGAGCAGCAGGGGGAACAGCGCGACTCGGGAGCGTCCGCGCATCGGTGCGAACGAGGCTAGAGGCCGCCCGGGTCGAAGTCAAGGGCGTGATATCCTCGCCCGGTTCGCGAAGCGCAGCGTCGTCCTGGCGCTCGCGCGCCGCCGCTGCCGGCCGGGGCGGCCTGAGCCAAACCCACGAGGACAAGGCATGAGTTCTGACGTCGTGATCGTCGCGGGCGCTCGCACGCCCATGGCCGAGTACGTCGGCCACTTCAGCAACGTCTCGGCCAACGAGCTCGGCGCCCACGCCGCGAAGGCGGCCCTCGAGCGCGCCGGCGTCCCCGCCGCGGACGTCGACCACGTCGTGATGGGCAACGCGCTGCAGACGTCCGGCGACGCGCTCTACGGCGCCCGCCACGTCGCGCTCAAGGCCGGCTGCCCGATCGAGACGCCCGCGCTGACCGTCAACCGCCTGTGCGGTTCCGGCATCCAGTCGGTGGTCTCGGCGGCGCAGATGATCCGGCTCGGCGAGGCGAAGGTCGTGGTCGCCGGCGGCATGGAGAACATGACCCAGGCGCCGCACGTGATCCGCGGCGCGCGCGCGGGCTTCGGGCTGGGACAGGGCAAGCTCGAGGACAGCCTGATGGTGTCGCTGCTCGACACCCACTGCGGCCTCTACATGGCGCAGACGTCCGACAACCTCGCCCGGCAGCACGGCATCACCCGCGAGGCGATGGACCAGATCGCGTTGCTGTCGCAGCAGCGGGCGGCGGCAGCCCAGGCCCGCGGCGTGTTCAAGGACGAGATCGCGCCGGTCGAGGTCAAGCAGGGTCGCAAGACGACGCTCGTGGAACTGGACGACCACTTCCGGCCCGACACGACGCTCGAGGGCCTCGCGAAGCTGCGGCCCGCGTTCGGCAACGACGGCTTCGTCACCGCCGGCAACGCCAGCGGCATCGTCGACGGCGGCGCGGCGCTGGTGGTGATGGGCCGCGACGAGGCGCAGAAGAGCGGCCTGACGCCGCTCGCCAGCGTCGTGAGCTGGGGCATCGCCGGCGTGCCGCCCGAGGTGATGGGGATCGGCCCGGTGCCGGCCTCGCGCAAGGCGCTGGCCGCGGCCGGCCTCGAGCTGAAGCAGATGGACCTCGTCGAGGTCAACGAGGCGTTCGCCGGTCAGTACCTGGCCGTCGAGAAGGAGCTGGGCCTCGACCGCGAGCGCACGAACGTCAACGGCGGCGCGATCGCGCTCGGCCACCCGCTCGGCGCGTCCGGCACCCGGCTGCTGCTGACGATGGCGCTGGAGCTGCGCCGCCGGTCGGCCACCTACGGCCTCGCCACCGCCTGCATCGGCGGCGGGCAGGGCATCGCCATGATCATCCGCCGCGAGTCGTAGCGGCATTCCGGAGAGACGAGAGATGGAGATCAAGAAGGTCGGCGTGCTCGGCTGCGGGTTGATGGGCTCGGGGATCGCCCAGGTCTGCGCCGAGGCGGGCTACACCGTGGTCGTGCGCGAGGTCTCGGACGAGGTCGCGAAGAAGGGTCTCGGCAAGATCGAGAAGTTCCTGCAGAAGGGCGTCGAGCGCGGCAAGGTCACCCCGGAGCGGATGCAGGAGGTGATGGGCCGCCTGTCGGGCACCTCGAAGCTCGAGGACCTGAAGGACTGCGACCTCGTGATCGAGGCCGTGATCGAGAACCTCGAGCTCAAGCGCGAGGCGTACCGCACGCTCGACGCGAACTGCCCGGCCCACACGATCTTCGCCTCGAACACCTCGTCGCTGTCGATCACCGAGCTGGCCGCCGCGACGAAGCGCCCGGACCGCTTCGTGGGCCTGCACTTCTTCAACCCCGTGCCGTTGATGAAGCTGGTCGAGGTGGTGCGCTCGCCGCTGACCTCGCCCGAGGCGTTCGACAAGGCCTACGCCTTCGCCACCTCGCTCGGCAAGTCGCCGATCAAGGCGGCGGACAAGGGCGGCTTCATCGTCAACCGGCTGCTGGTGCCGTACCTGCTCGACGCGATCCGCGCGCTCGAGGAGGGCGTCGGCTCGGTCGAGGACATCGACAAGGGCATGCAGCTCGGCTGCGGCTACCCGATGGGGCCGTTCACGCTGCTCGACTTCGTCGGCCTCGACACCACCTACTTCATCGCCGGCATCATGTTCGACGAGTTCCACGAGAAGCGCTTCGCCGCCCCGCCGCTGCTCAAGCGCATGGTCCAGGCCGGCCTGCACGGCCGCAAGACCGGCAAGGGCTTCTACGACTACAGCCAGGAGCCGCCGAAGCCCGTCGCGGGCCTCGTCTAGCAGGCTGCTGAAAAACCCCTTGCCGAATGGATCCCGATGCATAGCTTTCCGGTGAGCGAGGAGGCTGCTTTGCGAGGTGACCATTCGGAGCAGGGCGAGGTGTTCAGCTACGTGAGCCTCG
>WYBL01000016.1 GCA_011526565.1 Acidobacteriota bacterium | reverse complement strand
CGGGTTTCGCGCAGGCGGTCGCGGAACTCTGATCGGCGTGCCCTCGCCGCTCGTCTCCGTGCTGCTGCCGGCCTGGAACGCGGGGGCGACGCTCGCCGCGAGCCTCGAGAGCGTCAGCCGGCAGACGCTCCGCGACTGGGAGTGCGTGGTGGTCGTCGACGGGTCGACGGACGACACGGCGGCGGTCGCCACGGCGTTCGCTGCCCGCGACGCGCGGTTCCGGGTGCTGGCGCGCCCTCACCGCGGCATCGTGGCGGCGCTGAACGACGGGCTCGCCGAGTGCCAGGCGCCTCTCGTCGCCCGGATGGACGCCGACGACCTGATGCGGTCCGACCGCCTGGACGCGCAGGTGTCGGCGCTCGGCGCGGACCCGACGCTCGCCGCTGTCGGCTGCCACGTCCGCCTGTTCCCGCGCGGGGGCCTGTCGCCGCGGCTGCGCGAGTACGAGGCGTGGCTGAACGGGCAGGACTCGGCCGCGAGCGTCGCACGGGACGCCTTCGTCGAGTGCCCGGTCGCCCACCCGACCCTGATGATGCGCCGCGAGATGGCGGCGCTCGGCTACCAGGACCCGCCCTGGGCCGAGGACTACGATCTCGTCCTGCGGGCGCTGGCCGCGGGGCTGCGGATCGGAGTCGTGCCGCGTCGCCTGCTCGCGTGGCGCGATCGCCGCGAACGCCTGACTCGCAGCGACCCGCGCTACGCGCTCGCGCAGTTCACGGCCTGCAAGGCGCACTACCTCGCGACCGGCTTCCTTGCGGACGTCGATCGCTACGTGCTGTGGGGCTACGGTGGAACGGGACGCGCGCTCCGCCGCGCGCTGGCCGTCCACGGCAAGACGCCGTCGCAGGTGGTGGAGGTGAAGCCGTCGCGGATCGGCAACCGCATCCACGGCGCGCCGGTCGTGTCGCTCGAGGCGCTGCCCTCGCTCGCGGGGCTCAGGATCGTGGTCTCGGTCGCCCGTGCCGGCCCGCGCGCGGAGATCCGCGGCGCCCTGGCGGCGCTGGGTTTCGTCGACGGCCGCGACTTCGTCTGCGCCGCCTGAGCAGGATTTGACACCTGATGCCAGATGGTCGAGCATCAGATGCGTGAGGACGACGCTCGACATCGAGGGACCGGTGCTGAAGGACCTGCGCGCGCTGGCGGCCCGGGAAGGAGGCACGCTCGGCGGCCTCGCCTCGCGGCTGCTGGCGGAGGCCCTCGCCGCGCGGCGCCACGCACGGCCAGCGGCCCCCGCCTTCACGTGGCGGGCGAAGCCGATGAACCCCCGCGTGGACCTCGAGGACAAGGACGCCCTCTACGCGGTCCTCGACGCTCCGGACGCCGCCGACCGCGTCGCCGACAGGTGAGCGTCTCGCTCGACGTCAACGTCCTGCTCTACGCTTCCGACTCGCGCAGCCCGGTCCACGAGCGGGCCGCAGCCCTGCTCCGTGCACTGGCGACCGGCGGCGACATCGTCTGTCTCGCGTGGCCCACGCTGATGTCGTACCTGCGGATCGCGACCCACCCCGGCATCTTCGCGGCGCCGCTGACCCCGCGCGAGGCGGAGGCCAACGTCGAGGCGCTCGCGGCCCTGCCCCACGTGCGCCTGTTGTCCGAAGAGCCGGGCTTCTTCGACGTCTACCGCGAGGTGACCAGCAGCTTGCCGGTGCGCGGCAACCTGGTGCCCGACGCCCACCTGGCGGCCCTGCTCCGGCAGCACGGCGTCAAGACCCTGTACACGCGCGACGCCGACTTCCGCAAGTTCCCGTTCCTCGACCTGCGCGACCCGTTCGCCTGAACGCCGACTCGCGAGCAGGCGGAACGCTTCCGGCAGAAAGAAGCGTCAGGCCGGATCCCACTCCGCGACGAACTTGCAGTACCGGTGCGGGCTGACGGCCGGGTCCTTGGCCAGGTGGGCGACCTCGCGGACGCGGGCCTGGCCGCGGGTCCGGATCGTCAGCTCGACGGCGCGCTCGACCCAGCCCTCGACGCGGGCGCACAGCACCTCGTCCGCCGCGTGCCAGTCGTCGATCCGGATCGAGCCGCGAGAGCCGTCGATGCCCTCGAACACGTAGGTCCCCTCGCTGTAGTAGTTGTTCCAGACCGCAGCCGCGCGGCCGAAGACGAGCGACGGCCCGGCCAGCCGGAACAGCCACTTGAAGAAGCGGTTGACGTCCTGGAAGGCGATCTCGCGGCCGACCTCGCGCGCGAGCTTCAGGTCCCCGGCGCCGAAGACGGCGTCCAGCTCGCGCGAGAAATCGCTGAGCGCGGAAGTCTCGTACCACCCCGTCGCCAGCAGCGTGGCGCCGTCGCCGTCGCCCCACGCCTGGCGGCTGGCCGGGGACAGCCGGGCCAGCACGCGATCCACGCCGTCGCGCCCGTGGCGCTCGCGGACCCACTGGAGTGTGCCGAGGAAGGACGTTCCGCGCACCTTGGACATGACACCCCCTCGCGGCCGATCGAGGACCGCCGCCGGCCGCGCATGCTAGCGCGGCGCGGGCCGCCGGCGGCCGGTCAGGCGAACAGGCGGTCGCCCGAGGTCTCCAGGATGGCGCGCGCGCCGTCGACAACCGCGTGCAGCGGGTCGGGAGCGAGCCGCAGGTCGAGGCCGGTGACTTCGGCGAGCGCGCCGCGCAGGCCGGGCAGCAGGGCGCCGCCGCCCGTGAGCAGCACGCCGCCCTCGATCACCTCGACCGCGTCGCGGTCCGGCAGCGACAGGAAGGCCGCGTGCACGGCAGCGTAGAGCCGCTTCAGCACCGGCCGCAGCGCTTCGCGAAGAATCGGGGCGGAGACCACACGTGAGCCGGACCCGGGCACTTCCAGCCGCTCGTCGCCGCCGGTCCGCGTGGCGCCGACGCGGGCGAGCAGCCGTTCCGCGGCCTCGGCGCTGACCGGGGCGCGCAGCGCGACGAGCGCCGCGCCGTGCGCGGTCTCGCGCAGGTCCGCCACGCCCAGCCGCACGGCGTGCGAGCGCACGACGTGCCGGTCGCGGATCAGCGCGACGTCGGTGACGCCCTCGCCGACGTCGATCACCATCAGCGCGCGCGACTCGGAGAGGTCGCAGCCGGCGCCGACGGCCGCGGCGACCGGCTCGGGGACCAGGGCGACCTGCTCCGCGCCGGCCGCGTGGGCGGCCTCGCGCAACGCCTCGCGCTCGGCGCCGCTCGCGTCGGACGGCACCCCGCACAGCGCGCGCGGCGGCAGCGGCCGCAGGCCACGCTGGTCCTGCAGCAGCGGCCGCAGCAACCGCGCGGCCGCGCCCACGCTGCACACGACGCCGGACCGCAACGCGCGGGCGCCGGAGAGCGGGTCCTGCGACGGCGCCTCGACGACCCGCCCGCAGCCCGCCGCGGCCACCCGCGTGGTGGCGGTGCCGACGTCGATCGCGACGTCGGGAGCGGCGAGCAGGCGGCGCAGCATTGCCCATGCTAGCAAGGCGGGCGCTCGCCGCCCCCCACGGGTCGGCCCGTGCCGACTCCGGCGACCTACAATCCGCCGATGCTCCCTCACCGTGGCGTCCGATGATCGGCTCGACCGTCGGCCGCTACCGCATCCTGAGCCGGCTCGGCGGCGGCGGCATGGGCGTCGTGTACGAGGCCGAAGACGCGGAGCTCGGCCGGCGCGTCGCCGTGAAGTTCCTGCCGCAGGACTCGACGCGGAGCGCGGACGCGCTCGAGCGCTTCCGGCGCGAAGCGCGATCGGCCTCGGCGCTGTCGCACCCCAACATCTGCGTCGTGCACGACGTCGGCACCCACGAGGGCCAGCCCTTCCTGGTGATGGAACGGCTCAGCGGCACGAGCCTCAAGGCCGCCATCGCCGGCCAGCCGATGCCGCTGGAGCGGATCCTCGCGCTCGGGGAGCAGATCGCGGACGCTCTCGTCGCGGCTCACGGCGCGGGCATCGTCCACCGCGACCTCAAGCCCGCGAACCTCTGGGTGACGGACCGGGGCGAGGCCAAGGTCCTCGACTTCGGCCTCGCGAAAGTCGTCGCCCACGCCGACGCCGCCCAGGCGACCGAAGCGCAGACCCTCAGCGGCGAGTTCCTGACGGCTGCGGGGTCCGCCGTGGGCACGGTCGCCTACATGTCCCCCGAACAGGCGCGCGGGGCCGCCGTCGACGCCCGCAGCGACGTCTTCTCGCTGGGCATCGTGCTCTACGAGATGGCGACCGGGAGGCTCCCGTTCGAGGGCGGCAGCGCCGCCGAGTTCTTCGCTGCGATCCTGAAGAGCGAGCCGCCACCGGCCTCCGGCATCAACCCGGCCGTGCCTCCGGAGCTCGAGTGGATTCTTGCCAAGGCGCTTCAGAAGGATCCTGCGCTCCGGTACCAGCACATGGCCGGCCTGCTGGCCGACCTGCGGAGCCTCCGCGCGGGGCGAACCGAGCAGCTCTCGGCCCCGCGAACCGGGCGTCGTCGGGCGCTCCCCTGGCGGCAGCTCGCGGCCGCGGCCCTGCTCGTGCTCGCCGTCGGGGCCGGGGTGTTCGCCCTGTGGCAGCGTCGGCCGCCCGCGGGCGGAGGAGCGACCGCCCACTCGGTCGTCGTGCTCCCCTTCCTCGACCTCTCGGCCGGGAAGGACCAGGCCTTCCTCGCCGACGGGCTGGCCGAGGAGTTGATGGGCCTGCTGGCCCGGGTGCCCGAGCTGCGCGTGATCGCCCGCACCTCCGCGTTCTCGTTCAAGGGCCAGCAGGTCGACGTGACGGCGATCGCCGAGAAGCTGAACGTGTCCTGGGTCGTCGAAGGTTCGGTGCGGCGGTCGGGAGACCGGGTCCGCATCAGCGCCCGGCTCGTGCGCAGCGCGGATGCCTCGCAGCAGTGGAGCGAGAGCTACGACCGGCCGCTGGACGACGCCCTGCAGGTGCAGGACGAGATCGCCGAGGCGGTGGCGCGGCAACTGAAGGTGTCCCTGCTCGGCAGCGGGTCGACGCGGCGACCGGTGGACCCGCGGGCGCATGCGCTCTTCGTGCAGGCGAGGCAGCTCAACCGCATGGCGCCGAAGGAGAGCCTCGACCAGGCCCTCGAACTGGTCGACCGCGCGCTCGCGATCGATCCCCAGTACGCCCCGGCCCTGGATCAGCGGGCCTACAACTTCCTGGCCCGCGCCAATCGCGGGCTGATGGCAGAGGAGGAGGCGACACGCCAGGCGCGCGAGGCGATCGAGCGCACGCTCGCCGCCGACCCCGAGTTCGCGCCCGCCCACGCCCGGCTCGGCGTGATGGCGGCCGAGGGCGGCGACCTCGAGACGGCGGCCCGTCACCTGCGGCGCGCCGTCGAGCTCGACCCGTCGAACCTGATCGTCCTCGCCGAGTCCACGACGCTGCTCGCCTACCTCGGCCGCACGGCCGACTCGGTCCGCGTGCTCGAGCACGTCGTTTCGCTCGATCCCGCGAATCCGGTGTTCCTGGTGAACCTCGCAACGTCTTACTACGAGGACCGGCGCTACGGCGACGCGATCGAGGCCGCACGCGGCGTCCTGCGACTGTCGCCCGGCAGGCAGTCGGCACTCCGCATCCTGGCGCGGGCGCAGTTGCTGTCCGGCAACGCCGCCGAGGCGCTGGCCCTCGCGCCGGAACTGAAGTCGGACCGGGAACGCGCGGCGGTGCTGGCGATGGCGCACCACGCCCTCGGCCGGAAGCCCGAGGCCGAAGCCGCCCTCGCCGAACTCCGGACGGTCGCGGCGAAGAGCACGACCTACGTGCCCCAGGTCCTGGCGTTCCGCGGCGAGAAGGACGCGGCCTTCCGCTGGCTGGACGACGCCGGCGCTGCCGAAAGCGAGGCCTTCAAGACCAACGTCTTCGATCCGGCGTTCGACGAGCTGCGGGCCGATCCGCGCTGGCAGGATCTCCTGCGGCGGATCGGCCGGGCGCCGGAACAGGTGGCCCGGATCCCGTTCGAGGTGCGCCTCCCCGGTTAGGCCTTCAGCTTGTGCCGGCGCCCTCCTGCCCACGACCCAGCGCCACGCGCGGCGCGCTGATCAGAACCGATCGGGCTCCTCGACGGGTTCAGCGTCAAGCGGTTCCGGGACTGATCGAAGGCCAGCCCCGAAGGGCGCAATGCGATACGTCCCCCGCGGAGTTGCCCGGCGTCGAAAACCGGTCACTCGGGCGGAAGACAGCGAAGCGGGCAGGCCCCCGTGCGGAGGCGGAACGGAACGTACGTCGGCACCTCGCAGACGCGGCCACTTTCGTCGGCGCAGAAGGACGACACCGCGTTCGAGACGTCGGCAGCGACGGCGGTGACGACGAACGTGGCGGCGAGAGGCGCCTCCCGGTCCCGGCCGTCGGCCTCCAGCGAGTACCGGAACCCGCTCCATTCGTCGCGCAGGAACCCCGGTTCGAGCAGCGGCTCGACCGCCGCGAAGCCACAGGACGAAGGCTCCACCAGGCATCGCAACTCGGCGGCGAAGCGCCCACCGCCGGCCGTCGCAGCGAACTGCTCCTGGGCCCGCACGACCTCGCGCAGGCGACCGCGCGCGACGGCGGTCCAGGCCTGGAACTGCCCTTCGCGAAGGGACGCGAGCAGGTCCGCCCAGTCTTGTCCGGGTTCGAAGGCCGCCACCCCCCACTCGCCCTCACGCGCCAGCCACTCGCCCTCCGGCGGTGGCGCCGCCGTGCTGGCCACCAGCGCCAGGCCGTACTCCGCCTCGCCGGCCTCGGTCCAGCGCAACTCGACGAACCACGCGGGAGCTTTTGCCTGGGCCAAGGGGGCCACACGCGCGACCTCCAGTCCGAGTCGTGACGGCGTCGCCGTGAAGTGCGGAAGCCGGCGCACGAGCTCGAGGGCTACGCCTCGAACCGGCGAATCGGCATCGCCGGAAGTGGGCCCGGGAACCGCGGCCCGCGTCACCTGGCGCTCGAGGTCCTGGAGCCTCCGCCGCGCCTCGCTGTAGTGGGGATCGATCGAGAGCGCCCGCCGCAGGTCACGACGAGCGGCATCGTGCTCGCCTGCCTCGATCAAGACACCCGCCCGATAGGTCAGCACGACCTCGTCGTCGGGATTCAGCCGCAGGCTCGCGTCGTAGGCGGACAGCGCGGCTCGCGGATCTCCGCGGCGCCGCATGACGACGCCGCGGCCAGCCCAGGCCTGGGCGAGGCCCGGGTCCAGCTCGATCGCGCGGTCGCACGACACCAGCGCCGCGTCCAGACGCCCGCGCTGCACGAGCGCGCCGCAAAGGGCGGCGTGCGCGTCGGCCGCCGCCGGCTCGGCCGCTGCAGCGCGCTCGAAGTCCGCGAGCGCTGCCTGCCACTTGCCCTCGCGGGCGTGGGCCCGGCCCCGACCCATCAAGGCGCCGCCGTCGTCGGACGCGCGCTGGAGGATGGAGTCGAAGGTGGCCACCGCCTGGCGGACGAAACCGAGTTCGAGCTGCCTCAGGCCGCGGGCGAGGGTCTCGTCGCGGCTCAGCATCCTGAACACGTCGTCGTACTCCAGGATCGCGACCAGCCGTTCGGCAGGGCAGCGTCGCGCCGTCACCTCGGGGCGCGCGCCACGATCGAGCGCGATCCGGTCCTGCGGATCGAGGGCGCCGCGGACGCGGACGGCAGTCCCCTCGTAGGGCCGCAGGTCGACCGGCTCGCGCCGGCCCGGCTGCACAACGTCGTGGAGGAAGACGACGCGCGGAGCTTCACCGACGCTGTAGAAGCGCCCGCCTTCGACGCAACCCTCCAGAGCCCTGTCGGCGAGCCCTCCGCCGACGCTCGGCTCCGGCTCCGGACGACCAGCCGATCGCGCTGGAGTGGGCCGGGCAGCCGGCCCCCAGGGCAACTCGTTCTCCAGGGGCTGCGACTCCACGAGCACGCGCACCCGCTGCTCGCGCTGGCCGGCGAATGCGCCCACGAGATTGCGCTCCTGGGGCGGGATCACGAACATCGTCGCCTGATGGCGGCCGGCCGTGATGCGGAACCGGTACTCGAGGTAGACGTCGGAGCCGTCCTTCACGTGCAGCCATTCGACCGGGACGCCGTTCTCCCACGCCCGGCTCTCCGAGACACCGACGCCGATCGGGAACGGCGGGATCGTGTTGCGGGCGTTCCCCCACCGAATCGGAACCTCGTTCAGGGCCGCGTAGTAGGGCTCGACCCAGACCCGAACGACGAGCAGCGAGGGCGCGGCCGCTGTGACGTCGAGCGTGCGGGGCACGCTCTCCACGCCCCCGGGCCACCGCACGTCGACCCCATCGGCGGCTCGCACGTCGGGAGCCGCGAGGAGAACGAGCACCAACAGCCCGCGCAGACCAAGCCTCGACATGGAAGCCTCCCTGCCTGGAATGGGGAACCGATGCGCCGCAGGACCCGCGATGCACGACGCCCGACGGTCGATGGCGACCTGCGCGTGCGGCGGTTTGGGTGCCGACCCGGCTCCGTGGCTCACGTGCCCTCGGGCGGGGTCCTTGGGGGGCCATCGGCCCCCGGGGCCCAGCAGTCGCGGGGATCGTAGCGCATCGACGACGTCGGGGCGAGGTCGGCCGGCATGGCCGCAGCGAGGCCCGACACGGGCCCCGTCGGCGACGAAGCCCCGCTGCCCCCTACTTGATCTTGCGGTACTTGATGCGGTGGGGCTGGTCGGCGTCGGTGCCCAGGCGACGGTGGCGGTCGGCCTCGTAGTCCTGGAAGTTGCCCTCGAACCAGACCACCTCGGAGTCGCCCTCGAAGGCCAGCATGTGGGTCGCGATGCGGTCGAGGAACCAGCGGTCGTGGCTGATCACCACCGCGCAGCCGGCGAAGTTGAGCAGCGCCTCTTCCAGCGCGCGCAGGGTGTCGACGTCGAGGTCGTTGGTCGGCTCGTCGAGCAGCAGCAGGTTGCCGCCGCTCTTCAGCAGCTTGGCCAGGTGCAGCCGGTTGCGCTCGCCGCCCGACAGGTCCTTCACCTTCTTCTGCTGGTCGGCGCCCTTGAAGTTGAAGGACGCGCAGTAGGCGCGCGAGTTCACCTCGCGCTTGCCGACCATCACGATGTCCTTGCCGCCGTCCGACAGCTCCTCCCACACGTTGTGGTTGCCCTGCAGCGTGTCGCGCGACTGGTCGACGTAGGAGAGCTGGACCGTGGGCCCGATCTTGAGCTCGCCCGAGTCCGGCTTCTCCTGGCCGACGATCATCCGGAACAGCGTGGTCTTGCCCGCGCCGTTGGGGCCGATCACGCCGACGATGCCTCCGCGCGGCAGGATGAAGTCGACGCCGTCCATCAGCAGGTTGTCGCCGTACGCCTTGCGGACGTTCTTCGCCTCGATCACGAGGTCGCCCAGGCGCGGGCCCGGCGGGATCTGGATCTCGCGGCCCGTGTCGCGCTTCTCGTTGGCCTGCTCGGCGGCCAGCATCTCCTCGTACGCGTTGAGGCGGGCCTTGCCCTTGGCCTGCCGCGCGCGCGGCGCCATCCGCACCCACTCGAGCTCGCGCTCCAGCGACTTCTGGCGCTTGGACTCCTCCTTCTCCTCCTGGGCCAGCTTGTTCTTCTTCTGGTCCAGCCACGAGGAGTAGTTGCCCTCCCACGGCACGCCCATGCCGCGGTCGAGCTCGAGGATCCAGCCGGCGACGTTGTCGAGGAAGTAGCGGTCGTGGGTGATCGCGACGACCGTGCCCTGGAATTCCTTGAGGAAGCGCTCGAGCCAGGCCACCGACTCGGCGTCGAGGTGGTTGGTGGGCTCGTCGAGCAGCAGCATGTCGTGGTGCTGCAAGAGCAGCCGGCACAGCGCGACGCGGCGCTTCTCGCCGCCCGAGAGCTTGGTGACGTCGGCGTCGCCCGGCGGCAGCCGCAGCGCGTCCATCGCCATCTCGACGTGGCGGTCGAGCTCCCACAGATTCTGCGAGTCGATCTGGTCCTGCAGCTTCGAGAACTCGTCCGCGGTGTCGTCCGAGTAGTTGGCGGCCAGCTCCTCGTAGCGGTGCAGGATCTTGCGCTGGGCCGCGACCGCTTCTTCGACGTGCTCCTGCACGTTCTTGCCGGGGTCGAGCTGCGGCTCCTGCGGCAGGTAGCCGATGCGCGTGCCCGCGGCCGGGAACGCCTCGCCGGCGAAGTCCTTCTCGAGCCCCGCCATCACCCGCAGCAGGGTCGACTTGCCGGCGCCGTTGCCGCCGATGACGCCGATCTTGGCGCCCGGATAGAACGACAGCCAGATGCCCTTGAGGATCTCCTTCCCCTGCGGGGTCACCTTGCGGAGGTCCTTCATGGTGAAGATGAACTGCGGAGCCATGCCCGTCCTTTCGAAGAAACGCCGGTGACACTGCGGCGGGAGCGCATTCTCTCACGCCGCGCCGGGAGCGGTTCAGGGCAGGTCGAGGACGCGGGGCGGGGTGCGGTTGTCGGCGTCGTCGAGGCCGATCGCGCAGACCCGCCACGGCGCCTCGGCTTTCGCGAGCGTCGTGAAGCCGAGCCGGGGTGGCGCGTAGCCCGCGGCGTCGGCGCAGTCGGTCGCGGCCTGCGGGCCGGTCTTGATCAGGTAACCCGAGAGCTCGGGCGGCGCGTACTCCCAGCTCACCCGCCACGCCTCGCCGAAGTCCGCGACCGCGATCCGGGGCGCAAGAGTCGGCGGCGTGCGGTCGACGTCGACCGCGACCAGCGCGGCCGTGCGCGGGTCCTGCCAGCGGCCGGCGGGGTCGCGGTCGAGGCCGCCGACGGCGCACAGGGCGTGGCGCCCTTCGGCCTCGGGCAGCGGGTCGGCGATGGTGGCGCCCGGCACCAGCGGCAGCGCGGGCCCGTAACCCGCGTCGCTGCGGCAGTCGACGCGACCCAGCGGGCCGACCTTGTAGCGGTACCACGCCCAGTCGGGCGCGGCGACGGCGACGTTCCACTCGCGCGCCGCGGGCCGGCCCAGCACGTCGGGCTGCCCCGGGTGGCGCGCGCCCAGCCAGCCGGGGTCGACGGCCAGCCCGCGCCCCGCGTCGAGCGGGCAGCCGGCGAGCGTCGGCTCCAGCTCGCCGGCCTCGTCGAAGCAGCGCCACAGGTCGCCGAGCGGCACGACGTAGCTGGTGCCGGGGAGCGACCGCGCGCCGTCCGGGCCGACCTCGCAGGGCCGGTTCAGCCAGCAGTCGGCGAGCCCCTCGCTGCCGAGCGTCGTGGTGTTGACGAGGCCGACGAGTCTCGCGCCGTCGCGCTGCAGCACCGGCGAGCCCGAGCTGCCGCCGCGGATGTCGGCGCAGTCCGCCCGCACGAGGTCGTACCAGTGCCACTGCCGCTCCACGACCAGCGGCGCCCGCGCGCCCAGGCGGCAGGCCGCGAGCCGCAGGTGCGGGCCCTCGGGAAACCCCAGCGGCGCGCCGACCACGACCACGGCAGCGCCCGGCTCGGGCGGCGCGCCGGTCAAGGTCCAGGCGCGCACTCCACGCGCCTCGAGTTCGGCCACCGTCGCGTCGAGCTCGAGCACCGCGAGGTCCGCACCCTTCATGGTGGCGTGCGCCACCCTCGTCGCCTTCACCTCCAGCCAGGCAGCCGGCGTGTCGGCGAACCAGTGGAAGGTGACCGTCGCCGACGACGGCTCGCCGATCACGACTTCCTGGGAGCCGAGGCTGCCGACGCAGTGGCCGTTGGTGAGCACGTGCGCCGGCGCCGTGCGCGGGACGCCGGGCGCGCGCGCGAGCACCGCGGTGCAGCTCGACGACGCGCGGAAGCGGCCCACGCCCGTGTAGGCCTCGGATTGGCCGCCGGCATTGAGGAGTGCCACCGAGGCTCCGCCCTCCACCGCATCGCCGGTCGGCAGCGGCGCTTCGGCGCAGCCGGCGAGGCCCGCGGCGAACGCGAAGGCGAGGACGAGGCGACGGCCCATCGCCGAATCATGCCCCGGCCGGAGACGGGCCGGCACGAACGGGGTCGTCTTCGGGGAAGATACGGGCCATGCCCGACCTCGTCCGGCCGCTGGACCAGACCGCCGCGCTCGGGGACTGGACGCTGGAGCGGGGTCAGGACGTGCGGGCCCGGCTGGCGTTCTTCGGCGACACGGTGATCGGCCTGTGGCGCGTGGCCCGAAGCCGCACCCGCCACCCCGCCGTGCGCCTCGCGTCCGAGTTCGACCGCGTCGGCGTCGGCTCGCTGCCGATCGTCGCGGTGTTCGCGGTGGCCACGGGGGTGGCGCTGAGCCTGCTCGCCACCCAGCAGCTCGAGCGCGTCGGGCTGCCGGGCCTGGCCCCGCGCCTGGTCGGGATCGTGATCCTGCGCGAGCTGGCCGCGCTGATGACCGGCCTGGCGCTGGCCGGCCGGGTGGGGGCCGGATTCGCGGTGGACGTGGCCCACTCCGTGGCCGCCGGCGAGGCCGCGGCGCTGCGCGCGGCGGGCCACGCGCCGCACGACGTGCTGGTCGCGCCCCGGGTGCTGGCACTCACGCTCGCCGGGCCGCTGCTGGTCGCCTATGCCGACGCCTTCGCGCTGGTGGCGGCCACGATCACCGGCGTCGTCGTCACCGACCTGACCTGGCTCTCGGAGCTGACGCTGCGTGCCCACCTCGAGACCACGACGTCCACCCTGGCGGTGGACCACGCGCTGGCGGGGCTCATCAAGGGGGCGGTGTTCGGCTTCGTCGTCGGCATCGCCGCGAGCTGGCACGGGATGGGCGCCGAGCCGGGGCCGCGCGGCCTCGGGCGCGCGGTGCGCCGCGCGGTCGTCGCCGCGGCGGCGTCGGTCGCGCTGGCCGACCTGGGGCTGACCTTCGCGTTCAAGTGGGTGCGGCTGTAGTGGCCACGGGAGGAGTGGTGGACGAGGCGAACCCGCGCGACCCGCGCTCGACGCGCGTCGGCGTCTTCACGCTGGTCGGGCTGCTGCTGGTGGTGCTGGTGCTGGGCGCCGTCACCGGCGTTTCGTGGTTCGAGGACCGGCGGGAGTTCGTCGTCTACTTCCCCAACCCGGTCGGCCTGCGCGAGGGCGCGCCGGTCACGTTCCGGCAGACGCCGCTGGGCGAGGTCACGGACGTCGAGCTCGTCTTCACCGGGCTCGGGGTCCAGTCCGAGGTTCAGGTCGTGATCGCGGTGCGCCGCCGGGTGCTGCACGGCATGGGCGGCGAGTCGATGGCGGACCTCAGCGACGAGGACCTCGCGGCCAACCTGTCGCTGCTGGGCCTGCGCGCGACCGTGCGCTCCACCAGCCCGCTGGCGGGACAGAAGTACCTCGACCTCGACTTCGAGCCCGGCGTCGACGCCCGCTACTCGGGGCTCAAGGACCTGCCGTTCCCCGAGATCCCGACCGCGCCCACGGACCTCGAGATCATCCGCGAGAAGGTGGAGGCCGCGATCGGGAAGATCGCGGACGTGCCGCTCGACGAGGTGCTGCTGCAGATGCAGGCGACGCTGGCCAGCACCCAGCGCCTGCTCGACCAGGGCGACGTCGAGGGCTCGATGAAACAGTTGCGCAGCGGCCTGGCGGCGGCGGAGAAGCTGATGGGGCGCGCGGAGCGCTCGCTCGACAAGCTCGACGGCGTGGCCGACCAGGTGGGCGCCACCCTCGGCGGCGCGGACGCCACGCTCAAGAGCCTCGACGCCACGCTCGCGAAGCTCGACCGCACGCTGTCGACGGTCGACCGCAGCCTCGAGCGCACGGGCGACGTGCAGCACGAGGCCGCGCGCAACCTGGACGAGATGAACGAGCTGCTGCGCTCGCTGCGCCAGCTCGTGGACACGCTGCAGCGGAACCCCGAGGCGCTGCTGCGGGGCAAGCCCTTCCCGGAGGAGAAGCGATGACGCGGCAGGCGCTGGCCCTCGCGGCCACCCTGGCCCTCGGCGGCTGCGCCCTCGGGCGCTCGCCGGCGGCCACGACCTGGGTGCTCGACCCGTTGGCGGTGCAGGCGGCCGCCGGTCCCGCCGCGGAGGCGGGCCCGCTGCTGGCCGTCGAGCGGGTGGCCGTGCCCGACTGGCTCGATCGCCCGCAGTTCGTCGCGCGCGGCGCGTCCGGCGCGATCGCGATCGACGAGCGCGCGCGCTGGGGCGAGCCTGTCGCCCGCGGCCTGCAGCGGGTGCTCGCGGAGAACCTCGCCGCGCTGCTGCCCGGCCACCGGGTCGCGACGACGCCGGTGCCCCCGCGCCACGAGGTGGACCTGCGGCTGGCGGTGACCTTTCTCGACGCGTCGCGCCAGCCCGACGGCAGCGTGCGGCTGGAGGCGCGCTGGGAGCTGACGCAGGCCGACGGCACGCTGCTCGCGCGCGACCGCGCGACGAAGTCGGCGCGCCCGGCCGGGCCCGGGGCCCGCGACACCGTCGCGGGCCTCAACGAGGCGCTGGCCTCGTTCGCCTCGGACCTCGCGCGGGCGCTCGAGCAGCGCCGCTGAATCGCTACTCGCGCCGCCCCCAGCCGAGCACGTCGCGCAGGATCGACCAGCGCGGGCGCGGGTCGCGGGCGCCCTGGCCGAGCACCCAGTAGTCGTAGGGCGCCTTCAGCGAGCCCTCGCTGCGCACGAACACCAGCCAGCGGTCGATCGCCTCGGCGAGGCCTTCGGCGTCGCGCGCGACGCCGAAGGCGAACGGCACGCGCACCGGATCGGGCTGGGGCACCACGACGGTGTAGCGCGGGTGCAGCAGCGTGGCCGCCGCCGCCGCCTCCGCGGGCATCAGGAAGCCGTCGAGCTGCGGCTCCCGCCCCTCGAAGAACGGCCCGGCCGAGGGCAGCGGTACCGCCTCCACGGCCGAGACGCCGCCGAAGTAACGCTCGAGGCTGGCGGCTACCTGGTCGGCGTCCAGCGGCACGCCGATGCGGAGGCCGCGCCGGCCGCGCAGGTCCTCGACCCGCGCGAACTCGTGCCGGCGGGGGTCCAGCGTCGCGATGCCCATCGTGCCCTCGAGGTACGGCTGGCTCAGTCGCAGTTGCTCGAACCAGTAGGGCCGGTACCAGACTCCGGGCACGACGTCGACCACGCCTTCGTCCAGCAGCCGCCCCACTTCCGGCCAGGTGATCGGCACGAACTCCGGATGCGCGCCCAGCGCCGCTGCCAGGCGGATCGACAGCTCGACGTCGAAGCCGACCAGCTCGCCGTCGAGGTTGACGAAGGAGAACGGGACGTTGCCGGGGTCGTAGCCGATGCGCAGCCGGCCGCGTTCCCGGACCCGCGCCAGGCCTGCCGCACCCGCGGCCGGCGGCCGCCCGGCCGCCGCCAGGGTGCGGTGCACGACCACGTCCGCCGCGGCCCGGGGCGCGTGCATCCGGCGCAGCGCCTCGTCCTGGTGGTAGCTCGTGTCGATCGCGAGGCCGAGCGTCGCGCGCAGGAGCAGCGCGCCCGCCACCGTCGCCACGCCGGTCGCCGCCAGGGCACCCGCGAGCCTGGTTCGCGTGAGCGTCAGGAAGCCGCCGGCCGCGGCCGCACCGACCAGCGCGAACGCCAGCAGGTTCATGGCCGTGACCATGGAGTCGAACTTGCCCGTCACGATCGTCGTCGGCAGGTAGAGCTGGAACAGGTCGTGGGGCAGTTCCAGCACGTCGAGCAGGAACGGCAGCGCCACCTGCGCCTTGGCGAAGTACGACGGAATGCCGAGCGCGAACAGGCGGAGGTGCTCGGCGAGGCCCAGGGGGCTGCCGGCCAGCCAGGCGCCGAACGGCACGAACAGCAGCGTGAGCAGGCGGCCGGCGTTCGGGAAGTTGAACAGGATCGGGATCAGCACGTCGGCCGCCATCTCGCTGCGCGGGTCGAGCCGGCCGTGGCGCTCCAGCAGGCCCTTGGAGCGCTCGACCAGGATCGGCAGCACGATGAAGGCGTTGTTGGCGACGAAGGCGGTGAGCAGGGCGTCACCGGCGATCCCCACCACCTCCCGGTAGCGGAACGGCGTGACCGCGGCCACCAGCAGCGGCAACGCCACGAACGCCAGCAGCAGCGCCGCGACGGCGAAGGCCAGGAAATAGGCGCCGAGGCGGGCGAAGGTTTCGGCGGGCAGCGTGCCCGCCGCCACCGCCGAGAGCGCGAACACGCCGTACGGCGTGAGCTCGACGACGAACAGGGTGACCCGCACGACGGCGGCGTTGAGCACCCGCAGGGTGTCGAGCGCCTTCTCGCGGCCGGGCAGGCCGATCAGGGCGACGCCGATCGTCGAAGCGAACAGCACGACGGCCGGCACGACCGCGTTGCTCAGCGAGTGGAAGGGGTTGGCGGTGAAGAAGATGTCGGGGATCGAGAGCGGCTCGTGGGCCTCCACCATCGCGTGGCTGAAGAACGAGGCGCTCTCCGCCGCCGGCAGCGCGAGAGGCAGCACGGCGATCACGCCGCAGGTCAGCCCCCAGGTCGCCGCGAGCATCGCCGCGGCCCGCCACGCCAGCCGCCGCGCGACGTCACCGTCGAGCTGCCCGAAGCCGATCACCAGCGCCAGCACCAGGTAGGGCAGGACGGTCATCTGCATCAGCCGGATGTAGACGTCCGCCAGCGGCTGCAGCGCCGCGGCCAGGTGGCCGAAGAACAGGCCGGTGGCCAGGCCCGCCGCAAGGCCGGCCAGGATGCGCGCGGAGAGGCTCGGCCGCCGGTCGGCGCCGGCCGCGACAGGGGAACTCATGCAGGCCCGAGGGCGCGCCGATCATACCCATCCGGCCATCGGCAAAATGCTGATGGCACGGGGCCGGTCGATGTCCCACGATCGCCGCGATGGGCGCCGTGCGCCCGCTCGCAGGAGGATCGATGAACAGGACGACGTCGATGACGGCAGCAGCGGGTCTCGCGCTGCTGGCCCTGGTGGCCGCTCCGGCCGCCGCTCAGGAAGACAGGGAACACGGCTTGCGCGGGGCGCTCCGCGAGTTCGCCCGCGGCGTGGAGTCGGCCGCCCAGGACGCGACGATCAACAAGGTCTTCCAGGACGAGCTGGGGCGCAAGCCCACCGACCGCGAGCTGCGGCGCTATCGCGACCGCATGCACGAGGATCACTGGACCCAGGCCGACATCCGCGACGAGCTGCGCGGGCGCGACGACTACTCGCGCCACTCGCGGCGCCGCGTCGAAGACCCCGACCGCATCGTGCGGCGGGCCTACCAGGACATCCTGCACCGCGAGCCCGACGCCGAGGGCCTGCGCCTGTACCGCAGCCGCCTGATCGACGACGACTGGACGGAGCAGGACGTGCGCGAGGCGCTGCGCAAGAGCCCCGAACACGGCACCCGCAGCGCGGACTCCGCCGACAAGATCGTGCGCCGCGCCTACCAGGACGTGCTGCACCGCGAGCCCGACTACTCGGGCCTGGTCAGCTACCGCAACAAGATCCTGAACCAGGGCTGGGACGAGCACGACGTGCGCGAGGCCCTGCGCAAGAGCCCGGAGGCGCGCCAGAAGAACCAGATGACGCGCGAGGACGCGGAGAAGATCGTGCGCCGCGCCTACCAGTCGGTGCTCGGCCGCGACATGGACTCGGGCGCTTCGGGCTACGTCGACCGCGTGCTGCGCGAGCACTGGACGGAGTCGGACGTGGCTCGCGAGCTGCGCCACAGCGACGAGTACCGCAAGCGCCGCTAGCCTGGGACCGGCGAGGCGCCCCGGGGCCACCCGCGGGCGCCTCGCCCTTCAGCCCTGCTGCAGCGAGGCGAGGTAGGCGTCGAGTTCGGCGACGGTCTTGAAGGCGCGCAACGCGGGCAGCGCCTTGATCGCCTCGAAGACGTTCTCGACGTGGGGCTGCATGTTCACGATCAGGCACTCGGCCCCTGCTGCGGCCAGGCGCTTGCGGGCGCCCAGCACCACGCGCAGCCCCGCGCTCGAGATGAACTCGAGCTTCGCCAGGTCCAGCACGAGCTGGCGCGGTAGCGCCTCCAGCACCGGCGCCAGAGCCTTCTCCGCGTCCGGCGAAGTGGTGCGGTCCATGCGGCCCGCGAAGGCTACGATCGTCTTCTGCGGCGTCGCCTGCCGCACGTCAATGGTCAGCGTCATCGAACTCCTTCCGCTCCTCGCGCCGCCCGGGGCTCAGAGCTTCTTCTCCAGCACGACGCGGTTCTCGTCCGCCTCGCGCGCGTAGTCGATCCGGTCGAACGCCCGGCGGACGAGGTCCAGGCCAAGCCCTCCCCCGCCGTCCGGCGCGCCTGAGGCGTCGACGGACGCCGAGCGCGGGTCGAACGCGACGCCGCGATCGCGGAGCTCCAGTCGCACCCGGTCGGCGAGGCGCTCCAGCGAGAGCGCCACCCGGGTCGAGGGATCGGGGCGGCCGTGGTCGATCACGTTGGCGAGCAGCTCGTCGAGCGCGAGGTCGAGGTCCTGTCGCACGCCGGCCGCGAGCAAGTGACGGTCGCAGAAGGCGGACAGCCAGGCGCTCGCCTCGCGGATGCGTTCGACCTCGGGGGCGATCTCGAGGCGCGCGACCTCCCGCTCCGGAGCGCGCCGGAGCACCAGGATCGCGATGTCGTCGAACGGCTCGCGGCCGGCCGAAAAGGCGTGCACCGCCGCGAGCATGGCCTCCGCGATCTCGCGTGCGGATGCGCGCGGCCGCTCGGCCAGGCAGGCGAGCAGGCGCTCCTCGCCGAAGAGGTGTGAGGCGGTGTCGTGGGCCTCGGTGACGCCGTCGGTGTAGAGCACGAGTGCCTCGCCCGGCTGCAGCGTCAACTCGGTGGCCGGGAACTCCAGCCCCTCCGCCACGCCCACCACCGTGCCGAGCGGCATCGCTACCACGCGCGGCCGGCCGACGTCCGACGGAGCCCCCATGGGACCAGCGACGGGTTCATCCCGGCGCTGGAACCCGTGAGCAACGACGATCGGCCGGGTGTGTCCGCCGCTCGCGAGCCGCAGCGCGCCGCTCGCGGGTTCGAGGACGCCACACTGCAATGTGACGAACATGTCGGCCGCGTTCTGCGCGGCGAGCGCGTCGTTGATGCGGGCGAGCACCCGCTCGGGCGGCAGCGCATCGCGACCGACCGCGCGGAACAGCGTGTGGGTCACGGCCATCAGCAGCGCCGCGGGGATGCCCTTGTCGGAGACATCGCCGATCAGGAAGCAGAGGCTGCCGTCGGCGCGGCGGAGCACGTCGTAGAGATCGCCGCCCACGGCCCGCGCCGGCTCCAGCGCGCCGTGCACGTCGCAGCCGAGCCGCTCCGGCGCGAGCGCGGCCGGCGGCGGGATCAGGCTCAACTGGATGCTGCGGGCGATCCGCAACTCGCCTTCGAGCCGCTCCTGCTCGGCCGCGGTCAGCCGCTCGCGCTCGACGTGGCGGACCAGGGCCTGCTGCATCGAGCCGAACGAGCGGGCCAGGCGGCCCACCTCGTCCTGCGAGTGGATCGGCGGCAGCGGCGAGTCCAGGCGCCCGCCTGCGACCTCCACCGTGGCCTGCGCGAGGGCGGACACGGGCCGCACGATCGAGCGCGCGAGCGCCGCCATCGCCAGCGCGAGCAGCAGGCCGCCGAGCAGGCTGGCGGCCAGCAGCCGGCGGCGGAAGGCGATCGTCGCCTCCGCGCGGTCGGCGTCCGGGAAGAAGAGAACCGCGTGCCAGCCAGTCTCGCCGAGCGGGAGGCCGGACATCCACCCGCTGCGCCCGTCGCGCGGGTCGCGGACGTCGCGAGGAGCCTGCCCGTCGCCCGCATCCGAAGCGAGCGACTCGCGCACCGCGCGCCGGTAGGCGTCGTCCATGCCCGGCGCCGCGGCGAGGTGCGACGGGGCGCCGCGCGCCGAACCGGGATGCCCGGCCACCAGTTCGCCAGGGCCGACGACGAACGCGTACCCCGACGTGGACACCGGCAACTCGCGGACGACCTTGTCGAGCCAGCCGAGCGCGACGTCGGCCGTGGCCACGCCCACGACCTTCTCGCCGTCCGCGGTCCGCATCGTCACCGGGACGGAGCGGGTCACCATCAGGACGTCGCCGCCGCCTTCGTCGAAGTAGGGGTCCGTCCACAGCGGCTGGCCGCGGGCGAGCGCGGCGGCGTACCACTCCTGGTCCTGGTAGCGGCGCCCGTCGCGCCCGAGGTCGAGGAGCCGGACTCCCGCGTCCGTGCGATGGCAGTAGGGGGCCCACGCCTCCGCCAGGCCGTCGGCCGTTTCAGGCCGGATGGCGAGCGCGCTGCCGTAGACGACGGGGCTGGTCGCGACGACGGCGCACAACTCCCGCTCGATCGCGGCGCGCCCGATCCAGCCGTCGTGAAGCAGCGCCGCCAGCCTCAGCGGGACCCGCTCGGCGTGGGTCAGGTCGGCTTCGAGCCGGGTCTCGATGAGGGTCGCGATCGCCCGTGCCTGCAGGGCCGCCAGCCGCCGCATCTCCGCGACGGCGGCCTCCTCGAGCCCCCAGATGCCGAGACCGTCGATCAGCAGCGCGATGGCGACAGCCGCCAGCGCGAGCTTGGCCGCGAGGCGGCTGCGGAGCCACGTCAGCATTCCGTGGGGAACGGCATCGACGTCCGTTACGACGGCGGAGCCGCGGGCGCTGCGGGCACGTGCGAGCCGTCCTCGAGGAAGCGCGCGACGTCGTCGCCGGACTCGAGCCAGACCAGTTCGTCGCCCACGAAAAGGCCCACGACGTAGTTGTCGCTGGCAGCCACGTAGCCGAACGGGGTCGCAGCCACATCCCCCATGGCGGCCGCCAGCCGGTCGGGGAGGCTCCCCTTTTCGGCGCGGTACGCCTCGACGGCCGTGCGCGCCCGGACGAGCAGATGCCGGGCGGACTCGTAGCCCCAGGCCGCGGAGACGGCGAAGACGATCAGGCTGACCGCCATGACGACAGGGCGGCCGAGCAGCGAGGGTTTCTTCGGCAGGTCGGAAGGCGCCGTCCGGCGCGACGCCTCGTCGGCTTCGATCTCGGCGACGAGGTCGCTCGGGTTCTTGTCGGAGTCCATCGTGCCTCCTACAGGTCGAAGCGGTAGGTGAAGGTCGAGAACGGCGGCGAGACGTTCGTCTTCGGGATCCTCTGCAGACGGTCCTGCAGGCGGTCGACGGCCGCCTGGGCGGCCGCGGCTGCTGGGGTCCCAGGCGTGGCGGCGGCGAGGCGCTGCCGGGCCTGATCCAGTGCGATCACGGCGGTGTCGTGAAGCGGGTTGGGAGCCACCCTCTCCGGGCGTTCGTCCGACCCGCCAGCGAATCTCCCGCCCGTCAGCAGCGGCCGGAGAGCCCGCAACACGAAGAGGCCCTCGGTCTTGTTGGTCACGAACGAGACCTGCGGCAGACCCGCTCCCTCCAGGCTCGTGCCCCAGCGCTGACCTGACGCCCGGAACACGGCATAGTTGGCCACGGCCTCCTGGATCAGGCGCACATCCGCCGCCACCGAGACGGCCTTCGCCTGGATCTTGGCCTTCTCGAGTCGCGGCAGCGCGATCGCGATCACCGTGCCGATGATCGCCACCACCGTCATCAACTCGATCAGGCTGAAGACCTCGCTCCCGGTTCCGCATCGCTTCGTGTCCCTCCAGGCTTGGACTCATTGGCCCGGCGTCACCCCGAGGACCGGTGCCGGCGCCCCCTCCGGACGGGAATGCGAGCCATCCACAAGGAACGCGGCGGGATCGTCCCGGCTGTCGAGCCACAACAACTGCTCGTCGACCCTTATGGCCACGGTGTACCCGTCGTCACGCTTGCGGTACACGAGCGACGATCGCCGAGAGTCCTCGACCACGGCGCCGAGGTCGTCGGGGTAGCCTCCGGTGCGATCCCGGTACTCGTCCACGACGGCGCGGGCGTTCACGAGCAGGTAGCGCGCCGCCTCGACGCGCTGCTCCTGCGACAGCGGCGGAGGCGGGAAAGGCGCCTGCATCCGCGCGTACGACCAGACCGCGGAGGCGGCGAAGACCACGAGGGCCGCCGTCATCACCGCGGGCCTGTCGAGCACCGAACGTCCCTTCGGCGAGGGTGCGGCCTTCGCCGCGCGCGCGGTTTCGTCCGCTTCGATCTGGGCGACGAGGTCTTCCGGCTTTTCGTGCTGAGCCATGTCGTCCTCCCCTCTAGAGGCCGAAGCGGTAGACGAAGTTGGCTTCGGGCTGGTGCGGCACCTTGGGGCGCGCGATGTCCGCCTTGAGCAGTGCGATGTAGTCCTGCATTGGGATGGCCCCGCCGGTGGCCGCGTCGAAAGTGGGGCTGTGGCCGGTCGCCGCCACCTCGTTTTCGATCCTCTTCAACTCGTCCATGGACATCTGCGCTGAGTAGTCGTAGCGGGCGGTCTCCAGAGCCTCGCTGTCCATGGCGACGACGCCGCCCGTCAGCATCGGCTTCAGGGCGCGAAGCGTGAACACCTCCTCCAGGCCTACGGCTTCAATCTGGATCTCCGGGGCTCCCGCGGCGCGCTTGTCGGTGGCATGGAGGTTGCCGCCCCCCCGGTAGACGGAATAGCGGATGAGCAGCCCCTGGCTGTCTCGCTCCCACGAGCCGCCGACGGCTGTCCGCTGGGCCTTCTGGAGGAAGCCGGGGGGGAGGTAACTTGCAAGGTCCTCGGCGACCGGATGGCAGTCGGCCGACGTGGTGCACCCCATCGGCTTGCCGTCGGCGGCGTAGTTCGCAATGGCCTCCTGCAGCACGCGGAGGTCCGCCAACACCGAAACGGCCTTGGCCTGGATCTTCGCCTTCTCGAACCGCGGCAAGGCAATCGCGATCACCGTGCCGATGATCGCGACCACCGTCATCAACTCGATCAGCGTGAAACCCGACTCGCTGTGCTTCTTCGTCATCTTCAGTTCTCCGGAAGGGCGTCGAGGAAATCGAGGAACGCGGCGCCGGTGTCGAGCGACGCGGCGCGCGCCTCGATCACGGCTT
>WYBL01000130.1 GCA_011526565.1 Acidobacteriota bacterium | reverse complement strand
TCGACGAGCCGGCGGCAGCGGTAGCGCACGTCGAAGCGGAACAGCCAGCGCAGCGCGTCGCGGCGGCCGTAGAAGTCGGCGTAGGCGGCGGCCTGCGAGCGCGTCCGGTGGGCGGCGATCCACTCGGCCGTGGACTGCATGCGTCCCTCCGCTCCCGCCGGCCCGGCCGGCGGCGCCCCCAGTATCGCGCGGCGCGGCGTAGCATCCACCGCGGGCCACCTTGAAGGAGGGAGCGATGCGACGACTGGCGCACGGGGCACTGATCGCCGGGGGGTTGCTCGGGAGCGTGACGGCCGGCGCCGCCTCTCCGCGCGTGGAGGTGAGCTTCCCCGCAGCGCTCGCCGCGGAGGCCGCTGACGGCCGGCTGCTGCTGCTGCTTTCGACCGACGATTCCGCGGAACCGCGGTTCCAGGTCAGCGACACCTCGCTGCGCACCCAGCAGGTGTTCGGCATCGACGTCGACGGCTGGAAGCCCGGGACGACGGCCGCGTTCGACGCGTCGGTGCTCGGCTATCCGCTGGACTCGCTCGCGCAGGTGCCGAAGGGGACGTACACGGTGCAGGCGCTGCTCCACCGCTACGAGACGTTCCGCCGCTCCGACGGCCACGTCGTCAGGCTGCCGATGGACCGCGGCGAAGGCCAGCAGTGGAATCGCGCGCCGGGCAACCTGTACAGCACGCCGCGCAAGGTGGACTTCGACCCGGCGGCCGCGGAGCCGCTGCGCGTGGAACTCGACCGCGTGATCCCGCCGATCGAGCCGCCGGCCGACACGAAATGGATCAAGCACGTCCGCATCCGCTCCGAGCTGCTGTCGAAGTTCTGGGGCCGCGACATGCACCTGGGCGCTCACGTGCTGCTGCCGGCGGGCTTCGACGAGCACCCGCAGGCGCGCTACCCGCTGGTGATCAACCACGGCCACTTCTCGCACGACCTCGAGGGCTTCCGCGAGCAGCCGCCCGACCCCGCGCTGAAGCCCGACTACTCGGCGCGCTTCAGGCTCCACGGCTACAACCGCATCGAACAGGAGGCCGCCCACCAGTTCTACAGGGACTGGACGGGCGCCGACTTCCCGCGCTTCCTGCTGATCGAGATCCAGCACGCGAACCCGTACTACGACGACTCGTACGCGGTGAACTCGCAGAACCTGGGGCCCTACGGCGACGCGATCGTGCGCGAGCTGATCCCGCACATCGAGAAGACGTTCCGCGGCCTCGGCCAGGGCTGGGCGCGCTTCATGTACGGCGGTTCGACCGGCGGCTGGGAGGCGCTGGCCGCCCAGGTGCTCTACCCCGACGAGTTCAACGGCTGCTACGCGGCCTGTCCCGACCCGATCGACTTCCGCCACTACGTGACGACCAACCTCTACGAGGACGAAAACGCGTTCTTCGCGCGCGGGCCCTGGAAGACGGTGGCGCGGCCCGCCCACCGCGACTGGCTCGGCCACCTGAGCGCGACGATGGAGCAGATGAACCGCATGGAGCTGGTGCTCGGCACGAAGGGGCGCTCGGGCGCGCAGTTCGACGTCTGGCAGGCCGTCTACTCGCCGGTCGGCCCCGACGGCTACCCGAAGCCGATCTTCGACAAGCGCACCGGCGTGATCGACCGCGCGGTCGCCGAGCACTGGCGCGAGAACTTCGACCTCGTCCACATCATGAAGCGGGACTGGGAGAAGGGCCTGGGCGCGAAGCTCGCGGGCAAGGTCCACATCTACACCGGCGACATGGACAACTACTACCTGAACAACGCGGTCTACGCGGCCGAAGAGTTCCTGCGCTCGACGACGAACCCCCCTTTCGGCGGCGAGGTCGACTACGGCGACCGCGCGGAGCACTGCTGGAACGGCGACCACACGCGGCCCAACGCGCTGTCGCGGCTGCGCTACCACCAGATGTTCGCGCCGAAGATCGTGGAGCGAATCCTGAAGTCCGCTCCCCCCGGCGCCGACCTGACGAGCTGGCGCTACTAGAGCCCGGAGGCTGTCATGAAGCAGACGACCGCGCGCATCGACCTGGCCCTGGTGGCCGCGCTGGCCCTGGCCACGGGCCTCGCCGCCCAGCCCGCCGCGACCGCCACGCCGGCGCCCGAACCCCGCGTGCCCGAGATCGACGAGCTGGTGCGCTTCCCCACTCTCGGGGCCGTCGCGCTCTCGCCCGACGGGTCGCGGGTCGTCTACGGCGTCACCCGCGCCGACTTCGAGAAGGACGCCTTCGTGACGCAACTCTTCCTGGCGAAGGCTGATGCGCCCGCCGGCAGCGCGGTCCAGCTCACCCGCGGCGACAAGTCGTCGACCGCGCCCGCGTGGTCGCCGAACGGGCAGTGGATCGCCTTCCTCTCGCCGCGCGCGGGCGACAAGAACCAGGTCTTCGCGCTGCGCGCCGACGGCGGCGAGGCGGTCCAGCTCACGAAGTCGGAGACGGCGGTCAACGCCTTCGTGTGGTCGCCGGACGGGAAGCAGATCGCCTTCACGGCCCCCGCGGCGGAGGACAAGGAGCAGAAGGCCCGCAAGGACCACTACGGCGCGTACGAGGTGGTGCGCGGGGACTACGCGTTCGTTCAGCTCTTCACCTTCGAGGTCGCGGAAGCGCTGAAGGCGCCGGTCGCCGGCACCGCGCGCACCAAGGGCCGCGAGCGGAGCGTCGGCCGCTTCGCGTGGGCGCCCGACTCCGCGCGAATCGCGTTCTCCGCCACCCGCAACCCCGACCTGGTCCAGGGCCACACGAGCGACCTCTACGTGCTCGATCTGAAGGACGAAGCGGTGAAGCCTGTCGTGACCTGGCCCGGGCCCGACACCTCTCCGGCGTGGTCGCCGGATGGGAAGCAGATCGCGTTCGAGACGACGATGGGGCGCGAGGTGACCTGGGCGGCCAACACCCGGATCGCGGTCGTCGACGCGGCCGGCGGCAGCCCGCGCTCGCTCACGGAGGCCTTCGACGAGGACCCCAACCTGCTCGCGTGGAACGCGGCAGGGCTGTGGTTCACCGCGGCGCAGCGCACGGCCTATCACCTGTTCCGGGTCGACGTGGCGAGCGGCCGCGTCGCGCGCGCCAGCGAGCCCGCCGACCGCATCGGCTTCGGGTACTCGCTCTCGAAGGACGCGAAGCGCGTCGCGTTCGTCTCCGGCTCGCCGACCGCAGTGCCCGAGATCCACGTCTCGGCGCTCGCGCCCTTCGCACCGCGGGCGCTGACGACGATCGGCGAAGAGGCGAAGGGCTTCCGCCTCGGCAGTCGCGAGCTGGTGCGCTGGAAGAGCCAGGACGGCGAGGAGATCGAGGGCGTGCTGATCAAGCCCGCCGACTTCGACCCGAAGAAGAAGTACGCGCTGGTCACGATCATCCACGGCGGCCCGACCGGCACCGACCGCCCGATCCTGCTCCAGCCCGACCTGCGCTACTACCCGAGCGACCTCTTCGCGGCGAAGGGCGCCCTCGTGCTGAAGGTCAACTACCGCGGCAGCGCCGGCTACGGCGAGCGCTTCCGCCGCCTGAACGAGAAGAACCTGGGCGTCGGCGACGCCTGGGACGTGCTCTCGGGCATCGACCACCTGGTGCAGCAGGGCTTCGTCGACGAGAACCGGCTGGGCTCGATGGGCTGGAGCCAGGGCGGCTACATCTCGGCGTTCCTGACCACCTCGACCACCCGCTTCAAGGCGATCTCGGTCGGCGCCGGCATCTCCAACTGGGCGACCTACTACTACAACACCGACATCACGCCGTTCACGATCCACTACCTCGGCGACGACCCGGCCGACCACCCCGAGGTCTACCGCAAGACCTCGCCGATGTCGTACGTGAAGGGCGCGAAGACGCCGACCCTGATCCAGCACGGCGAGAACGACCGCCGGGTGCCGATCGCCAACGCCTACGAGCTGCGCCAGGGTCTCGAGGACCGCGGCGTGCCGGTCGCGATGGTCGTCTACAAGGGCTTCGGCCACGGCATCACGAAGCCGAAGTCGATGCGCGCCGTGATCCGCCACAACCTGGACTTCTTCGACCACCACCTGTTCGCCGGCCCGGCCCCGGACTTCGCGGTCCCGCCCCTGCCGCCGAAGGAAGCGAAGGACTAGTGGCGCGACCGCGGCTGCTCGTCGTCGACGATGACGAGGCGATTCGCTTCACGCTGCGCGAGTACCTCGACGGCCTCGGCTACGACCTGGACGAGGCCGCGGGCTGCGGCGAGGCCCTGCAGCGGCTCGCGGCAGGCCGCTTCGACGCGATCGTCCTCGACTACGCGATGCCCGACGGCAACTCGGTCGACCTGCTGCCGCGGCTGCGCCAGGTCGACGCCGACGTCCCGGTCGTGATCCTGACCGGCCACGGCACGATCGAGCTGGCCGTGCGGGCCATCCAGGCGGGCGCCGACCAGTTCCTGACCAAGCCGATCGAGCTGCAGGCGCTGGGCCTGGTGGTCGAGCGGCTGGTCGACAAGCGCCGCGCCGGTCGCCGCGAGCGAGCGGGCCAGCGTCGCGAGCAGCGCGAGGCACCGGACCCGTTCCTGGGCCGGAGCCGGGCCATCCGCCAGCTCGCGGACGAGGCCCGGCGCGTGGTCGCCTCCGACAGCCCGGTGCTGATCGAAGGCGAGACCGGAACCGGCAAGGGCGTGCTGGCGGCCTGGCTGCACGCGAACGGGCCACGCGCCGCCGAGGCGTTCGTGGACCTCAACTGCGCGGGCCTCTCCCGCGAGCTGCTGGAGAGCGAGCTGTTCGGGCACGAGCGCGGCGCCTTCACGACGGCCGTCGCCGCCAAGCCAGGCCTGCTCGAGATCGCCCACCGCGGCAGCGTCTTCCTCGACGAGCTGGCCGAGATGGACCTCGCGGTCCAGGCCCGGCTGCTCAAGGTGGTGGAGGAGCAGCGCTTCCGGCGCGTCGGCGACGTGCGCGACCGCCAGGTGGACGTCAGGCTGATCGCCGCGACCCACCGCGACCTGCGGGCGATGGCGTCGAGGCAGGCCTTCCGCAGCGACCTCTACTTCCGGCTCAGCACGCTTCCGCTGCGGGTGCCGCCGCTGCGCGAGCGGGCGGAGGACGTGCCGCTGCTGGCGGAGCGACTGCTGGTGCGGATCGGGCGGGACATGGGGCGTGGCGACCTGGAGCTCGCCGCCGCCGCGGTCGACCTCCTGCAGGGCTGGAGCTGGCCGGGCAACGTGCGCGAGTTGCGCAACGTGCTCGAGCGCGCGGCGCTGCTGTGTGACGGGGACCGGATCGAAGCCCGTCACCTGCGGCTGGACGCCGCCGCCCCGGCGGCAGCGCCCGAGGTGGCGCTGGCCGGCACTCTGGCCGAGATCGAGCGGCGCGCGGTCGAGGCGGCGCTGCGCGAGAGCGGCGGCAACGTCGTCCGCACGGCGACGCGCCTCGGCATCTCGCGCAGCACCCTCTACGCGAAGCTCAAGGCCTGGGGCCTGGAGCCGCGCGGCGAGGCCGGTTAGTCGATGACCTGCAGCTCGCGGACGCCGTTGAGGGGGGTCGAGGCGGCCACGTAACCGATCGCCCCGGGCGTCGACGCCACGAACGCGACCACCTCGGCATCGGAAGTGCGGACCGCCGGCGGGCGAGCGCCCGTCGACATCTGCTGCGCCCAGAACTGGCGGACCGCGGCGACGGGCTGGGCCAGCACGCCCGCGGAGAACGTGGCCCGCACGGCCGACTGCGCGGACTGATCGACGGGGACGATCGCCTCGCCCGACGGGGTGACCGCCGTGCGGTTCAGGTAAACGGCGGCCAGGGTGGCGCGCCTGACCTGGGACGTGCCCAGGCCGGGATGTCCGATCACCTTGACCCCGCTGTCGAGCGCGGACGCGGGCGGGGCGAGAACGGCCAGGGCGGCCGCGAGGGCGAAGGGCGAGAGGATCGACTTCATGACGTGCGACGTGCTCCTTTGAATGACGACGACGGGGGGCTACTTGCTGGTCGGGACGACGCGGACGCCGGCGAGGCTGGCGCCCTCGGAGACGTAGCCGACCGCGCCGGGGTTCTCGCGGACGAAGGCGACCACCTCGTCGTCCGAGCGCAACGTGCGCGGCGGCGTGTCGCGGCCCGAGAACACCAGGACCTGCCAGTGGGCGGCGACGGCGTCGGAGTCCTTCATGTGAACGGCCGAGCTGAAGGCCTGGCGCACGGGCGCCACCCGCTCCTGGTCGACGGGCACCACCGTCTTGCCGTCGGGCCACGCGGTGATCTTCTTCATGAACAGGCGGGTCAGCTCGGACCGGCTCAGCGACGGGGTGGTGTTCTGCGGATGGACGACGACGCGGTAGCCGGGCCCCTGGCTGGCCGCCGTGGCGGCCGGCAGGGCCGCGAGCGCGGCGAGGGCGAGGACGGCGACGGGCAATCTGCGCATGGCGATGCTGCTCCTGGGCATCCGGGTCAGAACGAGAACTGGGCGCCGAGGACCACGACCTGGGTCGAGCCCTCGATGGTGCCGAGCGCGGCGCGCAGGCCGGCGGCGGTGGGCCGGGCGATCATGTTGCCGTCGATCGCGTAGGCGTTGAGCTTGAGCACGAACTCGGGGCTCACCCAGTAGTTGAGGGCGAGGCCGAAGGACTCGTGCTCGCGGATCGGGGCCGGCACGCTCTCGTCCCCCGGGTTCAGCAGGATGTCGCCCTTCTCGTACTGGGCGGCGAGCTGCCAGTGGGGACCGAGCTTGTACGACCCCTCGACGTAGAAGTCGCGCACGTCGGCGTCGCGGGCGAAGGCCTCGAAGAACTCCGCCCGAGCGGCGAAGCTTCCCTTCTGGTACTGGACCCGGGCGTTGACGAAGGTGGCCGACTCGGTCACCGAGTAGGGCCCGAGCTCCCCGTCGCCGATCCGCTGCTTGATCTCGCCGGCGTGGAAAACCGTGCCGCCGACGTCGATGCCCTTGCTCGGCGCGGCCAGCAGCAGCCGGCCGCCGACCATCTCGCGGCCGACGAGCTGCGAGTCGATCGTCCGAACCTGCGGCATGCCCGTCGAGGGATCGAAGCCGCTCACGAGATCGGTGCTGAACGGCTCGAAGCGGATCTCGCCGCCGAAGGCGTCGTACTGCAGCTCCCACTCCTCGCCCAGCGCGCGCACGCCGGTGACGCCGACGCCGGCGTAGGCCTTGGGGATCAGGCCCAGCGGGCCCTCGTAGAACTGCGGCAGCAGGTAGAAGGGGCGCACGGTCCCGACGTCGTAGACCTCGGAGTAGATCCCGAACGGGACGGGGGCCTTGCCGACCCGCAGCTTGAACTCCGGGGACTGGGCCCACTGCGCGAACACGTAGTCGAGCCGGGTGCGCTCGCCGCGCTGGTCCTGGCCCCAGAAGGCCTGGGCGCGCACCTGGAGCTTCTCGAGCGGGCGGGCGGCCACGTTGAGCGCGAAGTAGTAGTTGTTCCAGTCGCCGTCTTCGCTGGCGACGTATCCGAAGTCGTTGTCCACGTCGGTCTTCGCATAGGTCCAGCCGCCGAAGCCCTGCAACGAGTAGCGCTGCGACTCCTGGGCCCCGGCGCCGCCGGCCGCGATGACGAGGGCCACGCTCAACAGGGCCCGAATGCTCGTCGGTCTCATGTCTCCTCCTGTCGAGGACGAGGGCAACCGCCGTGCCGAGTCGGACCTGGCCGCCGCCGGGCCGGAGAACGCTCTCTCTTTCAACGACATGGAGGGCATGGCCCAGATCGCGCGGGAGGCGGCGGGAGGCGCCCGATTCCCGAACAGTGACCGGTTCCCGGACACCCGCCGTTCGGCGCGACTCCCGTCTTTATAATTCCCGCACCTTGGCCAGCACCGGCACCTCGCCCCCGTGGCTGCGACTGCCAGCTCTCGGGGACGAGCACCTCGAGGAGAAGCGGCTCGCGATCCTGGTCCTGGGATCGGCGCTGTTGATCGCGGGCACCTACTCGACGCTCACGCCTCCGCCGGACCCCTGGTATCGCCAGGCCGCGCTGCTCGGCGTGGCGTTCGCCCTGTGGCGGGCGTGGTTCGGCGAGTTCCTGTGGGCCGCCGCGATCCTGCCGGTGGCGACCGGCAGCGTCGTGCTGGACACGATCCTGCGCGGCTTCGGCCTCCACGATGTCACGATCCTCGGGCTGCCGCTGGTGATGACGATCGCGGGCGTGCTGGTCGGCGGCCGCGGCGCGCTCGTCTTCGGCGCTCTGGCGATGGGCGTTGCAACCCTCGCCTACTTCGCCGAAGCGTCGGGGTACCTGGTGACTCCGTGGTCGGCCCAGCTCGAGAGCGACGCGCTGGTCGTCGCGCTGCTGCTGCTCGCCGTCAACGCCGTGGCGCTGGCGGTGCTGATCGGGCGGCTCCACCGCAGCCTGTCACGCTCCCAGGCCCAGGCCGCGGCGCTGAAGGCGAGCGAGGCGCGCTGGCGGTCGCTGATCCTCGACGCGCCGCTGACCCTGATCGGGCTCGACGCGCGGGCCCGCATCACGTTCACGAACCTCTCCGCCGGGCCCTCGCTCAGCCTGCTCGGCCGCGACGTGCACGAGCTGTTCGATGGCGAGCACCAGCGCACCGCCCGCGACGCCATCAGCCGCTGCCTGGGCCACGGCGAAGCCACGGCCTTCGAGGCCGAGATGGGCACGGGCCCCGGCGACCGCTGGTGGTACTCGGTCCACGCCGGCCCGGTCCACGTCGACGGGCGGATCGACGGTGCGACGCTCGTCTGCATCGACGTGATGGAGCGTCATCGCGCGCGCCAGGAGCGCGAGGCGCTGATCCGCGCCCTGGCGGAGCGCAACGCCGAGCTCCAGACCTTCACGTACACCGTCTCCCACGACCTGCGCAGCCCGCTGGTGACCATCACCGGCTTCCTGTCGATGATCGTCGCGGCCGCCCGGGCCGGCCGGATCGAGGAGGTCGAGACCGACGTCGCACGGGTCCGGCGGGCCGCCGACCGCATGGCGCAACTGCTGACCGATCTGCTGGAGCTGTCGCGGGTCGGCCGCGTGGACGTCGAGCCGCAGCGGTTTCCGTTCGCCGAGGCGGTCGCCGAGGCGGCCGAGCAGGTGGCCGGGCAGATCTCGGCCCGCGGCGCCGATCTCGTGGTCGCCGCGGACCTGCCGACCGTGGTCGCGCCCCGGCGGAGGGTGGTGCAACTGCTGCAGAACCTTCTCGAGAACGCCGTCAAGTTCGCGGGCGACGCGACTCCGCCACGAATCGAGATCGGGGTCTGGCCCGGCGACGCCGGGCCGGTGCTGTTCGTGCGCGACAACGGCATCGGCATCGCCGCCGAAGACCAGGAGCGGGCCTTCGGCCTCTTCGAGCGCCTCGATCCCCGGATCGAGGGGACCGGGTTCGGGCTGAGCCTGGCGCGCCGGATCGTCGAATCGGTCGGCGGTCGCATCTGGGTGGAATCCGAGGGCCGCGGCCGCGGCGCGACCTTCTGCTTCACGCTGCCGGCCGCCGACGCGGAGGGCGCAGGATGAGGGACAGCCCCGGCGACATCCTGCTGGTCGAGGATGACGAGGACCACGCCGAGCTGATCCGCCGCTCGTTCGAGGCGAGCGGTTCCGCTCCGCAGATCGACGTGGTGCGCACGCTGGCGGCGGCCCGCGCCCGCCTCGCCGAGTGGCCGCCCGACCTGGTGATCACGGATCTCCGGCTGCCGGACGGCAGCGGCGCCGAGCTGATCGCCGTCGATCGCGAGCAGGCCCGCTACCCGGTAGTGGTGATGACCAGCTTCGGCGACCAGCACGTGGCCGTCGAGGCGATGCGGTCCGGGGCGCTCGACTACGTGATCAAGTCCGGCACCACGTTCCAGGAGATGCCGCGCATCGCCGAACGCGCGTACGGGCTGTGGCGGCACATCGTCGAGCGCCGCCGGGCGGAAGCCGGCCTGCGCGAGAGCGAGCGCCACTTCCGCAGCCTGATCGAGAACGCGCTCGACCTGATCCTGGTCGTCGAGCCCGACGGACGGATGCGCTACGCGAGCCCGTCGAGCCGCCGGGTGCTGGGCTGGGAAGCGGAGGGCCTGATCGGACGCGACGGCCGGGAGCTGGTCCACCCCGACGACCTGGAGGCCGCGGTGCGCATGTTCACGGCCGCCAGCCAGGCGGTCGGCACGCCGAACTTCGGCGTCCTGCGGCTGCGCGGCGAGGACGGGCTGTGGCGAGACGTCGAGGTGATCGGCCAGGCGACCACCGACGGTGCCGTCGTCGTCAACGCCCGCGACATCAGCGAGCGGCTGCGGGCTGAAGAGGCCCGGCGGGCCCTCGAGGCGCAGCTCCGCCAGTCGCAGCGGCTGGAGACGCTGGGGACGCTGGCCGGCGGCATCGCCCACGACTTCAACAACATCCTGCAGGCGATCCTCGGCTGCACGGAACTGGCCCGCGGCCGGCTGGCGGGCGACGACGCCGCGCGCCGCTACCTCGACCGCACGCTCGAGGTGGGGCGCCGCGCCACCGACCTGGTGCGCCAGATCCTGCAGTTCAGCCGGCAGGGCGAGCAGCGGCTGGCGCCGGTCGCGCTGCGCCCGCTGCTCGAGGAGGTGGCCCGTTTGCTGCGGGCGACGCTGCCGAAATCGATCGAGCTGCGCACGCAGGTGGACGCGGAGATCGTCGTCACGGCCGACACCAGCCAGCTCCACCAGGTGCTGATGAACCTGGCGACGAACGCCGCCCAGGCCCTGGGCGAACGGACGGGCGTGCTCGAACTGAAACTGGAGCGGCAGTCGGCGCTGGCGGCCGACGAGGCGCGCCCCGACCTGCTGGCGGGCGCCCCGCACGCCGTGATCACGGTGTCGGACGACGGCCCCGGCATCCCGGAGGAGATCCGGGAGCGGGTCTTCGAGCCGTTCTTCACCACCAAGGCGCCGGGTCAGGGCACGGGGCTCGGGCTCTCCGTGGCCCACGGCATCGTGCGCAGCCACGGCGGCTCGCTGCGGCTGCTCAGCGGCCCGGGCGGCACCACGTTCCGCATCTACCTGCCGGTGCCCGTGGCGACGGCGACGCTCGCCGCGTCCGCGGCCGGAGCGCCGACGGCCACGGCCACGCGCGGCCACGCGCTGCTGGTCGACGACGACCCCAACGTCGCTTTCGCCACCGCCGGCCTGCTCGAGCAGCTCGGCCTGCGGGTCACGACCTGTCACGGCGGCGTCGACGCACTCGAGTTGTTCGGCCGCCAGCCCGAGGCCTTCGACCTCGCGATCGTCGACGAGGCGATGCCGCGGATGACGGGCTCGCAGTTGCGCTCCGAGTTGCGGCGACTGCGCCCCCGGCTGCCGATCATCGTCGTCAGCGGTCACGGGCTGCCGGCCGGGGCGCTGTTCGACGACGCGGAGGACGTGCGCTACCTCGCCAAGCCGTTCGGCGCGGTCGAGCTGGCCGAGGCGGTGCGGCTCTCCCTCAGCTCCGCGGCAGCGGCTGCGGCCGGCCCAGCAGGAAGCCCTGGATCAGGTCACAGCCCAGGCGCGTGACCTCGTCCCGCTCGCCCGCGGTCTCGACGCCTTCCGCCACGACCTGGATGCCCAGCTCCCGGCACAGCCCGGTCATCGAGCGCACCAGCCGCGCTTTCATCGCGTCGGCGTCGATGCCGCGCACGATCGACATGTCGAGCTTGACGACGTCCGGCTCGAGCGCCGCGAACGAGGTGAGCCCGGCGTAGCCGGCGCCGAGGTCGTCGACCGCGATCCGGTAGCCGAGCGCCCGCAGCCGCCCGATCCGGCCCCGCAGGTCGGAGATGCGCTCGAGCGAGGCCCGCTCGGTCACCTCGATGACGACCTGCCCGGCCCGCCGCGCGAGGGGCGCCGCGGCGTCGTACAACTGCTCGTCGAGCAGGTCTGCCGCATGGATGTTGACGAACAGCAGCACGCCCTCGGGCAGCGCCACGTCGGCCGCCAGCGCGCGGATCGCGCGGCCCACGTCCTGCAGCCGGCCCAGCCGCTCGCCCGCCGCGAACAGCGCGCCAGGGCCCTCGAGGCCCGGGGCGCCGGAGCGGACCAGGACCTCGAGCGCCGCCTGCTCCCCGCTCGCCGCACGGAAGAGCGGCTGGCCGATCAGCGTCAGCGAGCCGAGCGCGGCGTCGAAGCTGCGCCCGAGCTGGCTGCCGTCTTCGGCCGGACCGCCGCGGCTCATGTACTCGTGGGCCTCGCGGCGCCAGCGGCCGATCCGGGTCAGCCGCGCCGCGGTCTCGACGGCGCCGCGCAGGGCGCTCGACTCCACGGGCTTGAGGAGGTAGCGCAGGGCACCCAGCTCGACGGCCTTGATCGCCGTGTCGATGCCGGGCCCGCCGGTCATCAGGATCACCGGCAGGTCGACCCCGCGGGCCCGGACCTCCTGCAGCAACTGCAGGCCGTCCATCCCCGGCATCCCGATGTCCGACACGATCACGTCGAAGCGGTCGGCGTCCTGGAGCCGGACCGTGGCCTCGTGCCCGTCGCGCGCCGACTCGACCCGGTGCCCGGCTTCCGAGAGCACCGCCTCGAGCGTGAACAACACGTCTTCGTCGTCGTCGACGAGCAGCACGGCCGCACCCGCCGCAGCGGCGTCGGTCACGAGACCTTGGCGGGGTTCCGGTTCCAGTCGAGCCAGTAGCCCTCGATCTCGGCGACCAGGGCCACGAGGCGCCCGAAATCTCCGGGCTTGACGAGGTAGCTGTTGGCGTAGTGCGCGTAGGCGCGGGCCACGTCGCTCTCGGCGTCCGACGTGGTCAGGATCACCGTCGGGATCGGCCGCAGCTCGGGATCGGTCTTGATCGCCTCCAGCACCCGGAAGCCGTCGAGCCGCGGCAGGCGCAGGTCGAGCAGCACGAGGTGGGGGCGGGGGCTCGAGGCGGCCGCGGCCCACGAGCCGCGGCGAAACAGGTAGTCGAGGGCCGACTCGCCGTCGGGCACCCGGCTGAGCCGGACCCGGGCGGAGATCTGGTCGAAGCCACGCTGGATCAGCTCGGCGTGGTCGGGATCGTCTTCGACCAGCAGGACCTGGAGTTGGCCGGTCACGGCGCAGGTTTACCAGAATCCGGCGGCGTTGGCGAGCCGCCGATTTCGCCGAGGGTGAAGCAGAACGTCGCGCCCTGGCCCCCACCTTCCGACTCGACCCACACCTCTCCCCCGTGGACTTCGACGATGCGGCGTACGAGAGCCAGCCCGATCCCGGTGCCTTCGACCCCGGGATCGAGGCGGTCGAACAGACCGAACACGGTCTCGTGGTGGCGAGGCGCAATGCCGATGCCGTTGTCCGCCACGGTGAACACAGCCCGTCCGCCGTCCCGACGCCAGGAGATGCGAATCCGCGGCCGGGCCTGGTCGCCCATGAACTTGGCGGCGTTGTCGACCAGGTTCTGTACCGCTTCGACCAGCCGCGCCCGTTCGCAGGCCACCACCGGGAGCGAGGGGTCGATCTCCACCTCGACGCCGCGCTCGGCGATCCGGCCGGCCGCCAGCGCCACCGCCTCGCGGGCCACCTCGGAAAGAGCCACCGCCTGCGGCTCGCCGACGACGCGGCCGACCCGCGACAGTTCGAGCAACTCGCGCAGCAGCCGCTCCATGCGGTTCGCGGCCGAGCGGATGCGGGCGACGTCTTCGCTCACCCGCCGGGTGTCGCCGCGCAACGCCGCCTGCTCGACCGCCCCGAGAAAGCCCTGGACCGTGACCAGCGGGCTGCGCAGGTCGTGAGACACGGTGTAGGTGAAGCGCTGGAGCTCGGCGTTGCGGCGCTCGAGTTCGGCCATGCTGTCGCGCAGTTCGGTGACCGTGGAGGCGAGGCGCTGCGCCATCTCGTTGAAGGCCTCGCCGACCCGCTGCAGTTCGTCGCCGGAGCGGACCTCGACGCGGTGCCCGAAGTCGCCGCCCGCCAGCCGCTCGGCACCTTCGGTGAGAGCGGCCAGCGGGCGGGTGACGCTGCGGGCCAGGGCCAGGCCGAGGCCGATCGCGGCCGCGATCGACGCCAGCGTGATGGCGAGCGTGCCAGCGGCGTAGCGCTGCAGCTCGGCGGGAAGGCTCGCGTAGCTCACGTAGTAGACGACCGCCAGCCGGTGGCGGCCGAAGTCCTCCATGTGCGGCACGACGATGCGCAGCCGCCGCTCTCCGTCCTGCGTCACCTGCGCCTCGGTGGGACGGATCTCGCGCAGCGCGGCGAGCAGCTCCGGGTCGGCCACGTCGGATGCCGGCGGCACGGGCTCGGCCGCGGCCAGCTCCCGGGAGTGGAACAGTTGGCGCCCCTGCACGTCGCGGATCTCGAAGGCGACGACGTCCGGGGTGCGCTCGAGGGTCTCGACCGCCACCTGCCGGAAGCGGAAGAAGCCGCTGTTGCCGAAGGTCTCGAGCGCCCGGCACAGCGGCTCGGTGGCGAGTCCCGCGAACAGCCGCGCGTTGGCCTCCAGCCGGGAGCGGAGGCGCGCGTGGGCCGTGCCCACCAGGTAGGCCGCGTGCGCGGTCAACGCGAGCACGACGACGAGCGCCACCCACAGCGAGACGCGAGTCCTGAGGCTGCCGATGCGCATCGCGGCGACCTGCCTGGCGCCGGGTGCAATCTTAGCTTTGCAACTCGCGCGTTAGCATTGGACGCGACTCGCCCGCCCGCATGAGCCCACGCCTCACGTTCTCGACCGCCGCACTTGCCGCCCTGCTGAGCCTCGCGTGCGACAGCCGCGAGCCGGTCGACATCCTGCTGCCCGCGGCTCCCGCGGACCTCGACCCGCACCGCGGCAGCTCCGTGGCCGCGTACGAGGTCGCCTCTCACTTCTACGAGCCGCTGGTCGCTCTCGATCGACGGATGCGCCCCGGGCCCGCCCTGGCCGTGTCCTGGCACAACCCGGACGCGCTGACCTGGGTGTTCCGGCTGCGGCGCAAGGTGCGCTTCCACGACGGGGGCGAGTTCTCGGCGGCCGACGTGATCTGGTCGTTCGAGCGGCTGCTCGCGGACCCTGCGCTGGACGCGAGGGTTCACCTGGCCGGCGTGAGCGACGTCTCCGCGCCTTCGCCGGACGAGGTCGTGCTGCGCACCGCCTGGCCGATGCCGCTGCTGGCGAGCCGGCTGCACTTCGTGCTGATCGCGCGGCGGGGCGCCGCCCCCGCGGACCTGCGCCGAAGGCCGAACGGCACCGGCCCGTTCGTGGCGCGGGCGCCGTGGACCCCCGACGCGCCGCTGCCCGTCGAGCGCCACGCGGCGTACTGGGGCGAGCGTCCGGCGCTCCGCGCCGCAACGCTGCACTTCTCCGTGCCGCCGGCGAAGATCGCCGCCGATCTGCCCGGCGGAAGGTTCGCCCTGCTGCGCTCGGGCGCGCCGGAGGTCGCGGCGGCGGCGCGCGCCACGGGGCGCTTCGCCGAAGTGGGCAACGCGAACATCTTCCTGCGCCACATCGGCTTCGGCTTCGGTCCGCCCGACCACCCGCTGCGCGATCGGCGGGTGCGGGAGGCGATCGACCTCGCTCTCGACCGGGCCGCCGTGGCCGCGGCCGTCAGCCCGACGGCGGAACCGGCCGGCCAGCTCGTGCCGGCTGCGATCCTCGGCCACGACCCGGAGCGCGGCGTGCCACGGCCGGACCGCGCGCGGGCGCGCGCGCTGCTGGCCGAGGCGGGCCACGGCGGCGGGCTGGACCTCGTGCTGCATCGCCCGAACGGCTACTCGCGAGCCGCGGCGGCGGTGAGCGCGCAACTGGCCGAGGTGGGCATCCGGGTCCGGGTCGAGCCGCTGCCGAGCCCGGAGTTCTTCGCGCGGCTCAGGCGGGGCGAGTTGCGCTTCTGGCTGGTGGCGACGGGCGCCACGACCGGCGATGCGCTGGAGCTGCTGGAGGCCGCTTTCCATTCTCGCGACGCGGAGCTCGGACTCGGCCTCGAGAACCACGGCCGCTTCCAGGACCCGGACCTCGACCGGGCGATCGAGGCGGCGCGCACGCTGTTCGAGTCCCAGGCCCGGGGCGAGGCCGTGCGGCCGCTGCTCGCCCGCGTGCTCGACGCGCGGGCCTGGATCCCGCTCTATCACGACGACTCGCGCACGCTGGTGGATCGCGGGTTCCGCTACCAGCCCCGCGCCGACGACTACTTCCGCGCCACGGACCTCGAGCCCGCCGGCTGACCCGAAGGGCGCGGGCACCACCCCGGCCCCTATAATCGCGCTCGCAATGCCCGAGAACGCGCGTCCCCAACCGCCTTCGCTGACCCGCTGGCTGGTGCTGCTGTTCGTCAGCCTGGCGATGGCCGGCAACTACTACATCTACGACTCCATCGCGCCGATCGCCGACCTGCTCAGCCAGCAGCTCGGCTTCACGGACACCCAGATCGGCTGGCTCAACGCGATCTACAGCGTGGCGGCGATCGGCACCCTGTTGCTCGGCGGCATCATCATCGACCGCATCGGCACCAAGACCGCGAGCGTGATCTTCGCGGCGCTGTGCCTGCTCGGGGCGCTCATCTGCGTCTCTTCGGGCTCGCTGTGGGTGATGCTGGCCGGCCGCTTCGTGCTGGGGCTGGGCGCCGAGTCGCTGATCGTCGCGGTCACGACCGCGCTCGCCAAGTGGTTCAAGGGCAAGGAGCTCGGTTTCGCGTTCGGGATCAACCTGCTGGTCGCGCGGCTGGCCTCGGTCGCCGCCGACAACTCCCCGAGCTGGGCGGGGCCGCTCTACTCGAACTGGCGCGACCCGCTGTGGCTGGCCGTCGGCGCCGGCGTGATCGGCGTGTTGGGCGCGGTCGTCTACTGGTGGATGGAGCGCAAGGCCGAGCGCGAGTACGACCTGGGCACGGCCGGCGAGACCGACAAGCTGGTGCTCGGCGACCTGTTCCGCTTCACGCGCTCGTACTGGTACGTGGTCGGGCTGTGCCTCGTCTTCTACTCCGCGGTGCTGCCGTTCCGCACCTTCGCCATCAAGTTCTTCATGGAGGGCCACGGCGCCTCGCGCGAGATGGGCGGCTTCCTCAACAGCCTGCTGCCGCTGTCCGCGATGATCGCGACCCCGCTGTTCGGCCTGCTGGTCGACAAGGTCGCGCGCCGCGCGCTGTTCATGCTGGCCGGCTCGGCGCTGCTGTTCCCCGCCTTCGTGCTGCTGGTGCCGGGCTCGGGAGTCCCGCTCGCGGTGCCGGTCGCGCTGCTCGGCATCGGCTACTCGCTGGTGCCCGCCGTGATGTGGCCCGCGGTCACCTACGTCGTCGACGCCAAGCGCCTCGGCACCGCCTACGCGCTGATGACGCTCGTGCAGCAGATCGGCGTGCTGGGCGTCAACTGGGGCATCGGCTGGGCCAACGACTTCTCGACGGCCGGCGCGACCAACCCCGGCGGCTACGCGCTCGGCATGTGGATCTTCTCGACCCTCGGCTTCCTCGGCGTGCTGTTCGCGTGGCTGCTGCGCCGCGCGGAAACCGGGCCGAACGCCCACGGCCTGGAGACGATCCGGGCGGGCGCGCCGGAGAAGTGACGGGCAGAACTCGCGCGTAGCCCAGCGAATCCTTGCGGGGCGGGCCATGGCCCGCTCCGCAGGGCCTGCGTGGCCCGGTCTCTCCCCCGTTCGGCGTTCGCCCCATAAATAGTTCATCCCCGAGGATTTCCATCCCGACCCCGAGACCGGGTACCGCCCTGGCTTGGGGTTTGCTTTAATTACCGGAAGATGAAACTCGATTTCACTTGCGACCTGGCGGCCCTCCCCGAGGGCCGGCCGGCCCGGATCGAGGCGATCGACGCCCGCGACCTCGACCTCGCCCGGCTCGAGGTGATGGGCCTGTGCGCGGGCCGCACCGTCGAGGTCGCGAAAGGCGGCGACCCGATGATCGTGCGCGTGCTCGGCACCCGCATCGGCCTCGCCGCCTCGCTCGCCCGCGCGATCCGCGTGCGGATCGGAGACTGATTCCCTTGGGTCCCCTGTCTTCTTCTTCCTCCCTGCCCACGCCGCAGCCGGCCGCGAACACCTCGCGCCCGCTGCTGGCGCTGATCGGCAACCCCAACACCGGCAAGACCACGCTGTTCAACCGGCTGACCGGCCTGCGCGCCAAGACCGCGAACTTCCCCGGCACCACGCTCGAGCGCCGGATGGGCAGCCTGATCGCGGGTGGCCGCCGGGTCGACGTGATGGACCTGCCCGGCCTCTACGGCCTCAACGCCGGCACCCTCGAGGAGCGGGTCGCGCGCGACGCGCTGCTGGGCGAGCACGGCCACCCGAAGCCCACCGCCGCCGTGGTCGTCGTCGACCAGACCCACCTCGCGCGCAACCTGTATCTCGTCGGCCAGGTCCGCGAGCTGGGGGTCCCGGTCCTCGTCGCCCTCAACATGAGCGACCTCGCCGGCGCCGAGGGGCTCAAGGTCGACACGCCGGCGCTCGAGCGCGAGATCGGCGCGCCCGTGGTGGCGATCAGCGCCCGCACCGGCGAGGGCCTGCCCGCGCTGCTCGAGAAGCTCGAGCCGCTGCTCGGCGGCGCCGCCACGGTCGCGCCGCTGCCCGCGGCGCTGCAGGGCGGCGGCTGCTCCGGCTGCCGCGGCTGCGCCCACAGCGCCGCCCGCTTCGACTGGGCCGAAGACGTGGCCGCTCGCGCCTCCGAAGGCGCACCGCACCTGTCCGCGCAACGCACGGCCGCGCTCGACCGGGTGCTGACCCACCCGGTCGCCGGCCTGGCCGCCTTCGCGTTCGTGATGGCGGCGCTGTTCGTCACGCTGTTCAGCCTGGCCGAGATCCCGATGGACGCGATCGAGACCGCGGTGGCGGCGCTCGGCGACGCGGTCGGCAGTCGCCTGCCTGCCGGCGACCTGAGCAGCTTCCTGGTCGACGGCGTGATCGGCGGGGTCGGTGGCGTGCTCGTGTTCCTGCCCCAGATCTGCCTGCTGTTCTTCCTGCTCTCGCTGCTCGAGGACAGCGGCTACCTGGCCCGCGCCGCGTTCGTGATGGACCGCCTGATGGGCAAGGTCGGGCTGCCGGGCAAGGCCTTCGTGCCGATGCTCTCCGCCCACGCCTGCGCGATCCCGGCGCTGATGTCGACGCGGGTGATCGAGGACCGCCGCGACCGGCTGGTGACGATCCTGATCCTCCCGCTGCTCACCTGCTCGGCGCGGCTGCCCGTCTACGCGATGATCGCGGCGCTGCTGTTCGCCGGCCAGCCGCTGCTGGGCGGCGTGATGTTCGCCGGCGCCTACTCGCTGGGCATCGTGGCAGCGCTGTGCATGGCGTTCCTGTTCAAGCGCACGCTGCTCAAGGGCGACTCCCAGCCGCTGGTGCTGGAGCTGCCGACCTACAAGATGCCGAGCCTGCGCGACGCGCTCCTCTCCGCCGTCGACCGCGGGGTCGTGTTCCTCGGCAAGGCGGGCAGCGTGATCCTGCTGATCTCGATTGGCATGTGGGCGCTGTCGACCTACCCGAAGCTCTCCGACGCCGAACTCCTCGCGGCGATGCCGGCACAGGCCCGCGAGGAGGCGGCCGCCGCGCGGGCGCTGGGCACCGAAGAAGGCGAGGCGCGGGCCGCGGCCCTCGAGGGGCCGACCCGTCTCGAGCACGCCGCCGCCGGCCGCGTCGGCAAGGCGATCGAGCCGCTGTTCGCGCCGCTCGGCTTCGACTGGCGGATCGACATCGGCGTGCTCAGCTCGTTCGCCGCGCGCGAGACGCTCGTCTCCACGCTGGCGGTGGTGTTCGCGGTCGGCGAAGACGAGGTCGAGTCCCAGGGCCTGCGCGAGGCGCTGCGGGCGCAGAAGCGCTCGGACGGGCGACCGCTGTTCGACACCGCGACCGCCGCCTCGCTGCTGGTGTTCTTCGCGCTGGCGATGCAGTGCCTGCCGACCCAGGCGGTGACCCGCCGCGAGACCGGCTCGTGGAAGTTCGCCGCGTTCCAGTTCGCCTACATGACGGCGCTCGCCTGGAGCGCCGCCTTCGTGACCTACCAGACGCTGAGCCGACTGCTGGCCTGAGCGCCACATCCCGAAGACCCCTGCCGCCGCTTCGCCGCGGCGTCGATCCGGCCGTCCTGCTCGCCACCGTCCGCGTCGCGCTCGCGTTCCGGGGCGGTGGCCCCGCTCACGCGGCCCGCGTGAGCGGGCGCACGGGGTCGCCAACCGGAAGGCTCCGGGCTTCGTCCTTGTCCCGGAGGCTGCGGCGCCCCTCTCGCCGGCGGCCCCGGGGGACGGGACGATGCACGAGCAGGCACGACGGATCGCGATGGCGACGCTGATGGTGGCCTCTTCGGCCGGGGCGCAGGCGCCCTCACCCGGCGACGGCGGGCCCTTCCACCACCAGGTGCTGTCGGCGACCAGCGCGGACGGCGAGACGTTCGTCCACGACGGACGCGTGCTGCTCGAGCACGCCTCGGTGCCGGCGGCGATCCGGCTGGCCGACGGCCGCATCCGCGTCTACTACGTCGACGCCTCGACGTGGCCCGAGAACGTGAACTGCGCCGAGTCGCGCGACGAGGGGCTCACCTTCACGGTGCTCGGCTGCACGATCGAAGGCCGCGGCGGCGCCAAGGCGGTCGACCCCGCGATCGTCGCGCTGCCCGACGGCCGCTTCCGGCTCTACTACTACGCCTCGGCGGAAGGCGACCCCGGCACCGCCACGATGCACGCGATCCACGCCGCGATCTCCGGCGACGGCGTGAGCTTCGTCGACGAGGGGACGGTGTTCCAGCACCCGGGGCTGGTCGACCCCGACGTGTTCTGGACCGGCCGCGAGTGGCTGATGTACGTGTTCAGCCTGACCGATCGCGCGACGGTGGTGGCGACCAGCCGCGACGGCCTCGACTTCCAGTACGTCGGCCCGGCCTCGCTCCAGTCCTGGGGCACGACCGCCGCGTTCCCGACCGGCGACGGGCGGCTGCGGATGTACGCCTTCGAGCAGAAGACGCAGCGCAGCGTCGGCAGCTTCGTGTCGTGGGACGGCCTCGCCTGGGAGCAGGAGCCCGGCACACGACTCGAAGCCGAGGCGGGATACCAGCTCACCGACCCGTTCGTGGTCCCGCTCGCCGACGGCCGCCAGCGCATGTTCTACAAGCGCAGCCGCGACACGCGCTGAAGGCGGCTCAGCGCGCGGCGAACTCGTCGCGCGGGTAGAGGTCGGTGTTGCGCTCGCCGGCCGCGTCCGCGGGGTCCAGCGGCCGCAGTTCGCGCAGCAGGGCGGCGATCTCCTCGGCGCGCTTGAGGCCGAGGTAGTCGACCACCGCGGGCGAGAGCGCGCGCCGCTCCCAGCCCTCGCGATCGAGAGGGATCGGCTGCCGGCTGCCGATCAGCACCGTGCCGTCTTCGGTCGCCAGCACGTGGGGGAAGGCGGCCGCGAAAGAGGCGCGGGTGCGCCCCGTCGGCGCCCAGGTCGACATCAGCCCGCCTTCGCGCAGCCGGCTGGCGGCCAGCCGGAAGAACTCGACCGAGTACAGGTTGCCGGCGTAGGGGCTGCTCGGCGGCAGCGCGTCCATCTCGATCACGTCGAAGTCGGCGCCCGCGCGCAGCAGCGCGTTGCGGCCGTCGGCGATGCGGTGCTCGAAGCGCGGATCGGCGAGGAACGCGGCCAGCCGGTCGACCTGCGGGTCGCGCGCCGACAACCGCTGCAGCAGCCCCAGTTGCGGCGCGCAGATCTCGTAGACGACGATCCGCTCGGTGCGGCGCCGGCAGCCGGCCGCCCACGCCGTGTCGCCCGAGCCGAGCCCGATGATCGCGGCCTGCTGCGGGAACGGGTGGACGATCG
>WYBL01000129.1 GCA_011526565.1 Acidobacteriota bacterium | reverse complement strand
CTGCCGCGAGGCCCGCCGCTCCGCGCCCCGCTGCCCCGGCCGCTCCGGCGGCCGCGAGCAGCCCGGCGCCCGTCCGCCCTGCCGCGCCCACGGCGCCTGCCGCGGCTCCGCCCGCAGCCGTGGCGCAGCCGAGGCCCGCGGCGGCACAGCCCGCGGCTCGTCCAGCCGCGCCCGGTGCAGCAGCGGTGCCGCCGGTCGCCCCGCGTCCGGCCACGGTCGCGGCGCCCGGGGCTGTGGCGCCGCGCCCCGCCACGGCTGCGGCCCCAGGTGCTCCCGCTCCCGCCGTCGCACCCCGTCCGGCGGTTCCCGCTGGCTCCGCTCCGCGACCACCCGCACCCGCGGTTGCGCCCGCGCCCCGCCCGCCCGCAGCACCGGGCGCGCCGCAGGCCCCGGCCGCCCCGCGCCCGCCCGCTCCCGGCGTGCCTGCGGCTCCCCGACCCGCAGCGCCGCCCGCCGTCCGCCCGGCCGCGCCGGGCGTCGCCGCGCCCGGTCCGCGACCGCCCGCCACGCTGCCGGCCGCGCCGAAGAAGGAGGGCCAGTAGCGATGCCCGGCGCGATGGACTCGCTGCTGCGCGAGATGATGGCGAAGGGCGCCTCCGACCTGCACATGGTCGTCGGCCGCCCGCCGCTGCTGCGGCTGCGCGGCGAACTGGTGCCGCTCGAGCGCGAACCGCTGACGGCCCAGTCGTGCCAGGCCACGCTCTTCGAGCTGCTGCTGCCGCAGCAGCAGGAGCGCGTGCGCGAGAACCTCGACCTCGACTTCGCCTACGAGCTGCCGGACGGATCCGCCCGCTTCCGCGCCAACATCCTGTGGCAGTACCGGGGGCTGGGCGCCGTGTTCCGCATCATCCCGACCAAGATCCTGACCATGGATCAGCTCGGGCTGCCGCCCGCGGTGCGGCGCATCGCCGAGCTGCGCCGCGGCATGGTGCTGGTCACGGGGCCGACCGGGTCCGGCAAGTCGACGACGCTGGCTGCGGTGATCGACCAGATCAACGAGACCCGCGAGGGCCACATCATCACGATCGAGGACCCGCTCGAGTTCGTGCACCCGAACAAGCGTTGCCTGATCAGCCAGCGCGAGGTGAAGACCCACACGAAGTCGTTCTCCGCGGCGCTGAAGATGGCGGCGCGCGAGGACCCGGACATCGTGCTGGTCGGCGAGATGCGCGACCTGGAGACGATCCGGCTGGCGCTGGCTGCGGCCGAGCTCGGCATCCTGGTCTTCGGTACGCTGCACACCAACTCGGCGGCCAAGACGATCGACCGCATCATCGACGCCTTCCCGGCCGACGAGCAGCCGCAGGTGCGGGTGATGCTGGCCGACTCGCTGAAGGCGGTGGTCGCTCAGCAACTGGTCAAGACCGCGGACGGCAAGGGACGCTGCGCCGCCAACGAGATCCTGATCGCCACCTCGGCGCTGTCCAACCTGGTGCGCGAGGGCAAGATCTCGATGATCAACTCGCTGATCCAGACCGGCGCCCAGCTCGGCATGCAGACGATGGACCAGGCCCTGATGAAGTACGTCAAGGAGGGGCGCATCACGATCGAGGCCGCCCACGAGAAGGCGATCGACAAGACGCAGTTCGAGAAGCCGATCGCGGGCGCGCCCGCGGCACCGCCCGCGCGCTGACGCGGCGCGGGCCCGGCCGGCCCGCGCCTTACTCGCCGGTGAAGCGGGGCTTGCGCTTCTCCAGGAACGCGGCGGTGCCCTCTGCCTTGTCGGCCGACTCGAACGTGATCGCCTGCGCCATCGACTCGTAGGCGAGGCCGGCGTGGAGCGGCATCTGGCTCGAGGCGTCGAGCGCCAGCTTGGACAGCCGCACCGCCAGCGGCCCGAGCGCCAGCACCCGGTCGGTCAACGCCCGCGCCGCGTCCATCAGCTCCTCGCGCGGCACGACGGCGCTGACGAGGCCCGCCGCCAACGCCTGCTGCGCGTTCCAGCGGGCGCCGGTGAGGATCATCTCCTTGGCGCGGCCGAGGCCGACGATGCGCGGCAGCCGCTGCGTCGCGCCGGCGCCGGGGATGATGCCGATCGCCGGCTCGGGCTGGCCGAACACCGCCTCCTCGCAGCAGATCCGCAGATCGCAGGCGAGCGCCAGCTCGCAGCCGCCGCCCAGCGCGACGCCGTTGACCGCGGCGATCGTCACCGCGTCCTGGGCTTCCACCGCGGCGAACAGCCGCGAGTTGATCGAGGCCAGCGCGTCGTCGCGGCGGCGCTGGCGGATGGCGCGGATGTCGGCGCCGGAGACGAATGCCCGGTCACCCGACCCGGTCAGGATCAGCACCGTCGAGCGTCGCTCGCGGACCTGCTGCAGCGCGTGGTGCAGCTCGCGGATCGTCTCGCCGTCGAGGGCGTTGCGGACCTCGGGGCGGTCGACGGTCAGCGTCGCGACCCGGTCGCCGTTCGCGAATGCGAGCTGCAGGTGCTCGTAGCGGGTCGTCACGCTACTTCTTCCCGTAGTCGTAGACGCCGCGGCCCACCTTGCGCCCGAGCCGGCCTGCCTTCACGTACTGCACGAGCAGCGGCGCGGGGCGGTACTTCTCGCCGAGCGAGGCGTGCAGGAACTCCAGCACCGAGAGCCGGGTGTCGAGGCCCACCAGGTCGACCATCTCGAACGGGCCCATCGGGTGGTTGAGGCCGAGCTTGAGCGCCTTGTCGATGTCTTCGGCCGAGGCCAGGCCCTCCTGCAGCATGAAGAAGGCCTCGTTGCCGATCATCGCGTTGATGCGCGAGGTCACGAAGCCCGGCGACTCCTTGACGCGCACGACCTCCTTGCCCATCCGCCGCGCGACCTCGGCGGTGACCTCGACGGCCTCGTCGCCGGTCTCCAGCGCCTTGACGATCTCCACCAGCTTCATCTTCGGCACGGGGTTGAAGAAGTGCATGCCCAGCACGCGCTGCGGCCGGCGCGTCGCGGCCGCGATCTCGCCGACCGACAGCGCCGAGGTGTTGGTGGCGAGCACCACGTCGGGCCGGCAGGTCTCGTCGAGCTCCGCGAAGATGCCGAGCTTCAGCTCCAGCCGCTCGGGCACCGCCTCGATCACGAAGTCGGCCTCGGCCGCCGCGGCCTTCAGGTCGGTCGCGGGCAGCAGCCGCTCCTGGGCGGCGCGGGCCTCGTCCGCCATCACCTTGCCGCGGTTCACGCCCTCCTCGAGGTCGCGCTGGACGGTGGCGAGCGCCTTGTCGAGCGCCTTCTCGGACACGTCGAACAGCGAGGTGCGGAAACCGCCGACGGCAGAAGCGTAGGCAATGCCGCGCCCCATCAGCCCGGCCCCGACGACGAGAATCGACTTCACGTGCAAGACGCCGCTCCTTGGAAATGACGGGCGATGTTAAGGGATGCGGCGCCCGTCTAGATCCAGCCGAGCTCCAGGGCCTTGAGCACGGCCCGGGTGCGGTCGCGCACGCCGAGCTTGGAGAGGATCGCCGAGGCCTGGTTCTTGACCGTGCCTTCGGCGGTGCCGAGCGCGTCGGCGATCTCGCGGTTCGAGTAGCCGCCGGCCATCAGCCGCAGCACCTCCAGCTCGCGCGGGGTCAGCGTGTCGGGCCGCTCCAGGGCGTCGAACGCGCGCGGCACCGCCTGCAGCCCGCGCAGCACCCGCTCGGTGACCGCGGGGCGGATCAGGCTCTCGCCGCGAGCCACTGCGCGCACGGCCTCGGTGAGCTGCTCGAGCGAGACGTCCTTGAGCAGGAAGCCGCGGGCGCCGAGCTTGACCGCCTCCAGCACCACCGCGTCCTCGTCGAAGGTCGTCAGCAGGATCGTCGGCGGCGCGGCAGCGCCCAACTCGCGCAGCACGTCGAGCCCCGTGCGCTTCGGCATCCGCACGTCGAGCAGGGCGACGTCGGGGTGCTGTGCGCGCAGCAGGGCGAGCGCCTCGTCCCCGTCCGCCGCTTCGCCGATCACGGTCAGGTCGTCTGCGAGCTTGAGCAGCCGGCGCACGCCCTGGCGGACGAGCGTCTGGTCGTCGGCGATCGCGACCCGGATCACGCGGCCTCCGCGGGCAGCGTGGCGCGCAGCGCGAAGCCGCGCCCCGGAGCGGACTCGAAGGCGATCTGGCCGCCCAGCGCCTCGAACCGCTCGCGCATGCCGGCGAGGCCGTGACCCTCGCGCAGGTCGGGCGCCCCGCGGCCGTCGTCGCGGGCCTCGATCGCGAGCGCCCCGTCGCGCAGCGCGACGGTGATCCACAGGTTGCGGGCGTGCGAGTGACGGGCGGCGTTGGTCACCGCCTCCTGCACGCAGCGGAACGCGGCCTGGGCGCGCTGCGCGCTGCCGAGGTCGAGCGACTCGGGCAGCGCGAGGTGGACCTGGGGGCGGGGCACGCCGGCCGCCAGCGTCTGCAGCGCGCGGCGCAGCTCCTCGGGCTCGGGCCCGCGCAGCTCCGAGACCACCTCGCGTACGTCGGCCAGCAGCAGCTTGCACAGCGAGCGGGCGCGTTCGACCGCCTCCTTCGCCGGCGGCTGCGCCTGGTGGGCGGCCAGCTCGAGATTCAGCGAGAGCGCGGTCAGGTGGTGGCCGAGCGTGTCGTGCAGGTCGCGGGCGATGCGCAGGCGCTCCGCCTCGCGCGCGGAGCCGGCGAGCAGTTCCTGGGTCGCGCGCAGCTCGGCATTGACGAGCGCCAGCTCCTCGCGGCCCTCGGCGTGGGCGACGGCCAGCGAGGCGGCGCCGAAGGCGAAGGCCATGAAGGCGACCAGGCCGACCGTCGGGCCGAGCACCGCCGCAGGACCGTGGCGCAGCGCGATCACGGCGGCGAAGGCGGACGCCAGCGCGCCGACCGCGAGCAGCCCGTGCCGGCGGGGGAGGAAGAACGGGATCTGGGCGGCGACGGCGACGAGCAGGCCGCCCTCGGTGTTCCCGCGCGCCGGGCCGAGCAGGTAGAGCGCCGCGACCGCCTGCAGCGCGAGCAGCGCACGACGGGGGCCGAGGCCGAGCGGGCCCGGGCCGGTCGCGCATCCGAAGGCCACGCCCCAGGCCAGCCAGCAGGCCAGCCCGAGCAACGCGGGGCCGTCGGCCGCCGCAGGATCGGAGACGAACGCCGAAACCCGCGGGATGCCGAGCAGCAGCCACATGGCGAGCCCGCCGACCTGCAGCAGCCGCTCCGAAGCCGTCGTGGTCATCGCGCCGCGATTGTAGGGGTGGCCTGCCCCCCGCGGCCTGTGCCGGAAGTCATGCCCGCGGACCCTGACGCCCGGCACATGACGCCCGAGAGCACGACCTCGCACCATGCCTTCGTCGCGCGGGCTTGCGCAGGAGGATCGAATGGAGACGCTGGTGAACGGGCTGAGGGGATTGCACGTGGTCGCGGGCTGCGTGGCGTTGCTGGTGATGGCGGTGCCGCTGCTGGCCGCCAAGGGCGGCCGCGCCCATCGACGCGCGGGCTGGGTGTTCGTCCTGGCGATGGCCGTGATCTGCTCGACGGGCCTGTTCACCAGCGGCCACCGCATCCTGACCGACCCGCGCCCCGGTGTGGTGGCGGGCTCGATGTTCCTCTTCTACGTCAGCATCCTGGCCGGGGCCTCGGCGTTCAAGGGCATGCGGGTGCTGCGGCAGAAGCACCGCACGGGGCGCGGCGGCGCCCTCGACCTGCTGGTGGCGGCGATCCTGTGCGCGGCCGGCGGCGCCACGGCCTTCGTCGGCCTGCGCGCCGGCCAGCCGCTGCTGATCGCGTTCGGCCTGCTCGGCGCCGTCGGCGGCGGACAGCAGTTGCGTTACTGGCTGTTTCCGCCCCGCGAGCGCATGCACTGGTGGTACGAGCACATGGGCGACATGGGCGGCACCTGCATCGCCGCGCTGACGGCCTTCGCGGTCGCCAACGCCCGGAACCTGGGCCTCGGCCCCTTCTCGCTGTGGGCCTGGCTGCTGCCGACCGCGATCGGCGCCCCCCTGCTCGTCTACTGGGGCAACGCCTACCGCCGCCGCTTCGAGACGCGACCGGAATCCCGGCGACCGACCCTCGCCGAAGAGCGCACCGCGCTGTCCGCCTGAGGCGCGGCGAGGTCGGCGACGGCGACCGCTTCGACGTGGTCCGTGTGGGGGAACATGTCGACCGGCTGGACGTCGCCGATCGCGTAGCCGGCGCGGGCCGCGAAGGCGAGTTCCGCGGCCAGCGCCTCGGGGCTGCACGAGACCAGCACCGCGCGCGGCGGGCGCAGGCCGCGGAACACGAGGTCCAGCACGCGGGGCGACGCGCCCTGGCGCGGCGGGTCGAGCACGACCGCGTCGAAGCGCTCGCGCAGCAGCCCCGGCAGCACCTGCTCGACGCGGCCCGGGCGCAGCCGCAGCCGCGCGGGCGGCACCCCGGACGCCTCGAGGTTGAGCCGCGCGTCGCGCACCGCGTCGCGGTTCTCCTCGACGGCCGTCACGCGGGCGCCGCGCCGGGCGAGGGGCAGAGCGAAGAGGCCACTGCCCGAGTAGAGGTCGAGCACGCTCGCGGCGCCGGCCGTGGCCTCTGTCACGAGCCGCAGCAGCTCGCCGGCCGCGGCGACGTTGGTCTGGAAGAAGGACGTCGGCGCGACGGCGAACTCCTCGCCGAGCGCGCGCTCGAGCACGGCCTCGGCGCCGCCGAGGTGCAGCGTTTCGCGGCCGAGCAGGTACGGCCCCGGCCGGTCGTTCAGGTTGAGCAGCAGGCCGTCTGGGGTTTGGGGGCGGAGGAGGGCGGAGTCGTCCGACGGAGCCCCCATGGGACCGGCGCCGGGTTCACCCCGGCGTCGGAACCCGTCGGGAGCGTCTGGTCCGGCCATCACCTCGCGCAGGGGGGCGCGCAGCTCGCGGGCGTGGCGGGCGACCACCAGCACCGCGACCGCCTCGCGCTGGTCGGCGCTCGTGCGCACGATCAGGTGGCGCAGCAGGCCGCGGCCGTCGTCCCCGAACGCCCGCAGCCCGGCGCGGGCGAACGCGTCGCGAAACGCGAAGGCGATCCGGTTGGCGCGTGCGGGGTGCACGGGGCACTCCTCGATCGCCACCACGACGTCGCCCCCCCGCGAGTAGTGCCCCATCACCAGGTTGCCGCCCGGCCCCGCCCCGAACGTGAATGCGGCCTTCTGGCGGAACTGCCAGGGCGCGTCGCCCGCTGCGTGCGGGCTCGGCCACACCGGGCGCACCCGCGGCGCGCGCGGGCCCAGCGCGGCGTCGAGCAGCCGCTGCACGCGCAGGCGCTTGCGGCGGAGTTGCTCGGCGTAGTCGAGGTGCTGGAGCGGGCAGCCGCCGCAGGTGTCGGCGTGGCGGCAGCGGCTCATCCTCATCCGTAGACGCGCTTCGCGTTGCCCGAGAGCATCTTCGCGAGCGCGTCGGGCGG
>WYBL01000128.1 GCA_011526565.1 Acidobacteriota bacterium | reverse complement strand
GATCGCCGGGCTCGACCGCGGCACGCCGCTGCGGATCGAGGCGGGGACGCCGCGGCAGACGGCCGTGGAGAAGGACGAGAGCAAGGCCGACGGACTGCCGACGATCGCCCACTACGCTCGCAAGATCTTCCTGGTCAGCGACAACGACGCCTACAACCGGCTCTACGAGTTCCTCGGCCAGCGCGAGATCAACGAGCGGCTGTGGGCGAAGGGCTGGAAGGACGCGCGGCTGCTGCGGCGGCTGGAGTCGGGCCTCGACGACGCGGAGAACCGGGTCACCAACCCGTTCGTGTTCTTCGCCGGTCCGAAGGAGATCCACCGCCAGCCGCTCGCCCGCAACGAGGCGGAGTGGAGCGTGGAGATGCCGGACGTCCGCCAGGGCCGCGGCTACATGAAGGACGGCGCGCTCGTCGAGCAGCCGATGGACTTCTCGCGGTCCAACTTCCTGTCGCTGCGCACGCTGCAGGAGGTGCTGAAGGCCGTGATATTCCCGGAGGCGATGGCCCCGGAGCAGCGCTTCCGGATCGGCGAGGACGACCGCCGCTTCCTGATGCAGGCGATGTCCACGCTGCCGCGGGAGAGCGCGGAACCGGCCTACCCGGACCGCGAGGAGTACCCCGACGCCTACGTGAAGTACTTCCTCTACGCCGGCTCGAAGGAGCGTATCCCCGACCACGTCCGCATCTACAACAAGGTCGGCCAGGCCTACGGCTACCTGCTCGACGACGCCTACGTGGTCGACTTCGAGAACGGGGTGGAGTTCCTGCTGACGGCGGTGCTGCAGGTCAACGACGACGGCGTCTACAACGACGACAAGTACGAGTACGACATCGTCGGCTTCCCGTTCCTCCGCGACCTGGGCCGCGCGGTGTACGAGCACGAGCTGAAACGGCCGCGGCCGCGGCGTCCCGACCTCTCCCACCTGCGGTGAACTCCGGCACCGGTCCGGCCGGCCGGCTGTCGTAGAAACCCGCAGTGTGCAAGGAGAATCGCCGACTCACCCGCGCCTCATCCAGACCTCCCGGCGGGCGTTCAATTTCCACGAAACCTCCGCGCCGCTGGCGGCGTCTTACCCGGCAGTCCAGCACATTGACGCGGGCGGCCCGAGGGGGGCTTCGGAGCGGCTCGCGAGGAGCAAGACCCCGCGATGAAGCGCATCCTGCCCACTCCCGACGGTCGCCCCAGCCTGCGCCACCTGCTCGACACCTACGAGCGCCAGATCATCGAGGCCGCCCTGCGCCAGCGCCACGGCAACCAGCGGCGCGCCGCCGCCGACCTCGGCCTGCTGCCGACCACCTTGCACGAGAAGATGAAGCGGCTGGGCCTGCTGCGCCGGGAGCGCGCGGCGGCGAGGGTCGAGGCTGCGGCCTCCGCGCCGGCGGCGAGCTGGGCACAGGCCAGCTAGCTTCCGCCTCCGCGGCCGTTCAGGCGCGCGCGGTTTCGTCGAGGCGGCGGCAGCCCTCGAGCAGGAGCTGGGCGAAGTTCTCGCCGAGCGGTGCGCCGCCGGTCCCGGTCCCGGGCCGGAACTCGAAGTCGCCGCGGGCGAGGCCGATCAGCCCGTACACCGCCTCTTCGCCGTGCCGCTCGGGGCCGCGCGCGCCGACGATCTCGCCTTCGACGAAATCGACCTCCCAGGTCTGCCGGCCCGAGGTGACCTCGAGGCGCCCGGTCATGCGGCCGAGGTGGCACATCTGCAGCGCCCCCGGGGCTCCCACCGCCTCCAGCCGGCCTTCGACCCCGGCGCCGCGGTCGCGCCGCTCGCGCCGGCCGAGGTCCGAGAAGCGCTTGAGGATCAGCCGCACGCGGATCAGCAGCTCGCGCACCGGCGTGTCCTTCGACAGGAACTCGTCGGCGCCGGCCTCGAGCCCCTGGTAGCGCTGCTCGTAGCCGTCCCAGCCGGAGAGGAAGACGAGCGGCACGTGCCGGGTCAGGCTGTGGGCGCGGATCTCGCGACACAGCGCGAGGCCGTCCATGCCGGCCATCGCGACGTCCGTGAGGATCAGCCACGGCCGGCGCTCGAGCGCGACGTGGATCGCCTCCTCCCCGCTGGCGGCCTCCAGCACCTCGAAGCCCTGCGACTGGAACAGGCTCTTCAGGAAGTTTCGGAAGGTCGGGTTGTCGTCGACCAGCAGGACGCTGCGCAGGTGCTGCGGGACGTCCTCGAAGCTCGGCAGCTCGGGAAGCGAGCCGGGCAGGCGGGCGGGTTCCGGCGTGGCGACGACTTCGCGGGTGGGGTCCAGCTCGCGGAACTCGACGCGAGCCCCGGGCTGCGCTTCCACCGCGCCCGCCACCACGGCGCCCGCGTGGACCAGCGCGGCGCCGCGCCCCTCGACGCTGACCAGCCCCGAGCGCTGCTCGCGGCCCACCTCGTCGAGCAGCTCGCGGGCGCCTTCGGGGCCCGCGGTCTCGGCGACCTGGCCCGTGCGGTCCGCGAGCGTCTCGAGCACCCGGGCGATGCGGCGCAGGAGCAACTCGCGAGTGAACGGCTTGGTCATGTAGTCGACGACGCCGAAGCGGAACGCCTCGACCCGCGACGTGAACTCGCGATGGGCAGTCAGGAAGACGACGGGCCGGTCGGCCGTCTCGGGGTCGGCCTGCAGGGCGCGCAACACGCCGTAGCCGTCGAGCCCGGGCATCGAGATGTCGCACAGCACGAGGTCGGGCTGCTCGCGCCGCACGATCGGCAGCGCGTCGAGCGGGTCCCCCGTCGAGACCACGCGGTACCCGGCCGAGCCGAGCAGCGCCTCCAGCAGCTCGCGGATCGCGGGCTCGTCCTCGACGACGACGATGGTACGCGGGCGGTCGGTCACGGGCGGGGAGGTTACACCCACGCGTCGCTACAGGCGCAGCCAGCGCCCGCTGCGCCCCTTCTCCGCGAGCCAGGCGACGAGCCACGGCGCGTCGGCCGCGGGCGCGGCAGGGAGCGGCCAGGCGACCCGCGCCAGCACCGCGTCCAGCGGCTCGCCGGCGGCGCCGACGACCGCGCCGGCCTCGAGCACCTGCCAGGCCGCGACCGGGTGCACCTCGAGCGCCCCTCCGGCCAGTTCCTCGACCACGACCGCGCGCTGCTCGCGGCGGCCGACGAAGGTGGGCAACGCCGCGTCGTCGGCGGCGGGCGCGGCCAGCTCGAGCAGCGCCCGCTGCGCGCGGGCGCGGTAGGCCTCCGCGTCCTCGCGCGCGAGGCAGGGAGCGGCGCAGGTGCGGACCTGCGCGTAGACGCAGCGCACTCCGGTCGGCCAGGCCGGGTCGGGCTCGAACTCGAAGTCGCACGGCCGCAGCAGGTGGCGCTTC
>WYBL01000127.1 GCA_011526565.1 Acidobacteriota bacterium | reverse complement strand
CGGCCCTGGCGGAGTTGAGCGGTGCCGCCGAGGCGGCGCTCGGGCGCTATCACGCGGAGCAGCCGCTGCGCGCCGCGATGCCGCGCGAGGAACTGCGGGCGCGCGTGTTCGCGCGGGCCGCGGCGGGCGCCTTCGGCGCGGTGATGGAAGACCTGCAGCGGCGCGGCGTCGTGCGGGTGGAGGGGGACGGCTTCGCCCGTGCCGGCCACTCCGTGACGCTGGGCGGCGACGAGGCCGCCGTCGTCGAGGCACTGCGGGCGAAGGCGCGGAGCGCCGGCTGCGAGGGGCTGGAGCCCGCTGGCGCCGGCGCGGGGCTCGGCCGCGACCCGCGCCTCGTCGAGAAGCTGCTGCGGGTGCTGATCCAGGAGGGCGCGCTGGTGCGGGTCGGCGATCGGCTCGTGGACGCCGCGGCGGTGGCCGAACTCGCGACCCGGGTGCGGAGCCAGGTGGCGCCCGGGGGCAAGGTCGACGTCGCGGTGGTCAAGGACCTCACGGGCCTGTCGCGCAAGTTCGTGATCCCGCTGCTCGAGGCGCTGGACCGGGCGAAGGTGACCCGCCGCGCCGGGGCCGACCGCTACTTGATCGGGTGAGCTAGACTTCCCGGCGATGAGTACCGACCGGCCCGAGGACTACACCGTCGGCATCCCGCGCCCGCCGTCCAGCGTCCAGGGCGCGCCGCGCGGGCTGGTGCGCGTGCCGTTCGTCCGCCGCTGCAAGCTGACGTTCAAGGACGGCAGCGAGCGCGAGGCGTTCCTCGTCAACCTCAACGTGCTCGGCGCCTACATCCTGGACGAGACGCTGCCCAACCCGGGCGAGCCGATGCGCTGCCGCTTCGGCCTGCCGGACACCGAGCGGGTGCTGGCGCTCTCCGGCGTCGTCGCCTGGGTCAACACCCACCAGCAGCACCCGATCCACGGCCTGCCGCGCGGCTTCGGCCTGCGCTTCCAGGACATTCCGCCCGACGACCTCAAGCTGCTCGAGGACGTGGTCGAGGAACAGGCCGCCCGCCGCGCGGGACTGCCCGGAGCGTAGAACCGACCGGGCCGCGGGGCCCTGTCCGAGTTGGCAAGCCCGCCGGCGATCCGTTATCTTCCCTCCTTCCTTCGGATGACGGGTTGGCGAAGGATGCGGGCTCGGGCCGATGGCGGACCGAGCGAGTGGGGCTCCTGCGAGATGGCCGTGGAGTGGGTGGTGTGCCCGGGTTGCGGGCTGAAGCACTCCCGCCGGGCGGACGACACCTGCCCGCGGTGCAAGTCGGACCTGCGCGCGGTTCCGAACGCGCAGGGCCCGAGCCCGGTCGGTCCCGTCGTCCGGGGTCCGCTGCCCTCGTCCCCGCTGCCCGCTCGCCCCGTCCCGTCGAGGCCGATCGCACTCTTCGATCGAGAGTCGCCCGGCGCGCCGCCCGAGCCTGCTCCCTCGCTGTGGTCCGGGCCGCACCTCGCGGGCGCCGTGCTCCTCCTCAACGCCGTGCTGGGGCTCGTCGAGCGCACCGCGGCGCAGGGCACTTCTCCTGCCGCCTCCTACCTCATCGACGCGGTGATCGGCATCAGCCTGCTGCGGGGCAGCACGGCCGGCCTGGCCTTCGCCAAGTTCCGCTGCGTCGTCGGCACGCTGGTGCTGACGGTGCTCTTCGCCAGCCGTGGCGACGCGATTCTCGCGGGTGTGCAGTTCTTCTATGGCGCCACGCTGCTGGTGCTGCTGACGGGCGGCCACGGGACGCGGCGGGTCCGGGCCGCCGCCATCGCCGCGGTGTTGCTGCTGCTCGTGAACACCCTCGGCGTGCTGGCCGCCGTCGGCCGGAGCGCCCCGGCGCCACGCGCCGCGGCCACGTCGCAGGTCGTGCGAGCCCTCGACGGCGACGCGTTCGCGTACCGCCTCACGCCGCCCGACGACAAGTGGCGGCAGCGAGATGCCGCCGCCATGAAGAAGGACAACCCCGTGGCCGACGCCTGGATCGTCCACTCCCTGCTCGACGCGCACGTGGTGGTCGTCGCCGAGAGCGTGCCGGGCGACGGACCCGTGGCGATGGAAGCGTTCGCCGACACGGTGCGCGGAAACCTGAAGCGCAACTGGAAGGACTACCGCGAGCTGGCGGCCCGCGAGCTGGCGACCGACCTCGACGCCGCGCTGCTCCTCCACTCGCGCGGCAAGGCGGGAGCCGTGGAGATCGAGGGCTATCACGGGCTCTTCATGAAAGGGCGCTCGATCTTCCAGGTCTGGGCGTTCTCGGACCCCCGCACGTTCTCCAGGCTGCGGGGCGATCTCGAGAAGATCATCGGCTCGTTCGAGCTGACGGCACCGTGAAGACCGCCGCCTGCCTGCTGGCATGCGCCGTGGCCGGGCTGCCCGCGCTGGCCGCACCCGCGCGGAGCGGCCTGGTCCGGGTCGGGACGCCGATTCCGTCCTGGGTCAGCGCGATCGAGGTCGACGTCGGGCGTCCGGTCGAGCCGGAAGAAGCCACCGATGGCGTGGCGTACCTGCTGGTCGACCGCCAGGTCCGCGTTCACGGCGCTGGGCGCTCCTCGTTCGTCCGCCACGTTCGACGGATCGTCACGGCGGCGGGGCTGGAGGCCGCTTCGCAGTTCGTCGTCAGCTTCGACCCGGAGTACCAGCGCCTGCAGCTCCACGCCGTGAGGGTGTTTCGCGAGGGGCGCTGGAGTTCGCGGCTCGACGCGAGCCAGGTGCAGGTGCTGCAACGCGAGCCTGAGCTCGAGTCGCAGATCTACGACGGCCGCCTGCAGGCGCAGCAGTTCCTGGCCGACCTGCGCGTCGGCGACGTCGTCGAGACCACCCACACCGTCGATGGCGCCAACCCCGTGTTCCGGGGCATGGCCGCCGAGAACTTCACGCTCGAGTGGGGTGTCCACGTCGGGACCCTGCACCAGCGATTGCTGTGGCCCCGCGACAGGCCGCTTCACCTGCGCAACCACCTGACCCACGCGCTGCCGCAGCGCCGGGAGGTGGGGCCGATCGTCGAACTCGTCTGGGAGGCCCTGGACGTCCCGCCCGCCCCCTCCGTCTCGGGAGCCCCGGCCGACTACCCCACGCAGGCCTGGGTGCAGGCGTCCGAGGCGGAGACCTGGGGCCAGGTGGCGGCCTGGGCGCGCGGCGTCTTCGACGTCGCGGAGACGCTGCCGCCGGAGGTCCGGTCGAAGCTGGACGAGTGGAGGGGCGCCGGCCCCGATTCCGCCGCCTGGGCGCTCGCCGCCACGCGCTTCGTCCAGGACGAGATCCGCTACGTGGGCATCGAGATGGGCGAGGGCTCGCACCAGCCCAGCCCGCCCGCGCTGGTCGTCGCGCGCCGCTTCGGCGACTGCAAGGACAAGGCGGTGCTGCTCGCCGCCATGCTGCGCTACCTCGGTCTGGAGGCCGCGCCGGCCCTGGTCAACAGCGGGTCGGGTGCGGCCCTCGATACCTGGCACCCTTCGCCTCACGCCTTCAACCACGCCATCGTGCGCCTGCGCCTCGGCGGCCGCGAGCACTGGATCGACGGCACGCTCGGTGCCCAGGGCGGCTCCCTCGCCAGCCTCCACCTCCCCGACTACCGCCGCGCGCTGGTCCTGGAACCGGGCACCTCCGGCCTGGTCGCGATCCCGCACCGCGCGGCCGAATCTCCCACGACCGTCGTGCGCGAGAAGTTCGACGTGCGGTCGCTCGACGGAGCCGTGGGCTACGAGGTCGAGACGCGTTACGAAGGCGGCGACGCGGACGCCACGCGACGGGCGTTCCAGCGCGACGGAAAGGCGGAGGTCGCCCGCTCGTACCTGGAGTTCTACGAGGCAGGGTTCCCCGGCATCCGGATGAAGGAGCCGCTCGGGTACGAGGACGATCGCCAGCGCAATGTCGTGGTGGTCCGCGAGCGGTACACGATCCCGGCCTTTCTCGGCCCCGGCCGTTCTGCGGGGACCCGCCAGCGCAGGCTCCACGCGTCGAGCGTCGCCGGCGAGATCGGCGACCCGGGCCGGGACCGGCGCTCGGTACCGCTGGCCGTCGGTTTCCCCCGCCGGGTGCGGCACGTGATCGACCTCGCCCTGCCCGAGCCGTGGCAGTACCCCCCCGCGTCCGAGAAGGTGGCGGGTCCGGCGACGGGCCTGACGTATCGGCTCTCGCAGGTCGATGGCGGGGTGCGGCTCGAGTACGACTACGTGGCCACGCGGCGGTTCGTGGCCGTCGACCAGCTCCCCGCGCACCGCAAGGCGACCGCGCGCATGCGCGAACTCGTGGAGCAGACGCTGGAGTTCCCGCCTGCCGTGGGCTCGGCCGGGGGGGAACCGCGGGCCGGCCAGTCGCCCGTCAACTGGGCGCTGGCCTCGACGCTGGCCACCGTGCTGCCGCTGCTGGTCCTGGGCGGGATTCGCACCTGGCGCTGGGACCTGCCCGCCGCCCGGGAGGACGCCGTGGCGGAAGGCGCTCCTTCCGGATTCGGGGGCTGGATGATCCTGGTCCTCCTCTACCTGCTGACGGCAACGGTTCAGTTGCTGACCGGCGCGGAAGACTGGCTGGTGCGACCGCTCGGGCCCGACTGGTACGCGCTGACGTCGCCGGAGTCGGCCTCGTACCACGCCTTCTGGGCGCCGCTGCTGGTGGTGGGGTTGATCGGCAACCTGGTCTGCCTCGCGCTGCTCGGGGTGGCGTGGCTGGCGTTGTTCCGTCGCCGCCGGACCTTTCCGAGGCTGTTTGCGGCGCTGGTGGTTTCGGTCGCGCTGGTGGCGCTCGCGCAGGCCTTCCTGGTGCAGCCGATCCCCGGATCGGACGAGTTCGTCGGCCGGCTCGCACTGCGTGTGCTCCTGGCGCTCCAGGGAGCGATCGGCAGCGGCTACCTCTTCGCCTCCTGGCGCGCCCGCGCCACCTTCGTCGCATGAGCAGCCCCCAGGCCTGGCGCGAGGGACCGCTGCTGGTGGTGCCGCAGGGCGCCCCGCTGCCGCCGCGCTGCGTCCGCTGCGGCGCGCCCGCGCCGGGCCCCGCGCGCCAGGTGCGAATCTACTGGCACCACCCGGCCATTTACGTGCTGCTGCTCAACCTGTTGGTGTACGCGGTGGTCGCGCTGCTGGCGCGCCGCTCGGTGCGGATCGAGCTTCCCGTGTGTGCGGCCCATGTGTCCCGCCGCCGGCGCGGCAACCTGATCGCCCTGCTCGGCGTGGGCGCGGGGCTGACCCTGGTCGGGTTCGGTGTCGCGGCCGGCCATGGGCCGCTCAGCCTGCTCGGTGGCTACCTGGCCGTCGCCGGCAGCGTCGCTGGAGTGGTCGCGTCGCGGCTCTACGGAGTCGATCGCGTCGACGCGCGAGGCGCGGTCCTCCGCGGCGCCCACCCGGACCTGCTCGACATGCTGCCGGAGCGCTCGGCGTGAGAAGCGCGGTCGCGGCGGTGCTCCTCGCCGGTCTCGCCGCGGGCCCACAGCTCCTGGCGGCGGAGCCCTGCCTGCGGGGAGAGGACTTCGACGTCGTCGAGCTGGACACGATTTCCGACCGCTGCGGGTACGAGGCCCGGATCGCGTTCACGCTGTGCAGGCCGGCCCGCGTCTCCTTTCCCTACGCCCGATCCGTGACGCTGGCCTCGGGCCCCGTGCCGGAAGGCGGGGCCGTCGAGCTGGGCGCGGGCCGCCACGAGGCCTGGATCGTCGGCTCCGGCTTCGGAGACCGGTTGCGGCTCGAGGTCGGGGCGACCTACACCGGCAGGCCGAACGAGTCTCTGGGGGAATGGCGTGAGCGCCAGCCCGCGAACCGCAACTTCGAGGTCGTGGGGCGCTCCTACGTTCACGGGGTGGACCTTTTCGACGGGCACTTCACGCTGCGTTCGCGAGACCTCGACGTCCCGGGTCGGCACCTCGGCCTCGCCGTCGAGCGAACCTTCTCGAGTGCGGGCTCCGGAGTCGGCAGCGCCCTCGGCCCCGGCTGGCGGCTGAACTGGAACTGGAGCCTGGTGGCCCCTCCGGGCTGCCGGTCGGTTGCGGTGACGACCGGGGATGGCTCCAGCCAGGTGTTCCGTGCCCTCGAGGGAGGCTCCGGGTTCCAGCCGCAGTTCGGCCGTCACACTCGCCTGGAGCGCACCGCGGACGGCTACGTGTTCCAGGACAAGGCGGGCAACCGCGCGCTGTTCCGGCCGGTGCCGGGCAGCTCGTGGCGCCATCGGCTGGCGTCGATCGTCGAGCGGCACGGCGACCGGGTGTCCCTGCACTACGACGACCTCGGGCGGCTGGTGGAGGTGCGGGAGGACCTGAACCTCGGCGGGCGTGCCTGGCTCACCGCGCGGACACTGATGCTGACCTGGACCCGTACCGGAGGCGGGCCGCGCCTCGAGCGGGCCAGCGTGCCCGGGCTCGGCCTCTCGGTCGACTACGAGTACGACGCCCGGGGCCGGCTGGTGCGCGCGACCGCTCGCGACGAGGAGGAGCCGCGCCCGCGGGTGGAGACGTTCGAGTACGCCACCGGCGCGAGGCTGGCGCGGGCCGTGCTCTGGAACGGCCAGAAGCACGAGTACCACTTCCGGAAGAAGGCGCTGGCCACCGCGCCGAAGCGGCCCCTGCTGGGCGGCGACTTCCGCAGCGTCCTCGAGAAGATATCAATCGCGTCTTACGCCCAGCGCAAGGGCGCCGAGACGCGCTTCGATTTCCGCGTGCGCGCGGGCGCCGAAGAGACCGTGGTGACCGACGGCGACGGCGCCACGACCTACCGCTTCGATTCCCACGGGAGAACGCTCGAGGAGCAGGCTCCCGACGGGACCCGGCTCCGCAAGATCTGGGCGGAGGACGACGTCCTGCAGACGGCGGAGATCGGGTTCGACGGAGCCGAGGTGCGCTGGGAGTACGACGCGCTCGGCAACCGGACCCGAGAGGAGCGGCGGGCCGGGCCGGGCCAGCCAGCCGCCGTGACCACGTGGAGGTGGGACCCGGCCTTCAGCGTGCTGCTCGAGGAGGTGGATGCGCGCGGCCGGACGCACCACGAGATCGACCCGCGAACCGGCGACGGGCTGGCCACGACGACGCCCGACGGGCGGACCGTGCGCTCGCAGTTCGACGCCCACGGCCAGCTCGTCGGCCACGACGCGGGCGACGGCACCTGGACCCGCTTCACCCACCACGACACGTTCGGCAATCCGCAGCGGGTGGTGGCCCCCGACGGCACCGTCACCTGGCGGGCCTTCGACCTCCGCGGGCGGGAGTTCGCCCCGCCCGCGGCATCGGCGAAGAAGTAGCTACAGCAGCGCCAGGACCGGCGTCTCCAGCAGGCGCCGCACCTCGGCCAGGAACTGGGCCGCCAGCGCGCCGTCGATCACGCGGTGGTCGGAGCTCAGCGTGACCTTCATCCGGTGGCCGACCCGGATCTGGTCGCCCTCGCCGACGACGGGCTGCTTGCGCACCGCGCCGACCGCGAGGATCGCCGCGTCGGGCGGGTTGATGATCGCGGTGAACTCGCTGACGTCGTACATGCCGAGGTTGGAGATCGTGAAGGTCGAGCCCATGTACTCCTCGGGCTTGAGCTTCTTGTCCTTGGCCCGGCCGGCCAGGTCCTTGATCTCCGCGCTGATCTGCGACAGCGGCTTGCGATCCGCGTTGCGGACGACCGGCGTGATCAGGCCGTCGGGGATCGCCACGGCCACGCCGACGTGGACCTCGCCGTGGGTCACGATGCGGTCTTCGCCCCACGAGGCGTTGACGGTGGGGAACTGGGCCAGCGCCTTCGCGCAGGCCTTCACCACCAGGTCGTTGTAGGAGAACTTCGCGCCCGCCGCCACCGCCTGCTCGCGCATCGCGACGGCGCGGTCCATGTCGACCTCGACCGTGACGTAGAAGTGGGGGGCGGAGAACTTGCTCTCCGAAAGCCGCCGCGCGATGGTCTTGCGCATCTGCGACAGCGGAAGTTCCTGACCTGGGGTGACCGTCGGCGCGGCCGGCGCCGTGGCGGCAGCCACACGCATCGACGCCGCCGGAGCTGCCGGCGAGGCGGTGGCCGCGGGCGAGCCGGTCCAGCCTTCGACGTCGCGCTTGATCACGCGTCCGCCCGGGCCCGAGCCGGCGATCGAGGCCAGCGGGATGTTGCGCTCGGCCGCCATCGCGCGGGCCAGCGGGCTGGCCTTGACCCGACCGCCCTCCGAGACCGGCGCGGGCGGCGCAGCGACCGGCGCCACGGGTGCGGGAGCCACCGCCACCGGCGCCGGGGCGGCTGCGGGAGCGGCGACGGGGGGCGGCTGCGGGGCTGGTGGCGGCGCGGCAGTGGGAGACGCAGCCGGCGCCGGGGCCGCGGGCGCCGCCGCGGAGGCCAGCAGCGGCCCGATGTCGTCGGCCGCATCCGCGATCACGCCGATCAGGGCGCCGACCGGGGCCTTGCCGCCGGCGGGGACGAGGACCTTGCGCAGCGTGCCGCTGCCCATCGCCTCCATCTCCATGTTGGCCTTGTCGGTCTCGATCTCGGCCAGCACGTCGCCCTGCCTGACGGCGTCGCCTTCCTGCTTGTTCCACTTGACGATGACGCCCTCCTCCATCGTGGGGGAGAGCTTGGCGAGCACGACCTTGGTGATCATCGTCCCTCCTGGCGGTACAGCGCCTGGTGGACGGCCTCGACGATGCGCTCGGGCTGCGGCACGTAGGCCTTCTCCAGCACCTTCGAGTAGGGCATCGGCACGTCGGGCGCGTTGACGCGGATCACGGGCGAGTCGAGGTCGTCGAAGCACTCGCGCTGGACGCGGTCCGAGACGTGGGCGCCGAAGCTGGCCATCGGCCACGCCTCCTCGGCGACCACGCAGCGGTGGGTCTTGCGCACGGACTCGAAGATCAGGTCCTCGTCGAGCGGGCGCAGCGTGCGCGGGTCGACCACCTCGGCCTCGATGCCCTCCTTCGCGAGCTTCTCGGCCGCCGCCAGCGCCGTGACGCAGGTGCGGCTCCAGGCGACGATCGTGACGTCCTTGCCGGTGCGCTTGACGTCGCCGATGCCGAGCGGGATGTGGTACTCCTCGTCGGGCACCTCGCCCTTGAGGTTGTACAGCACCTCGTTCTCCATGAAGATCACCGGATTGTCGTCGCGGATCGCGGCCTTGAGCAGGCCCTTCGCGTCCTTCGGCGTCGACGGCATCGCCACCACCAGCCCCGGCACGTGGGCGTACCACGCCTCGAACGCCTGCGAGTGCTGGGCGGCGACCTGGGCGGCCGCGCCGGACGGCCCGCGCATCACCATCGGGCAGCGCATCTGGCCGCCGGACATGTAGCGGTACTTGGCCGCGTGATTCACGATCATGTCCATCGCCAGGATCGAGAAGTTGAACGTCATCATCTCGGCGATCGGCCGCAGGCCGATGAAGGCGGCGCCGACCGCGATGCCGGCGATCGCCTCCTCCGCGATCGGCGTGTCGCGCACCCGCCACTCGCCGAACTGGGCGAGCAGCCCCTGGGTGATCTTGTAGGCGCCCTGGTAGGCGCCGACCTCCTCGCCGAGGATGAACACGCTCTGGTCGCGCGCCATCTCCTCGCGCATCGCCTGGTTCAGCGCCTCGCGCATCGTCAGGATCGCCATGGCGTCTACTTCCCCTCCTTCACGGCGTGGCGCCAGAACGTGTCCGGGTGCTTGTCCTCGCGGATCGACGCCTTCCACGCGGGGTCCTTGTCCGCGGCCTTCAGGTGGATGTAGGGGGAGCGCACGTAGACGTCCTCGAACAGCGATTCGTGGGACGGCCAGGGGCTCTCGTCCGCGAAGCGCACGCAGGCGTCGACCTCGGCGATGACCTCCTTGTCGACGGCCTCGAGCTCCGCCGTCGTGAAGCGCTCCTGCTCGATCAGCCGCTTGCCCCACAGGAAGATCGGGTCGACCTGCATCATCTGCTCGACCTCTTCCTTGGTCCGGTACTTGCCGGGGTCGGACATCGAGTGGCCGCGGTAGCGGTAGGTCTCGGCCTCGATCAGGGTCGGCCGCTTCTCCTTGCGGGCGCGGTCGATCGCCTCGCCCAGCACGCTGCGCACCGCCAGCAGGTCCATGCCGTTGACCTCGCGCCGCGGCATGCCGTAGGCCGAGCCGCGCTGGTAGAGGTCCTTCACCGACGAGGCGCGGTCGAGGCTGGTGCCCATGCCGTAGCGGTTGTTCTCGATGATGTAGACGACCGGCAGGTCCCACAGCGCGCTGACGTTGAGCGCCTCGTGGAACGCGCCCTCGTTGACCGCGCCGTCCCCGAAGAAGCACAGGCAGACCTGGTCGGTGCCGCGCAGGCGGATGCCGTAGCCCATGCCCGCCGCGACCGGCAGGTGGCCGCCGACGATGCCGTCGCCGCCGAAGTTGCCGCGCGGCACGTCGTAGAAGTGCATCGAGCCGCCCTTGCCGCGGCTGATGCCGGTCGCCTTGCCGCACAGCTCCGCCATCAGCGGCCGCGGATCGGTGCCGCGGGCGATCGCGTAGCCGTGGTCGCGGTAGGACGTGATGAAGTAGTCGTCGTCGCGCAGCAGGCTCATGGCGCCGACGCCCACCGCCTCCTGGCCGATGTACAGGTGCAGGAAGCCGCCGATCTTGCCCTCGACGTAGATCTGGGCACAGCGCTCCTCGAAGCGCCGAATCAGCAGCATCTGGCGATACAGCCGGAACGCCTCTTCTCTGGTCATCTGTCTCCTGAAGACAGGCTGGGACAGCCCGGGTCCGTCCCCGGGTTGCCGGTGAGGACGATGAAAAGTGCGGACACCCTGCTTATAGCCGCCCGCGCTCGCGCCGTCAAAACGTCAGGGGCGGGGCGCCGGGGCGCCGGTTCCGAACGCGAACCACAGCAGCACGGCGCCGAGCATCAGGCCGAGTGCCGCCGCGCCGGCGATGGCGCCGGCGAACGCCAGGTCCATGCCGTCGTCGGGCCGCCCGCCGCGCTCGCGCTCGGCCCGCGCCCGCTCGGCCGCGGGCAGGAAGTGGATGCGGGCCTCGTCGCGCAGCAGGTAGGCGAGGGTGGCGATCGAGATCGGGGTCAAGGCGCAGGTCGGCACGCCGGCGCCGGCGGCGACGATGCCGACTGCGCGGGCCCACGGCGCGCGCAACGCGAAGCCGGCGGCGAGCACGCCCGAGACGATCGCGACCAGGCCCGCGCCCACCGCCGCCAGCGCCGGCGGCAGCGGAAAGCCGCGCGGAGCCCAGATCGCAACGACGAAGGCCAGGGCGAGCGAGAGCACCGCGTTGAGCCCTGCGGCCCCGGCCAGGGCCGTCACGGCCAGCGAGCGCCCCGGGCTACCGGGGGCCAGCGGCAGCAGGACCGCCGGCTGCGGCGCAGGGACGGCGCGCGCGGCCGGCTCAGGGCGCAGCGGCTGCGCCGCGGGACGGGGCGGCCCAGGCGGCGCCGGGGGCGCGGCGGCGGAACGGGGCGGAGCCGGGGGCGGCAGTGGCCGGGGAGGCGGCGCCACGGCTGGGCGCGGCCGCGGGGGGGCGGCCAACACCTCCGGCGGCGGCGGCACGGTGAGCGGCGACTCGGGCGGCGCGCCGGCCGGGCGGATCGGCGGCGGCGGCGGCAGGGGCCTCGCGAGGTCGGCACTGCTGGGCAGTTTCGGCACGATCGGCCGCGGTCCTTCGCCCGAGACGGCGGCCGCGTCGCGAGTCACCGGTGCGTCGTCGAGGGCGCCGGGCGGGTGTGACGACGTCGGCGACAGGTCGAGGTCCTCGGCCTCCATCACGACCGTGCGGGCCGTCGGCTCCTCGAGCACGGTCAGGAACACCTCGCCGACCTGGATCACGTCGCCGCCGACGAGCGGGGTGCGGTCGACCCGCTTGCCGTTGACGAAGACGCCGTTGGCGCTGCCGCTGTCGCGGATCGACAGCGAGCCGGGTTCGCCCTCGAGGACCGCGTGGCGGCGCGAGCACTTGGGGTCGTTCAGGACCAGGTCGCAGGAGGGGTCGCGTCCGAGGGTCGCGATGGTCCCGGTCAGGTCGACGTCGTGCTCGGTGCCCGAGGCGTAGCGGACGTGGAAGCGCACGGCGGCGGGGTTGGCTCCTGTCTCCTAAAGGTCGGTCAGTGTAGCACTTTTGCCGGCATCGTCTGTGCATGGAACGGCTGGTGCGAAAGGATTACCATCCTCTCGTCGTCCGGCTTGATATCCCCTTCCTGCGAGGCACCCCCCATGCACACCACCGATCCGCAGCAGCGCGCCCTCCGGCTCGCCGAGATCGAGGAGATCCTCTCCCGCGAGGCGGCTCCCGAGGACCGCGACCTGCTCGTGTCCTTCGGCCGCGCATTCCTGGCCGAGTACCCCGACCGCATGATGCTGGGCCTGGCGCCCGGCGTGATCGCGTCGCGGGTGGCGGACCACTTCCGCTTCTTCGTCAAGGAAATGCCGCCGGCCCACCAGCTCTACAAGGGACTGCCCGGCATCCACGTGGTCGCCCGCGACGCGGACGACTCCGTGATGGACCGCACGCTCCACGGCAAGGTGCTGCCGCACGAGACGACGATCGTCGAGACCCACACGATCGACGCCCCGTTCATCTTCGAGAGCCTCAAGAACTACTTCAGGAAGTCCGGCATCCGCGTGTTCTCGGCGATCCATCCGATCCTGACGGTGCGCCGCCAGTGGGAGCGGGTCGTGGCCATCGGAGGGCCGAAGGAGGAGGGCAGCCGCGAGCTGTTGTGTCATTTCCGGATCGAACGCATCGACTCGAAGGAGCGGCTGCGGCGCATCGAGCACGAGATCCACTCCGTGCTCAAGTGCGTGTTCCTCGCCGTCGAGGATTTCAAGCAGATGAAGAAGGGCGTGCTCGACCTGGCGCCCCGCCTCAAGGGCCGCCGCGGCGACGCGATGGTGCCGGCCGCGCAGGAGTTCCTGCGCTGGCTGATGGACGACAACTACATCCTGCTCGGCTCGGCGCACTACAGGATCGGGCCCGACGGCTCGCCCGACCTGGTGCACGAGAGCGCCGCCGGCGTGTTCACCGACTCCGACCTGCTGCCGGTCGTCTTCCCGGGCCTGCTCGAGGAACTCGAGCCGCACCTGGTGCCGGCGGCCGACGACGAGCGGGTCGTCGAGGTCGACTACTGCAACCACGCCCAGGCCATCTACCACCTGGAGCCGATCGACGACGTCGTGATCCGCCAGTGGAACGCCGACGGCACCCTGGCCGGCGCCACCCTGCTGCTCGGCCGGCTGGCGATGGGGGCCTTCACCGAGAAGTCGGCGGACATCCCGCTGCTGAAGGGCAAGCACGACTGGCTGCTCGAGAGTTCGGGCGCGGCGCCCAACTCCTACACCTGGCGCGAGATCCGCGCGCTGTTCAACCGTTTCCCCAAGCGCGAGCTGTTCTACGCCGACCAGGCCGTGCTCAAGGAGGTCTTCGACCGCGTCATCCACATGAGCGGCGACGAGGAGGTGGCCGTTCACGTGCGCCGCGCCCGCGGCTACGACGCCCTGGTCGTGGCCTTCGCGCGCTCGCGTTACTCGTTCCGCGTCGAGCGCGAGCTGACCGGCGAGCTGGCCGCCCACTACGGCCCGATCTCGTTCCACACCTCCGCCGAGTGCGGGGCCGCGTCCGTGATGCTCTTCTACTTCGAGAGCGCGCGGCTGGAGCGGCCGCTCGACGAGGCTGACGTCCGCGAGCGGGTCGAGGCCCACGTGACCACCTGGGAGGACCAGGTCGCGTCGGAGCTGGTCAAGGCCTTCGGCGAGCGCGAGGGCCGGCGCCTGCTGGCCCGCTACGTCACCGACGAGACGCGCTCCGGCCTGTACCGCGAGGCGACGCCCGCGAGCCAGGTGCCCGAGGACCTGGCGCGGCTGGAGCAGCTCGAGAGCCAGCTCGAGCTGCGGGTGCTGCCGCGCACGGCCGAGACGGCCACCCTCAAGCTGTACTCGGTGCGGCCGCTGGGCCTGACCGAGACGCTGCGCACGCTCTCCAACCTGGGCCTGACCGCCACCGAGGAGATGCGCATTCCGCTGACGCTGCCGGACGGCCGCAAGGCGTTCCTGTACCGCTTCGAGGTCGAGGCGGCTCCGCAGCGGATCGCGGCGATGGCCGCCGACGGCGAGCGCTTCGCGGCGGCGCTGCGCGCGCTCGACGAGCAGCGCGCCACCGACGACGGCATGAACAGCCTGGTGCTCGACGCCGGCCTCGGCTGGCGCGACGTCGAGGCGCTGCGCACCTACCGCAACCACCTGCTGCAGATCCGCCCGGCCTACAACGCCGAGACGGTCAGCGGCGTGTTCTCCCGCAACCCGGCGGCGGCCGGTGCGCTGTTCGCGCTGTTCGCGGCCCGCTTCGACCCGAAGCTGCCCGGCGACCGCCCGGCGGCGATCGAGGCGGCGGCGGCGGACGTGCGCAAGGCCCTGGAGGCGGTCAGCAGCCTGGCCGAGGACGAGGTCCTGCGCGGCGTCAAGAACCTGATGCAGTGCACGCTGCGCACCAACTTCTACCAGCGGCCCGAGCGGCCGGTGATCTCGATCAAGGTCGACTCGCGCAACGTCGAGGGCATGGTCTCGCCGCGGCCGATGTTCGAGATCTACGTGCACTCGCGGCTGCTCGAGGGCATCCACCTGCGCGGCGGCAAGGTGGCCCGCGGCGGCCTGCGCTGGTCGGATCGCCACGACGACTTCCGGACCGAGATCCTGGGCCTGATGAAGACCCAGATGGTCAAGAACGCGATCATCGTCCCGGTCGGGTCCAAGGGCGGCTTCGTGCTCAAGGGCGACGTGCCCGCGCGGCCGGCGCTCGACGCCTACCTGATCGACCGCTACCGCGAGTTCATCTCCGGCCTGCTCGACGTCACGGACAACATCGTGAACGGCGCCGTGCTGCACCCGCCGGACGTCGTCCGCCACGACGGCGACGACCCGTACCTGGTCGTCGCGGCCGACAAGGGCACCGCGCACCTGTCCGACACCGCGAACAGCGTCTCGGCCCAGTACGGGTTCTGGCTCGGCGACGCCTTCGCCTCGGGCGGCAGCGCGGGCTACGACCACAAGAAGATGGGCATCACGGCCCGCGGCGCCTGGGAGTGCGTCAAGCACCTGTTCCACAACCAGGGCCAGGACATCCAGACGGAGCCGTTCACGGCGGTCGGCATCGGCGACATGTCGGGCGACGTCTTCGGCAACGGCTGCCTGCTGTCGCCCGTGATGAAGCTGGTGGCCGCCTTCAACCACATGCACATCTTCGTGGACCCGGAGCCGGACATCGCGAAGTCCTACGCCGAGCGCAAGCGGATGTTCGAGCTGCCGCGCTCGACCTGGCGCGACTACGACGCCTCGCTGATCAGCGCCGGCGGCGGCATCTTCGACCGCTCGGCCAAGTCGATCCCGGTCTCGCCGCAGATGAAGAAGCTGCTCGACCTCGAGTCCGACACGGTGTCGGGCGAGGAGCTGGTCAAGAAGATCCTGACCGCGAAGGTCGACCTGTTCTACAACGGCGGCATCGGCACCTACGTGCGCTCGTCCGCCGAGACCGACGCCCAGGTCGGCGACCGCGCCAACGACCGCATCCGCATCACCGGCAAGGACCTGCGCTGCCGGGCGGTCGGCGAGGGCGGCAACCTCGGCTTCACCCAGCGCGGCCGCATCGAGTTCGCGGTCGCCGGCGGCTCGATCAACACCGACGCCCTCGACAACTCCGGCGGCGTCGACACCTCCGACCACGAGGTCAACATCAAGATCCTGCTCGACCCGCTGGTCCGGCAGGGGATCATCAAGGGCAAGGACGAGCGCAACCGCATCCTGGCCGAGATGACCGACGAGGTCGGCGGCCTGGTGCTGGCCGACAACGCCAACCAGGCCCGCGCCATCACCCTCGACGCGCTGCGCAGCTCGCGGCGCTACGAGGACCACGTCGCCCGCATCGAGGAGATGCTGGCGGCCGGCATCCTCAACCGCAAGGACGACGCGATCCCGACCCGCGACGAGCTGCTGGCGCTGCCCAGCCGCGACCGCGGGCTGCCGCGGCCGTTGCTGGCCGTGCTGCTCGGCATCACCAAGATGTGGGCGTTCGACCAGATCCTGGAGTCGAAGCTCCCGGAGAGCGAGCTGTGCGCGCCGTACCTCGACGCGTACTTCCCGCGGCTGCTGCGCGAGCGCTTCCGCGAGCACTTCACGTCCCACCCGCTGCGGCGCGAGATCGTCGGCACCACCCTGGTCAACGAGCTCGTCAACAACGCCGGCATCCTGTTCGTGCCGGAGACGATGGCCGCGGCGAAGGCGTCGTTCGCGGACGTCGTGGCGGCCTACGTCGAGGCCGATCGCGCCGGCGCCCGTGACCTGCGCGAGCGGATCCTGGCGGCGGGCCGTCCCGCCGGCGAGACCCACCCGGCGCTCGTCGAACTGCAGGACGCGCTGGCGGACGTCGTCCACAAGAAGCTGACGGGCGGTTCCGCCGACGCCGCGAAGGCGATCGCCAAGCTCGGCAAGAAGCTGGGCTTCTAGTTCTTTCCCGGCCGGCGCGGTTTCGCATCACGAACCCGCGCCGGCCGCTCCCTTTTCGGGCGATCAGGCGCCTGCGCCCATCCCGAGGGCCATCAGCGACACGAGGCGCTCGCGCGGGCCGTCGAGCTCGAGCAGGAAGACGCGCTGCCAGCGGCCGAGCTGGAGTTCGCCGTCCGCGACGTTGATCGACTCCGAGGCGCGCAGGAACAGCGACTTCGCGTGCGAGTGGCCGTTCGGCCGCTCGTCCGGCGGGACCCCGGGCCGGAGGTGGATCTGGTCGTGGGCGTAGGGCAGGGCCCGCGGGGCCACCCGCTCGAGCAGGGCCTCGAGGTCCTCGCGCAGCAGCGGCTCGTCCTCGTTGACCACGATGCCGGCGGTCGTGTGCCGGACCTGGACGTTGACCAGGCCGGTCGACAGGCCGGAACGGCGGACGAAGTCCTCGACCCGGGCGGTCAGGTCGATCCACTCGAGCGGTGCGGCGGACTCGATGCGGAGCTCCCCCCGGAGCGCCCCGAGGCGGTGGAGCGACGGCAGCAGCGTGAGTTCCATGCCCGGCCACGTTGGGCCGCGGCGGCCACGGGGGCCTGAGCGAGATGTGAGGGTTGGCTCAGGGCTCGCTGAGGGCGCGCTCGCGCGGCCGCCGGGCCAGCCCCCAGGCCAGGCCGCCGCCGAACAGCAGGCCCTCCCAGGCGCCGAGGCCGGCCCGGGTGCGGGGGCCGAACCCGGGCTCGCCGGCGAGGCGGCCCATGGCGTCGAGGCGGACCCGGGAGTCGGGAAAGCGCTCGGCCAGGCGGTGCAGGCTGGTGGCTCCCAGCGCTCCCCCGGCCAGGGTCAGCAGCGTGGCGGCCAGAGCACAGGCGAGACCCGTGCCGAAGGCGAGCCGCGCGCGACGCCAGCCGTGGGGCGCGGCCAGGAACCCCTCGGCGCCGCGCGTGCCCCAGCCCCAGGCGAGGCCGGCCGCGGTCCCGATCACGAGGCCCTCCACGCCGCCGCCGATGGCGGCCACGTCTTCGCCGGACACGGTGAGCAGCAGGCCGCGGGCGAGGCCCCGCGCGGCCGCACCGACCAGCGCCCCGCCGAGCGCTCCGCCGATCACGAGGGCCAGCGTGCGCCACGAGCGCACCGCGGCTTCGGCCGCTGCCAGGCCGCAGCCCACGCCCGCGGCGCCGAGGCCGCCGATGACGACGCCGACCAGCAGCAGCGTCAGCAGCAGCGACGCGTCGAGCGGGCTCTCGCGCAGCATCGCGAGGACGATGCCGCCGAGCAGGCCGGCGATCGCGCCGGCCACGGCGCCGCCGGCGCTGGCGGCGGCCCAGCGCTCGCCGACGAAGCGCACCGCGCGTCGCAGGCGCAACGCGGCCAGCGCGGCCCACGCCCGGGCGCCGCCGGGCGCGGCGAGCACCGGCACGCCCCCGGCCTCGGCGTGTTCCCAGCGCGTGTCGCGCAGGTACGCCCAGCCGCGCGCGCCGGCCGCGTCGGCGGACAGGCTTGCCAGCGCGGCCGCCGTGCCGAGGGCGTGCAGCTCGCCCGCGGCCTCGCGCCGCCCGTCGTCGTCGGTGGCTGCGTCGAGCAGGCGCGCGAGTGCCGCCGCGCGCCGCTCCTCGACGCCCGCCGCCGGCGCTGGCGGCGGCCCCGGGTCTGCCGCCGGCAGCGGCTCGTCGGCGTCGGGCTCCTCGATCACGGCGTGCGCGAACTGGTAGCCGTGCCGCGATACCGTGCGGATGAACTCGGCGCCGCTGCCGTCCGCCTCCAGCGTGCGCCGCAGCGTGCGCACGGCCTGGGTCAGCGCGCCCTCCGAGACCACGACGTCGGCCCACACCCGGTCCATCAGCTCGCGCCGGTGCAGCGCCTCCCCGCGGCGCTCGACGAGCAGTACCAGCAGGTCGAAGTAGCGGGGGATCAGCGGCACGGCGCGGCCGTCGCGGGCGAGCAGCCGGCGGGCCGGGGAGAGCGTGAAGCCGTCGAAGCGGTAGCGCGTCGCCATCCGTGCGCGATCCTAGCCTGCGATCGGCGCCGCGTCCGAAGCCCCGGCTACTGGCCGCGGGTCGCCGCGACCAGGCGCTGCTCGACCTCGCCGAGCAGCGCGGTGGCCTCGCACAGGCGCTCGATCGAGTCGCGCAGCGGGGCGGAGAGCCGGGGCACCTCGCGCATCCAGTCGAGCAGCGTGGGCGACACGCTGGCGATCTCGCGGAGCTGGGCCGCGGCCGGTTCGTATTCCTCGCGCCGGGGCAGCGACTCCAGTGCCTCGAGGATCAGCGCGCGGGCCCGGGCCACCTGGTCCGGGGCGTCGCCCAGGGGAGCGCTGGCCAGGCCACCCGCACCTGCCGCGGTGCCGGCCGGACCGGCGAGCTGCTCGAGGCGGGCGACCGTGGCGTCGAGGCGGTCGAGCCGGCGCACGGCGTCCGCGAGCGGGGCCGCCGCGCGCGCGACGTCGGCGAGGCGCTCGCCCAGCGCAGGGGCGACGGTGGCGAACTCGCGCAGCGGCCCGGCCAGCGGACGCGTCGCGCTCACCACCTCTTCGAGCGCGCCGACGAGTGCCGGCGCCGACTGGGCGAAGCGACGCAGCGGCTCGGCCAGCGGCTCGTACTCCTCGGCGCGCGGCACCAGCGACACGGCCTCGGACAGCGCGCCGTGCAGGGCCTGCAGCGTCTCGACGATCGAGGCGAAGTCGCCCAGCCGGGCCGAGAGCGTCGGCGCGATCTGCGCGAACTCGTACAGGTGGTCGGCGAGCGGCTGGAAGTCGGCGGCCCGCGGGACCTCGGCCAGCGCCTCGCGCAACGCATCGTGGCTCGACTCGAGGCGGGCGAGCGTCGCGGGCAGGCCCGCCGGGGCGGCCTTGCGCGGGGTCGCGGCCTTCTTCTTCGGAGCCTTCTTCTTCGCGCCGCTCGCCATGCAGGCAGAAACTGCCACCCGCGGCGCCGTTGGTCAAGGCGCCGGATCGATCGAGCGGGCCACGCGCAGGGCCGAGGCGGCGGCGCTCTCCAGCAGCGGCACGCCGGCCGCGGCGTAGGAACCGCAGAACCACACGCGCCGCCCGTCGTCGCGCAGCGAGTCCTCGAGCCGGCGCCAGGCGTCGCCGCTCTCGGCATCGACCAGCGGCCGCTCGAAGCGGGCCTCGGAGAGCAGCGTGCCCGCAGCCGGCTCGCGCAGCGGGTGAACGGTCTGGAACACGGGCGCCTCGCGGGCGAGTTCGGGGGCCACCGCGTTGACCCAGATCGTGGCCATCGGGCGATCGGCGCCCGCATCCGTGAGCAGGTTGACCGGGGCCCAGTCGCCGCGGTGCGCGGGCATGAGGCCGAGGTCGGAGTGCATGACGACGCGCACGGGCTCGTAGCGGAACCGGCGCAGCGCCGTGGCTTCTGTCGGCAGGGCGTCGGCCACGAGACCCGCGGCCTGGTTGGCCTGGGTGGCGACGACGACGTGGTCGAAGCGCTCCGCGACGCCGTCGACGACGACCTCGGCGCCGTCCCCGCTCGCGCGCACGGCTTCGACCCCGACGCCGAGCCGCACCGAGGCCGCCCGCGACAGCAGCCTGCGGGCGACGGCGGTCGCGCCGCCCTCCGCGCGGCGCACGCTGGCGAACAGGAAGCCGCCGGTGAAGTAGCGGGCCACGACCGCGAGCGGGTACTCGCGTACGTGGCGGTGGCTGCACGTCGCGATCGCCGCGAACGAGGGCAGCAGCAGGCCGTCGACGAACGCGTCCGAGTAGCCGGCCGCGTCCAGGTGCGCGCCGAGCAGCGTGGCGGGGAAGCTCCCCGCGTCCCGCCAGCGTTGTGCCTCGCGGGTGAACCGCAGGTAGTCGCGGAGGATGCGCCGTCCAGCGGCCGACGCCAGCACGCGTGGCGGGACCCAGGGCAGGCTGTGGCCGACGATGCGAAGGTTGCGATAGCGGAAGTACGCACGCGCCTCGCCCATCCGGGCGTAGGACCCGGAGGCGTCGACGGCCCGGGTGCCGAGCCCCGCCGCCCCGTAAAGTGCCATGAGCGTCGGGTAGTAGGCGGGGTAGAAGACCCTCAGCGGCACGTCGACGACGGCCCGGGTCGCGTCGCCGACCTCGAGCGCGTGCGCGTGCATGCCCGGCGCACGGTGCGCCTCGAGCACGTGGACCGCGTGGCGCTCGCCGAGCGCCCACGCGCTGGCCAGCCCTGCGATGCCGCTCCCGACGACCGCGATCTTCACCCGAACGCGCCTCCCGCCGCCAGCGCATCATAGTCGCGGGGCCGTGGTCCGCGACGGGGAACGGCGCCACCGAGGCACAGAGGCACAGAGCTCGCGAATGCGTTCGCTCGGAGCCGTGCCCTCTGTGCGTCTCAGTGCCCTCTGTGACTCTGTGGCGCCGTTCGTCGTTCGCCGTTCGCCGTCGCCGTTCCCGGCGGCCGGTGGCCGCGGGGTCACTTCATCTGCGGGAAGCCGAGGTTGACGCCGCGGTGCTTGGGGTCGGGCCAGCGGGCCGTGACCACCTTGCCGCGGGTGTAGAAGTGCACGGCCTCGCGGCCGTAGGCGTGGGAATCGCCGAACAGCGAGGCCTTCCAGCCGCCGAAGGAGTAGTAGGCCATCGGCACCGGGATCGGCACGTTGATGCCGACCATGCCGACCTGGACCTCGTTCTGGAAGCGCCGCGCGGCGCCGCCGTCGTTGGTGAAGATCGCGACGCCGTTGGCCCACGGGTTGGAGTTGACCAGCGCCAGCGCCTCCTCGTAGCTGCCCGTCCGCACGACGCCGAGCACCGGGCCGAAGATCTCGTCGCGGTAGATCGCCATCTCCGGCCGCACGTGGTCGAACAGGCAGGGGCCGAGGAAGAAGCCGTCGCCGGGGATGCCGTGCCCGCGGCCGTCCTCCAGCAGCTTCGCGCCCTCCGCCACGCCCTTGTCGACGTACGAGAGCACGCGCTGCTGGTGCTCGCGGGTCACCAGCGGACCCATGTCGGCGCCCGGCTCCAGGCCCGGGGCCACCTTCAGCTTGCGCAGCCGTTCGCGGACCCGGGGCAGCAGGCGATCGGCGACGTCGCCCACCGCGACCACGACCGAGATCGCCATGCAGCGCTGGCCCGAGGACCCGTAGCCGGCGCCGACGGCGGAGTCGGCAGCCAGGTCGAGGTCGGCGTCGGGCAGCACGACCATGTGATTCTTGGCGCCGCCCAGTGCCTGCACGCGCTTGCCGGCGCGGGTGCCGGTCTCGTACACGTGGCGCGCGATCGGCGTCGACCCGACGAAGCTGACCGCGGCGATGCCCGGGTGGTTCAGGATCGCGTCGACCGCCACCCTGTCGCCGTGCACGACGTTGAAGACGCCGTCCGGCAGGCCGGCCTCGCGCAACAGCTCCGCGCTGAAGTTGGCGGCCGACGGGTCCTTCTCGGACGGCTTGAGCAGGAACGCGTTGCCGCAGGCCAGCGCGATCGGGTACATCCACATCGGGACCATGGCGGGGAAGTTGAACGGGGTGATGCCCGCGACGACCCCGAGCGGCTGGCGGATCGAATACGAGTCGACGTCCGAGGAGACGTTCTCCGAGAACTCGCCCTTCTGGAGCTGGGCGATGCCGCAGGCGAACTCGACCACCTCGAGCCCGCGCTGGACCTCGCCCATCGCGTCGGAGAGCACCTTGCCGTGCTCGCGAGTCAGGATCCGGGCGATGTCCTGCTTGCGCCGCTCGACCAGCTCGCGGAAGGCGAACATCACCCGCGTGCGCACCGAGAGCGACGCGTTGCGCCATCCCGCCGCGGCGTCCGTCGCGACCTTCACCGCGTGGTCCACGAGTTCGGGCGTGGCGAAGGCGACCCGGGCCTCGCGCCGCCCCGTCGCCGGGTCGAAGACGTCGCCCCAGCGCTCGACGGGTTCCGGCGCCGGGGTGAACCCGTCGCCGGTCCCATGGGGGCTACGTCGGGCGACTCCGGCCTCCTCCGCCCCCAACCCCCCAACGGGTTCCGGCGCCGGGGAGACCCCGTCGCCGGTCCCATGGGGGCTACGTCGGGCGACTCCGGCCTCCTCCGCCCCCAACCCCCCAACGGGTTCCGGCGCCGCGGAGACCCCGTCGCCGGTCCGGCGGCTCGGTGGGTAGGCGCGGCCGCCGATCCAGTGGCGGATCTCCATCGGGTCCTCCTACTTCACCGCGCGGTCCGTGATCTCGAGCCCGCGGTCGATGATCTCGAGGCCTTCCTCGAGCTGGGCCTCGGTCACGATCAGCGGCGGGTTGGTGAAGAACGTGTTCCAGCGCACGAAGGTGTAGAGCCCGTTCTCGCGGAAGAAGCGGCCCAGCGCGGCCATCTCCTCCGACGTCCCGTTGTAGGGCGCCATCGGCTCGTACGTCTCGCGGTTGCGCACGAGCTCGACGATGCCGAACAGGCCGATCGAGCGGGCCGCGCCGACGCTCGGGTGGCGCTGCGCGATCTCGCCCACGCGCTGCTTCAGCACCTCGCCCATCTTGCGGGCGTGCTCGATCAGCCCTTCTTCTTCGTAGACGGCCAGGGTGGCGAGCGCGGTCGCGCAGGCGAGCGTGTGGCTGTTGTAGGTCATGCCCGAGGGGTAGGCGCGGTCGCGGAAGGCCTCGACCAGGGCAGGCCGCAATCCGACGGCGCCGAGCTGCACGTAGGCGGAGGTCAGCCCCTTGGCCATCGTCAGGATGTCGGGCACGACGTTCCAGTGGTCGACCGCGAACCACTTCCCGGTGCGGCCGAAGCCCGACATCACCTCGTCGGCGATCAGCAGGATGCCGTGGCGGTCGCAGATCTCGCGCACGGCCTGCAGGTAGCCGTCGGGCGGGACCAGGATGCCGTTGGTGCCGACGACGGGCTCGAGGATGAAGGCCGCGATCGTGTGCGCCCCCTCGAAGCGGAGCACGTCCTCCAGCTCGCGCAGGCAGGCGTCGAGCGGCTCCGGGTCGCGGCGGCCGTACTTGTGGGTGTCCGGCACCCGCACGACGCCGGGGATCGAAGGCTCGGCGGCCCAGCGCCGCGGGTCGCCCGTCAGCGCGATCGCGCCCGCCGTGCCGCCGTGGTACGAGCGGTAGCGGGCGAGCACCTTGTGGCGCCCCGTGACGACGCGGGCGACGCGGATCGCGTTCTCGTTGGCCTCGGCGCCGCCGTTCGTGAAGAAGAACGTGTCGATGTCGCCAGGGCACAGCTCGGCCAGCTTCGCGCCCAGCCGCGCTCGCGGCTCGGTGGCCAGGAACGGGTTCGCGTAGCAGAGCTTTGCGGCCTGCTCCTGGATCGCCTTCACAACCTTCGGGTGGGAGTGCCCGACGTTCGAGCACATGAGCTGGCTGTTGAAGTCGAGGAAGCGCTGGCCCTCGGGCGTCCAGAAGTAGACGCCTTCCGCGCGGTCGACCGGCAGCGGGTCGACCTTCGACTGCGGCGACCACTCGTAGATGGTGTGCCTGCGAGAAAGGGCGACGATCTCGGGGCCGGTCATCCGGCCGCTGGCGACGGCACTGCTGCTGGTGCTGCTCACGGCGCTTCCTCCACGACGGGCACCGGGTCGAGGTCGACGACGGGTGTCCCGCGCATCAACACGGCGTGCAGGGCGAAGGCGACGGCGAAGCCCACGAACCAGGCGTAAGCGTAGAGGAAGGCGAGCGCGGGGACGAAGCGGCCGACCAGGGCGACGCCCACGCCGGCGGCGAGGGCGAAGAGCGCCTTCGGGTTCCAGCGCCCGTAGAGGCCCTCCTTCGCATAGAGATCGGCGAGGGCCAGGTTGCGCCGGCGCACGATCCAGTAGTCGGCGACGAAGATGCCCGCGACGGGGCCGAGCAGCCCCGAGTAGGCGATCAGGAACCCGATGTAGGTGTCGGCGCTCTCCAGCAGCTTCCACGGCATGATCGCGATGCCGATCACGCCGGTGATCAGCCCGCCACGCGCGAAGTCGATCTTCGCCGGCCACAGGTTGGCGAAGCCGTTGGCTGGGGCGACGACGTTGGCCGCGACGTTGGTCGTGAGGGTGGCGATCAGCAGCGCGAACAGCGCGATCAGGATCAGCACCGGGCTCTCGATCCGCGAGAGCAGCGCGACGGGGTCCCAGATCGCCTCGCCGAAGATCACCACGGACGCGGACGTGACGGCGATGCCGATGAACGAGAACAGCGTCATCGTGGTCGGCAGGCCCAGGAACTGGCCGCGGACCTGCGCCCGCTGTTCCTTCGCGTAGCGCGACAGGTCGGGAATGTTGAGCGCGAGCGTGGCCCAGAAGCCGACCATCGCGGTCAGCGACGGGACGAAGAAGGCGAGGAACTCGGCGTTCGTCTGGAACCGGCTGGGCTGCGAGAGCATGGTCCCGAACCCGCCCGCCCGGCTCCCGGCCCAGGCCAGCAGCGCGAGGCCGGAGACGATCAGGAACGGGGCCGCGTACGCCTCGAGCTTGCGGATCATCTCCGAGCCGCGGACGACGACGTACATGTTCGCCGCCCAGAACACCAGGAAGCCGAGCGCCTGTGCGAACGGCGGCTCGTAGTCCGGGATGGCGACCTTGAGCATCGTGTAGATCGCCTGGCCGCCGATCCACGTCTGGATCCCGAACCATCCGCAGGCCACCAGCGCGCGCAGGATCGCGGGCACGTTCGAGCCGTAGATCCCGAACGAGGCGCGGGCGAGGACCGGGAAGGGGATCCCGAAGCGCGTTCCCGGGTGCGCGATCAGCGTCATCGGGATGCACACGATCACGTTGCCGAGCAGGATCGTGAAGAGAGCCTGGCCCCAGCTCATGCCGCCGCCGACGAGGCCCGCGGCCAGCATGTAGGTCGGGATGCAGACCGAGAGGCCGACCCACAGCGAGGCGAAGTGGTAGGTGTCCCAGGTGCGCTGGCGGATCCGCGTCGGCGCCAGGTCGGCGTTGGAGAGCGACGGGTCCTCGGGCTCGTGACGCAGCTCGAACAGGTCGCCGCGGGCGCGGACCATTCCGCGGGTGGGGCCGGTCGTCGGCAGGCCGAGGTTCATCTACGGGACCAGCGGGTGGCCGGCCTGGCGCTTCACGTAGACGCCGCGACCCTTCTTCCCCTTGAACTCCCCGTGGTCGACGATCACCTCGCCGCGCGAGATGACCACGGCCGGGCCGCCCTTCACGACGCGGCCCTCGTACGGGTTGTAGTCGACCCGCATGTGCATCGAGGCGAGCCCGAGGGTCGTCTCCTTCTCCGGGTCCCACAGCACGAGATCGCCGTCCGAGCCGACCGCGATCGTGCCCTTCTTCGGCCACAGGCCGAACATCTTCGCCGGGCTCGTGGAGACGAGCTCGACGAAGCGGTGGGCGTCGATCCGGCCCTGGCGCACCCCGCCGTCCCACAGCAGGTAGAGCCGGGTCTCGATGCCCGGGGCGCCGTTCGGGATCTTCGAGAAGTCGTCCTTGCCGAGCAGCTTCTGGTGCGCCTCGTTCATGCAGAACGGGCAGTGGTCGGTGGAGACGACCTGCAGGTCGTTCTTCTGCAGCCCCTTCCACAGCGAGTCCTGGTGCCACTTCTCGCGCAGCGGCGGCGACATCACGTACTTGGCGCCTTCGAAGCCGGGCTTCTCGTAGTCGTCGTAGGAGAGGAACAGGTACTGCGGGCAGGTCTCGGCGTAGGCGGGCAGCCCCATGTCACGGGCCTGCTTCACCTTCTCGAGCGCGTCGTGGCAGGAGAGGTGGACGATGTAGACGGGCACGCCCGCCATCTCGGCCAGCGCGATCGCGCGCCCGGTCGCTTCGCCCTCGGCCCGCGTCGGCCGCGTCAGCGCGTGGTACTTCGGCGCCTTCTCCCCGCGCTTGAGCGCCTCCTGGACCAGGGTGTCGATCACGCCGCCGTTCTCGGCGTGCATGCAGACCAGGCCGCCGTTCTCGCGGGTGCGCTTCATCGCCTTGAAGATCGTCGCGTCGTCCACCTGGAACACGCCCGGGTAGGCCATGAACAGCTTGAACGACGTGATGCCGTCGTGGCGGACCAGCTTGTCCATGTCGTGCGAGGCCTGCTCGGACAGCTCGCGCACGATCATGTGGAAGGCGTAGTCGATCACCGACTTGCCTTCCGCCCGGCCCATCCAGCTCTCGTAGGCGGGGTAGAGGCCTTCTCCGAAGTTCTGGATCGCGAAGTCGATCAGCGTCGTGGTGCCGCCGTGGGCGGCCGCGATCGTGCCGGTCTCGAAGTCGTCCGAGGAGGTCGTGCCCCCGAACGGCATGTCGAGGTGGGTGTGGACGTCGATGCCGCCCGGCATCACCAGCTTGCCCGAGGCGTCGACGATCGTGTCGGCCGGCAGGCTGATGCCGCGGCCGATCAGCGAGACGACGCCCTTGTCGATGTAGACGTCCGCCTCGTAGCGGTCGGAGGCGGTGACGATGGTGCCGTTCTTGACGAGAGTGGTGCTCATCCCGGGTCCTCGTTCAGCGGTTGTCGGCGTCGGGCGCGGCGTAGCCCTCCTGGGGCTCGTAGCCGCCCTGGTAGTCGGAGTCGTCGGGCCGGCGGATCTTCGAGTGGGCGACGACGCGGTCGCGCAGGTGGCCCCGGCAGTCGGCCAGCGTCTCGAAGAACGGCGTACGGTCGAGGAACGCGCTCGCGCCTTCGATCAGCCGCCGGATCACGTTGGGCCCGACTGCGTGGTCGAGCATGGCGGCGGTGCAGACCTGAACGGTGCCGCAGCCGAGCAGGAAGTAGTTGAGCGCGTCGCGGAACTCGGAGATGCCACCGATCCCCGAGAAGGACTTGTCGGGGAAGGCCCGGGTCATGCTCGCCATGTTGGCGATCGACAGCGGCAGGATCGCGGGGCCGCCCAGTCCGCCCGGAGAGACGAAACCGTCCACGTTGCACTCGAACTCGAGGGTGTCGGGGTCGACCAGCGGAAGCGACGGGAAGGTGTTCGACGAGACGACCGCGTCGGCCCCGCCGCGGAACACCGCACCCGCTTCGGCCACGATGTCGCCAGTCGCGGGCGTCAGCTTCGCCCACACCGGCACCGTCGCCACCTCCTTCACGACCTGGGTCACGAACGAGCAGAGCGCCTCGTCCTTGCCGATGTTCGAGCCCATGTCGGGCCGGTCCATGTGCGGGCAGGAGAGGTTCAGCTCGAGGCCGTCCGCGCCGGCCTTCTGGCACTCGCGGGTCAGGGTGCGCCAGTGGTCGAGCTCGGACTCGCTGCCGGAGCCCGCCATGATCGAGGCGATCAGGATGCGGTCGGGGAACGCCTTCTTGATCCGCTCGATGCGCGGCAACCACCAGTCGAGCGGCTTGTCCGAGATCAGCTCCCAGTTCCACGAGCTGTGCAGCGCGCCGGCGCGGCCCTTGTTCATCGACAGCGCGCCGGTCTCGGGCTGGGCGCGCAGGAACTTGGTCTTCGGTCCCTTGACGTTGACGACCGGGTGCATGCCGATCGTCTTGGTGACGACACCGCCCCAGCCGGCCTCGAAGGCGCGCAGGATGTTGCTCTCGGACTCGGTCGGCGGCGCCGAGCTGAGCAGGAACGGGTTGGGGAAGCGCAGGCCGGTGAACGTGCACGACAGGTCGCGGGCCATGGCGAGCCTCCTTACGGCTGAACCAGCGGACCGTAGGCGTCGGGCCGCCGGTCGCGGAAGAACTGCCAGGTGGAGCGCACCTCGTCGATCACGTCGAAGTTGAGGTCGGCGACGACCACCGCGTCGCGGTCGCGCGGGGCTTCGGCCAGGATCTTCCCGCGCGGGTCGCAGAAGTAGCTCTGGCCGTAGAACTCGCCGATGTTCCACGGCGCCTCGTGGCCGACGCGGTTGATCGCGCCGACGAAGTAGCCGTTGGCCACCGCGTGCGCCGGCTGCTCGAGCTTCCACAGGTACTCGGAGAGCCCGGCGACGGTCGCCGACGGGTTGACCACGAGTTCCGCGCCGCCCAGGCCGAGCGCGCGCGCGCCCTCGGGGAAGTGGCGGTCGTAGCAGATGTAGACGCCGACCTTCGCGAAGGCCGTCTCGAACACCGGGTAGCCGAGGTTGCCGGGGCGGAAGTAGAACTTCTCCCAGAAGCCCGGCTTGCAGTGGGGGATGTGGGTCTTGCGGTACTTGCCGAGGTAGCGCCCGTCGGCGTCGACCACCGCCGCGGTGTTGTAGTAGACGCCCGCCTGCTCCTCTTCGTAGATCGGCGCGACGATCACCATCCTGTGCTTCTTCGCGAGCTTCTGGACGAGTTTCGTGGTCGGCCCGTCCGGCACCCGCTCGGTCAGGTGGTACCACTTCGTCTCCTGCTCGGCGCAGAAGTACGGGCCGTAGAAGAGCTCCTGCAGGCACAGGATCTTGACCTTCTTCGCGGCGGCCTCGGCGATCAGCTTGACGTGCTTGTCGATCATCGCCTTCTTGATCGCGGGCAGGCCGGCTTCCGGCCCCAGCACGTTCTTCGCCTGGATCAACCCGCAGCGGACGACTCGCGGCATACGCGGCCTCCCCTCGATCTGTTCGGCTGTGGCGGAAAACACGAGTATGCCACCAGGCGGCAGGCGGGGGGCGAGCGGCGGGAACCTCGGGGCCGAGGTTGGTGGCCTGGGACGGAATCGAACCGCCGACACGCGGATTTTCAATCCGCTGCTCTACCAGCTGAGCTACCAGGCCGAGCCGTACGAAGGGACCGAGATTTTCTCCGGAGCGCGCCGTTCCGTCAAACGCCCGGCTGCGTCCCAAGGGCGGGAGGCGGCTTCAGGGCGATCTCGGCCTCCAGGTCCGCGGCTTCGCCGGGCTGCAGGGTGATCGTCGCGCTGAGTCCGCCTCCCGCGCTGGCCGTGACTTCGATCACGCCGAGGCCCGCGGGGACCGGCAGTTCGACGGCGCCACCGGCGTCGGTGGTCGGGACGCGCATGGCCGAGATCGAGGGGCCGCCGGGGAAGCGTGCGAAGACGTAGGCGCCGGCCACCGGCGCGCCGTCGGGCCCGACCACGCGGGCCTTCAAGAGCGCGCCCGGTCGCAGCCGCAACACGACCTCCTCGTCGCCGGCCCGCACTCCCGTGCGCAGCGCGAACGCGCCGGTTGCAGATGCAGCCGCCACCGACACCGCGGCGTCCGGCACGGACGTGAGCTCGAAGCGGCCGTCGGGGCCCGACTCGGCAGGCGCCACGGGGCCCGCCGCCTGGACCGTGATCATCGCGCCTGCCAGCCCGCGGCCCGTGGCGTCGACCACGCGGCCGCGCAACGCGCGGCCCGGAGCCAGCACCACGCGCACGTCTTCGAGCCCGGCCTCCGGCACCGTCAGCGCGAGCGGCGCGGCCGAGTAGCCCGGCTCGCGCGCCGTCAGCGTCCACTCGCCGGGGTCGACGCCTAGCTCGAAACGCCCGTCGGCGCCGGACCGCGCGAACGCGCCGGTGCGCCCGCCCTTCGGCGTCAGCATCAGCGTCGCCTCCAGGGGACGGCCCTCGGCATCGACCACCGTCCCGCGCACGAGCGCCGCGGGCAGGTCGACGTCGAGCACGTGCGACTCGGTATCCGGGATCTGCACGTCGCGGGCGGGGTAGCGCGTGCGGCCGTCGAGCGAGACCACGGCGACCTGGGCCGGGCCCGGCTGGTCCACCGTCAGCTCGTAGCTGCCGTCCTCGCGGGTGACGCCGGGCGGCGTTTCCGCGGCACCGCCCGGGCCGCGCGTGCCGGCGACGAACATCATCCGCATCGACTGCGTGCCGGTGACCTGGACGCGCACGCCGGGCAGCGGCTGCCCGCCGCGGGTGATGCGGCCCGAGACGCGAATCTCCGCCGCCACGATGTCGACGGTCGAGGTCTCGCCGTCGGCGATCTCGACCTCGCGCATCTGGGCGCTCTCGAAGCGGCCGCCTTCGCCCTTCAGCCACGTGACCCGCACGCGCCCGGGCGCGAGCCGCTCGGCGACGAAGCGGCCGTCGGCGTCGGGCTGGAGCAGGCCCAGCCCTCCCATCGGCGCGTTCACCGACATCACGTTGATGCGGCCGAGCGTGACGGGCGAGCCGTCGCGCCTGGCGAGCCGGCCCTCGAGGCGACCACCCGTGAAGAGCGTCAGCCGGACCTCGGCGGGCCCCTGCGCAGGGTCGACCTCGACCGTGGCGTTCGCCGGCGCGAAGAGCGCGTGGCTGGCAGCGAGTTGCACCGGCCCTGCCGCGAAGCCGCCGAGCTCGAACTGGCCGGCGACGTCGGTGATCGCGACGGTCTCGTCGCCCGTCACGAAGCGCTGGCCCTGGCGGCCACTGACCTCGGCGCCGACGATCGGCGAGCCCGCCTTGTCGACCACGCTGCCGACCACGGACCCGCCGCCGCGCAGCACGACGGTGCCGACCTCCGTCACGGCTCCGGAGGTGACGGCGATCGAGGGCAGCGCGACCCGCACCCGGCCGGGGGCGCGGACCTCCACGGTGTAGGAACCGGCCTCGAGTTCGTTCAACTCGAAGACCCCGCCTGGATCGGCGAACTCCTCGCCGCGTCCGCCGAAGACCTCGGGCGACCGCGCGGAAGCCCGCAGCGGGGCGACCGGCTCGCCGCGCTCGTCGACCGCGACGCCGCGGATCGCGCCCCACGCGCGCAGCGTGATGACCACGTCCTCCGCACCGGTCTCCGCGCGTCCCCGGCCGCGGCCGACGCCGTCGGCGGACGCGGCCAGGTTGTGCGTGCCGGGAGGCAGCCCAGGCAGCACGAACCGGCCTTCCGCGTCGGTCCACGTCTCGGCCGACTGGCGCACGACCGGCATCGGACCCATGTCGGCGTGCACGTGCGCGTCCGGCACGGGCCGGCCGTCGGGGCTGCGCACGAGGCCGCGCACCGTGAGGCCGCGGGCCAGGCGCACGTCGCCGGCATCGCCGTCGCCCCGCGCGATCGAGACCTCGAAGCGCTCCGGGACGTAGCCGGCGGCGCGGGCTTCGAGACGGTGACGCCCGGGTGGCAAGCCCGCGACCCGGAAGCGGCCGTCGCGGCCAGCGTTCGTCGTCACGGCGATCGATTCGGGCACAGGCTCGCCGTCGGCCTCGACCCAGGTGACGTAGGCCTGACTCACCGCCGCGTCGCGCTCGTCCAGGGTCCGACCGATGGCCGCACGACGCGGGCCGAGGCGCAGCTCCACGCCCGTGATCGCCTCGCGCTCGACCGTGGCCGTGGTCCATGCCGGCGCGTGCTCCGCGGAGCGGGCGACCGCGCGCCACGAGCCCGGTTCCAGCCCGTCGGCCGAGAAGCGACCGTCGCCGCCGGCGGTCACGGTCTGCGTGCTGCCGCGGGTTCCGGGCGCGGGCTCGAGCCGCACGGTCGCGCCGCCGAGGCCCGTGCCGTCCGCGTCGACCACCACTCCCTGCAGCCCGCCCATGGGCAGGAGCACGAGCAACTCCGGTCGCGCGCCCGCCCGCACGTTGCGGAGGCGGGCCGCCCCGATCCCCGGAGCGCTCGCCGCGAGGTCGAGGAAGCCGCGTCCCACGTTGTCGATCCGGAAGCGCCCTTCGGCATCGGTCGTGGCGACCCGCTGGCCCAGGCCGGGGAGCCAGTTGGCGCCGGGGTCGCGCATCGACTCCCCGGCGGTGACGCGAGCGCCGGTCACCGGCTGCCGGGTCGCGCCGTCGACGACGCGACCCTCGATCGCCAGGCCTCGTTCGAGCGTCAGGCGCAGTCCCGTTCCCGGCTTCTGGTTCCGGAGCCGGCGAGGCGCATGGCCGGCAGCGTCGATCGAGAGGTGCCACGGTCCTCGTTCGCGACACTCGACGGAGAACGCCCCGGCGGCATCGGTCCGGGCGACGACCGCCTCGCCGGACTCGCCCCGCAGCACGACGCGGGCGTCGAGGAGCGGCTTCTGGCCGGCGTCGAGCACCGTGCCCGCGAATCGCGCCACGGCCGGCGTCGGGGCCGGCGTGGGGGAGGGTGCCGGCGAGGGGGCCGGCTGGGCGAGCGCCGGCCACGAGAGGAGAGCGAACGCGAGGGTGCGGACGTGCAGCACCGGGGCCTCCTTAGCGGGGTGCCGGGAGGTTACCTCCCGACACCCCGTGGAGGCCAGCGGAGAGAAGGGCCTTAGGCCTTCTTCTCCTTCTTCTCGGAGAGCTTGTCGGCGATCGCGACGACCGCGGCCTTCTCGGCCTTGTCGGCGACGACCGGCTCGGGGATCGGCAGGCCCAGGCCCTTGCGCAGCCGGGTGTCGATCTCTTCGCGGATGTCGCGATGGTCGCGCAGGAACTGTCGCGCATTCTCCCGGCCCTGGCCGAGGCGCTCGCCCTCGAACGCGAACCAGGCGCCGGATTTCTCGACGATCTTCTGGTCGACCGCCAGGTCGAGCAGGTCGCCCTCGCGGCTGATGCCTTCGCCGTAGAGGATGTCGAACTCGGCTTCGCGGAACGGGGGCGCCACCTTGTTCTTGACGACCTTCACCTTGGCGCGGCTGCCGATCACCTGGTCGCCGTCCTTGAGCGAGGCGATGCGGCGGATGTCGAGCCGGATCGAGGAGTAGAACTTGAGCGCGCGGCCGCCCGTGGTCGTCTCCGGGTTGCCGAACATGACGCCGATCTTCTCGCGGAGCTGGTTGATGAAGATCAGGCAGGTCTTGCTCTTGGAGACGATCGAGGTGAGCTTGCGCAGCGCCTGCGACATCAGCCGCGCCTGCAGGCCCATCTGCGCCTCGCCCATCTCGCCCTCGAGCTCGGAGCGGGGGACCAGGGCCGCGACCGAGTCGATCACGAGCACGTCGACCGCGCCGGAGCGGATCAGCACCTCGGCGATCTCGAGCGCCTGCTCGCCCGAGTCGGGCTGCGAGACCAGCAGGTCGTCGATGTTGACCCCGAGCTTCTGGGCGTAGACCGCATCCAGTGCGTGTTCGGCATCGATGAACGCCGCCATGCCCCCGCGCTTCTGGGCCTCGGCGATCACGTGCAGGGTGAGCGTGGTCTTGCCCGACGACTCGGGGCCGTAGACCTCGATCACGCGGCCGCGGGGGAAGCCGCCCACTCCGAGGGCGGCGTCGAGGGAGAGAGCCCCTGTCGGGATGGCGGGAACGTCCACCTTTTCGCGTCCGCCGAGACGCATGATGGAACCTTTCCCGAACTGCTTGTCGATCTGGGCGAGTGCGGCGTCGATCGCCTTGGATCGCTCGTTCCGCTCGTCAGCCATGGGCTCGATCTCCTTTTGAATCTTGAGGTTGGGCTCCGGAATCGAGCCCTCCACGCCCCTCCTTCCGGGGCCTGGACAGAATCATAGACGGGAGTGTGACACAGGAGGTCCGGCGAAGAAAAGAAGAAAATCGCAGGAGGGCGCCGCGAGAAAAACTGTGGCGCCGCTCACAGGCCCCTTGCTAGAATCCTCTGGAACTATTGGGCCCCAAATGCCTGATCATCCGGGGCCTAGCGAGGGATTCGTAGTGACCAAGAAGTTGCCGGTGAAGGCCAGTCGGAAAGGGTCTTTGTCCCGAAAGCTGGCTCCCTCTTCGCCGAAGAAGGCCGCCTCCCTCGAACGGAGGAACAACTTGCCTTCGAAGTCGAACAAGGCCGCGACCGTGAGCCGCGCCTCGACGCCGGCCCGCAGCGCCCATGCGCGCCCGCAGGCCCCCCGGCCGAAGAACGAGCCGATGCCGCTGCCGATGCCGACCCGCCACGTGGCGCCGCCGCGCCCGGTGCTGGTGGCGCCGGCGCGCTCGATGCCGCCCACGCTCCGCGACGTCGCCCGCAAGCCGGTCGCCACCGCCGCGGCTGCCATGGCCCCGGTGGTCGCCGCGCCTGCCCCCGCGCCGGTGATGCCGGTCGCGGTGCCGCGGCCGCCGGTGTTGCCGGTCGACTTCTCGGAGGCCGGCATCATCCTCGCGATCACCTACTCGATCCGCGACGGGCGCCGCAACGAGTTCTTCGAACTCGTGCGCGAGCTGAAGCCGCTGCTCGCCGGCATCGGCGGCCTCGACTGCACGGTCTACGAGGACCGCAGCCGCCCCAACTACTTCATGGAGGTCTTCCGCTTCAAGGACGAGGCGGAGTTCACGGCCTTCGACGACAAGTTCCACAAGGACCGCAAGATCGCCGCGATCTACGCGCTCCTGGACGACATCGTCGAGGCCGAGAAGAGCGACTTCAAGATCTTCGAGCGCCGGCTCTAGGTTCGAGTCGCGCCGGTCGCCGTGCTTTCGGCCCGGGCCCCTGGTGCCCGGGCCGATCGCATTTTCCGGAGAGGATCGCGGATGCCCACCCCCGTCGGCCACGTGCTCGGCGCGCTCAGCGTGCACCTCGCCACCGCCGAAGGCGAGGCCGCCCGGCTCGACCGCGTGCGCGTGGTGGCCGTGCTCGCGGCCGCGATCGCGCCGGACCTCGACCTCCTGTTCAAGTTCGTCGACGGCCGCAACCACCACAACAACGAGACCCACTCGATCGGCGCGGCAGCGATCGCCGGGCTCTGCGCGTGGGCCTGGGCGCGCTGGCGGGCGCGGGTCGACGCCGGCCGCTTCGGGCTGGCCGTTGCGGCGGCCTGGTTCTCCCACGCCGTGCTCGACTACGTGAACAAGGACACCAACCCGCCGATCGGGATCATGGCGCTGTGGCCGTTCTCCGACGCCCACTACAAGCTGCCGTGGCCGATCCTGCGCGACGTCTGGCGCCACTTCAGCTTCGAGGCGACGGTCCACAACCTGCTCACCGTGGCCTGGGAGATCGCGGTCCTGCTGCCGATCCTGCTGATCACGGCGCGCCTCACGTTGCGCCGCGGGCACTGATCCCGCTCGCAACCCGCCGCGTTCGGCGCGAGAATCCCCGTCGGCGGCCGGCCGTTCTCGCGGACGCGCCCGGCCGCTCCCGAAGGGGGCCGCCATGCGCCACATCGCCATCACGATCGCCGTTCTCCTCCTCTTCGCCGGCTCCGCGCGCGCCCAGGTGCCGCACGACGCCAGTGCCGCGCTGCACGAGGCCGACGCGAAACAGAAAGCCGGCGACCTGGCCGGCGCCGTCGCGGTGCTCAAGAAGGCCGCGGAGTCTGCGGCCGCCCCGGGCGAGATCCACGCGCGACTGGCCCAGGTCTACGAGGCCCAGGGCGAACTCGACCTGGCGGTGGACACCTGGGCGCTGGCCACCGCGAAGCTCTCCGGTGCGGCCCTGGCCGAAGCCCACGCCCGCCGGGCGCTGGCCCAGGAACTGCGCGGCATGCAGGCCGCAGCGGACGCGTCCGCGCAGGCGGCTATCGGGGCCGACGCCGCGTCGCCGTGGGCGCGCGCCCTGGTCGCGCGCCACCTGGCCAAGGACGGCGAAGGCGACGCCGCGCTTGCACGGCTCGAGGGCTCGGATGCCGTCGGCGTCGTCGCGCTCGAAGCGCGCGCCCTCGCACTGCAGGCGAAAGGCGATCTCGCGGGGGCCGAGCGGCAGTACCGCGAGGCGCAGCCGCCGAGCGCGCTGGGCACGCTTGGCCTCGCCCACGTGTTGCGCGACCTCGGTCGCGCACCCGAAGCCGAGCCGCTCGTGCTGCAGGTGCTCGAGGCGATGCCAGGGGCGGTCGAGGCCTACAAGGAGTCGGCGCGCACGAAGCTCGCGCTCGGGCGGCCCGACGAGGCGCTGGGGGATGCGTCGACCGCGGCCGCTCTCGCCGAAGGCGACCCGGAGGTGAAGGCCCTCGCCACCGAGGTTGCGGTGGCCAAGGCGATGGCCCAGATCGCGCGCGGCGAGGCGACTTTCGCCGTCGACGACCTGAAGCGCCTGCGCGACGCCGATCCCGCCGATGCCGACGCCCGCGTCGGCCTGGCTCGCGCCCTCGTCGCGACGAAGCAGGTGGACGCAGCACTCGTCGAACTCGACGCCGCGATCCAGGCGGTGCCGGCGCACGGCCCCGCGCTGTTCCAGAAGGGCCTGCTGCTCCACACGGCGAAAGGCGACGCGGCGGGCGCGGTCGCGGCGCTGGCGCAGGCGGTCGCCGCGGAGCCGAAGCAGGCCGACTACCGTGCGGCGCTGGGCGCGGCCCTGCTCGACCAGAAGCTGTTCGACCGCGCGGTGGCCGAGCTGGAGAAGGCGGTCGCGACGCCCGGCCTGACGCGGGTCGACGCCTGGGTGCTGCTCGGCGGCGCGCACCTCGCGTCGAAGCGTTACGCCGAGGCGGTGGCGGCGCTGGACAAGGGCGTCGCCGCGATGCCGAAGTCGGCGCAGGCCCAGGCCTACCTCGCCTGGGCCCACTTCGGCCTCAAGGACGCGACGGCGTTCAAGCGCCACGCGAACGAGGCGAAGGCGCTGGGCATCAAGGACCCGACCCTGCTCGACTACCTGAAGCGGATCGAGGCAGGCGAGCCGATCAAGTAGGCCGCCTAGAAGAACACGCGGCCGACCAGCCGCGCGACCTCGACGTAGGCGTTGCCCAGCGCGCCGTCGCGGAAGAAACTCGGGGCCTGCTCGGGGTTGCCGACGAACGGCCGCAGCACCCACGCCATCTGGGTGGCGACGAAGGCGTACAAGACGAGCCACGCGTTTCGCGCGTGGCCATGGCGCGGGTCGCGGGCGACGAGCGCCGCGTAGTGGCGGGCGAGCGTCACCTGGCCGGCGATCGCGGCCGCCAGGAACACGCCGCCGTTCCACGCGACGGCCACCCCGTAGTCGGCCGACGAGCCGTACCAGAAGAGGGTGACCGGCGCGAAGCCCGCGAGTGCCAGCGCCACCGTCCCCTGCGATGCGAGCACCGCCTTGAGCGCGCTCGGGAAGTCCCGGCCGAGACCGAGCAGCAGGTTGACGACGAAGAAGCTCGGCAGGCACAGGAGCGTCGTGGCAGCCAGCAGCAGCGGCACCTTGGTGGCGGAATAGAGCGCCTGCGCGGGCCGCAGTCCGAACGAGCCCATCGCCAGCCCGTAGAGGATGCCCGCGCCCAGCGCCAGCGTGACGAGCGGTCTCCACGGGACTTGCTCTGCGCCGGGCGCGAAGCGGCCGTCGCCGCGAAGCAGTTGGTCGGCCGATCGGAGCGCCGCGACGGCGCTCACGACAAGAGCGCTCCCAGCGTCTCGAGAACCGCCTGAAAGAAGTTCTTCTCGCGCTCGCGGAACAACTGGAAGGGCAGCCCCGGGTTGCCGACGAACGGCCGCAGGATCCAGCCCATCTGCGCCCCGACCACGGCGTAGATCACGGTCCACACGCGGAAGACCGCGCGCGCGTGCTCGGCCTTGTCCCCGTCCGATTTCGGCAGCAGCGCCGAGAGCGCCTCGCGCAGGAAGCGCAGGCCGACCAGCCCGCCGGCCGTGAAGAAGGCGACGCTGAGCAGCTTCATGAACGGGTAGCTGTCGGTGCTGAGCGTGAAGAAGCCCGTGATCGGCCCGAAGCTCGCGAGCAGCGCCAGGTTCACCGTGATCGCCGCCAGCAGCAGCCGCAGCGTCTCGCGGAAGCCGAGCGGGCTGCGCGCCAGCGCCGAGAAGACGTAGAGGGACGGCAGCGTCACGGCGAGCGTCAGCAGGAACAGCAGCGGCACCTTCACGGCCGAGCTGACCAGTTGCAGCGCGCCGCCCGCGCCGCCCTGGAGCGCGGCGTAGAGTCCCATGAAGGCGCCGTAGCTGGCTCCCAGCGCCAGCGACGCCTTGGCCAGGTCGCCCTCGCTCACGTCGAGTTTGCCCGTGGCCAGTTGTTCCGGGCCGACGACCTGCCCGCGCAGCAGCCGATCGACGAGCGACAGCACCTGATTCATGTTCCTCCTTCGCCTGCCGGGCATCGTAAGCCCGGGGTCCCGGCCGGCTCCAAATCGACCGCTTGCCGCCTCGCGCCGGCGCGGGCATCGTTGGGCGATGGAAGGGCTGCGCGAGGGCGTGCGTGGGGCGCTGCTGATCGCGGTGCTGATGACCGCCGGGGACTGGGTGTGGGCGCGGTTCGAGGTGCCACACCGCGTCGCGTTCGGCCTGATCCACGGCTTCGCGCTGTGCGCGGCGATCGGCGCCGTGCTGGCCTGGCCGGCGAGGCGCGCCGGGTTCGGCGCGTTCGCCGGCGCCGGAATCGGGCTCGCGGCGGCCGCGCTCTTCTACGCGCTCGCCCCTCTCGCCGGCTACGCCGCCATGTTCCCCGCGTGGATGGCCTTCTGGCTCGCCTTCGACGCGCTGCTGCGTCACCTCGAGGGGCGCGGGCTCCGCGCGGGCTGGCGCGGAGGGCTGGCGGCGCTCGCCTCAGGCCTCGCCTTCTACGCGATCTCGGGGATCTGGACGAAGCCGGCGCCCGGCGGTCCCGACTACGCGCTCCACCTCGCGGCCTGGTTCACCGCCTTCCTCCCGGGCTTCGCCGCGTTGCTCGTGCGCCGCCAGCCCGCAGCGAGTTAGGGGCGCGTTCGCTGCCGATGACTTGCTGGTAGGCTCGCGCGCGAGGGGCGTCCGCAGGGGAGCGACATGATCGAAGAAGGGCGGAAGGCGCCGGACTTCACGCTGGCCTCGTCCGAGGGGGGCGAGGTGACTCTCAGCGCGCTGCGCAGCAAGCCGGTCGTGCTGTACTTCTATCCGAAGGACGATACGCCCGGCTGCACCCGCGAGGCGTGCGCGTTCCGCGACAGCCAGGCGGCCCTGCGGAAGCGGGGCGCGGTCGTGCTCGGCGTGAGCGGGGACTCGCTAGCCGCCCACGCGAAGTTCAAGGCGAAGTACGGCCTCAACTTCCCACTGCTCTCCGACCCCGACAAGACCGTCGCCCGCAAGTACGGCGCCTGGGGCGAAAAAGTGCTCTACGGCAAGAAGACCGTGGGCATGATCCGCTCGACCTTCGTGATCGACGCCGAGGGCGTCGTCCGCAAGGTGTTCCCCAGGGTCAAGGTCGACGGCCACGCCGAGAAGGTGCTCGAGGCCCTCGCCGCCCTCTGACGCGGGGCGCGCAGCGCTTCCGGAATTCGGGTATTTTCGCGACATCCGACGAGAGGCGGACCCGGCTACCGGAAGGAGGGCTCCCTGACGAACGGCGACGACAACGCGTTCTTCCTCGCGCCGATCCTCAACTCGCCCTACGAGTACCCGGGCCAGCACTGGGAGCTCGACGAGCGCGGCCAGCCCACCCAGCGCAAGATCGACAAGCGCCGCTCCGCCCAGTTCGTCACCCCGATCCCCAAGCCGCGCAAGGTCAAGAGCCCGAAGCAGCAGGACCTCGACCTTGGCGACCAGACCGGCATCGGCACCGAGCGTCAGCGCTACGACCCGATCCCGGTCATCAACGAACTGCGCAAGCAGGTCGACGCCTGGCGAGCCATTCCCAACCCGCTTCACTGGGGCGTCACCCCCGAGACCCAGCGCCTCCTCGAGCACTGGCGCAAGCACGCCTTCGCCAGCTACCGCCCCTTCTTCTGCCAGGTCGAGGCGGTGGAGACGGCGATCTGGCTGACCGAGGTTGCCCCCGGCCTCAAGGACGGCCGCCGTTTCCTGGAGCACCTCGAGAGCGCCAACCAGGAGGCGAACCCTGGACTGCCGCGGCTGGCCCTGAAGCTCGCCACCGGCGCCGGCAAGACCACCGTGATGGCGATGCTGATCGCGTGGCAGACGATCAACGCCGTCCGCCGCAAGCAGAGCAGCCGCTTCACCCGCGGCTTCCTGGTCATCACCCCGGGCCTGACGATCAAGGACCGCCTCCGCGTGCTGCTGCCGAACGACCTCGACAGCTACTACCAGGGCCGCGAACTGGTCCCCGGCGACCTGCTGCCCGAGCTGCACAAGGCCAAGATCGTCATCACCAACTACCACGCCTTCAAGCTCCGCGAGCGCCTGGAGCTCTCGAAGGGCGGCCGCTCGCTGCTGCAGGGGCGCGGCGAAGCCCTGGAGACGCTCGAGACCGAAGGCCAGATGCTCCAGCGCGTGATGCCGGAGCTGATGGGCCTCAAGCACGTCATGGTCCTCAACGACGAGGGCCACCACTGCTATCGCGAGAAACCCAGCCACGAGGACGAGGGCGACCTCAAGGGCGACGAGCGGAAGGAAGCCGAGAAGAACAACGAGGCCGCCCGCCTGTGGATCACGGGCATCGAGACCGTGCAGCGCAAGCTCGGCGTCGCCCGCGTCTTCGACCTCTCGGCGACCCCGTTCTTCCTGCGCGGCTCGGGCTACGCCGAGGGCACGCTGTTCCCGTGGACGATGAGCGACTTCTCGCTGATGGACGCGATCGAGTGCGGCATCGTCAAGCTCCCGCGCGTCCCGATCGCCGACAACATCCCCGGCGCCGAGGTCCCGATGTACCGGAACCTCTGGGAGCACATCCGCACCAAGATGCCGAAGAAGGGGAGAGGCAAGGCCGCCTCCCTCGACCCGCTGAGCCTGCCTCCGCAGCTCCAGACGGCGCTCGAGGCGCTCTACGGCCACTACGAGAAGACGTTCGAGACCTGGCGCCGCGAGGGCATCCGCGTCCCGCCCTGCTTCATCGTGGTGTGCAACAACACCTCCACGTCGAAGCTCGTCTACGACTACATCTCCGGCTTCCAGCGCCAGAACGACGACGGCAGCAGCCAGCTCCAGCAGGGTCGCCTCCCGCTGTTTCGCAACTTCGACGAGCACGGCAACCCGCTGCCGCGCCCCAACACGATCCTGATCGACTCCGAGCAGCTCGAATCGGGCGAGGGCCTCGACGACCAGTTCCGCGCCGCCGCCGCCGACGAGCTGGAGCGCTTCAAGCGCGAGCGCGTCGAGCGCAGCGGCGACCAGCGCCAGGCCGACGACATTCCCGATGCCGAGGTCCTGCGCGAGGTGATGAACACGGTCGGCAAGATGGGCGCTCTCGGCGAGCAGATCCGCTGCGTCGTCTCCGTCTCGATGCTGACCGAGGGCTGGGACGCCAACACCGTCACCCACGTGCTCGGCGTCCGCGCCTTCGGAACCCAGCTCCTGTGCGAGCAGGTGATCGGGCGCGCCCTGCGCCGCCAGTCCTACGAGCTGAACGAGGACGGGCGGTTCGACGTCGAGTACGCCGACGTGCTCGGCATCCCGTTCGACTTCAACGCCAAGCCGGTGGTCGCCCCGCCACAGCCGCCGCGCGAGACGGTCCGCGTCCACGCCGTCCGCCCGGAGCGCGATGGGCTCGAGATCCGCTTCCCGCGGGTCGAGGGCTACCGCGTCGAGTTGCCCGCCGACCGGTTGACCGCCGAGTTCGACGCCGACTCCACGCTGGTCCTGACGCCCGAGCTGATCGGCGCCACCGAGACCCAGCAGTCCGGGATCATCGGCGAGCGCGTCGACTTGAACCTCGTCCACACGGGCGACGTCCGCCCGTCCCAGGTGCTCTACGAGCTGACCGCCCACCTGGTGACGACCAAGTGGCGCGACGAGGACGGCTCGCCGCGCCTTTCCCACTTCGGCCAGCTCAAGCGCATCGCCCGCCAGTGGATCGAGGGCGGCCACCTCGTGTGCAAGGGCGGGACCTATCCCGCCCAGCTCATGTACAAGACTCTGGCCGACATGGCCTGCGAGCGCATCGTGGCTGGCATCAACCGCGCGTTCCTCGGCGAGCGTCCGGTCAAGGCCATCCTCGACCCCTACAACCCCATCGGCTCGACGGCGCACGTCAACTTCACGACCTCGCGCTGCGACCGCTGGGAGACCGACTCCCGCCGCTGTCACGTCAACTGGGTCGTGCTCGACAGCGGCTGGGAGGGCGAGTTCTGCCGCGTGCTCGAGAAGCACCCGCGGGTCCGCGCCTACGTGAAGAACCACAACCTCGGCTTCGAGGTGCCCTACGTCATGGCGGGGGAGCCTCGCCGCTACCGCCCCGACTTCCTGGTCCTGGTCGACGACGGCCGCGGCCAGGGTGACGACGACCTGCTGCGCCTGATCGTCGAGATCAAGGGCTACCGCCGCGAGGACGCCAAGGAGAAGAAGTCCACGATGGACACCTACTGGATCCCCGGCGTCAACCACCTCGGCGCCCACGGCCGCTGGGCCTTCGCCGAGCTGACGGACGTGTGGACGATGGAGCTCGACTTCGAGAAGAAGGTGGCAGGGGAGTTCGACGCGATGCTGGGCAAGGTCCTGGCCGGGGTGGAGCGCTGATGGCGGCGAAGAAGAAGGCGGAGAAGACCGTCGAGGCGCTGCGGCACGAGGAGGCGAAGCGGCGGAACATCCCGACCGCCGAGTTCCAGTCCGTGCTGCACAAGCACGAGTCCGACCCGTTGCGGGTGGCCTACGAGCGGCGCAACCGGGACCTCGATCCGCAGCTCGTGTGGCGCGGCAAGGACCAGCAGGACTGGAGCGACCTGGTCGTCCAGGCGCCGCCCCTCTACATCCAGGAGAAGGTTCACCCCAAGGTCCTGATCGACGACCTGCTGCGCCAGACCCGGGAAAAGAAGAAGGAGGAGCAGGCCCAGTTCGACCTGTTCGCGGACTTCAACGGCGTGCCCGAGGGCGTCGACAAGACCGACTTCTACCACCACGACCAGAACTGGTCGAACCGCATGATCCTGGGCGACTCGCTCCAGGTGATGGCGTCGCTGGCCGAGCGCGAGGGCCTGCGCGGCAAGGTCCAGTGCATCTACATGGACCCGCCGTACGGAATCAAGTTCAACAGCAACTTCCAGTGGAGCACGACCAGCCGCGACGTCAAGGACGGCAACGCCGAGCACATCACCCGCGAGCCCGAGCAGGTCAAGGCCTTCCGCGACACCTGGCGCGACGGCATCCACTCCTACCTGACCTACCTCCGCGACCGCCTGACGGTCGCCCGCGACCTGCTGACGGAGTCCGGCTCGATCTTCGTGCAGATTGGCGACGAGAACGTGCACCGGGTCCGGGCGGTGATGGATGAGGTGTTCGGCGAGGAGAACTTCGTCTCGCAGGTAGTGATTGAGAAGACCTCCGGCTCCACGCAGGTCTACCTCTCAAATGTAGCGGACACCCTGCTCTGGTACGCCCGCCATCACGATCAGTTGAAATTTCGGCCCTTCATGCTCAAGAAGGTCGCCGGTGGGCCCGGGGGAGACGCGTACACATTCATCGAGGGGCCGACGGGCGAGCGGCGACGGGCTCCAACCGGCGGGCTGCAGGAGCCGCCCGCGGATTCGCGCCTCTTTAGGCTCAGCGACATGACAAGCCAGAGCATCGGGCGCAGCAAGGGCGAGGGGGCGGCGTCTTGGTTTGGAGTCGAGGTTGCCGGGAGGGAGTACCGGCCCTCTGATCGCGTGCGCTGGAAGACGAACGAACTGGGCATGTCGCGGCTCCTGAAGGCCAATCGAATCGAGCCCGGCAAGAACACGCTGAACTACGTCCGGTATCTGGACGACTTCCCGGCGATGCCCGTCACGAACGTCTGGTCCGATGTCGGTAGCAGCCTCGGTGGCGACAAGGTGTACGTTGTTCAGACCGCCCCGAAGATCGTCGAGAGGTGCATGTTGATGTGCTCCGATCCAGGCGATCTGGTTCTTGACCCGACCTGCGGCTCGGGCACGACCGCTCACGCGGCTGAGCAGTGGGGACGACGGTGGATCACAATCGACACGTCGCGTGTGGCTCTGGCTCTGGCTCGTGCACGCGTCATGGGTGCACGACATCCGTACTACCTGCTAGCGGACTCGCGCGAGGGGCAGTTGAAGGAAGCTCAGATCACGCAGAGCGTTCCTTCGTCGAGGCCCGTGGCGGGAAGCGTGCGCCTGGGCTTTGTCTGCGAGCGGGTGCCTCACATCAGCCTACGGTCCATCGTCAACAACTCCGAGATCGACGTCATCTGGGAAAAGTGGCAGGGGAAGCTGGAACCGCTGCGGGCGTCGCTGAACCAGGCCCTCGGCCAGACGTGGGAGGAGTGGCAGATCCCCCGCGAGGCGGATGAAGAGTGGCCGGCGGCGGCGAAGAAGCTCCACGCCGACTGGTGGCAGGCCCGCATCGCCCGCCAGAAGGAGATCGACGCTTCGATCGCGGCCAAGGCGGACGTCGAGTACCTCTACGACAAACCCTACACGGACAACTCTAAGGTCCGCGTCGCCGGCCCGTTCACGGTCGAGAGCCTCTCCCCCCACCGCGTCCTCGGCGTCGACGCCGACGACGAGCTGATCGACGGCGCAGCCGACGGTTCGGGCCCCTATGGAGAGGAGCGCGGCTTCACCCAGTTGATCCTCGAGAACCTCAAGACCTCGGGCGTCCAGCAAGCCCACAAAGAAGACAAGATCGTCTTCACCTCGCTCACCCCCTGGCCGGGCGAGCTGATCTGCGCGGAAGGCCGCTACCGCGAGGGCAACGATGAAGCGGCCGCAGAGAAGCGCGCCGCCATCTTCATCGGCCCCGAGTTCGGCACGGTCTCTCGCCCCGACCTCGTCGCAGCGGCCCGCGAGGCCGGCGACTCCGCCTTCGACGTCCTGATCGCCTGCGCCTTCAACTACGACGCCCACTCGACGGAGTTCTCGAAGCTCGGCCGCATCCCGGTCCTCAAGGCCAGGATGAACGCCGACCTGCACATGGCCGACGACCTCAGGAACACGGGCAAGGGCAACCTGTTCGTGATCTTCGGCGAACCCGACATCGACCTGATCGAGGTGGATGCCGACAATCTCCAAGTCAAGGTCAACGGCGTAGACGTCTTCCACCCCAACAGCGGCGAAGTCCGCAGCGACGGCCCCGACGGCATCGCCTGCTGGTTCCTCGACACGGACTACAACGAGGAGAGCTTCTTCGTCCGCCACGCCTACTTCCTCGGCGCCAACGACCCCTACACAGCCCTCAAGACCACGCTCAAGGCGGAAATCAACGAAGAAGCCTGGCAAACCCTCCACAGCGCGACCTCCCGCCCCTTCCCCAAGCCCAAGAACGGCAGAATCGCCGTCAAGGTAATCAACCACCTCGGCGACGAAGTGATGAAAGTGTTCCGGACTGGCCAAGGCACGGAGTGATGCCTCTGTCGCACGCGACGTGTTCGTTCCGCAAAGGGGCCCTCACGGGACTCAGTCAAGAATGCGCCACCTAGCTCCAGCCGGCAGTGCGGAGTGCCGGTCAGTGCATTGGTGAGCACCGTGCCGGGGAGCACGCTCGAAGCCATCCAGAATCTGGAGGATGGCTCGTTTCATCGACTATGCGATGCGCTCATTCGGCGATGGCGCGAGGCCTACCGAGATCTTCAGCCGCATGGCGTGAACGATCGCGACCAGAGCATCAAGGGGCAGCCAGACTCATTTGTGGGCGACACCGCAGCGAGTTGCTCGATCGCCACCTGCTACTCAACGGAGCGCGGCGGCGGCTGGCCCAAGAAGGCCATCGAGGACCTCAAGAAGGCCCGGATGGCCTGCCCCGTAGCTCAGGAGTTCGTAGTAGTAACGGCTCGCGATGTCAGCCGAGAACTCCCCAGGGCGAAACGAAGAGCATGGCCCGCCGCACTGCGCGAAGCGGCGGGAGGAGTTCGCGTACGAGTCATCGGGGGGCGACTCATGGCCCTGTGGCTGGATCGCGACAGTACGGACCTGCGATGGGAGATGCTTGGGATCCCGTATTCCAGGCTGACACTCCCAGCGCTGGTCCAGTCTGCGAAGGATTCGAGTCGGCGCGTCCTCAGCCGGCTGCAGGAACAAGGGCGTTATGTGCCGGCGATGTACTCCGTGCGGAGCGCAGATCGGGAACTGTACGACCGATGGCAGATCGCGTACGACCCGAACCGAGTGGCTGACCGCCGAGCGACCTTGGTGCCTGTCGTCAGCGGGGCGGGAATGGGGAAGACGAGCCTCGTAGCGCACTTTGTCGCCAACTTCGGTGGCACGTTACCGGTTGTCTTCCTCGAGGCACGGCACCTCACCTTCACCGACGAGCAGACGCTCGTACGAGCAGTGATAACGGAGCTGCAAGGAGTCCTCGCACCCGAGCACCGAGTGCAAGAGGAGGCTGCGCTGGTGCGCCAGCTCGGCGAGGAGCTGCGGCTGACGGTCGTGCTTGACGCGATCGACGAGGCCACGGCCTTGCCTCGAACCGTTGCCCAAGCGATCGAGTTCTGGCTCGAATCTCGCTTGGGGCGGTCGAGCGTTCTCATTCTCACGTCGCGCCTTGACGCATGGCGTCTTTTGGGGCCCGAGCGATGGCCTAGCGTCCGCGCCCACGAACCCCGCGCGGAGGCCGACGACTGGCGAGATCTCCGCGGCAGCCGCACGCAGGTCGGGCGCACCGACGCGCTCCCGAGGCGGTTCACCGCAGCGGAGTTGGAGAGCGCGTGGGTGCGAGCGAAGCGCGGGCTCCCGGAGCTTTACATCCTACCCGGCCACGTACGTGGGGCGCTCACGCACCCCTTCACGCTTGGGGCGTATCTCAAGCTGACCGCGTCGGTGCCGCGCCCCGACTTGACCACGCAGGCAGCCATCGTCACTGCGTGGCTCGAAGAGCGGCTGGAACGGGAGGCAGACACCGCGGCCCGCCTCGGGACGCCGGAACTGGCGCGGGCTCTCGAATGGACCGCTTCCAGGCTCGAGGACCGCGCAACGCGCTGGCTCACCCTAAATGACTTCATGGGTGCTCCCCGGTTCAGCGAGCAGAATCCGCCCGGGCCTGCAATCGAGTGCCTGCTGTCTTCCAGTGTGCTGGAGGCTCACCCTGGTGATCCAGGGCTGATTGGGTTCGCCGAAGAGGCGGTTTTCGACCACGTCCTGGCATCGGTGGATGCCAAGGAAGTGGCGCAGCACGCGGCGGCCGCCGTGGAGAGGTTGAAAGCGCTTTCCTTCACTCGGGCTCGCCACCGTGTGGAGCGGCTCAGCGCACTCCCGGAACCGGCGCTCGAGGAGTTCGCCCGTGCGCTGAATGCCACCGACCCAACGCTGGCTGCCGTGGCCGTCTCAGCGGCCCCGCTGAGCATCAGCCCGACGACTCGAGCGGCCATAGCGGGTGCTGTCGGTACGATGCTGACATCTGCAAACCGCGTCGACGCTGCCTTCGCCATTGAACTGCTGGGAAGGATGCGATGTCATGAAGCGGAGGCCGTGCTGCTCGAGTGGTACCACGCCTCGGCAAACTGCCTGCCCGCGCTACGTGCCTATGGGGCGATGGCGTTCCTGCGACTCGATTCAGTCGCAGGCGCTCGCGCCATCTACGAGTACCCCTGGCTGGCCCCTGGCCGCGAGACGCGGTTCTTCGTGGATCTCTTCGGGATGTTCAGGCGGGCGTCTAGTCTCCCGTATCAGAGATTCGCTGACTAAGGTGTGCTTGGCTCGTGCGTGTGGCGAAGCGGGCAATGCTGGCGAGGATCTGATCGGCGGTCTTGACCCACTGGAAGGGCCGGGCATTCTCGTT
>WYBL01000126.1 GCA_011526565.1 Acidobacteriota bacterium | reverse complement strand
GGAGCTGGCCCGCGACCTGGAAGGTCTGGCTCGCGAGATCGAGGGCCTGGCGGATCGCGTGCGGGGCCGGCGGAGCGCCTGACGTGGAGCGGCTCCACCCGGCCTACTTCGCGCTGGTGATGGCAACCGGGATCGTATCGGTCGCCTGCCATCAGATGGGCCTTGGCGCGATCGGGCTGGCGCTGGTCCCGGTCAACGTCGTCGCCTTCGCCGCGCTGGTGGCACTCAACCTGGCCCGGGTCGTCCGCTACCCGCCGCGGGTCCTGGCCGATCTCGTCGACCACCAGCGCGGGGTCGGCTTCTTCACCGCGGTTGCGGCGACCAGCGTGCTCGGCGTCCAGCTCCTGGTCCTGCTCGACCTGGTCGCGATCGCGGCCGCGCTGTGGGCGTGCGCCATCGTGTTGTGGGCCGTGCTGATCTACGCGGTGTTCGCCGCGCTCACGGTCAAGGAGCACAAGCCCTCGCTGGCCGACGGCATCAGCGGCGGCTGGCTGGTGGCGGTGGTGGCGACCGAGTCGATCTCCAACCTCGGCGGGCTGCTGCTGCCGCGCTATCCCGGCCGCGGCGAGCTGCTGCCGTTCTTCGCGCTCTGCTTCTGGCTGTGCGGCGGAATGCTCTACATCTGGATGATCTCGCTGATCTTCTACCGCTACACGTTCTACACGTTCGCGCCCTCCGACCTGATGCCGCCCTACTGGATCAACATGGGCGCGATGGCGATCTCGACGCTGGCCGGGACGACGCTGATCGCCGATGCGCCCTCGTCCCCGCTGCTCTCGTCGATGGAGCCATTCCTGCGTGGCTTCACGGCCTTGTTCTGGGCCACGGCCACCTGGTGGATCCCGATGCTCGTGATCCTGGCGGCGTGGCGCCACGGTTACCGCCGCTTCCCGCTCCGCTACGACCCGCTCTACTGGGGCGCGGTGTTCCCGCTCGGCATGTACACCGTGGCCACCTTCCGCCTGGCCCACGTCTTCGACCTGCCGTTCCTGCTGGTCATCCCCCGGGTCTTCGTCGTCCTCGCGCTGGCGGCCTGGTGCGCCGCGAGCGTCGGCCTGATCCGCAGCCTCCTGCGCCCGGAGAAAGTCCCCGCCCATGCGATCCCCTAGCGCGCTGTCCCGACGCCTGCTGCCCGCGGCCCTGGTGCTGGTCCTCGCCGCCTGCGAGCCGACCAACCAGGGCTACGCCCCGCCGCAGCCCGTCAACTACTCGCACGCCGTCCATGCCGGCGGCCTCCGCATCCCGTGCCTCTACTGCCACTTCGGCGCCGAGCGCGGCCGCCACGCCGGGATCCCGCCGGCCTCGGTCTGCCTCAACTGCCACCGCCAGGTGCTGCCGGACCACCCGGAGGTTGCCAAGGTCCGGGCCGCCGTCGACGCCGGGAAGCCGATCCCCTGGGTCCGTATCCACCAGCTTCCCGACCACGCCTACTTCAACCACAAGCCGCACGTGGCGGCGGGCGTGACCTGCCAGACCTGCCACGGCCCGGTCGAGGAGATGGGGCGGGTCTCGCAGCATGCGCCGCTGACGATGGGCTGGTGCATCGAGTGCCACCGCAAGGGCAGCGAGCGGACCGGCGCGGGCTTCGCGACGATTCCCGCGGCGCAGGCCAACCGGCTGACCGATTGCGCCGTGTGCCACCACTGAGGTTCCCGATGGCGACCCCCGACGAACGACCCTGGATGGAGCTGGACGAATCGCAGGCGCACCCGCTCGCGCCGGCGGCGGCCCCCGAGCGTGCGGAGCCCACCGAATCCGACGCCCTGGCGTTGCGGCGGCGCTCGTTCCTGACCCTGGCCGGGATCAGCGCTTCGCTCGCCGCCTGCGAGCGGCTTCCCGTGCGCCACGCGCTCCCGTACGTGGTGGCGCCGGAGGAGATCACGCCGGGCGTCGCCACCCACTACGCGAGCACCTGCCAGGCGTGCCCCGCGGCCTGCGGGCTGGTGGCGACCGTCCGCGACGGGCGTCCCGTGAAGCTGGAGGGCCACCCGGAGCACCCGCTGTCGGGCGGCGGGCTGTGCGCGTTCGGCCAGGGGGACCTGCGCGCGCTCTACGACGCGGGCCGGCTGCGCGAGCCCGCGATCGACGGCCAGGCGGCGAGCTGGGAGGACGTCGACCGGCGCGTCGCCGCCGGGCTCGCGGAACTCGGCGGCCGCCCGCTGGTGGTGCTGAGCCGGACCGTGACCAGCCCGACTCTGCGCTCCGCGATCGACGGCCTGCTCGCGCGCTGGGGCGGCCGCCTCGTCGAGCTCGACCCCGACGCCGAACCCGCGTCGGCGGCGCTCGAGGCCGCGGAGATCCTGCACGGGCGGCCGCTGCTGCCGGCGCTCGAGATCGGCGCGGCCGACCTGCTCGTCACCTTCGCCACCGATCTGCTCGGTGCGGGCCCGGAGCCCGTCGTCCACACGGCGCAGTGGGCGGCCCGGCGGCGGGCCGCCGCCCGCCCGCCGCTGCGCCACGTCCACGTCGAGGGCAGCCTGTCGCTGACCGGTGCCAACGCCGACGAGCGCTGGCTGGCGACGGCGGCCGAGCGGCGCGGGATCGCGCTTGCTCTCCTGCGCAAGGTGGCCGCCGCCAGTCCCGGTGCCGAGGCGCTGGCCGCGATCGACCTGCCGGCCGCCGCGCCCCACGCGGCGCGAGTCGATGCGCTGGCGAAGGAGCTGCTCGCGGCCCGCGGCCGCAGCCTGGTCGTGACCGCCACGGAAGATCTGGCCGAAGCGCTCGCCGTCGGCTGGATCAACCGCCTGCTCGGGAACGAGGGCCACACGCTCGATCCCGAGCGCCCGTCGCTGGTGCGCCGTGGACTCGACCGCGATCTCGCCTGGCTGCGCGGAGCGCTCGCCAGGGGCGAGGTCGGCGCGCTGCTGGTACTGGGGCTCGATCCGCTCGATCAGTGGCCCGATGCCGATGCGATCCGCAAGGCGCTGGCGCGGGTGCCGCTGACGATCGCGGTCACCGACCGCCCGACGGCCACCGCGTCCGCCTGCCAGGTGGTCGCCGCCGCCCATCACCCGCTCGAGTGCTGGAGCGACGCCAGCCCGCGCGCCGGCGTGCTGAGCCTGGCCCAGCCCGCCGTGCGCCCGCTGTTCGCCACGCGGGCTCCCCTCGCCAGCCTGCTCGCGTGGTCGGGAGCGCCGCTGCGCGAGGATCGCGAGTTCCTCGCCGAGCGCTGGAAGCGCGAGGTGCTGCCGGCGGCCGACGCTGCGGCCTGGCGCACGGCCGTGCGCCGCGGCCTGGCTCCCGAAGGTGCTGCGGTCGCGGCGCTGCCCGCGGCTCGGCCCAGTGACGCCGTCGCCGCCGTCGCCGCCCTTCGGGCAGCGGTCGCCACTTCGGCTGCTGCCAGGCCCGCGGACGTGCTCGAAGCCGAGTTGATCGCCGAGGTCGCGCTGCGCGACGGGAGCCGCTCCCACGTCCCCTGGCTGCGCGAGCTGCCCGATCCGCTGACCCGCGCCGCGTGGTCGGCGTGCGCGCGGCTGGCCCCCGAGACCGCCCGCTCGCTCGGCGTCGCGGACGGCGACATCGTGCGCGTCAGCGTGGGAGCACGGAGCGTCGAGATGGCGGCGCGGGTGCTGCCGGGCCAGCACCCGCGCGTGATCGGCCTGCCTGTGGGCTATGGCGGACGTGGCAGCGGGGACCCGGTGGAGTGGAACGCCACCCGCGCGGCCAGCCTCGACGGTTCCGGGCGCGCACTCCGCCGCGGGTTGTCCGCCCGAGTGGAGCGCACGGACCGCCGCGAACGCCTGCCGCTGGTCCAGCGCCATGCCTCGAGCGAAGGCCGTCCGATCGTGTTCCAGGTCGCCGGAGCCGACGAGGCGGTGCACGGCGCCCACGTGCCCGAGGGCCGCGACCTGTGGCCCGCGCGCGAGCCGACGAAGCCGCAGTGGCACATGGTGCTCGACCTCGACGCCTGCACCGGCTGCAGCGCCTGCGTCGTGGCCTGTCAGGCGGAGAACAACATCGCCGTCGTCGGAGCGGACGAGATCGCGCGCAACCGCGGCATGCACTGGCTGCGCATCGACCGCTACTTCGTCGGCTCGCCCGATGAGCCGGACGTGCTGTTCGAGCCGATGATGTGCTCCCAGTGCGACCACGCCCCGTGCGAGACGGTGTGCCCCGTGGCAGCCACCGTGCACAGCGAGGACGGGCTCAACCAGCAGGTGTACAACCGTTGCGTCGGCACCCGCTACTGCGCCAACAACTGCCCCTACAAGGTCCGCGCCTTCAACTGGTTCGACAACCAGCCGAGCGAGCCGGTGGCGCGCATGGTGCTGAACCCGGACGTCACGGTGCGGGCCCGCGGCGTGATGGAAAAGTGCACCTTCTGCGTGCAGCGCATCCAGGCCGCCCGGATCGCCGCCCGCGCCGCTGGTACGGCGGACCTCCCGGAGGTGCAGACGGCCTGCCAGCAGAGCTGCCCCGCCCGCGCCATCCACTTCGGCGATGGCGCGTCGGAGTCGATCGCCAGCCGCCGGCACGCGCCACGCGCGTTCCAGGCGCTGGCCGACGTGGGCGTCAGGCCCTCGATCACCTACCTCGCCCGCGTGCGCACCCGCGCCGCGGGTGCCCCGTCTCCGCACGACAGCCAGGGAGGACACTCGTGAGCGCCAGCGCCTGGACGCCGGACCGGCTCGGGCCCGCCGAACTGTGGCCGCCGGGGGAGCGCGAGCCGTTGGTCAGCGACTCGCTCGATCACGGCGAGGTCACCCGGGCCCTGGTGGCGCCGGTCGAAGGCCGGCCGGGCAAGGGCTGGTGGATCGCGTTCGTGACCGCCGTCACCGTGCTGGTGATGGGCTTCAGCCTGATCGGCTGGACCGTCTACAAGGGCATCGGCACCTGGGGCCTCAATCGCACGGTCGGCTGGGGCTACGACATCACCAACTTCGTCTTCTGGGTCGGCATCGGCCACGCCGGCACCCTGATCTCGGCCATCCTGTTGCTGCTGCGCCAGCAGTGGCGCACCTCGATCGCGCGTGCTGCCGAGGGAATGACCATCTTCGCGGTGTGCTGCGCCGGGCTGTTCCCGCTGATCCACATGGGCCGCCCGTGGCTGGCCTTCTGGATGTTCCCCTACCCGAACAGCCGTGGCTCGCTGTGGGTCAACTACCGCTCGCCGCTGGTGTGGGACGTGTTCGCGATCTCGACCTACCTGACGGTGTCGCTGCTGTTCTGGTACCTCGGCCTGGTGCCCGATTTTGCGACCCTGCGCGACCGCGCCCGCGGCTGGCGGCAGAAGCTCTACGGCTGGCTGAGCCTGGGCTGGGACGGCTCGGCCCGCACCTGGCAGCGCTACGAGAAGGCCTGCCTGCTGCTGGCCGGGCTGGCCACGCCGCTGGTCGTCTCGGTCCACACGATCGTCTCCTTCGACTTCGCGACCAGCGTGATCCCGGGCTGGCACACGACGATCTTCCCGCCCTACTTCGTCGCCGGCGCCGTCTTCTCGGGCTTCGCCATGGTGATGACGCTGGTGCTGCTGACCCGCCGGCTGCTGCACCTCGAGCGCTTCATCACGATGCGCCACTTCGACTTCATGGCCAAGGTGCTGATCACGACGGGGCTGATGGTCGGCCTCGCCTACGCGACCGAGCTGTTCATCGCCTGGTACAGCGGCTCGCGCTACGAGCGCTTCACGTTCTGGAACCGGGCCTTCGGGCCCTACGCGTGGGCCTACTGGCTGATGGTGTTCTGCAACGTCGTGGTGCCGCAGGTGTTCTGGTCGGCGCGCGCGCGCCGCTCGGAGCTGGTGCTGTTCATTGCCTCGATCTTCGTCAACATCGGAATGTGGTTCGAGCGCTTCAACATCGTGGTCATCTCGCTGCACCGTGACTACCTGCCGTCGTCGTGGAGCCACTACACGCCCACCCTGGTCGAAGTCGGCATCTTGATCGGCAGCTTCGGCCTGTTCTTCACCCTGTTCCTGCTCTTCGTGCGGGTGGCCCCGGTGGTCGCCCTGCACGAGATCAAGCACACGCTGGCTCTCCAGAAGGAGGGGGCGCATGGCACACACTGAGGCGCGCGCGCCGGAGCGCGGGCGCGTCCACATGCTCGTCTTCGACGCCCCGGAGACGACGGTCGGGGCCGTGCGCCGGCTGCGCGGCGAGGGCTTCGAGGTCGCCGAGGTCTACTCGCCGTTCCCGATCCACGGCATCGACGACGCGATGGCGCTGCGGCCGACCCGGATCGCGCTGGCCACCTTGATCGGCGGGCTGTGCGGCGGCATCGGCAAGCTGGTCTTCCAGGGCTGGGTCCACGTCATCGACTGGCCGATGGACATCGGCGGCAAGCCCGACACCGCGCTGCCGGCGTTGGTGCCGGTGACGTTCGAACTGACCGTGCTGATCGCGGCGTTCGCCACCCTCGGCACGCTGTTCCTGCGTCGGCGCCTGTTCCCGCGCCTGGTTCCGGCATCCGCGCCCAGCCAGCCCCACCCGCGGGTCACCGACGACCGCTTCGCGGTGCTGGTCGTGGAGCGCGACGGCAGCTTTGCCCCGGACCGGTTCCGCACGCTTTGCCAGGCGTTGAGGCCGCTCGAGCTGGTCGAGGACTGGAGGGTCGCATGAAGGGCCTGCGACTGGTGGCCGCGGCGCTGCTGGCACTCGCGATGACCAGTGGGTGCCGTGCGCGCGGCGAGCAGCCCGGCTTCGTGGTGATGCCCGGCATGTACTACTCGGTGCCGTACGACTCCTACGATCCCAACCCCGTGCTGCGCGGCGGCCAGACGCTGCTGACGCCACCCGAGGGAACCGTGCCGATGACGGGCGAGGCGTTCGCCTACGGCCCCGGGCCCGAGGAGGCGCTGCGGGCCGGGGTCGAGCTGTCCAATCCGGAGACGACGGACGCCGCGACCCTGGCGCGTGGCAAGCAGGTCTACGAGAACGTGTGCGCGGTCTGCCACGGCCCGGCCGGCCAGGGAGACGGGCCCATCATCGGACGCTTCCCCAACCCGCCGAGCCTGACGGCCGCGCGGGCGCGCACGCTGCCCGACGGGCACATCGTCCACATCATCTCGCGCGGCCAGGGCATCATGCCGCCGCACGCGGCACAGGTCACGCTGGCCGACCGCTGGCGGGTCGTGCTCCACCTGCGCCAGCTCCAGGGAGGTGCGCAGTGAGCGCCACCACCCTCGGGCCACGCCCGCTCGCCCCCTCTTCCGGGCAGCTCGTCGCCGTCGGCTTCTCCACCGCGCTGCTGGCGGCCGGCGCTGTCGGCTTCCAGCCCGCCGAGGCCTGGGCGGGGGTCCTCACGGCAGGCCTCTACGGCGTGACGCTGTCGCTGGGCGGCGCCTTGTTCCTGGCCATCCAGATCGTGGCTGGTGCGCGCTGGTGGTTCCCGTTGCGCAACGTGCCGCTACGGCTGGCGCGCACGCTGCCGGTGCCCCTCGTCGCGGTGGGCCTGGCCCTGGTGTTCGGGCTGACCACGCTCTACCCGTGGGCTCGCCCCGACGCCAGCGCCCTGGTCCACGCCAAGCACGCCTGGCTCAACCCGCCGCTGTTCCTGGCCCGAGCCGTCGTTCTCGCCGTCGTCTGGCTCGCGCTGATCGGCCTGCTGAGCCGAGCCCTCCGCGCGATGGTTGCCCAGCCGTCTGCCGAGGGTCGGCGGCGCCTGGTCCGGGCTGCCCTGGTCTTCCTGCCGCTGTTCGCGCTCTCGATCTCGGTCGCGGCCTGGGACTGGGGCATGTCGCTCGAGCCCGAGTGGTTCAGCACGATGTACAGCGTGCTGCTCTTCGCCGGCACCTTCCAGGGCGGGATTGCCGCGGTCACCGTGCTGGCGCTGCTGCTCGACCGCCAGGGGCGGCTGGCCGCGCCGCTCGGCGACGCCGCGCGCCACGATCTGGGCAAGCTGCTCTTCGCCTTTTCGACCTTCTGGGCCTACGTCTGGTTCTGCCAGTACCTGCTCATCTGGTACTCGAACATCCCCGAGGAGACCGGCCACTACGTGACCCGTTTCGGCGATGGCTGGGGCGCGCTGTTCTGGCTGACCCCGCTGCTGTGCTTCGTGTTCCCGTTCGTCGCCCAGATCTCACAGCCCGCCAAGCGCGACGCCGGGTCGCTGTACCGGGCCGCGCTGGTGGTGCTGCTGGGACGCTGGCTCGACACCTACCTGCTCGTGGCCCCGAGCCAGGGTCCGGTTCCGGCGGTTCCGCTGGGAGCGCTCGCTGCCACCGTGGCGGTGCTGGCCGGCATGCGGCTGTTGTGGGAGCGGGATGCCGATGCGGGTCACTGACGAACGGCCGCGCTCGGCGGTCCTGTTCGAGACGAGCGGCACGTGCAAGTGAGCTCGTGGGTCTTCACCCGAGTGGGCGAGCCGCTGACCCGCGAAACGCGGGACGAGCACTGCGCCAGCGGCGAGGTGCTGGTCGAGGTCTCGGGCTGTGGCGTGTGCCACACCGACCTCGGCTACTACTACGACGGCGTGCCGACCCGGCACGCGCTGCCGCTGGTGCTCGGCCACGAGATCTCCGGCCGCGTGGTCGAAGCCGGGGCCGGCGCCGAGTCCTGGCTCGGGCAGGCGGTCGTCGTACCGGCCGTGATGCCGTGCGGCGAGTGCGACGCCTGTGCGGCCGGCCGCGGGGCCGTCTGTCCGAAGCAGATCTTCCCGGGCAACGACGTGCACGGCGGCTTCGGATCCCACGTCCGCGTCCCCGCGCGCGGCTTGTGCCCCGTGCCGGACGGGGTCGACCTCGTCGCGCTCTCGGTCGTCGCCGACGCGGTCTCGACTCCCTATCAGGCGATCCACCGGAGCGGGCTGCAGCCCGGAGACGTGGCCGTGTTCGTGGGCGTCGGCGGGGTCGGCGGCTTCGGGGTCCAGGTCGCGGCGGCCCTCGGCGCCCACGTGGTCGCGATCGATGTCGAACCGGTTCGCCTCGAGCGGATCGCGCGTCACGGTGCGGCGCTGACCCTGGACGGCCGTGCCGCGGACGCCCGCCAGCTCCGCAAGCAGGTCCGCGAGTTTGCCGAGGCCCGCAGCAGCCCGGGCTGGCGGCTGAAGATCTTCGAGACCTCGGGCACGCCGGCTGGGCAGGCGACGGCCTTCGGGCTGCTCGGTCACGGGGCGTACCTCTCGGTCGTCGGCTTCACCCCCCGTGCCGTCGAGGTCCGCCTCTCGAACCTGATGGCCTTCGACGCCACAGTCCAGGGCAACTGGGGCTGCCTGCCCGAGCACTACCCGGCCGTGGTCGAACTGGTGCGCCGTGGCCAGGTCGCGCTGGAGCCCTTCGTCGAGAAGCGCCCGCTGGACGAGATCAACGACGTGTTCGAGGCGCTCCACGCCGGCAGCGCGGAGCGCCGCATCGTGCTGGTGCCTGGAGAGCGATGAGCATGGAACTGAAGAACCACGACCTGGTGCCTCACCGCGAGGTGCCGGGCGTGCGCTACGAAGAAGTGCCGCTGAAGGCCCCCGACGGGTCGCCCGTCGAAGGCCTGCACACGGTGTGGATCACCCTCGACAACCCGGCGCAGCTCAACTCCTACACCACCGAGATGGTGAGGGCCGTGATCCTCGGCATGCGGCGGGCCTCGAACGACCGCGCCGCCGTGGCGGTCGTGTTCACCGGGGCGGGCGACCGCGCGTTCTGCACGGGCGGCAACACCGCCGAGTACGCCGAGTACTACGCCGGCCGGCCCGAGGAATACCGGCAGTACATGCGGCTGTTCAACGACATGGTCAGCGCGATCCTCGCGTGCGACAAGCCGGTGATCTGCCGCGTCAACGGCATGCGGATCGCGGGCGGCCAGGAGATCGGCATGGCCTGCGACTTCTCCGTGGCCTCCGACCTGGCGGTGTTCGGCCAGGCCGGCCCGCGCCACGGCTCGGCGCCCGACGGGGGCAGCACCGACTTCCTGCCGCTGTTCGTCGGGATCGAAGCCGCGATGGAGAGCTGCACGCTGTGCGAGCACTGGAGCGCGTACAAGGCCGAGCGCCTCGGGCTGCTGACCCGCGTCGTGCCGACGCTGGCGATCGACGGCGCCTTCGTGCCCAACCCGCTGGTGGTCACCGACCGCTGGCTGGACGGCGGCCGCATCGTCCATGGCGATTTCCGGACCGGCGCCGAGAAGGACGCCGGCAAGGCGCTGTTCGCGCGCGGGCGGGTCGACCTGGCGCCGCTCGACCGCGAGGTCGACGCCCTCGTCTACCGCCTGGCCAACACGTTCCCGGGCTGCCTGAGCAAGACGATCGAGAGCGTCCGCAAGCACAAGTTGGAGCACTGGGACCGCAACCGGGAGAGCAATCGCGCCTGGCTCGGCCTCAACATGATGACGGAGGCGCGAGCGGGCTTCCGCGCCTTCCACGAGGGCTCGCGGGCCTGCCGCGAAGCCGACTTCCTGCTGCTGCGCCGCAAGCTGGCCGCGGGCGAGGCGTGGTCCGACGCGCTGCAGGACCAGGTCCTCGCGCGGGCCCGGGCGCGCTGATGGTGGAGACGGCGACGCCGCCTGGTCCGGTGACGGTCGTGGAGCTGGAGGCCGGTCGGGTCTGGCAGGTGCGGCTCGGCGGCTCGCGGGGCAACGTGATCGACGCGGCGCTGACCGAAGCGCTGGCGCAGGTGGCCGCGCGCGCAGCGGCTACTCCGACGGTGCAGGCGCTGCTGCTGGAGGGCGAGGGCCGCCACTTCTCCTTCGGCGCCAGTGTCCAGGAGCACCTGCCCGACCAGGTCGCGGCGATGCTGGCTCGTTTCCACGAGTTGGCCCGCGCGCTGGTCGACTGCGGAGTGCCGCTGCTAGCGGCCGTGCGCGGGCAATGCCTGGGTGGCGGGCTCGAGGTGGTGCTGCTGTGCCACCGGGTGTTCGCCGCGGACGACGCGCGGCTCGGCCAGCCGGAGATCGCCCTCGGCGTGTTCGCGCCGCTGGCGTCGCTGCTGCTGCCTGAGCGGGTGGGGCGGCCGGCGGCGGAAGACCTGCTGCTCAGCGGCCGCAGCGTCACGGCCGCAGAGGCGCTGGCGATCGGCCTGGTGGACGAGCGTGCGGACGACCCCACGGCCGCGGCGCTCGACTGGGCACGCCGCCACCTGCTCGCGCATTCCGCTTCGAGCACGCGCCACGCGGTGCGGGCGGCGCGCGTCTCGCTGTCGGCCCGCCTGCGGGGCGAGCTGGCCGAGCTCGAGCGGCTGTACCTCGACGAGCTGATGGCGACCCACGACGCGAAGGAGGGGCTGCGCGCGTTCCTCGACAAGCGCGAGCCCGCCTGGAGCCACCAATGAGCACCCCCCCGCTCGCCGAGCTGGTCGCACGGGCCGAGGCCCTCTACCTGGACTACCGGCTGGGCGCCGTGCGCGAGTGGAAGCGCAAGACCGGCGGCCTGGCGATCGGCTACATGCCGATCTACGTGCCGCGCGAGCTGCTCCACGCCCAGGGCGTGTTGCCCGTCGGCGTGATGGGCGGGCGCGAGGATCTCGAGATCATCAAGGGCGACGCCTACTACCAGTCCTACATCTGCCACATCCCGCGCAGCACCATCGAGCTCGGCCTCAACGGCAGCCTGGACCCGCTCGACGGCATGCTGTTCCCGGCGATCTGCGACGTGATCCGCAACCTGTCGGGCATGTGGCAGTCGCTGTTCCCCGACAAGCTCGCCCACTACCTGGACCTGCCCCAGGACTTCGATCCCGAGCTGGGCGGGCGCTTCTATCGCCACGACCTCGAGCGGCTGTCCGCGTCGCTGGTCGAGCGCGGAGCGCGCCCGTTGACGTCCGAGGCGCTGGCCCGTTCGATCGAGCTCTACAACGCCGAGCGGCGCGAGGTGCGGGCGCTGTACGAGCTGCGCCGGACCCAGCCGTGGAAGCTGCCGACCCACGAGCTCTACCTGTTCCTGCGCGCCGCGCTGGTGCTCCCGGTCGAGGAGTCGACCGAGCTGTTCCGCCAGTACCGGCAGGCCGTGCTCGACGACCCCGGCCGCAAGCCGCTGGACCAGGCGCGGGTGGTGCTGACCGGCTCGTTCTGCGAGCAGCCGCCGCTGGGCCTGATCAAGACCCTGGAGCGGGCCGGCTGCTCGATCGTCGACGACGACTTCGTGCAGGTGCTGCGCTTCATCCGCTCCGACATTCCCGTCGGGGACGACCCGCTCGGCGCGCTGGTCCACGCCTTCCTGACCGATGCGATGGCCAGCCCGACCCGCTACGTCGACCGCGGTCGCAAGGGGGCGGAGCTGGTGCAGCGGGTCCGCGCCTGCGGAGCCGAAGGGCTGCTGTTCTGCGCGCCCAGCTTCTGCGACCCCGCGCTGCTCGACCAGCCGATGCTGGTCAAGGCGGTGGAGGCCGAGGGCATCGCGTGGACCGCCTTCAAGTACGCGGAGAACAGCGGCCAGTTCCAGGTCATCCGCGAGCAGGCCGGCACCTTCGCCGACTCGATCAAGCTCTGGAGCAACGCATGAGCGGTCCCGCCCCCACGCCGACGCCCGAGGCCTCCAAGGACTCGAGCCAGCTCCGCCAGAAGGAGATGATCGCCCGCCACTTCGACCGCCTGGCGGCGGCGCCCGAGACCGGCGAGAAGACGGCCTACACGTTCGTGCCGGGCAACCTCAGCGAGCTGCTGCTGAGCTTCGACGTGCTGCCGGTCCTGCCCGAGATCAACTCCCTGCAGTCCGCCATGCGCGGGCGTTCGGCGGACTACATCTCGCTGGCCGAGAAGCTCGGCCACTCCGAAGACGTCTGCACCTACGTCAAGAGCGACATCGGGATGCTCAAGTCCGGCAACATCGGCCCCACCGGCCAGCGGCTCCCGAACCCCGACCTGCTGCTGCTCTCCTACACCGGCTGCTTCACGTTCATGAAGTGGTTCGAGCTGCTGGCGCAGGAGTACCAGGCGCCGGTGACGATGCTCCAGGTGCCCTATCAGGCCGACGGCAGGATCACCGACGACATGCGCCGCTACGTCGTCGACCAGCTCCGGCGCAAGGTGATCCCGACGCTGGAGCAGGTCACCGGGCGCGCCTACGACGAGGACCGCCTCCGCGAGTGCCTCGCGCTGTCGGCGCAGGCGGAGGACGACCTGGTGGCGGTGCTGCGCGCGGCGCGCCACCGGCCGTCCCCGATCGACGCCTACTTCGGGGCCGTTTACTACGTGGGCCCGATCTTCAGCTCCTTCCGCGGCACCCGGGCGGCCGTGGACTACTACCGCGCGCTGCGCGAGGAGATCGAGCAGCGCATGGCGCACGGCCTGGGGCCGGTGACGCCCGAAGGCGAGATGGGCGCCGAGCGCTTCCGGATCGTCGTCGAGGGCCCGCCCAACTGGACCAGCTTCCGCCAGTTCTGGAAGATGTTCTCGGACGAAGGCGCCGTCTGCGTCGCCTCCACCTACGCCAAGGTGGGCGGCATGTACGACCTCGGCTTCCGCCACGACCCGCAGCGGCCGCTCGAGAGCCTGGCCGAGTACTGCCTGGGCTGCTACACGAACCTCAGCCTGCCGACCCGCATCGACCTGATCGTGCGCTACCTCGAGGAGTACGAGGCCGACGGCTTCCTGATCAATTCCGTGAAGAGCTGCAACTCGTTCAGCGCCGGGCAGCTCCACATCCTGCGCGAAGTCGAGGCGCGCTCCGGCCGCCCGGGCGGCTTCATCGAGAGCGACCTGGTCGACCCCCGCTACTTCTCGGCGGCCAACATCAAGAACCGGCTGGAGTCCTACTTCCAGATGCTGCAGCAGAAGTCGCGCAACCCGAACCCCGTGGCGGCGTCGTGAGGTACGCCGTCGGGATCGACCTGGGCTCCACCACGACCAAGGCCGTCGTGCTCGGCGAAGATCGCCGTCCGCTCGGCCGCGGCATCACCAACTCGCGCAGCAACTACGAGGTCGCCTGCCAGGTGGCGCTGTCGGAGGCGCTGATCGACGCCCGCTTCTCCCTGGTGGCGCGCGAGCTGGAGGCCTTCGGCCTGGAGCCCGGCGCTCGCGAGGCGCTGCGGCTCGAGCTGGAGCGCCTGTTCCGGGCCGAGCAGTACCGCTCGCAGCTCGCCGAGCTGCGCCGGGTGCTGGACCGCAACTGCCGGCGGCTGTTGACCAAGCCAGCCGCGCTGCCGGCGGCCCTGACCCGCATCCTGGACCGCATGGGGGCCGAGGTCGGCGACCTCTACGCGCCCGGCGCGCGCCGCAAGAGCGACTTCTTCCGCGACCTGGCCGGAAGCCGCTACCTGGCCCTGGCCGAAGCCGAGGCCCGCGCCTCGGGGGTCGGTTTCGACCTGCTGGCGGGCGCGTTCGACAAGGCGATCCTCGAGGTCGAGAACTCGGCCGCCGCCGCCGGCCGCTTCGAGGACCACGCGCGCGCCGCGGTGGCGCGGCTGTCGAGGCCCGAGCCGCTGCTGCACGCCGCGGTCGACCGTGCGGCCGCGACGGAGCTGGTCCAGGTCGGCTCGGTGGGCACGGGCTACGGCCGCCAGAAGCTGCCGTTTCCCGAGGCCCAGGTCCGCTCCGAGATCCTGTGCCACGGCCTGGGGGCCCACGCCCTGTTCCCGGGCACCCGAACCGTGCTCGACATCGGCGGCCAGGACACCAAGGCGATCCAGGTCGACGCCGACGGCATCGTCACCTCGTTCCAGATGAACGATCGCTGCGCGGCCGGCTGCGGCCGCTACCTCGGCTACATCGCCGACGAGATGAGCCTCGGGCTGCACGAGCTGGGCCCGCTCGCCAGCGAGTCGACGCGGCCCGTGCGCATCAACTCCACCTGCACCGTGTTCGCGGGCGCCGAGCTGCGGGAGCGGCTGTCGCTGGGCGAGAAGCGGGAGGACATCCTGGCCGGCCTGCACCGCGCCATCATCCTGAGGGCGATGTCGCTGCTGGCCCGCTCCGGCGGCGTGCGCGACCAGTTCACGTTCACGGGTGGCGTGGCCAAGAACAACGCGGCGGTGGCGGCGCTGAAGGCGCTGCTGAAGGAGAACTACGGCGAGTTGCAGGTGAACATCTCGGAGGACTCGATCTACACCGGCGCGCTCGGCGCCTCCCTCTTCGCACTGCGCGACGCCTCCGGGGGCGCGGCGTGACGGGCGCGCCGCTGGTCACCGCGGGGATCGACGTCGGCTCGGCGGCCGTCAAGGTCGCGATCGTGTGGAGCGACGGCGCGGGCGCCGAGCGCCTGCTGGCCGGCGCCAGCGAGCGGCTCCGGCGCCGCGACGTGCTGGCCGTGGCCGAGGGCCTGTTCGACGAGCAGTTGCGCGCGGCGGGGCTGTCCCGCGGCGACCTGGCCTATGCCGCCACCACCGGCGAAGGCGAAGCGCTGCCGTTCCGCACCGGGCACTTCTACGGCATGACCACCCACGCCCGCGGCGGCCTGTTCCTGGAGCCGGAGGCGCGGGCGGTGATCGACATCGGCGCCCTCCACACCCGGGCCGTGCGGATGGACGAGAACGCGCGGGTCGCCAGCTACCGCATGACCAGCCAGTGCGCGTCCGGCTCGGGCCAGTTCCTGGAGAACATCGCGCGCTACCTCGGGGTCACGCTGGAGGAGATCGGCAGCCTGTCGCAGCAGGCGGACAAGCCGGAGAGCTGCTCCTCGATCTGCGCGGTGCTGGCCGAGACCGACGTCATCAACATGGTCTCGCGCGGCATCGCGATCCCCAACATCCTGAAGGGCATCCACCAGTCGATGGCCGGCCGCTACCTGAAGCTGCTGGTGGCCGCGGGCGTGCGGGGCGTGGTACTGGTCACCGGCGGCCTCGCCGCCGACACCGGCATGATGGCGGCGATGGGGGAGGCGGCGGCCGATCCGAAGGCGGCGCTGCAGGTCCGCAGCCATCCGCAGTCGATCCTGGCCGGGGCCCTGGGCGCCGCCCTGTGGGGCGCGTTCCGGGTCCGGCGCCTGGCGGCCCGCGGGCTGCCGCTGCCGGTGACGGTGGCGTGAGCGATCCCGCGGCGGCCGCGGTCCCGATGGCGGGACGGGTGGCGCTGGTCGCGGGCGGCAGCGGCGGCATCGGCCGCGCGGCCTGCCGGGCACTGCTCGTGGCCGGTGCCCGCGTCGTCTCGCTCGACCGCGCCGCCGATGGCGCAGAGGCCGGCACGCGGGCGCTCGCCTGCGACCTGACCGACGCCGCGGCAGTCGAACGGGCGGTCGCCGACGCCGTCGTGGCGGAGGGCCGGCTCGACCTGGTCGTGCACAGCGCCGGGGTGACCCGTGACGGCCTGTCGTGGAAGCTCGCCATCGAGGACTGGCACGCGGTGATCTCCGCCAACCTCGACTCGGCGTTCTACCTCTTGCGCGCGTCGGTCGCGCCGCTGCGCGCGGCCGGCGGTGGCGCGATCGTCTTCGTGTCGTCGATCAACGCGGACCGCGGCAAGGTCGGGCAGGCCAACTACGCCGCCAGCAAGGGCGGGCTCAACGCGCTGGCGCGAACCGCGGCCCGTGAGCTGGGCCGCTTCGGAGTCCGAGTCAACGTCGTGGCCCCGGGCTGGACCGAGACCGCGATGACCGCAGGGCTGGCGGAGGAACTGCGGCAGAAGGCTCTGGCCGAGACCGCGCTGGGGCGGCTGGGGCAGCCCGAGGACGTCGCCGCCGCGATCCTGTTCCTGGGTTCGCCGCAGGGCCGCCACGTGACCGGCCAGGTGCTGCGGGTCGACGGCGGACAGTGCATCGGGTGACCCACGCCCCTGGAGAGAGGTCCGTCATGAGCAACGAAGCCGCGCCCCGCGACGTCGTCCGCATCCGCCAGCTCGAGGCCGGCGACCTCGAGGCGATGGTGGCGATCGACGCCCGCATCCTGGGCCGCCGCCGCGAGGAATTCTTTCGTCTCAAGCTGAAGCAGGCGCTGGCCGACACGGGGATCGCCATGTCGCTGGCGGCGGAAGAGGACGGCCGGCTGGTCGGCTTCGCGCTGGCCCGCGTCTACTTCGGCGAGTTCGGAGTCACCGAGCGAGTCGCCGTGCTGGACGTGATCGACGTCCACCCCGAGTTCCACGGCCGCGGCTTCGGCTCCGCGCTGATCGACCAGTTGCGCACCAACCTGCTGGCGCTCGGCATCCGCACCCTGCAGACCGAGGTGGGCTGGGCCGACCAGGAGCTGCTCGCCTTCTTCCGCCGCGAGCGCTTCCAGCTCGCCCAGCGGCTGTGCCTCGACCTCGACCTCGAGGCGACCCGGACCTGACCGCGTCGCCGGGCGCGGGCTTCAGTCCCCGCGCACCTCGGCCTTCCAGCTCTCCACCGTGTCGACCTGCAGCGGGTGCTCGCTCTCGGCGGCGACGAACTTGACGATCTGCCGCACCTCGTCTTCGGCCAGCACGCGGTCGCGTTCTTTGGCCGCGCGCAGGATCTCCTCGACCAGGCGCGGCGCCGGCTCGATCCCGCGCTCGACCAGCCAGTGCACCACGTTGGAGACGCCGGACATGAAGCCGATCTCGATCTTCTGCCGCGCCCCGACCATCTCGGCGGGCACCCCGGAGTAGACGCGGTCGGCGAGCCAGGAGTCGCCCTTGCGCTGGGCCTTGATGATGGCCGCGGCGTGGACCCCGGTGGCGGTCCGGAACGCGTCGTGGCCGAACACCGGGTAGTTCTCCGGGATCGGCACCCCGGTCGCCTCGCTGGCGGCCTCGACGTAGCGCCGCAGCGGCGACAGGTCGTTCTCGATGTAGCCCATCAAGCGCAGGTTGACGAGCAACTGGTCCATCGAGCAGTTGCCGACCCGCTCGCCGATGCCGAGCGCCGTGGCGTGCACGCGGTCGACGCCGGAGGTCATCGCCGTCAGGGTGTTGATCACGCCCATCCCGCGGTCGTTGTGGCCGTGCCAGTCGATCTTGACGTCGGCGCCGATCTCCTTGATCAACTGGCGCACGTAGGGGATCAGGTTGCGCACGCCGCGCGGCGTGATGTGGCCGACGGTGTCGCACACGCAGACGCGCGACGCCCCGGCGCCGATCGCGGCGCGGTACAGGCGGCGAATGGTGTCGGGCGTGGCGCGGGTGGTGTCCTCGGTGACGTACATCACCGGCAGCCCGTGCTCCACCGCGAAGCGGATCGTCTCCTCCGACTGGCGGATCATGAAGTCGAGGGACCACTCCTCGGCGTACTGGCGGATCGGCGAGCTGCCGATGAAGGCCGAGGCCTCGATCGCCAGCCCCACCCGGTCGGCGATCTCGCACAGCGCGGTGACGTCGGCCATCACCGTGCGCACCGCGCAGTTGGGCCGGATCTTGAGCCGGCTGGCGACGATCTCGCGGCACAGCGCCTCGATGTCGGCGCGCGCCCGCGGGCCCGCCCCCGGCAGCCCGACGTCGACGCTCTGGATGCCGAGCGCCTCCATCAGGTGGAGCAGCTCCAGCTTGCGCTCGAGCGACGGGTCGCGGACCGACGGGGACTGCAGGCCGTCGCGCAGCGTCTCGTCGTCGAACTCGATCGGCGTCGCGCGGTGCGGGTAGCCGTTGCCGGCGGTGTTCCAGTCGTAGATCAGCGCCTCGCCGGATGCCGTCTCGGCCATCGGTCCCTCCTTCAGACGTGATGCACGGGGCCCTGTCCCGCCGCCGCCGCCAGCAGCGTGCGCCGGGCATAGACAGGAACCATCTCGCCGCGCCATTCGTGGTCGCCGGGCAGGTTGGGCAGCGGGCGGCACTGCCGGCGCGCCAGTTCCGCCACCCGTCGCACGGCCGTCTCGAACTCCGCCGGCGCGTGCCCGGGAGCGCTGCCGCGCAGGGCGTCGGCCGCCCCGGCCACCCGTCGTGGGGCGGCCGCCAGCGAGGTCAGCACCAGGTCCGCGTGTTCGACGACGCCCGCCTCCGAGAGGTCGAGGCGAGCGGCCACGCCGAGCAGGGGGAAATCGATGGAGCCGCGTTCGCGCAGCTTGCCGTACGCGCCCCGATGGCCCGCGGCCGGGCGCGGGACGCGGACCCGGGTCAGCAGCTCGGTCGGCTCCAGTCGCCGGTTGACGATGCCGTCCGCGACGAAGAAGGCGTCGATCGGCAGCTGGCGGGTGCGGTCGTGTCGCGCAACCTCGAGCACGGCGCCCAGCGTCATCAGTGCCGGAACGGTGTCGGCGGAGGCGGCGGCCACGCAGCGCGAGCCACCGGCCACGACGTGGCAGACCGTGCCGTCCTTCTTGAGGCAGAAGCCGAGCGCGCTGCGCCAGAAGTGGGACTGGTTGACGTACTGGCAGCGGGTGTCGAGCAGCACGTTGCCCCCGAGCGTGCCGCGCTGCCGGAGCTGGGGGCCGGCGACCAGCGCCGCGGCCTGGGCCAGGGCCGGCAGCGCACGCGCGACAAGCGCACTCTGCGCCACCTCCGCGAGCGGTGTCATGGCGCCGATTTCGATGGCACCATCGGCGGCCTCGGCGATGCCGGTCAGACCCTTTACCCGCGAAAGCGCGATCACCACCGACGGCCGGCGGAGCTCGTGCTTCATGTTGGGCAGCAGGTCGGTGCCGCCGGCGAGCACCGCCGCCTCGGGGCCGGCCTGGTCCAGCAGGGCCAGCGCCTGCGGCAGCGTGTCCGGCTGCTCGAGCCGGAAGGAGGGCAGGCGCAGCATCAGGTTCCGCTGACCGCCGCGACGGCGGGCCGGCGCTCTGCGGCGGCCGCCCGCAGCGCCTTCAGCACCTTGCCCGGGGTGAACGGCAGGTGCTGCAGGCGGATGCCCACCGCGTCGAAGACCGCGTTGGACAGCGCGGGAATGGCGGGGTGGAGCGGGCCCTCGCCGGCTTCCTTCGCACCGTACGGGCCCTCCGGGTCGAGGCTCTCGACGATCAGCGAGTGCAGTTCCGGGGTGTCGACCGAGGTCGGCAGCCGGTAGTCGAGCAGCGAGGGGCCGCGGTGCAGGCCGAAGCGGTTGACCTCGTGCTCCTCCACGAGCGCCTCGGCCAGCCCCATGTAGGCCGAGCCCTCCATCTGGCCGGCGACCAGCACCGGGTTCAGCGCCCGGCCGCAGTCGTGGGCGATCCACGCGCGTTCGCAGGTGATGCGGCCGGTCTCCTCGTCGACCGTCACCTCCACCACGTGCGCGGTGAACGAGTACGCGGGCGATGCCCCGATCGTGCCGCCCCGGTAGTCGCCGCCGAGCGACGGCGTGTTGTACGAGCCGGTTGCGCCGAGCGTGTCGAAGCGCGCCTCGGCGAGCTGGAACGCGTCCGCCGTCGGCAGCGAGCGGCCCGGGTCCTCGAGGTCGACCACGGCCCCGTCCACGAAGCGCACGCGCCGAGGGTCGACGCCCCAGCTCTCGGCCACGGCGCTCACCAGCGTGCCCCGCAGCTTGCGGCAGGCGTCGAGCACGGCATTCCCGATCATGAAGGTGCCGCGCGAGGAGTAGGCGCCGAGGTCGACCGGGCACAGGTCGGTGTCCGCCGCCACCACTCGCACCTGCTCGAGCTGGAGGCCGAGCTCCTCCGCGACCAGGCAGCGCACGATCGTGTTGGTGCCCTGGCCGATGTCGTTGCCGCCCGAGAACACCGTGACGAGGCCGGAGCGGTCGAGCTTGAGCTGGATGCCCGACTGCGGCATTGGGTTCGGGTAGATCGGGTAGTTGGTGCCCGAGATGTACATCGAGCCCGCCATGCCCAGGCCACGCCCGCGCGGCAGCCGGCCTCGCCGCTGGCGCCAGCCGCTCGCCTCCTCCACGCGCTCGAGACAGCGCGCGAAGCCGTTCGAGGTGACGCGCTGTCCGTTGACCGTGGTGGCGTCGGCGCCGAGCAGGTTGCGGCGGCGCAGCTCGAACGGGTCGAGGCCGAGGCGCTCGGCCAGCCGGTCGAGCTGGACCTCGAATGCGAAACGCGGCTGCACGGAGCCGTGGCCGCGCTTGGGCCCGCAGGGCGGCTTGTTGGTGAAGACCCGCGTGCTCTCGAAGCGGTAGGCGGGGAAGTGGTAGGGCCCGGTCAGCAACTGGCCCGAGTAGTAGGTGGTGACCAGGCCGTAGGAGCTGTACGCGCCGCCGTCGATCAGGATGCGGGCGTCGACCGCGGCCAGCCGGCCGTCCGGGCCGGCGGCCGTGCGATAGCGCATCTGCATCGGGTGGCGCCCGCGGTGGGCGTAGAACACCTCCTCGCGGGTGTAGAGCATCTTGACCGGGCGCGCGGTCCGGATCGCCAGCAGCGAGGCGCAGAACTCGAGGCTGAACGGGTCGGATTTGCCGCCGAAGGCCCCGCCCAGGCACGGCTGGATCACCCGGATGCGGTGGGGGGGCAAGCCCAGCACGCGGGACAGGGCTCGGTGGACGTAGTGGGTGATCTGGGTCGACGACCACAGCGTCAGCACTCCGTCGGGCCCGTAGCGGGCGAGCACGCAGTGCGGCTCGATCGCCGCGTGAGTGGTGCCGTGGAAGTCGTAGTCGCCCTCGATCACGACTGCAGCGCCCGCGAACGCCGAGTCCACGTCGCCGAAAGCCAGCTCCACCTTCTTGGAGACGTTGCCCTCCTTGCGGTCCTCGTGGATCGGCGGGTCGCCCCGCGCCAGGCTCTCGCGCGGGTCGAGGAACGGGTGCAGCAACTCGTAGTCGACGCGGATCCGCTTCAGCGCCTCGTTGGCGGTGTCTTCGTCGACCGCCGCCACCGCCGCCACCGGGTCGCCGACGAAGCGCACCTTGTCCACGGCCAGTGCCGTCTCGTCCTGGCTCCACGGCAGGATGCCGTAGCGGACGGGCAGGTCGCGGCCCGTGATCACGGCGTGCACGCCGGGCAGCGCCAGCGCCGCGCCGCTGTCGATCGCCCGCAGCCGCGCGTGCGGGTGGGGGCTGCGCAGGGTCTTGGCGTGGAGCATCAGCGGCAGGCTCAGGTCGTCCGCGTAGAGCGCCGCACCGGTGGCCTTGGCCAGGCCGTCGATCTTGGTGGAGCCTTGCCCCACGTGGCGGAACTCGCCCCAGGGCGGATCGATGCCGTGGCGGTCCCGGGCGCCCACGCTTCAGTCCCGGACGGCTTCCGGCGAAGTTTCCGGGGCAGTCGCGGCGCCTGCCGTGGCGAGCCGAGCGACCGCGTCGAAGATCTGGGTGTAGCCCGTGCAGCGACAGAGATTCCCCGCCAGCGCCGCCCGCACCTCTTCCGGTCGCGGCCGCGGGTTGCGGGCGAGCAGGGCCCACGCGGACAGGATCATGCCGCTCTGGCAGAAGCCGCACTGCAGCGCCCCGCTGGCGTCGAAGGCGGCCTGGACCGGGTCCACGCCGCAGCCGCCGGCAGCGACGTGGCGCGGCGCCAGTCCTTCGATGGTGAGCACCGAGCGACCCTCGGCCTCGCGCGCGAGCACCAGGCAGGAGATCGCCGGCTGGCCGTCGAGCAGCACGGTGCACGCGCCGCAGTCGCCCTTGTCGCAGCCCTGCTTGCTGCCCGTCAGGCCGAGCCGATAGCGCAACACCTCGAGGAGCGTCCAGTGGTCGGGCACGTCGACCTCGTGCACGTCACCGTTCACCTGGAGTTGCAAGATGACGCCGATTTTCCTCCTGAGCCCGCGGACGAGCAAGGGGGCTGAAGGCGGTTTCCGGCAGAGCCCGTTACAATCACCGTCACGTCGCAGGAGGGACTTCATGCGCTCGTTCACCCTGATCGTCCTGCTCGCCGCGGCCGCGCTGTCCGGCCCGCTCGTCGCCGCCCAGCCGGCCCCGCCGCCGTACTCGCTGCCGTGGCTGCTGCGGCCCGCGGCCGCCGGCAGCGTGGTGCGCGTCGACCAGACGCTCGCCGCGTACGACCTCGGCGCCACCTCGCGCGACACCTGGGTCACCAGCGTGATCGCGAGCTACAAGCTGAGCCCGCGCTGGGCGCCGATCGCCCGCGTCGCGTTCCTGAAGGACGAGACGGACGCCGCGGGCGGCAGCGGCTTCTCCAACCCCCTGCTGGGTGTCACCTACGCGCGCCCGCTGGCGGGGCCCTGGCGCGTCGCCGCCTTCGGCGCCGTCACGCTCCCGGTCGGCAGTGGCGGCGGTGATCGTCCCGATGCCGGCGCCGCGTTCGCGGTCGCCCGCGGCATCCCGGCGCGCTCGGCGATGGAGAACGCGCTGTTCGCGGTCAACTACTTGACGGTGATCGGTGGCGCGTCGGTGGCCCGCGTGACGCCGGGCCTGACCTTCCAGGCCGAGGCCACGGTGCTGCAGCTCACGCGTGTCCGCGGCCCCGAGAGCCAGGACGACTCGCGCACCAACTTCACGGCGGGGCTGCACGCGGGCCACTTCTTCTCGCCGAAGTTCTCGCTCGGCGGCGAGCTGCGGATGCAGCGCTGGCTGACCGACGCGGCGCCGGTGCGGGCGTCCGCGGCCGCGCGCTCGACGTTCACCGCGGGCATCGGGCCGCGGCTGCACTTCAAGCTCTCCGGGAAGCGTTGGGTGCGACCGGGGCTCTCCTGGTCGCGCGCGCTCGACGACCCGCTGAAAGGCCAGGGCTACGACATGATCACGCTCGACGTGCCGGTCTCCTTCTGATGCGGTTCTCGACGCCGATGGTCGTGATCGCGGCGCTCGTCGGCGTCGCCGCGGGCGTCGGCAGCTTCACCTTCGTGTACGCGAAGGGCTACTCCTACATGACCAACGACCCGCGTGCCTGCGCCAACTGCCACGTGATGCACGAGCAGTACGACGGCTGGGTCAAGGGCAGCCACCGCACGGTGGCGACCTGCAACGACTGCCACGCCCCTCACGACCTGGTCGGCAAGTACTGGACCAAGGCACGCAACGGGTTCTGGCATTCCTACTACTTCACGACCGGCGGCTTCCAGGAGCCGATCCGGATCACGCCCACCAACCGCGCCGTCACCGAGGGGCAGTGCCGCCACTGCCACGCCGACGTGGTGACGGTGATGGACGGCGGCGGCGACGGGCGCGAGCCGGTGTCGTGCCTGCGCTGTCACCACGGCGTGGGACACATGGAAATGGGCGCCACCGACGTGGCGTCGGCGAGGTAACGAGACATGAGCGAGGCTCCCCGCAGCAGGACCCTGATCGTGGCCGCGGCCGCGGCGGCGATCGCCGCCGCCGGCGTCACGGCACTGCTGGTCAACATCTTCGAGCGCAAGCAGGAGGCGAAGAACCCCTTCTTCCGCGTCGTCGAGCTGACCGACGACACCGAGGACCCGGCGATCTGGGGCAAGAACTTCCCGCAGCAGTACGACAGCTACCTGCGCACGGTAGACCAGAAGCGGACCCGCTTCGGCGGCTCCGAGGCGCTGCCGGTGACCCCGTCCGAGGCCGACCCGCGCTCGATCGTCGCGCAGTCGCGCCTCGAGGAGGACCCGCGGCTGAAGACGATGTGGGCGGGCTACGCCTTCTCGGTCGACTTCCGCAAGAAGCGCGGCCACGCCTGGATGCTGGAAGACCAGACCTTCACCCAGCGCGTCTCGCAGTTCAAGCAGCCCGGCACCTGCCTGCACTGCCACGCGTCGGTCTACGTGCCCTACAAGAAGGCCGGCGGCGGCGACCTGATCAAGGGCTTCGAGAAGCTGAACCCGCTGCCCTACGCCGAGGCCCGTGCCCACGCCAAGCACCCGATCGCCTGCATCGACTGCCACGACTCGCAGACGATGGCGCTGCGGGTGACGCGCCCGGGCTTCCTCGAGGGGATCAAGGCGTACAAGGCCTCGCAGGGGGTCGCGGACTACGACGTCAACACGATGGCGACCCGCCAGGAGATGCGCTCGTACGTGTGCGGCCAGTGCCACGTCGAGTACTACTTCAAGGGCGACGAGAAGCGGCTGACCTACCCGTGGGCCAAGGGCCTGAAGGTCGACCAGATCTTCGAGTACTACGAGGAGATCGGGTTCAAGGACTGGACCCATGCGAAGACGGGTGCGCCGGTGCTCAAGGCGCAGCACCCCGAGTTCGAGATGTGGAACCAGGGCATCCACGCCCGCTCCGGCGTGGCCTGCGCCGACTGCCACATGCCGTACCAGCGGGTCGGGGCGATGAAGATCTCCGACCACCACGTGCGCTCGCCGCTGCTCAACGTGAGCAACGCCTGCCAGACCTGCCACAAGTGGTCGGAGGAGGAGATGATCGCCCGCGCCGAGGCCAACCAGGAGCGCACGGTCAGCCTGCGCAACCGGGCGATGGACGCTCTCGTCGAGCTGATCGCCGACCTCGAAGCCGCCAGGGCGGCCGGGGCCACGGACGCGGAGCTGGGGCCGGCCTGGAAGCACCAGCGCAAGGCGCAGTTCTTCATCGACTTCGTCGAGTCGGAGAACTCCAACGGCTTCCACGCCCCGCAGGAAGCGGTCCGCATCCTCGGCGAGGCGATCGACGCCGCCCGCCAGGGCCAGCTCGCGCTGAGACCGAAACGGATCGCCGCGAAGTAAGTTACCCTCAAAGGCTCGGCTCCACGTCGGAGCCGAGCCTGCGAGGTGCGGTTTCGTGAAGATCCTGGTCATCGGCGACGTGGTGGGCGGGCCCGGTCGGGCCATCGTGAAGAAGGCGCTGCCGAAGGTGGTGGCGCGTCACGGCATCGACTTCACGATCGCCAACGTCGAGAACGCCGCGGGCGGCTTCGGCATCACCAAGGAGATCTGCGACGAGTTCCTGGACCTGGGCGTCGACTGCCTGACCTCGGGCAACCACGTCTGGGACAAGAAGGAGCTGATCCCGGTCGCCGACTTCATCCCGCAACTGCTGCGGCCCGCCAACTACCCGCGGCGCCAGCCCGGCAAGGGCGCGTTCGTCGGCAAGACGAAGAAGACCGGCGTCCCGGTCGGCGTGCTCAACCTCTCCGGCCGGGTGTTCATGAACGGGGCGATGGACTGCCCGTTCGCGCGCGCCGACGAGGAGCTGGCGAAGCTGAAGGCCGAGGCGAAGGTGATCGTCGTCGACATGCACGCCGAGGCCACGTCCGAGAAGATGGCGATGGGCTACTACCTCGACGGCCAGGTCGCGGCGGTGGTCGGCACCCACACCCACGTGCCGACCTGCGACCAGCGCGTGTTCGCGCGTGGCACCGCGTACTGCACCGACATCGGCATGACCGGACCGTACGACTCGGTGATCGGCGTCGAGACCTCGACCATCCTGCTCCGCTTCACGACCGGCATGCCGCACCGCTTCGAGACCGCCAAGCACGACCCGCGCTTCGCCGCCGTGGTCGTCGACGCCGACCCCGAGTCGGGTCGCGCGCGCGGGATCGAGCGCATGCTGCTCAGCGAGGCGGACGTCGCCGCGCTGTAGGCGGAGCGCTTGATCCCGCTGGCGCCGCCGCTGCTGGAGCTGGCGCGCTCGATCGCGCCGGACGAAGGCGCGCTGCTGGTCCGCTCGCTGCGCGCGATCCTGCGCCAGGCCTGTCCGTTCGACGCCGGCGAGCTGGCGCTGGTGCAGCCGGACTCGGTGAAGCGGCTGCCGCTCGAGCCCGGCGGCGCCGCGCTGGGTTCGCCGGAGCTGGTCGCTCACGTCGCCGGCCTCGGCGCGCCGCTGCGGCTCGACGACCTCAAGGAGACGGCCCCGGCCGGCGGCCCGCTGCTGGTCCCCGGCTATCGCTCGCTGCTCGCGCTGCCGCTGGCCTCGGCCGGCGGCCCGGCGGGGGCGCTGCTGCTGGTGCGCCGGTACCCGTGGGCGTTCGTGGCGGCGCCGCTGCGCGACCTGCAGGCGATCGTCGGCATGGCGGGGCTGGGCCTCGAACGCTCGTTCTGGCTCTCGGCCCTGACCCAGCACGGCCGCGACCTGCACGCGGCCGGCGCGCCGCACCCGCCGGCGCCGCAGGCCGCGCCGCCTGTGCCGCCCGCCGCCGACCCGGCACCGCTGGCCGAGCAGGCTCCTGCGGCCGAGCCGGCTCCGGCCCCGGTGACGGCGCCGGTCAGCTCGCCCGGCGGCGGACGGGCCTGGCGAACGGCGGCTGAGCGGCCCCCGCCGCGCCGGCTGGCGGCAGCGCGGCGCGGCTTTCCGGACGGCAGCAGGGCGTGGTCGAGCACGTCGTCGATCGTCTCGACGAGGTGGATCTCCATGCCCCGGCGCAGCGGGGCCGGGATCTCCTCGAGCTCCTTGGCGTTCTTCTTCGGCACCAGCAGCATCGTCAGCCCGGCCCGCTTCGCCGCCAGCAGCTTCTCCTTGAGGCCGCCGATCGGCAGCACGCCGCCGCGCAGCGTGATCTCGCCCGTCATCGCCACGTTGCGCCGCACCTTGCGGCCGGTGAACACCGACAGCATCGCGGTCGCCATCGTCACGCCCGCCGAGGGGCCGTCCTTGGGGATCGCCCCCTCCGGCACGTGCACGTGCAGGTCGTGCTGCTGGAAGTAGGCGTCGCCGATGCCCCACTGCTTCGCCCGCGAGCGGGCCCACGACAGCGCGGCCTGCGCCGATTCCTTCATCACCTCGCCGAGGTGGCCGGTGAGCTGCAGGTTGCCGCGGCCCTTCATCACCTGGGCCTCGACGAACAACACGTCGCCGCCGGTCGGCGTCCAGGCGAGGCCGGTGGCAGTCCCCACCTCGTCCTGCTTCAGCGCCTCGTCGGGCAGGACCTTGGGGGCGCCGATCAGCTTCGGCAGCATCGCCGGCGTCACCTTGGTCGGCGCCTGCGGATCGCCTTCCGCCACCTTGCGCGCGACCTTGCGCACGACGCCGGCGATCTCGCGCTCCAGGTTGCGCAGGCCGGCCTCGCGGGTCCAGCCGCCGATGATCGCGCGCAGCGTCGACTCGGGCACCGCCAGCTTCTCGGCAGTCAGGCCGTGCTCGTCGAGCTGCTTGGGCACCAGGTGGCGCTTCGCGATCTCGATCTTCTCCTCCTCGGTGTAGCCCGCCAGCCGGATCACCTCCATGCGGTCGAGGAACGCCGGCTGGATGGTGTCGACCAGGTTGGCGGTGCAGATGAAGAGCACCGTCGAGAGGTCGAACGGCACGCCGAGGTAGTGGTCGCGGAAGCTGAAGTTCTGCTCGGGGTCGAGCACCTCGAGCAGCGCCGAGCTGGGGTCGCCCCGGTAGTCGGCGCCGATCTTGTCGACTTCGTCGAGCATGAAGACCGGGTTGTTCGAGCCCGCCTGGTTGAGTCCCTGGACGATGCGGCCCGGCATCGCGCCGACGTACGTGCGGCGGTGGCCGCGGACCTCGGCCTCGTCCTTGACGCCGCCCAGCGACAGCCGCACGAACTTGCGGCCCAGCGCGCGGGCGATCGAGCGGCCGAGGCTGGTCTTGCCGACGCCGGGAGGGCCGACGAAGCACAGCAGCGGCCCCTTGGTCTTCTCCTTCAGCTTGCGCACCGCCAGGTACTCGACGATCCGCTCCTTGACCTTCTCGAGGCCGTAGTGGTCCTCGTCGAGGATGCGCTGGGCCTCCTTGAGGTCGAGGTTGTCCTTCGTGGCCTTGCTCCACGGCAGGCCGACCATCCAGTCGAGCCAGTTGCGCAGCGTCGCCGTCTCGGCCGAGTCGGGATGCATCCGCTCGAGCTTCTTGACCTGGCGGTCGACCTCCTCCTGGACGGGCTTCGGCATCTTCGCCTTGGCGATCTTGTCGCGGAGCTGCGCGACCTCTTCCGCCAGCTCGTTGCCCTCGCCCAGCTCGCCCTGGATCGCCTTCAACTGCTGGCGCAGGAAGAACTCGCGCTGCGAGCGATCCATCTCGCCCTTGGCCTGGGACGAGATCTCCTGCTGCATGGCCAGGACCTCGAGCTCCTTGGTGACGAGGTCGTGGACCTTGCGCAGGCGGTCGAGCGGCGCGACCGCTTCCAGGATCTCCTGCGCGCCTTCCACCTTGAGCTCGAGGTTGGAAGCCGCGAGGTCGGCGAGCCGACCCGGCTCCTCCATGTTGTTGGCGATCACCACGACCTCGGGCGAGATCGGCTTGCCGAGGCCCGCCGAGCGCTCGAGCGCGCCCTTGACGTTGCGCATCAGGGCCTCGAGCTCGAGCGTGCGCTCCTGCGGCTCGACCTCGGGCAGCGCCTCGATCTTCGCCTGCAGGTGGGGCTGGGCCTCGTCGAAGCCCAGCACGCGGGCCCGCGACAGCCCCTGCACCAGCACCCGGATGCGGCCGTCCGGCAGCTTCAGCATGCGCATGATCACGGCCACGGTGCCGAAGCCGTACACGCCGTCGGGCCCGGGGTCCTCGTCCTCCTGCTTGCGCTGGGCCAGCAGCAGGATCATGCGGTTCTCCGACAGGGCGTGGTCGACGGCCTTGATCGAGCGCTCGCGGCTCACGTACAGCGGCACGATCATGAACGGGAAGATCACCACGTCGCGCAGCGGCAGCACGGGCAGGACCTCCGGGATCTTGACCGGCTCGTCGTCCTTGCGCAGCTCCTCCGCCATCAGCTCCTCTTCACCTCGATCACGATGCCGCGCGGCTTGCGCTCGCGCCGCTGCAGGGTCACGACCAGCAGGCCGCGGGTCAGCCGCGCGGACACGGCCGCGGCCTCGAAGCGGGCGTCGAGCTCGACGCGCCGCTCGAACCGCCCGTGGGGCCGCTCCAGGCACAGCCAGGTCCCGCCTGCCGGCTTGCGGCCGTGGCGCTCGCCGCGCAGCACCAGCGCGTGGCCCTCGAGCTGCAGCGACAGCGCCTCGGGGTCGAGCCCCGGCACCTCGACCACCACCACAACCGAGTCGCCGCTCTCGTAGACGTCGAGCGGCGGCGACCAGGCCGCCGTGTCGGCGGGCCGCAGGCGCTCCTCCGCGGCGCGCAGCCGCTCGAACAGCAGGTCGACGTCGCGCTGCAGCGAGGCCAGGTCGGCCACGGGAGTCTGGCGCGGGTGCTTCACGCGTTCGCCTCGCGCTTGACCACGATCAGGGTGCGGTCGTCGGTGGCCTTGTCTCCGCCCGCGAAGCGCTCGAGGCCCGCGTAGATGCGAGCCTCGATCTCGGCTGCCGGCAGGGCTCGGGCCTCGCGCGCCAGGGCCAGCAGCCCGTCTTCGCCGAACTCCTCGTCGGCCTCGTTCCAGGTCTCGGTCACGCCGTCGGAGAACACCACGAGCGCGTCGCCCGGCGCCAGCTCGACCTGGCCCTCGGCGTACTCGGCCTCCGGAATCAGGCCCAGCACCATGCCGCCCTCGCACAGCTCGGAGTGCGAGCCGTCCGCGCGGATCAGCAGCGGCCGGTTGTGGCCGGCGTTCACGTAGCGCAGCCGCCCGCTCGCCGGGTCGAGGCGGGCGAGGAAGAAGGTGACGTACTTGCCGGCCGGGATGTTCTCGCACACGGTGCGGTTGATCCGCGAGATCGCCTCGGCCGTGTCGGCGACGTCCCAGTGGGCGCGCACGGCGGCTCGCAGCACCGCCATGATCAGCGCCGCCCCGGTGCCCTTGCCGGAGACGTCGCCCAGCGCCAGCCGCAGCTCGTCGCTGCCGGTGCCGAAGTCGAAGTAGTCGCCGCCGACGGTGAGGCAGGGCTGGTTGGAGCCGGCGATCGAGAAGCCGGGGAGCTGGGGCGCGCGCGACGGCAGCAGCGAGCGCTGGATCTCGGCGGCGAGCTGCATCTCGCGCTCCATGCGCCGCTTCTCGAGGCTCTCCTCGAGCAGCCGCGCCGTCTCGATCTTGGCCGCGGCCACGTTGGACAGCGCGGCCAGCACGGTGGCGTCCTCCTGGCTGAAGGCGTGGGCCCACTCGCGGGTGTCGAGGTAGACGAGGCCGATCACCTGGTCGGGCGCGCCCTGGGCGGTGAACCACAGCGGCGCGCACAGCGCCGAGCGGATGCCCGAGGAGAGCACCGAGTCCTGGCCGCGGAACGCCGCGTCCTCCATCATGTTGGGCACCAGCAGCACGTCGCGCCGCTCGATCGCCCGCCGCGCGATCGAGCGGCTGACGCGGCCGATCGGCTCGCCGAGCCGGCTCTTCGAGGCCTTGACCACGGGCGTGCGGGCTTCGCCCTCGAGCAGCAGGATGGCCCCGCGTTCGGCGGAGACCGCCTCGAACAGCAGGTCGAGAATGGTCTCGAACAGCTCGGGCATCGGCTGGTGGTGCAGCAGCGTGCGGCCCGCCTTGTTGAGGATCGACAGCAGCCGGTTCTGGCGGGCGAGGTCGCCGGGCTCCTTGACCTCGCGGGTCGCCTCCTCGGACAGCGCGGCGACCGAGAAGACCTGGGTGCCGGCCGGCTCCGCGTCGCCGTCGTCTTCGCCCGCCGCGGCCGCGTCTTCGGCGAGGAACGTGAGCACGTGCTCGCCGAGCGTGATCACGTCGCCGTGCCGCAGCCGCTGCTCGCCGGCCACGCGCAGGCCGTTGAGCAGCGTGCCGTTCTTGCTGCCGAGGTCGGC
>WYBL01000125.1 GCA_011526565.1 Acidobacteriota bacterium | reverse complement strand
CCGAAAACGGTCATAGCCGACAGGTCACGCGGCGGGGGGGAAAGCTCCTGAAAATCTCCCCGCCCAGGGGGGGAAAGCTCCTGAAAAACTCAGGCGGCGGGGGTCCTTAGCTGCTGAAAACCGTCACAGCGAACCTCTGTGCCTCTGTGCCTCTGTGGCGTCGTCTCCTGTCCGGCCGTCGACGGCCAACGGCGCCACAGAGTCACCGAGCACACAGAGACGCACAGAGGGCTGTCAGCCGCTTGAAACGCCCTCAGTGCACCTCTGTGCCTCTGTGCCTCTGTGGCGCCGTTTCCGGATGGGCGGACCTTCCAGTACCGGGGAGGCGGGGATACTGCGCTCCGCATGCTTGTCGAAGAGCAGGACCCGCTGACCGAGCGGATCATCGGCTGCGCAATCGAGGTCCATCGGACGCTCGGCCCCGGGCTCCTGGAGAGCGCTTACGTCGAGGCCCTGACGGTCGAACTGGCCGAGGCCGGGTTGCGCTTTGAGCGACAGGTGCCTGTGCCACTCACCTACAAGGGCCGCCACATCGGCGAGTACCGGCTGGATCTGCTGGTGGAGGACGCGGTGGTCGTGGAGGTCAAGGCGGTGGAACGCTTCGACCCTGTGCACGAGGCCCAGTTGCTGACCTATCTTCGCTTGACGGGCAAGCGCGTCGGGCTGCTGATCAACTTCAACCAGCGGTTGCTGCGCGAAGGGATCAAGCGCCGCGTCCTCGGGTGAGCGCCAACCCGCACCCATCCCCTCGACTCCTCCTCTCCGTGAATCTCTGTGCCTCTGTGCCTCTGTGGCGCCGTTCCGTTCCGGCCGTCGACGGCCAACGACGCCACAGAGTCACCGAGCACACAGCGACGCACAGAGGGGTGTCAGCCGCTTGAAACGCACTCCGTGAATCTCTGTGCCTCTGTGCCTCTGTGGCGCCGTTCCGTTCCCGGTCGTCGGCTACTGCGGACGGAAGCGGAGGACCAGGAAGGCGCCGGCGGCGGCCAGCAGCAGGCCGATGTAGAACAGCGGCTCCGGCGCCGTCTTCGGCTTGTGCAGGCCCATGCTGACCAGGGTGTTGACGACCGGCGCGCCGGCGAACACGATCGGCGCGACGACCAGCGGCGTGCCGCCCGACTTCAGCGCCAGGATCACGCCCAGCGCGCCGATCGCGCCCAGCACGCCGCCCAGGAAGCCGAGGCTCAGGCCGCGCGTGCTCCACTCCCACGGCTCCATCTTGCCCGCCAGCAGCAGCACCAGCGGCACCAGCACCGCGGTCAGGCAGTAGGCGAGGCCGACCATCAGGAACGCGCGCAGCGCGCCGCCCTTGAAGGCCATCTGCGCCGCGTGCATCGTCGGCACGTAGCAGCCCCAGGCCAGGAACGCCATCAACACGAACGCCATCCACAGCTTCATTTATTGGTTTCCCGGGAAATAGCGGGCAATCGTCGCTTCCGAGGGCTTCGGCGTCAACGCCGAGAAGAGCCACAGCAGCAGGCACGAGCCGAGCACCATCGGCACCACCGGCAGCAGGCCGAGGATCGAGGTGCCGCCGGCCGTGCGGGCCACGAGGTCGAGCTCGAACGCGCGCCACACGACGACGGGCGGCCCGACCGGCGCCGGCACGAGGCTCTGGAACACCGCGATGCCGAGCGTCGCGAGGCCCACCCAAAGCGTCGCCGCCAGCGCGCCCCACTTCGTCGACCCCTTCCAGAAGAAGGCCGCGAACATCAGCGGCGCCAGCGCGGCGAAGCCCGAGAACGCGTACTGCACGGCGAGGTCGAAGATCGAGGCCGGCACCGCCACCGCGATCGCGTAGGCGACGAGCGTCAGCGCCACGACGAAGGCGCGCCCGGTCGCCACCTGGACCGCCTCGCCGAAGCGCTCCTTGCCCCCGTAGTGGGCGAACACGTCCTCGGTGAACATCGTCGACAGCGCCAGGATCTGCGAGTCGGACGCCATCACCGCCGCCATGATCCCGGCCCCGAGCAGCCCGACCAGCCAGACCGGCGCGGTGCGCTCCAGCATCACGAGCATCACGTCGTCGGCCTGGGCCCGCCGCTGGAGGTCGGCCCGCGCCTCGGGCTCGAGCGACGCCCCGCCCTGCGCCAGCTCCGCCCGCGCCTGCAGCTTGTCGGCGATCCTCGGGTCGTCCGCGAAGCGGTGGGCCATCACGCCGAGCAGGACGCACGGCAGCCACAGCACCAGCAGGCACAGCGGGTAGAGCACGACGGTGCGCTTGAACTGCCGCATGTGGCGCGCGGTGAGGCAGAAGATCGCGATGTGGGGGAACGCGATCGAGCTGAGCGGGATCAGCGTGTAGGACAGGAAGTACAGCGGCGAGACGCGCTCCCGGGTCAGCAGCGGCGCCGTGCTCGGGTCGGCGAGCAGCGCCTCCATGCCCGCGGAGAAGCCGCCGACCCCGCGCGAGACGACCAGGATCGCCACCGCGCCGAAGAGCAGGAACATCGACGTCTGCAGCGTGTTGACCCAGGCGGTGCCGCGCATGCCGCCGAAGAACACGTAGCTCATCACGACCAGCGCGACGATCGCGCCGCCCAGCCAGTACGGCACGGCGCCACCGGAGACCGCGGCGAGCGTGGCCCCGCCGCCCTTGACGCCGATGATGATGTAGGGCACCAGCAGCGCGGCCTGCACGACGAAGATCACGGTGCCGACGTGCGAGGTCTCCCAGCGGTCGCGGAAGATCTGGACCGGCGTGATGAAGCCGTAGCGCTTGCCCACCGCCCAGATCCGGGTCCCGACCAGGAACAGCCCCAGCGGCACCACGAGCGCCGACGAGCTCGCCATCAGGCCGTAGGTGACGATGCCGTTGCCGAAGGCGTGGCCCGACGAGCCGAGGATCGCGAACGCCGTCATGTGGGTGCCGAACAGCGACAGCAGGAACACCGCGGGCCCCAGCGAGCGCCCGGCGAGGAAGAAGTCCTCGGCTTCGCCCGCGTGCGCGCGGCGGAACGCGAAGATGCCGATGTAGAGCACGACGCAGAGGTAGAGGAGGACGATCGTCGTCGGGATCACGCCTCGTCCTCCGGGTGGCGCAGTGGCACCTGCTCGGCCTCGCGCTCCAGCGCGTGCGGCCAGGCCAGCGTGCTCAGCAGCCACAGGGCGCCGGCCACCACGATCGTGTAGGCCGCGTGCCAGGCGAGGCCCGGCGGCAGGAAGCCGAAGACCAGCGGCCGCGCGGAGCGCCACAGCCACACGTCCTGGTGCAGCGCGTAGAGGAGCACGAACAGCCCGACCAGCAGGGCGCGTTTCACGACCCGCATCAGAAGCTGCGCGGCCCCGCGCCGTCAACCCCGCGGCGCTGTCAAACGTTGTCCGCGGGGGCTGCGCGGCGCGGGCCCTTTGGCACAATGGCGGCTGACGCCCCCGAAAACCGCATTCAAGGAGACGGATGACCATGCGAACGACCGCACTGGGCCTCGCCGCCCTGCTTCTCGGCCTGGCCGTTCCCGCCAGTGCCCAGGCGCCCGCCTCGTGGCCCGGCTGGCGCGGGGCGCAGCGCGACGCGCAGTCGCCCGACAAGGGCCTGCTCGCGTCGTGGCCGGCCACCGGGCCGAAGCTGCTGTTCAAGGCGACCGGCCTCGGCACCGGCTTCTCGTCGCTGGCGATCGCCGGCGGCCGCGTCTACACCATGGGCGACCTCGAGGGCCGCCAGCACGTGATCGCGCTCGACGCGAAGGACGGCAGGAGGCTGTGGTCGAGCCAGGTGGGCCCGGCCTGGGTCGACGAGTTCCCGGGGCCGCGCGCGACGCCGAGCGTCGACGGCAACCTCGTGTTCGCGGTCGGCACCGAAGGCGACGCGGTCGCGCTCGACGCCGCCACCGGCAAGGAGGTCTGGCGCAGGAGCCTGCCGAAGGACTTCGGGGGCGTGATGATGTCGATGTGGAAGTTCTCCGAGTCGCCGCTCGTCGACGGCGACCGGCTGATCCTCACGCCGGGCGGCCCCGACGCGCTGATGGTCGCGCTCGACAAGAAGACGGGCAAGGAGATCTGGCGCACGTCGGCGCCCGACCTCGGCGCCGCGGGCAAGCCCGGCGCAGGCTACGCGGGTGCCGTGATCTCGAACGGCGCGGGCGTGAAGCAGTACGTCCAGCTCGTCGGCCGCGGCCTCGTCGGCGTGCGCGCGAGCGACGGCAAGCTCCTGTGGCACTACGGCCGCGTCGCCAACCAGGTCGCCAACATCTCGACCCCTGTGGTCAAGGGCGACCACGTGTTCGCCTCCACCGGCTACCAGACGGGCTCGGCGCTCCTGAAGCTGGTCAAGAGCGCGGCCGGTGTCGAGGCCCAGGAGGTCTACTTCCTCGAGGCGCCGAAGTTCCAGAACCACCACGGCGGCTTCGTCGTCGTCGGCGACACGATCTACGCGGGCCACGGCCACAATCGCGGCCACCCGATCGCGCTCGACTTCGCGACCGGCAAGGTGCTGTGGGGCGGGCCCTCGCTGCGCAACTCCGGCAGCGGCTCGGCGGCCGTGCACTACGCCGACGGCCACCTCTACTTCCGCTACCAGAACGGCAAGATGGTGCTGATCGAGGCCACGCCCGAGGCCTACAGGGAAAAGGGCAGCTTCGACATCCCCGGCGTCGAGAAGCCGTCCTGGTCGCACCCGGTCGTGCTCGGCGGGCGTCTCTACGTCCGCGAGCAGGACGCGCTCTACGTCTACGACGTGAAGGCATCCTAGGGGAGGACCCGTCAGCGGGCGCGGGCGGCGGCCGCCTCCCGCGCCCGCGAGAGCGCCAGCGGGGCGACGTTCGCCCCGCGCGCCGTCGCGCCGCACGCCAGCAGCACCGCGGGCCCGGAGCGAAACGGCGCGCAGGTTCGCGGCACCATGAGCTCGCGGGTGAACTCCGCCGCTTCTTCTTCGGAGTCCCACACGGTTCCGAGCAGCGTCACCGGGCCGTCCGTGGTCTCGTAGACCTGGTACTGGTCGCCCGCCCAGCCGCGCGCCCCCTTCGTGGTCCACCGCTTCGGGTCCAGCGCCGCCGGCGACTGCGGGTCGATCGCGCCGCCCTTCGTCACGAGTGCCATCAGCAGCTCGCCGAGCCGGCCGTCTCCCACCTTGCGTGCGCCGGGCCCGAGCGGCGCCGCGAGGTCGCCGAGCTGCAGTGCCACCGGCTCCTCCGCCTGCTTCCAGTACTTCTCCGCGTGGATCACCTGTTCGGTGCTGCGCGGCGGGCTCTGGAACGACGCGTCGACGTCCGCGGCGGCCACCCCGCGCACGAGCGCCATCAGGTCGCCGCGCAGCAGGAACGCCTGGCCCAGCACGTACGGTCCCATCAGGCTGCGCTGCAGCACGGCGGGCGCCGCGCGCAGCCGCGCGCCGCGCGCCGCCTCCGCGTTCACCATCTGCGCCATGTCGCCCGGGTTCATCCGCCCTGCCTTCAGCTCCTCGACCAGCCACGCGCTCATCACCAGCGAGCCCGAGCCTTCGACCACCGCTGCGTAGGCCGCCGAGGCGTCGTCGTCGTGCGCCAGCTTCGCGACCATCGCGTCGAGGCCGAAGTGCTGGTCGTCGAGGGCGTGGGTCAGCTCGTGGACGATCACCGCCGGCAGCGAGGTCTCCGGCGCGTCCTCCATCAGGAAGAACGTGTCGCGCTTCGGGTCGTAGAAGCCCGCGGCCTGCTCCTCGAGCAGGTCGAGCATCGTCTGCAGCAGGTCCGCGTCCGCCGGCAAGAGCCCCAGCGCGTGCAGCGCCAGGTTGTCGGTGGCGAGCTTCTCTTCGGGCAGCGCCTCCAGCAGCCGGGTCCGGAAGTGCTCGCGCGCCTCCGCGTCGCCGATCCGCCGCACCGCCACCGGGCGCAGGAACGCGCGCCCGCGCAGCCGCTCGACGTCTTTCGACAGCCGCGCCACCAGCGCGTCCATCTGGTCCTGGCTCGCGGCCTCGCGGCCCGCGGCCGGCGGGGCGAACGCGAGGGTGGCGAGCACGGCGATCGTCGCCAGCGGGTGTCGGCGCAGCTTCAAGTGTTCCTCCGGTGTCCTGATCCTAGCGGCAGACGGGCCGTGCTCAGCGCGGCTGCAACTCGAGCGCGTGCAGCCTGAGCCCGGGGACCGCGTGCACGACCACCGCGTTGTCGCCGCGCACCACGCCCTCGAGCGCGACCTCGCACGGGGTGTGCGTCTCCACGCGGCACCCGCCCGCCGCGCGGCCTTCGACCTCGAAGCGCACGTCGGCCGGGGCCGGCGCCGAGAGCGTCAACCGCAGCGATCGCGGCGGCCGGTGTCCCGCGGGGATCGAGAGCTCTCCCCGCGTGGCGTCCATCACCGCCGGGCCCGGGTCGAGATAGGGGAACGAGCCCCAGCCTCCGCGCAGGAAGAAGCGCAGCGCGGCGCGCCGCGTCGCCCGTCCCGGCAGCTCCCGCTCCAGCTCGTAGCGCACGCTCTCGCCGCGATCGAGCGCGGCCGCCGCCCGCAGGCTCTCGCCGAACAGCGCGCGCACCACGGGGCCGTTGAAGCGCTCGGGAAGCGGCCCGCGCCGGTAGCCGTCGAGCGCCCATAGCGGTGCCGTGGCGACGAGTGCGGCGAGCGCCCAGCCCAGCCGGTTCCAGCCGCGGGCGAACGCGACCGGTGCCGGCGTGTTCCGCGGCCCCGGCCACAGTGCGAGCGCCAGCGGCAGCAGCAGCGGCAGCGCGTAGATCAGCAGCCGGTGCACGGTCTCGCCGAAGAACGGCAGGCGCCCCGGGCGCGGATCGTAGAGCCAGGCCGAAAACGGCAGCAGCGTGTAGACGAGCGCGAGCGGCGCCCACGTCGTCCACAGCGCGCGGCCGCGGGCCGTGCACGCGCCGACGAGCGCCAGCGGCAGCACGCCGCCCAGCAGCAACCCCGGGTCGAGGAGCCCTGGTCCCAGCCGCTCCCACAGCACCGGCACGGCGCTCCCGCCCGGCAGCCCCCACACGGCCGCGAACTGCGGCGTCCACGCGATCCGCAGCAGCGCGGTCGTCACCAGCGCCGGTGCAGCGACCTGCGCCGCGTCGAACAGCGCGCCGCGCCAGCCCCGCTCCTCGCGCCGCAGCAGGAACACGAGCGCCAGCAGGCCCAGCGCGATCTCCTTCGAGAGCGCGGCCAGCGCGGCGACGAGCGCCAGCACCCCGAGCGGCGCGCGGGCGGCGAGCGCGAGCAGGAACAGGATGCCGAGACACGCGGTCAGCGGCTCGCACACGTACGGGTTGCGGATCGAGTAGGCGACCGGGCCCGAGACCGCGAACAGCGCGACGCCGCACAGCGCCGCGGCCTCGCCGTGCCCCAGCCGCCTCAGGAAGAGGTACAGGCCGAGCCCCGCCCCGCACAGCGACAGCGCCATCAGGGCGGCGAAGCCCGTGCGCACGTCGGGGGCCAGCGAGACGAGCGCGGGCCCCAGCAGCCGGTAGCCCCACGGCCGCGCGGTGAACACGCCGGGCGCGTCGGCCGCCGCCGCGTACATCCACGAGTCGAGCGGCAGGTACTCGAGTGCCGTCCCCTCGAAGCGCAGGAGGATCGCGCCAGCGACCAGCAGGACGGCGAGCAGCGGACCGCGCATCGATGCGGAGCTTAGCCGCCCGCGGGCGAGGCGCGACGCTCCCGACCACGGCGTCGGTCCGCTGTCGACGTGCTAGCGCTTGCGGCGCTCGCCGATCGCGTGCAGGGCGGTGCCCGCGCGCAGGAAGAGCTGGCCCTCCGAGACCGCGATCGAGCCGAGCGTGAAGCCGGGCAGCGTGTTCTCCGCCAGCAGTTCGAACTTCGGGCCCGCGCTGTACACCGTCGTCACGCCGTCTTCGCTGGTCGCGTACACCTTGCCGTCGGCCACCAGCGGCGAGGCCGAGTAGGTTCCCACCTTCAGCCGCTGGTCCGCGTAGAGCACCGCGCCCGTCTTCGCGTCGAGCGCGGACGCGATGCCCTTGTCGTTGACGACGTACAGGATCTCGCCGTCGGAAGCCGGCGTCGGCACGTCGGGCCCCGCGTCGTGGCTCCACACCTTGCGCGAGGTGGTCACGTCGCCGCGGCCGCCGGCGCGCAGCGCGAGCATCGGCCGCACCCGCGAGGGCGCGATCACCAGGTCGCCCAGCACCACGGGCGAGGCGACCACCCGGTAGAAGCCCTCGCGAGCCGGGTTGAGACCCGCGGCGCGCCAAAGCTCCTTCCCGGTCGCGAGGTCGTGGCCGGTCACGTAGTCGGCGCCGGTGATGATCAGCTCGGGGCCCGCCTTCGTGCGCGCGATCGCGGGCGTCGTGTAGGCGTCGGGCGACTCCTTCGGCGCGTCGGTCGGCCGCTCCACGCGCCAGAGCGTCTTGCCCGTCGCCAGCTCGATCCGTGTCACGTACGACGGGTCGTCGGTGTGCATCCCGTGCAGCACCTGCACGTAGAGGCTGCCGTCGTGCAGCAGCGGCGAGCTGGCGTAGCCCCACATCAGGCCGAACTTGCCGTGCTCCTTCTGGAAGTCGCGCGCCCACAGTTCCTTGCCCGCGAGGTCGAAGCCCTTGAGCACGCCGGTGCCGGTCAACACCGCGACGTGACGGCCGTCGGTGACCGGCGACGGCGACGACATGTTCTGCTTGCGGGTGCTGACGTTGCCGGTGCCGACCGGCGCCTGCCACAGCGGCTTGCCGGTGTTGCGGTCGACCGCCCACAGCTCGAGCGCGTCGCCGCGGGCGACGTTCAGGTACACGCGCTCGCCGTGCACGATCGGCGTCGAGCCGGAGATCTCGGGCAGCTCCAGCTTCCAGGCGATCCCTTCGCCGGCGCTCCAGCGCAGCGGCAGCCCGGTCTCCGCGGACGACCCGCGCTGCGCCGGCCCGCGCCACTGCGGCCACTCCGCGAACGCGGGCGCCACGACCAGCGCCCCCACGCATGCCATCCCCGCCGCGATCCTGCGCACACCCATCGCTCGCTCCTGTCCCGCCCCGAAGTCCCTTGCCTCGCAGGATAGCCCGGGCCCGCGCCCGCGGCGCTAGAATCCGGGACGCCATGGAGAAACCTCTTCGCATCGCCATCACGGGCGCCGCCGGCAACATTGGCTACGCCCTCGCATTCCGCCTGGCGGCCGGCAACCTGCTCGGTCCCGACCGCCCCGTGATCCTCCAGATGCTCGAGATCGCCCCCGCGCTCCCCGCGCTCGAGGGCGTGTGCATGGAACTGCGCGACTGCGCGTTCCCGACCCTCGACGGCCTCGTCGCCACCGCCGACGCCAACGAGGCGTTCGACCAGGCCGACGTCTGCTTCCTGGTCGGCGCCCGGCCCCGCGGCCCGGGCATGGAGCGCAAGGACCTGCTCTCCGCCAACGGCGCGATCTTCGGGCCCCAGGGCCAGGCGATCGCCGCCCGCGCGAAGAAGGACGTGCGCGTGCTGGTGGTCGGCAACCCCGCCAACACCAACGCGCTGATCGCGGCCTCGGCCGCGAAGGGCCTCGACCGCCGCCAGTTCCACGCGATGACCCGGCTCGACCACAACCGCGCGATCTCGCAGCTCGCCGAGAAGACGGGCTCGCACCCGCGCGAGATCCGCAAGGTGACGATCTGGGGCAACCACTCGTCCACCCAGGTGCCCGACCTGTCGCAGGCGACGGTCGGCGGCAAGCCCGCGATGTCGCTGGTCGACGCCGAGTGGTACAAGGGCACGTTCATCCCCACCGTGCAGCAGCGCGGCGCGGCGATCATCAAGGCCCGTGGCCAGAGCTCGGCGGCCTCGGCCGCGTCTTCGGCGATGGACCACATGCGCAACTGGATCCAGGGCACGCCCGAGGGCGACTGGGTCTCGATGGCGGTGCCGGCCGACGGCAGCTACGGCGTCTCGGAAGGCGTGGTGTTCAGCTACCCCTGCACGTGCAAGGGCGGCGACTACCAGGTCGTCAAGGACCTGCCGCTCGACGACTTCCTGAAGGAGAAGCTGGCCGCGACGGAGAAGGAGCTCCGCGAGGAGCGCGCCGCCGTCGAGTCGCTGCTGTAGACCCCGGGGAGCCCCCATGGGACCGGCGCCGGATTCACTCCGGCGCCGGAACCCGATCCCTGGCAACTGGCGGCGCCCACGATCTCACTCGCTCAACCGGTCGCGATCGAGGGCGGCCTGGATCGGCAGCAGCTCGGCGGCCCGCCGCATCACCGTCAGTTCGTAGAGGTTCGCGCGGTGTTCGTCCGACGTGGCCACCCGCGTGCCGTCGATCGCGCGGAACTCGAACAGCGCGTCGGTGCGCTGCACCGGGACCAGGTCGACGCGCAGCGGAGCGAAGGCGTCCTCGAGCGCGACCTGGAGGGCCGGCAACCGCTCGACTCGCGGCGGCCCCGCGAACACGACCGCGACGTCGAGGTCGGACCCCTCGCGCTCGGCGCGCTCGCCGGAGAGCAGCCGCACCCCGTCCTGCTCGCGCGACCCGAACAGGTAGATCGCGAGCAGCCCGTGTTCGCGGCACAGCGCGTCGAGAGCGCTCACGGCAGAGAGCTTACTACCCCACCTTGAGGGCGACCATCGTGGCGTCGTCGGCGGCTTCGACGGCGCCGCGGTGGTCGCGCACCGCCTCCTCGATCGCGCGCAGGATCTGGTCGGGGCCGCTGGCGCGCTCGCGGGCCAGCAGCGCCGGCAGCCGCTCGGCGCCGAACTCCTCGCCCTGCGCGTTCTCCGCCTCGGTCAGGCCGTCGGTGAACAGGAACAGGCAGTCGCCCTTGCCCAGCACGACCTGGCGCTCCTCGTAGCCGCCGCCGGGCAGCAGCCCCAGCGGCCGCCCGGTCGAGGCCAGCTCCTCGTAGCCGCCGTCGCCGCGCAGCAGGAACTGGGTGTTGTGGCCGGCGTTCACGTAGCGCAGCGCGCGCCGCTCCGGCTCCAGGATCGCCAGGAACAGCGTCAGGTACACCGCGGCCGGCGTCGTCTTCTCGATCTCCTCGTCGAGCGCCACCGCCAGCTCCGCGAGGTCCTTGACGAGCGGCAGCCGCGCCCGCAGCGTCGCCTGCACGTTCGCCATCAGCAGCGCCGCGCCGACGCCCTTGCCCGACACGTCGCCGACCAGGATCGCCGCCTGTCCGCCGGGCAGCGCGAAGTAGTCGAAGAAGTCGCCGCCCACCTCGCGGGCCGGGATCGAGACGCCCTTCACCTCGGCGAACGGGAAGCGCAGCGCGTCGTGCGGCAGCAGCTCCTCCTGGATGCGCCGGCACAGCTCCAGCTCCTTGCGCAGCCGTTCCTTCTCGACCAGCTCGTGCT
>WYBL01000124.1 GCA_011526565.1 Acidobacteriota bacterium | reverse complement strand
TGATCCGCTCGCTGCTGCCCCACCTCTCGTGGGAGTCGGCGCGCCGGGTGCGATTCGGCGACGACTGGTGGGAGGTGGAGACGCTCCCGCCGGCGCGCGAGCGCGGTCGCCTGATCCACCAGTACCGCCTGGCGCCGCCGCCCGATCCGGGCCCGGGCCCCGCGCCGCACTCCTACGCCGACGAGGTGATGGCCGGCGTGCGGCGCAGTTGGGAAGACCTGCTGACGGCCGGCGCCGGACCGCTGCTCGTCCTGCTCCCCGAGGCCGTGCAGCAGCGGGCCTTCGCCGCCCGCGGCGGGCCGGGCGCAGCGCGGACCCTGACGATCGCGACCGCGGCGGGCCAGGTCGCGTTCGCGGTCTGGCTGCTGGGCTCGGGCCTGGCCGGCGCGTTGCTGGTCGCCGCCTGGTGTGGAGGCGAAGGAGCGTTCCGCCTGCATCGCGCCGCGACCGGCCGCTTCGGACCCAGCCTGCTCGGCCACGCCTTCGCCGACCTGCTGCCGCCGGAGCGCGAGGCCTACCACGCCCACCGCGACGCCGAGGCCCGCGCGCTGCGCAGGGCGTGAAGCTCAGGCGCGGGCGAAGCGGCCGTCGCGCAGGAACGCGACCACCTCGCGGGCGAGCCGTCGCGACAGCAGCATCGCCGCGTGCGAGTGGTGCAGCTCGAGCTGGTCGGCCGCCCCGTCGAGCCGGGTCTCGGCCACCGACACCGCGCCGTCGCTCGGGCCGGCGAGGCCGCCGAGCAGGCGGCCGAGCCCGATCGCCCGCGTGCCCGCGATCACGCCGACCGCTCCCCGCACGTCCCAGGCGAGCTCGCGTCCGACCAGTTCGCCCTCGGCGGCGGAACGCAGCAAGCGGCGCATCCAGGGCCGGGCGGCGGCGCGGGCGGCGACGGCGCTGCCGCGGACCGGCGAGCCCAGCAGCACCGCGCGGCCGACCGCGACGCCCGGGTGATCGCCCAGCATGCGGAGCACGACGAGTCCTCCCATCGAGTGCGCGACCAGGTGCACCGGGCCCCGCTCCGCGCAGAAGCGCGCGAGGCTCGCCGCGTGGTCGGCCAGCGGGCGGGCGGTCGAGCGATAGCGGAAGCGAGCGGTCTCGAACCCGGCGCGGGCGATGCGAGAGCGCAGCAGCGACATCTCGATCCCCGTCATGAACAGGCCGTGGACGAAGACGACCGTCCGCGCCGCGACCACCTCCACCGGGGCGGTGAGCTACTCGCCCGCCGCGCCCGCGCCCCGGCGATGGGCGAAGCCGCGCTTGCCGCCGCGGACGAAGGCCGCGATCTCCGCGGACAGCGGCCCGCCGAGGGCGTCGATCTCACGCAGCGCCTCGTCGCGTCCGAGCCCGGCACGCATCAGCAGGCGGCAGCTCTCGCGCACCTCGCGCAGCTCGCTGGCGGTGAAGCCGGCGCGGCGCAGGCCGATCGCGTTGATCCCGCGCCAGCGCGCCGGCACGCCGTCGAGGATCGAGAACGGCAGCGCGTCCTGCACGAGCTTGGCGTTGCCGGCAACCATCGCCTGGCGGCCGACGCGGCAGAACTGGTGGATCACCACGCCGCCCGAGACGAACGCCTTGTCCCCCACGTGGACGTGGCCCGCCAGCGCCGCGTTGTTGGCCGCGATCACGCCGTCGCCCAGCACGTCGTCGTGGGCGACGTGGACGTAGGCCATCAGGTAGCAGCCACGGCCGACGCGGGTGGCGCTGCCCGGCTTCGAGCCGCGGTGGATGGTCACGCCCTCGCGCAGCACGCTGCCGTCGCCGATCTCGGCCGTGCTCTCGCAGGGCTGAAAGGTCAGATCCTGCGGGTCGCCGCCGATCACGGCGCCTTCGTGAACGATCACGCCGCGGCCGAGCCGGGCGTGCGGCTTCAGCACGGCGTGGGCGCGGACTTCGCAGCCCTCGCCGACGACGGCGCCGGCTTCGATCACGGCGAACGCACCGACGGTGACGCCGTCGGCAAGGTGGGCGGCAGGATCGACGCTGGCCAGCGAATGCACGCTCATGGCGCCGGGAGGATACCGCCGCTCCCCGGCCGGGCCGCATTCGGCCCCTCGAAAAAAGCGCGCGAGAATCCCCGCCTCGCGACATTGAAGCCTCGAGTGATGCCCACGGCCGAGACGGACGAGGCCCCGCTGCTGCGGGCGCGGGCGCGAGGCGAGATCCCCGCCGATGCGGGGTTCGATGTCCTCTACTCCCGCTACGCGCCGCTGGTCCGGGCCTGGCTCGGGCTGCGGGCCGGATCGACGTTCGAGGACCTGGCGCAGGACGTGTGGGCCCTGTTCCACGACCGCTGGCAACGCTGGGAGGTGCGGCCGGAGATGTTGCAGCCGGGGGCCAGGCCGGTGCTGTCGTTCCTGTTCCAGTCGGCCCGGTTCGTGCTCAAGGCCCACCGGCGACGCGCGGCCGCGGCCCCGGCTCCTCTCGACACGATGCCCGCAGAGCCGCCCGACGCTCGCGAGTCGCCGGGGCGGCGCCACGAGGCGATCGACGCGGGGCGCTGTCTCGCGCTCGCCCGCCGGGTGCTGCGCGAGGACGAGCTGGACCTGCTGCTCGCCAAGGTCGCGGGTCTGTCGGCGCGGGAGATCGCGGTCGCGATGGGGCTGCGCGAGGCCCAGGTGGATCACCGCTACCGGGCGGCGCTGCGCAAGCTGCAGTCGAGGCTGCGCGTCGCCCCGCGGGGAGGGCGCCGTGACTGAGCGGGCGCTTCTGAATCGGCTCGGGCGCGAACTCGACGCGCTGTCGACGCAGCTCTCCGCCCGCGCCCCGCGAGCGGCGCCGCCCGCCACGCCGCCGGTCTCGCCGCTCGCGTTGCAGGCGCTGCTCGACGAGTCGCTGGCGCTGTTCGCCGCGCTGCGACGGCGGAGCCTGCGCCGCCACGCCCGGCGCTTCGTCACCGCGCGCTGGACGCTCGCCGACATGGTCGGCCACCTGGCCACCTGGGCGGCCGAGTTCCGCCGCCAGGCCGAGCAGGCGCTGCGCGACGAACCGTTCGCCGAGGCGATTCCCTTCGCGCTGTCCGTGATCGGCCCCAACGCCTGGAACGAAGCGCGTGCCGCCGAGCAGCAGCGGCGGCCGCTCGCAACCGTGCTCGCGGAGTTCGAGCGCGAGACGGCGGCGCTGCGCGACCTGGTGGCCGCGCTCCCTGCCGAATCGCTCTACGCCCCGCGCGAGCTGCCGCTCGCGCCCTCGGGCGACCCCGACGAGCGCCTGCGCGGCAACCTGGCCCTGATCGTCGCCGGCAAGTGCGACCACGACCGTTACCACCTGGCCCGCCTGTCGGCGTGGCTCGACCGGATCGAGGAGGACGAAGCATGATCGCCGCGCTTCTGCTGGTGGCCCTCGCGGGCCCGGACCCGACGACCGAGGATGCGCTGCGGAGCGGTCGGCGATGAGAGGCGCAGCAGCAGCGTTCTATCGCACCGGGGCGATCGCCTGCCTGCTCACGGCCGCCGCCCACACGGCCGGCCACCTGCAGGGCCCGAAGCCCCCGGCCAACGACACAGAGGCCGAGCTGGCGAGGCTGATGGCGAGCTACGTCCACCCGGAGGTCGGGCGCACGGCGTTCGAGCTCCTGGGCGGGTTCTCGTGGATCTTCTCGCTCTACTTTCTGACGCTGGGAGCCACGGCGCTGCTGTTGCTGCGCCTGCGCCGCGACGACGGCGTGCTGCTCCGCGCCTACGCCACCGCCCAGGCCGCTTCGCTCGGGCTCGTCCTCGCCGTCAGCCTTGCGTTCTTCTTCCTGATTCCGACCGCCTGCACCGCGGTGGCCGCCGCCGGATTCGCCGTCGCGGCGGCGTGGCCCCCGCCGGCCTGACGCCGGGCTCGCGGCGTTAGGATCCGGGGCGACAGCCCCCCCGGGATCCCGATGCGCCTCCTCCACGACCTGCGCCGGAGCCTCCGCCAGGAACTCGATCTGGCCCGCCAGACGTGGAAGCGGCTGCAGGCGGAGGACGTCCCGCGGCTGATCGCCCACTTCGCCGTCGTGCTGGTGCTGGGCGGCGTCGCGATGCTGTTCATCGAGCGCGACCGCAACCCCGCCTTCCACTCGCTGGAGGACGGGCTGTGGTGGGCGCTCGTCACCCTCACCACCATCGGCTACGGCGACAAGTACCCCGTCAC
>WYBL01000123.1 GCA_011526565.1 Acidobacteriota bacterium | reverse complement strand
GCAGCGAGGGCACCGCCGAGGAGTCGGCGAACGGCGCGTCGTGGTGGTGGACCAGGCGGTCGATCAGCTCGATCGACTTCGGCTCGACGACGAACTCGGTGTGGTCGGTGCCGAAGTGGTTCGCGACTGCGCGGGCGTGGGCCCGCTCGTCGTAGGCCGGCGCGCCCTCGAAGCCGATGCAGAACGTCCGCACCGTGCCGCCCGCTTCGGCCATCAGCCCGACCACCGCGGAGGAGTCGATGCCGCCCGAGAGGTAGGCGCCGAGCGGCACGTCGGACACGAGCCGCCGCCGCACCGCGCCGCGCAGCAGGTCGAGCAGGCGCCCGGCCGCCTCGTCCTCGCGCACCGCCGGTCCCGAGCGGAACGCGGCGCGCCAGTAGCGCCGCGGCTCGCTCGCCCCGCGCGCATCGACGGTCAAGAGGTGCGCGGGCGGGACCTGCCGCACGCCCTCGTGCATCGTCAGCGGCGCCGGCACGTAGCCGTGGGCCAGCAGCAGCGGCACCGACTCCGGCCGCAGTGCGCGCGGCACCGCGGGGTGGGCCAGCACCGCCTTGGGCTCGGAGCCGAAGGCGAAGACGGAGGGCGTGTCCGCGTAGTAGAGCGGCTTCTTGCCGCTGCGGTCGCGGGCCAGCAGCAGCCGCTGGCGCGGCGCATCCCACAGCGCGAACGCGAACATCCCGTCGAGCTGCGCGACGCACTCGTCGCCGTGCTCTTCGTACAGGTGCAGGATGGTCTCGCCGTCGCCCTGGCTGCGGAAGCGGTGGCGCGGCGCGAGCCGCTCGCGCAGCTCGCGGAAGTTGTAGATCTCGCCGTTGAAGACCAGCCAGAGCGTGCCGTCCTCGTTCGTCATCGGCTCGTCGGCGGCGGCCGAGAGGTCGATGATCGCGAGCCTTCGGTGGGCGAGGCCGATCGGGCCGGCTCGATGCAGCCCCTGGCCGTCGGGCCCGCGGTGGGCGAGGCTCTGTGCCATCGCCTCCAGCGCGCCGTCCGGCGTGGCGCCGCCCTTGTCGAGGAACCCCGCGATGCCGCACATGGCCGGACCTAGGCCAGCACGTGGTCGGGCGTGTCCTTGCGGGCCTTGCGGCGGACGAGGATCTCGTCCTCCGGCCGCAGTGGCCGCAGCACCTTCGCGGGCACGCCGCCGACCAGCGACCCCGCGGGCTCGATCGCACCCGAGAGCACCGAGCCGAGTGCCACGATGCAGCGCGCCGGCAGCTTCGCGCCCGGCGCCACGCGGATCTCGGAGCCCAGGTAACAGAACTCGCCGATCTCGATCGGCGCGGTCTGCTGGCGGTTGTGGGTCCACAGCGAGGAGTTGCGGCCGCCGAGGATCACGTTGCGCCCGAGCGTGATGCGGTCGGTGAAGTCGAGCCAGTGGCCCGAGACGATCACGGCGCCGGCGCCGACGTCGATCTCGGAGACCGGGTCGGTGGTGCAGTCGTGGTCGCGGATCGCGTTCAGCACGTTGAGCCGCATCACCCACGAGTACGTGCGCAGCCGGACCTTCCCGCCACGGATCAGGTTGAGCGGCCCGACCCAGGCCTGCTCGTCGGCGACGAAGCGCTCGCACTGCCACACGGCCGAGAGGTGGCCGATGCGCACGCCCGGGCCTAGCTCCAGCTCCCGCGCATCGAGCAGCGCGAAGCCGATCTTCGCGGAAGGCGCAATGCGGTAGCCGAACGCGAGCCGCAGCCAGACCCGCGCCAGCGGCCCGGGCAGCACGGCGCCGAGCGCGAGCCCGGCGAGGCGCAGCGCGCGCATGCTCAGGCGCCCCGGCGCGGCGGCGTGCGCGGCGGGACCGGGCCACGCGGGACCTTGCGGTGCGCGGCAGGGCGCGACGCGGGACCACTCGCCGCGGCAGGCGCGGGCGCCGGAGCCTGCGCCGGGCGACCTGGCACCGCCCAGCCGCGCGGTCCCTGCGCGGGCTCCGCCCCTCGTCCGACGCGAGGCGCCGTCACCATCGCCTCGCGCATCGCGGCCTTCCGCTTCTGCTTCTCCTCGAGGCCGACGGCCATCAGGATGAAGAAGAACATCGTCACCTGGGTGCGCTGGCGATACGCCGTGCCGACGTTCCCCTGCATGACGGAGTACGCCCCGATCAGCGTCGCCGCGAACACCAGCATCGGCAGGGCGGGTCCGAACCGGTTACGCAGCGCGATGCGGAGCCCCACGAGGAACGCCGGCATCAGCGAGTACCAGTACAGCGTCTCGGGCAGCGTGAGGGCCTGCCGGAAACCCGAGATGGCCCAGGGAAACGGCGCGAACAACAGGTGCGCCATGCCCACTGGGACTGCAGCGACCGCGCCGGCCGGCGTCGAGATGTCCAACTCCTGGCCGAACCCTGAGTCGGCACTCGCCAGGTCGGCCCTCCGACGTTGCAGGTCCTGCAGGTCCATCATCATCTCGAGCTGCCTCTCGGCAGTGGTCGTCCCCACGACTGTGGAGAACGTGGCAAAGAACACGACCACGAGCACGCCGTTGGTCAGCAGGCCGGCCACGAAGCCGCGCTTCTGACCGAAAATGAACGTGCCTAGGGTTGCGATCACCAGGAAGTAGAAGACGTAGAAGCGCAACGTGAGCAGGGCCAGCGCAGCGAACACGTAGGCCACGATCCAGAGGGTCGTGAAGCGCTCGCGCAGGCGGGTAACCGCGAGCATGGACACGGCGATCGTCAGCAGGATCGCCGGGTCCTTGTACATGCCCGAGGACCAGATCACCATTCCCGGGAAGAAGGCCATGAACTGGCTGGCACGGCGGGCGACGGAGGCGCCGAACAGGCCCGCCGCGAGCTGGTAGATGACCAGGATGGCCAGCGTGCCGATCACCGTGTTCAGGAGCTGGACGAGGATCTGGTTGCGGCCGAAGACGTAGTACAGCCCGGCGGTGAAGTTGAGCCATCCGTAGCCGCTGTCCTGGAACCCGGAGATGCCGCTGTTGGCGGACTCTCCCGACCAGTACTGGACGCGTTGCCAGGCCGCGGCGTCGTAGTAGGCGGAGTCACCCCAGAAGATGCTGACCTCGAGGTCGAAGCCGACCGCGAGGTTCAAGGCAACCGCAACCGCCACGCGCAGGGCGAGGGCCCGACCGAGCACCGTCGTCAGTGCGGCACCCTCCGCTCCGGGATGCAATCGCCGAAGCCGGACCCGCAGGCTCGTCCACGCGACGAAGACCACGACGAACGCGACAAAGAAATCGAAGAACGAGCTCACGCGACCGCCTGCCGGAACAACCCCGCGACCCGTGGCCCATGCACCGCCCCGGAGTACGCTTCCTCGACCCGCCGCCGCGCGGACCGCCCCAGGCCCTCCCGTAACTCACCCTCGAGCAGCAGTTTCTCCAGCGCGGATTCCCACTCCCGATCGTCCCGCGCCAGCACCCCGTCCACGCCATCGCGCACGACCTCGGCATTCACCCCCACGGGGCTCACCACCGGCGGCACGCCCAGCGCCATGTACTGCAGCGCCTTGAGCGCGCACTTGCCACGCTCCCACTCCGCGTCGGGCAGCGGCATCAGCCCGATGTCGAAGTCGGAGAGGTCGGCCACCTCGGTCGCCGAGCGCCACGGCCGGTGCTCGACTTCCACACCGCGCGCCTGGAACTTCCCCCCGCCCACGACGACCAGCTTGAACTCGTGGCGCGAGCGCAGCCGCTCCAGCGCCGGCCGGACCACCTCCAGGTACTGCTCCGTGGAGAAGCTGCCCGTCCAGCCGATCACCGGCACGCGGTTCTGCCGCGGCGGCAGCGGCCGGTACACGTCGGTCTCGATGGTCGTGGGCACGATGTCGACGTTCCGATTGTAGCGAAGCGCCCAGTCGCGCAGGTACGGGTTGCCCGCCATCACCCGCCGCGCGCCGCGCGCCAGCGCCCGTGTCTTGCCCGGGAAACGGAGGTACGAGAAGTAGCGGTTCGACGGGCTCACGTAGCGCACCCACACCGCGTCGTCGAAGTCGAACACGTACGGCACGCCCGCGAGCTGCAGCACCCGCTCCGCGAGCGCCGGCCCGAACAGCGCCGTCTCGCGGAAGACGTACACGAGGTCGTACTCGCGGGCCTGGAACGCCTCGCGCAGCCGCCGCGCCAGTGCCCGCAGCACGTGCGAGGCCTTCTGCAGCACGGCCCCCCGCCGCTGCAGCACGGACACGAGCCCGGCGTCCGAGAAGGGCGAGTACGCGATCTCGATCCCCTCGCGCTTCAGGTACGGCTCCCACTGCTCGATCCGGAAGCGCTGGCCCGGCGAGGTGTCCACCGCCTGGGGCACCCAGGCCAGCACCCTCACTGCACGAGGCCGGCCGACTTCAGCTCGGCGAGCCCGCGCTCGACCGCGTCGTCCGCCTTCTCGCCGCGGCACCACTCGACGAGAGCCGGCACGCCCTCTTCCAGCGTGTGCTCCGCCCGGAAGCCGAGCACTGCCGCGGCCCGCGACGGGTCGCTGAAGCAGTGGCGGATGTCGCCGGCCCGGAACTTCCCGAGCAGCTCCGGCTGCACCTCGATTCTGAGGTGCCCCGCCAGCGCGCGCGCCACGTCGAGCACGCTGGTGCGGCGCCCGGTGCCGACGTTCAGCACGTGCTCGCCCGTCGCCGCGAACTCGGCCGCGAGCTGGATCGCCCGCGCCACGTCGCGCACGTCGATGAAGTCCCGGCTCTGCAGGCCGTCCTCGAACACCAGCGGCGGCCGGCCGTTGAGGAACCGGGAGAGGAAGATCGCGGCCACGCCGGTGTAGGGGTTGTTGAGGCTCTGCCGCGAGCCGAACACGTTGAAGAAGCGCAGCGCGAAGGTGGGGATCCGGTACGCGCGGCCGAAGGACACGCACAGGTCCTCCTGGTGCTTCTTGGTCGCCGCGTAGACTGACGCGATCTCGGCCGGCTTGGTCTCCGGCGTCGGCTGCGGCTCCAGGTCGCGCCCGCAGCCCGCGCACGGCACCTCCCAGGTGCCCGCCTCCAGCCGCGCCGTCGTGCGCTCGCCCGCCGTCGTCCCCCGGCAACCCGGGCAGCGGTACGCGCCTTCGCCGTAGAGGCTCATCGAGCTGGCCACGACCAGCTTTTTTACGTGGTCGCGCCGCGACACCAGCAGCTCGAGCAGCATCCCGGTGCCGTTGCCGTTGGTGTGGGTGTAGTAGTGCGGCTGGTACATCGACTGCCCGACGCCGACGGTCGCCGCCAGGTGCACCACCGCCTCGACTCCGTCGAGCGCCCGCGCCAGGTCCTCGCGCACCGTGACGTCCCCGTGCAGGAAGCGCACGGCCCCGGCCTTCAGGTGGCCCTCGAGGTAGCGCGGAGCGGTGGTCCCCTTCCCGTGCACCTGCGGGTCGAGGTTGTCGAGCACGGTGACGCCGTGCCCGCGTTCGACCAGCCGGTCGACGAGGTGGGACCCGATGAACCCGGCGCCGCCGGTGACCAGGATGCGCATTCCGTTCCTCACTGCTCCTTCGCCGTCGCGGGCGCCCCGAGGAGCTCCCTGTAGATCTCCCGGTAGCGCGGCAGCACGACCTCCTCGAGCCCCGCGTGGGTCCGGGCCACCGACCGACAGCGCTCGCCCAGGCCGGGCTCTGCCAGCAGCCCCTCGAGCGCGCGCGCCGCCGAACGATAACCCGGCACGTCGAGCCCCGCGACGACCACCCCGACCCGCTCCCGCTCGATCAGCTCCGAGTAGTCCCCCGCCCCGGGCGTCGAGACCACCGGCAGCCCGCAGGACAGGTACTCCCCGTTCTTGATCGGCGAGCTGGCGCGCTGCGACGGCGTCGCCTTGCGGAACGAGATCGCGGCATCGGCCGCCGACAACCAGCCCGGCATCTCGTCCCGCGTCGCCCGGCGTACCGTGGCCGGCACGCCGCGCTCGCGCGCGCCGACCTCGAACCGCTCCGGCGGGTCCGGCGTCAGCACCAGCAGCCGCCAGTCGTGGGAACCCGCGTCTCGGAGCTCGCGCGCGAAGTCGAGGATCTCCTCGCTCAGGTACCAGCCCCCCGCCTTCCCCACGTACACCAGCACCCGCCCGCCCTTGGGCACGCCGAGCTCCGCCCGCCGCGCCGCCCGCGCCGCGGGATCGGGCCGGAAGTGCCCCGTGTCGACGCCGCAGGGCAGCACGGCGACGGGCCCGCGGGCGAGCGGCGCCACCTCGCCGCGACGAACTTCCGTCAGTACAGCCACCTTGTCCGCGATCCGCAGCGCCCGGTCCTCGACGTGCCCCGCGACCCGATGCGGCAGCGACCCCGCGCTCCAGATGCCGGCGTCGACGTACTCCTCGGACAGCGGCCCGTCCGCGTCCGCGAAGAGCTTCGCGCGACACCGCAGCAGCGCCGCCTGCGCCATCGCGCACGGGATGGAGCCCCGCGCGTGCAGCAGCCGGGCGCCCCCCTCCCGCGCGAGCGTGGCCAGCGTCGACGCCCCCTGCCACACGTCCCACGCGGTCGACAGCACCGGTGGCCGCTTCGTGTAGTCGTGCGGCCGCCAGTCGATGCCGAGCGCCGCCAGCCGCTGGCGCTCGGCGCGAGCCGCCTCGGGTGCGAGCCTCCACTGCGGTTGCTCGAAGGTGACCAGCCCGAATCGCCACCCCTCTCGCGCCAGCGCAGTCAGCACGGGCAGCGACTGGCTCTGCGCGAGCGGGTCGCGCAGCGACCAGTACACCGCGTAGGCGGCGTCGAGAGTCACTGGGGCGACGTCGCGACGCGCCCGCGCAGGTAGTCGAGGTACCCGAGCACGCAGGCGGCGTCCGCGACCGCGAGCAGCACCGCGGCCCGCGCCCAGCGACCCGCGGTGAGCCGCTGCGCCTCGGGCGGCGCGCTCGACCGGCGCGACATCACGGTCCGCCAGAGGCGAGCGAGCGCGCCCACCCCCAGAAGGCCCCACACCAGCGGCCAGGCGAAACCCGCGACCAGGAGCGCCAGCCCCACCGCGTTCATCCCCAGCACCCGGTGGTGCCAGGTGCGCCCCAGACCCGCCAAAACGTGGTGCGCCGAGTACAGCCGCAGCCGCCGGAACACGGCCCGCGGCGAAGGCGCCAGAGTCCAGCGGATCCTCGCCCGCGGCGCGTGCACGACCTTCGCCCCTGCCTTCTCCAGCGCCTCGAAGAACAGCAGATCCTCGGCCGCCCGCAGGTGCTCCGGAAAGCCCCCAACCTTCAGGAACGTCTCGCGCCGCACGAGCGAGCTGGCGATGAACGGCGGCCGGCACCCGGTCGCCGGGTTGCGCGGCGACACGATCGCCAGCGCCTGAGCCGCGTCCCACTCGCTGCGGATGAACGGGTCGTAGTCCCCGTACACGACGTCGGCCCCGCCCGGAACGGCGTCTCGCGCCGCCAACAGTTGCTCCAGCCAGTCCGCCTCGGCCCGGCACCCCCCGTCGATGAACGCGATCCACGGCTGAGTTGCAGCCGCCACGGCCAGGTTCCGCGCCCTCCCCGGATACGCGGGCCCGGCTTCGACGAGCTGGACGCCGCGAGAGCCGAAGGCGCGAGCCGAAGCGCCGGTTCGGTCTCGCGAGCCCGCGTCGCAGACGACGATCTCCGCCGGGGGACGACTCTGAGCCAGGAGCGACTCGATCAGCGGGGCAAGCGAGCGCTCCTCGTCGCGAGCCGGGATCGCGACGCTCGCATCGCTCATTCCGGGGGCCAGGCTCGTCCTTCGAGCAGCGCCAGACTCGCCTCGAGATGCGCGCGAACGAAGGCCCGCGGCGAGTACCGCTCCTCCCAAGCCTTTCGCCGCGCCGCCGCGGCCTCGGGCGTGCTGCGCGTCCGCCAGGCGTCCACGACTGCTGCCCATGAGGTCCGCGCATCGCCCGTCGGAATCTCGATCAGCTCAGGAACTCGCCGCAGCACCTCTCGATGGCCGCCCGTCGCGGTCGTCGCGGTCGGAACACCCAGCGACAGCGCCTCCAGCAGACCGATGTCAAGGAAAGACGTCCGGTTGGGGATCAGTACCAGATCGGCGGCGCGATAGGCCGCACCATTGTCCGACTGGTAGCCGAGCAACTGGACACCCCGGATCTCGCGCTTCCAGCGCGTGGCCGGATTGCCGGCGAACGCGAACACCCAGTCGTCGCCGTGACCGGTCTCCGCCCAGTCGAGGAATCGATCGAACCCCTTGTCGGGGTGAGGCCGTCCCATGAAGAGGGCAACAGGGCGATCGCCGACACCCCACTCAGTCCGGGTTGCCGCCCGGGCCCTACGAGGCTGCGGCGACGGCACGCCGGTGACAATACCAACGCTTCGGACACGCCCCTGGGCCTCAAGGTTCGCGTAGTCCGAGTAGCCCTCGTGGGCAGCCGCGTACGGCCAAGCGACGGCGCGCACGAGTTCGAATGTCTCGTTCTCGAGGTCCCGGACGCTCCGGACAAGCGAAGCGTCTGCCCAGTCGCCTGGATCTGCGTCCGGCATCACGTAGGCCGCGATCTGATTGGCGATGTAAGTCGGTGCGTGGCTCACCAGCACGACACGCTCTCGACAGCCAGCCGGGGCAAGCCGGGCCAGCCGCCTAGCGAGGAACGTATCGTGAACGAAAAGCAGGTCACAGGCCAGCAGGCGGTTGCATTCCGCTGGCCCGACCATGTCGTAGTTCGAATCCCATTCCCGGAGGGACCTGCGGAAACGCATCTGGAACTCGCCGAACATGCGATGCAGGAGTCCGCGCACGCCCCTAACCTGGTCCAAGGCGTGCCACAGCTTGCTGCGCCAGTTCCACTTCCCCCAGACCGGCACATCGGTGATGTCGATCCCCGCGACGCGATTCTCGTAAACCGCCCAACGTAGGTTCGCGAGGTAGCCGTGGGGCCCCCCGGCGCCACCCACCTGCCCATGTACATGACGCACGAGAGCGCCAGCGGGTAGCGCTGGCAAGGGCATGACGGAACTCACCTAGTACCCCGACGATTGAAGGTCCCGTTCACGCGGTCGGGATGGTTGAGCGTGGGTTCGATATCGCCGGCCTGTTCCCCCAGCACGCCGAGCAATCGATCGACGCACTCGAATCCTTGCATGAAGGAGTGGTCTTGATTGCTGACCTCGTACTTCCAGGCCCCGAAACGACCTCTCGAGTACACGTCTTGCGCCTCCAGAGCCGGCAGGACGTCGTTGAGAATCGCGTCACGATCCACCGACGGCGTCGGGTAGCCGTGTTCGAGCCGTCGATGGAAGAGGCTGAGGATGCGATCCTGAGCGCCGATCAGGCGCGTCGCGCGCAAGCCGGCGACGACGTCATCGACCACTCGAGCCCTGTCGACCGGCTTGAAGCGACTCTCGGCCACCTCGGCCATCAGCGACCACGTCTCGCCTGGGCGCGGTGCGTTGAAAGGCGAGTAGTTCGAGAACACCGTGACGCGGTAGAACGGGTTGTCGTCTTCGGGGAAGTACATCCAGCACTTGGTGGCGAGAGCCGCAGGCGGCTGGCCCTCGAGTCCCACGCCGACCACGTGGGTGCTCGAGTGCTGGAGCCCAGCCGCGCGAGCGGCGAGGCCGGATCTTCCCGTGAGGCCGCAGAAGGAGTCGAGCGGCATCGTGTTGATCAGGCGGCGGTAGTGAATGGTCTCGCCGCCGCCCAGCGTCAGCCGGTGGCCCTCGAGATCCACTCCGTCCACGCGGACACCGAACCGCACGCGGGAGGGCGACACCTGACGGGCGAGTGATTCCCAGATCGCCCCGGTTCCGCCGTGTTTCGGGAAGCGGAATCGGTTGTTCGGCCCCCACGAGACATCGTCTTCGTCGAGGCAGATGCCCCGTAGGACACGATCGATGGCAGGAACCGCCACCCGCTCGCCCACCCACACGGCGTTCATCGACTCCAGGGGATGGGCCCAGACCTTGAAGTTGTAGGGAAACAGGAAGATCTCGGCAATGCCGATGCCGAAGGTCGCGAGGATCCACTCGCGAAAGTTGGCGGGCCTTCCCGGGCTTGCCTGCGCCGCCGCAAGGAGGCCCGTCACGGCCTTGAGCTTCTCCGGACCGGGGAGTCGATGCAGGTTGTACTGGAAAGGGTAGGGCACGAAGCGCTCGCGCATCCAGACCCAGCTCTCACGGTCGTGGTGGAGCCAGCCGTCGGGTGCGAACGCCCGATCCATGTACTCGTCGAAGATTTCGTAGTGCGAGAACTGGACGTGGCCGCCCATGTCCCACGTGAAGCCCTGCTCGTCACGCACGGACGCCGCCAGGCCACCGGGACCTGCGGCCGCATCGAGCAGCAGGAAGTCCTCGTGGCCCAGTTCCTGGAGGCGCAGCGCTGCTCCGAGTCCGGTCGGGCCGGCGCCGATGATGACGATGTCGGTCATGAGGGGTTCCCGTCGTGAAGTGCCTGCCACGGCCGCTCGAGAATCGTCGCGCCGCGGGTCTTCCACCCCATCACGTCCAACGCGGAACGCGTGTTGACGATCTCAAATCGCAGCAAGGCATCGGACTGATCCAGGTTGCCCGAGCCGTCCCAGACTGCGCCCTCGACACGATAGGTGCCCGAGGGCAGCCGATCCACCGGCAACGGGACGCGGAACACGACGTCGCCGCTCGGCAGTTCCCGGAGCGAGTCGCGTGCGCTGCTGGAGAGCGCCCCGACGTCGGATTCGTTGAACAAGGTGAAACCCAGGTTGGCCCCGGAAGAGGCCGGCAATCGGCAAGCGATCTCGAGCGCGTACGAGCCGTCGGGATGCAGCGTGTCGCACACTGCCGGCTGCGGCTGCCCGAGATCGAGGATGCGGAGCGCACGAAAGCCCGGCTGTCCCGGGCCGAGATCGGCATGGTGTCGCCGCTCCAGGACGCGGTCGACGTAGGCGGCGATCGTCTGCTGGATCGTGCCCGTGCAGGCGACGCGGCCCGACTCGAGGAGCACGCCGCGAGTGCAGAGCGCGCCGAGTGCCGAGAGGTTGTGGCTCACGAACAGGATCGTGCGCCCCTCGCGCGTCAGGTCGGCCAGCCGTCCCAGGCACTTGCGCTGGAAGGCAGCGTCACCCACGGCCAGCACCTCGTCGACGACGAGGATCTCCGGTTCCAGATGGGCGGCGATCGCGAACGCGAGCCGCATGTACATGCCGCTCGAGTAGCGCTTCACCGGCTCGTCGAGAAAGCGTTCGACCCCCGAGAACTCGACGATGGCGTCGAAACGACTGCGGATCTCCGCCTGCCGCAAGCCGAGCAGCGCCCCGTTCAGGTACACGTTTTCGCGCCCCGAGAGTTCGGGATGGAAGCCCGTGCCGACCTCGAGCAGGCTCGCGACTCGTCCGCGCACCGCGATGCGACCCTCTGTGGGATGGGTGACCCTGGAGAGCAGCTTGAGCAACGTGCTCTTGCCCGCACCGTTCGCCCCAACGACCCCGAGGCACTCGCCTTCGGCCAGCGAGAAGGAGACGTCACGGAGCGCCCAGAGTTCGCCCTGCTGCCGGCTTCCCGACCGCCCGGCGATGCGTGCGAGGCCGGCGCTGAACGCGTCTCGAAGGGTATCGGGGGCTCGGCCGGCGAGCACGTAGCGCTTGCCGAGGTTCGCGACTTCGAGGGCTGGAGTCGCCATCTAGATCGTGTCCGCGAACGAGCGCTCGGTGGCCCGGAAGTAGAGCGCCCCGCTCACGAACACCGCGAGTGCCCAGACTGTGCTGAGCACGAGCCCGAGGGGCGACGGGGCAGGCAACCCCAGGACAGCGGCGCGCGTCAGGTCTATCGCTCCGCCCAACGGGTTGAGCAAGAGGAGCCACTGAAGGCGCTCGGGGACGACGGCGCTCGTGAATGCAACGGGCGACAGGTAAAGGCCGATCTGCAGCGCGAATGGGAGCACCAGGCGGACGTCACGGTAGCGCACGTTCAGAGCGGCGAGCCAGAGCCCGGCGCCGAGGGTCAGGATGCTGGCCAGAGTCAGGGCGGGCAGCAGCAGCAGCAGGCAAGCCGGCTGCGGCCACCACCCGTACGCCGTCGCGAGGACGAGCAACAGGATCAGCGAGCTCGCCGCGTCTACGAGCGCCACGACTACGGCAGCCGCAGGCGCCAGCATCCTGGGAAAATAGACCTTGGTGACGAGCGCGGCGTTGGAGACCAGGCTCTGGGCGGCATCCTGAACGCCACCAGCGAAGAGCTGCCAGACCAACAGGCCAGAGAGAACGACGAGGGCGTAAGGCGGCCCTCCGCTCGGCAAGCCCGCGATGACCCCGAAAACCACCGTGAAGACCAGAGCGGTCAAGAGCGGGCGGCCGACAGCCCAGAGCAGGCCAAACGCAGCCTGCCGGTAGCGTACGGCGAGGTCGCGCCAGGCCAGAATCCGCAACAGTTCACGGTACGCCCACAGGTCGCGCCAGTACCGGGCCGAGGGCCTGCGGGCATCGATCACGGTCTCCGCGGCGTTCATGACGATTTCCGTGGCGTCATCGGGACCGCGCATGATAATCGACTTGCGCAGCCCGAACGGACCATCGACTTCAGCAACGACGATCCACGACCCGATGGGGGCTCAGCTCAGTGACGGTTGCGCGGCGTTGGCGAAGCGCATCGCGAGAACCTCATGGTAGTACTCGTCGATCTCGGCGACGGTTCGAGAAACGTCGAAGCGGGCGACGGCGTCCCCCCGAGCCGCCTGCCCGAGACGCTGAACCAGTCCGGGATCGTCTTTCAGGCGGCGGAGAGCTGATGCCAGCCGCGCCGAATCCCCTACTGGGAACACCAAGGCGTTCTCTTCGTTCCGCAGCATCTCGGCGGTGCCACCCGCAGGCGTGCTGACAATCGCCAGTCCGCAGGCCATGGCTTCCATGACGCTACGCGGTAGGCCTTCGCGGACCGATGGGAAGACGAGGACATCGTGCTCTGCGTACATGGAGTCCAGTTCGTCGTGGGCTGTGGCCGCCAAAAAACGCACTCGGCCGTCAAGACCGGATTCCGCTGCGCGAGCCCGGAGCGCATCGAAGAAGCGACGGTCTGGGGGAATCGTGCCCATCGCCGTGAGTTCGAGATCGTGTCGTCCCTCGCGAGACAGCTCTTGGAGCGCTGCGAGCGCAACATCGGGCCCCTTCTCGGGCACGAATCGACCCACGAAGAGAAGTCGGAGGGAGTGATTACCGGACTCCCGGGGCCTTGGTCGAAAGCGAGCCGTGTCGACACCACTGTAGATGACGCGAGAGTCTGCGGCGGAGATCCCATTGGCTTCGTGATACGACCGAGCGAAATGGCTGCAGAAGACCGCGTTCGGCAACGAGCGGATCTCGGGCCCAGTCTCCGTCACAAGGCCGGTTCGGCGCAGCGCCGACGCCAGGCAGCGCTTGGGATACATGCGCCACCACGAACCCGCCTGTTGGCCCCAAAACCGGCTCCACTGGAGAGTCCACGCCTCGAGTTGTTCCAGCCACAGGTCGTGGAGGTGGAAGACCACCGGCACCCCGGAGCGCTGGATTTCCAGGAGGACACCTGGGAAGGTCCCGTGGAGGTTCCAGACCGAAACGAGGTCGGGTCGCAGCCGCCGGATCGTCCGACGAACGCACGCCCGGTCGAGAGCATCGTATGCTGCGATCGCCGCTGGCGAGGAGGAGTCCACCGTCCGATGCAGTCGGCGATGGACGAAACCGCCACCGGCGTCCGTTCCGGGAAACACTCCGAAACGGGTCACCAGCACCTGTACTGAATGACCCCGCCGGCGCAGCCCTTCGGCCGCCAGGGCGGCCGACAGTTCGTATCCCCCCGTGATCAACGGTGGGTAGCGGTTGTTGACGATCAGAATCTTCAGGTTCCGCTCCCCAGCGAAAGGCGCCAATCGGGATCCTACAATTCACCATCGAGGCTGTGACTGGTCCGGCCGCCCATCGAGCGCATCTTGGCCGTCAGAACTTCTGCAAGGGGAATGCGCTCACGCCGGTAGCGGTTTGCGTCCAGGGCCATCAGTCCGGCGGCGGAACTGACGTGGTGCATGCCGTCGCGATCGGGCCAGAACTCGGCGGGACCGAGGGATCGGACCAGTCGCTCCCGGTACCTGGTCCTCGTCAGCTCTTCCACGGCGTAGATCAGGAGCCCAGCCCCGTAGCCCCCCTCGCAGTTCTGTGCGGGCCTGTAGAGACGGGAGCCGTTTCGAAAAGCGGGGCCAGCCGGGCGGCAGCGCCGGGGATGGCTGCAGACCGGATTCTGAGGATGCGGGAGGTAGGGCCCCTCGAGCCTTGTGGCCCGATACAGGTGTAGTTCGTCAGACCACGAGGGGCCTCCGGAACCGAGCCAGAGCCAATAGCCTTCGTCATCGACCCACAGGGTCGGGTCGACGAACGAGCCCGAGACGAGTTGTGGGCCCCGACGCCAGCGCCAGGGGAACTCGAGGGCCTCATAAAGGTGAACGGCGCCGTTGCTTGCCTGTTCCGGAATCATGTAGACGCCACCCTGCTCGGCGTGCACAACGAACGGATAGGAGAGGTGGAAGCCCTCATCGAGCACGGTCCTGAACTTCCCAGGGATTCCGTCGACGACCTCAGTCGCCGCTATGGATCCTTTACGTAGTTCGCGGTCCCAGTCCTCGACCAGCAAGAACGTCCGGCCCTCGACTTCGACCAGAAACGGGTCCGCGAAGTAGTGTCCCCGGGGAGCCTCGATCCATCGACAGGCGGGCAGGCCGGGGCCGAGCAGGTCGAGGCCATGGCCTGGGAGGAGCCCAACCTGCCAGTTCTCCGGATCGGCCACTCTGCGCGTCGTGATGCGCCGGAGGATGCGCTGAAGCGCGTTAGGCCGATGCGGGGCGTAGTGCGGGTAGTCGCGGCTGTCCCCGAGAGACACCGCGCTCCAGGGCAGCTCCTGCAACGCCAAGACCGCCTCGACCGGCCAGCGAACACCGAGAAGGCCGAGGTCACCAGGAGGTCTGGTGGCTGATCGCAGGACGAATACCCTGTGGCCGAGCAAGCACACCAGCTGAAGGCGATGGGAGGAGGGAGCCGGGGTGATCGAGCGGAAGCGCCACACTCCGTGACGCGGCTCGACAGCCAGAGGAGTGGGCTCGGTACGCAAGTCCAGGATTGCGCCGGGCTCGTCGTCGAAGGTCGTCGCACACTGAAACTCGATCCGGGCCTCGCCTGCAGTGGCAGCCCCCTTCAATTCCCGGAGAACCGCCAAGGTCCACGAATCGGGCTGGTCGGGAGCCAGGACCCTGAGGGAGAACTCGTCGGAGGGCAATGGCGACATGACCCTGATATCCTCGTTCAAGAGAATGGTACAGGCTAGCGTCCCAGGTCCGAGCCCGATCACCCCCCGAGTCCTCCCGACGAGTTCGCCTTTTCACCTCGCCACACGCGGCTTGCTGTCGGCTCTTCGCGCGGCGGTGGATCGGGAGCTTGCTGGCCGCAACGGCTTGCGCCTGGTCGACATCGGCTGTGGCCCGAAGCCGTATCGGGCCTGGTTCGAGGCCTACTGCGCTTCGCATGTCGGGGTCGACGCTCACGCAGGGCCGGGAATCGATCACGTCGGTCCCGCTGAAGCCCTACCTCTCGAGGATGGGAGTTTCGACGTTGCGTTGTGCACTCAAGTACTCCAGCACGTCGATGATCCATCGCTCGTTTGCCGGGAGATTCATCGCGTCCTGGCGCCCGGAGGAGTCTGCTTCCTGTCCACACATGGAACGTTCATCTACCACCCTCACCCTGCCGACCACTGGCGGTGGACCGGCGCTGGGCTCGACCGGCTGCTCCGCAATGCGGGGTTCGAAGACGTCCAAGTCGAGGGGACCGAGGGCATCGCATCTTCGATTGGATGCCTCCTGACGTACTACACCGTAACTTTCTGCCAGCGTGCTCGACCACTTCGATGGTTGGCCGATTTCGTCGGCATGCCGATTTCCTGGATCGCGCCAAAACTCGACAAGTACCTCGCCTGGACGTTCCCAGATCACCCGATGCCCGTGAACTGGCTCGCCGTAGCACGGAAGGCAAGGGCTGCGCAGGGCGTATAGGGGACGAGCGGCGATGATGTTGCTGCCGGTCAGTGAACGCTCTGGGCCCTCACGCGTGTTCGAGGCCTAGGAGCCAGCCATCGAGTGAGGATTCTCGTCGTCAACAACCGCTTCCCTCCATTCATCACGGGGGGCTACGAGCTGTCCGCAGCGCTAACAGCTGACGGTCTGGCGCGCCGCGGACACCGGGTTCAAGTTCTGGTCTCGTCGTTCGGCGTCGGCGGTACGACGAGCGATGCAGGCGTCAAGCGGGTGCTCCACCGCGTCGTCGACTCCCCTCACCCCATCGAATTGCTGACGTTCGCCTGGAGCGACGCACTCGCCGTGCACGAGGTCTTGAGCACGTTTCAGCCCGACGTGATCTCTGCCTGGAACCTCGAGGGCCTCTTCCCGGAGGTTCTGAAAGGCCTAGTCGGACAGCCACGCCCCGTGGTCTTCCACCTACACGACCTCTGGCTTGCCGCGCTGACACGGTGGAGCACGCACTGGGACGAGTTTTGGCGCGGCCCCGCGCACGCGCCGCTGGTCGGACCCGCAAAGCGAGTCCTGGCTTCGCTGGGACGGGCGGCCGGGCTGGCTGGCGGCTGGCCGTCCCGGCCGGGTGCGGTGGCCATCGAGAACGCCGTCTTCTGCAGCGAGTACCAGCGGCGGGTGCACCACGAGGCAGGCGTGCGGCCTCGCCACTCGCGAGTCGTCCTGAGCGGAACTGACTTGCAGCGCTTCCGTCCGGGAGGCCGACCTTTTCAGTCGACGCTGCGCGCCCTCTTCGTCGGCCGGCTGGTCCCCGAGAAGGGGCCACTCGAGGCCCTGCGCGCGGTCGCGACCCTTCTTCGCGAAGGCGCCGACCTGGAGCTGACGCAAGCGGGTGCCGAGCCACCCGATCGCAGCACAGTCGACGCCATCGACAATGCCTCGCGCGACCCAGCCCTCAGAGGTCGCGTTCGCCGGTCGGCCCTCGTGCAGAACGAGCGGATGGCCGAGATTTATCAGGCTCATGACGTACTGCTGTTTCCGACCGCACACATCGAGGGCTTGCCACGAGCTGTGATGGAGGCGATGGCCTGCGGCCTCGCCGTGGTCGCGGCGCCTAGCGGCGGCGGCTCCGAGATCTTGCAGCACAACGTGAACTGCCTTGTCGTCGGTTCTCGCGACGCCGCCGGCGTGGAAGCGGCGCTGCGACTGCTGCTGGCTGATCGTGATCTGGTGCGGCGCCTCGGCCGAGGTGCGCGCACCCATGTGGAGACTCATCACTCGGTTGACGCCGCGGTCGATGCGATCGAGGCCTTCTATCGAGAGGCCGCGGCGCGAGGCCAGCGCCGGGTCGCGGAGGGTTCTTGAAGACGGATCAGTGCAACCTCGTGAACGTGGCTCAACAGCGCTTCGTGCAGAGCCAGGAGCCGGGCGCCAGACGCAACCCCGACTTCCTCGCCGGCGAGTTCCTGGACCCTGAAGCCAGGGAGCGGTTGAGGGGACGCACGCGGGACGTGCTGAGGGCGAGCCCCTTTTACCACTACATGCTCGCTCGCACGCGTCACTACGACATGGTCTTTATCCGCGCCCTGATGGACGGCGCAAAGCACGTGCTGATCCTCGGGGCCGGCGCCGACACGCGAGCCTACCGGTTCAGGGATCTGGTCGCCGAATGCGGTGCGGTGATCACAGAGGCTGATCTGCCGACGCCGATCCGCGAGAAGCAGGAGCGCGCGCGCCTCCTCGGTTTCGAAGGCGCGGCCCGTCACGAACCCCTCGACATCGGAGCAGGCGATCTCGAGCGCCGGGTCGCGGCCCTGCTCGCGCCCTCAACGAAATCGGCCGTTTTGATTGAAGGCGTATCAACCCACATTGCAAGGGAAGCATTCGAGCGGCTGCTTCGAGAGCTCTCGGTTCGAATGTGCTCCTCAAGTTCGCTGGTCTTCGACGCATCCTCTGCTCCGACCGACCTGGGCCGGTTCCGCCTTTCAGTCGATGCCGATTCCGGCCAAGCGAGCGCTAGGAGCTTTGCATTCGTCCAGGTAGCTCACTGGTCCCCGGCTGCGCTTGCCGAGCGCTACATTCGATATGCGGCTGAGGCTCCCTTCTTCACGGAGGACTCGATTCTGGAGTGGGCTCGCCCTTGAACGTCAGAAGGCCCTTCCTGCTCGCAAAGCCCGCGCCGTCCGATACAATCGCGCCGTGATTCGCCTTTCGCTCCCAGAAGTGCCCGCCGATGAAGCTTGTGCTCGATTGCGGGACGTGGTCGCATCGGGCTGGCTCACCAATGGCCGTGTCGTGTCACAGTTCGAGGATGCGCTCGCCACCCGGCTTGGGGTACGACATGCCGTTGCGGTATCGAGTGGGACGGCAGCGCTTCACCTGATGCTAGTTGCCGCCGGGGTGAAATCCGGGGACGAGGTGATCGTCCCGGGCTACACGTTCCCGGCGACAGCGGCGGCGGTCGTGCATGCCGGAGCGGAGCCCGTCATTGTCGATGTCCTGCTCGAGAGCGCCAACATCGACCCCGCTGCGGCGGCAAGGGCCATTTCTGGTCGCACCCGCGCGCTGATGCCCGTGCACGAGTTCGGACTTGCCTGCGACTGGGATGGCCTGGAGGGGGTGCGCCGGAACGCCGTCCTGCTGGAGGATGCGGCCTGTGCGCTAGGAGCCCGTCTCGGCCCCCGCTCTTGTGGCACACTAGGTAAGGCTGCGGCTTTCTCATTTCATCCTCGAAAGATCCTGACAACTGCCGAAGGTGGAGCGGTCGTGACAGACGACGACGCGCTCGCAGCAGAGGTCCGCCTGCTTCGCAACCATGGCATGGAGACCATCGACGGGACACGCCTCTTCCGAGCTCCGGGGTACAACTTCCGCCTCTCGGAACTGCACGCCGCCCTCGGCTTGGCTCAACTCAACCGGCTAAGCGAGGTGCTTGGCGCGCGCCGCCAAGTCGCGGAATGGTACAGGGACGCGTTGAGGGGTTTGCCTATCGCCTTGCCACCAGACCCCATGGGGGCGCCTCACACTTTTCAGACGTTCGCGATCCGGCTGACGACTCACGAGGCATCGCCCACGATCGCCCGACTGGCGGAGTCCGGCATAGAGTCGGCTCACGGAGCCGAGGCCTTGGCTTCCTTGGGGCTTTACCGTGTGTCCGGTTCAACACCGATTTCAGAGGAACTGCGGCGACGACACGTCGCCCTCCCCATGCACTCTCGGCTCCGGCGCGAAGACGTCTCACGTGTCGCGGCAGCTCTGGAAGAGGCCCTGGCGTGATTGAGAATCGCCGTATCTTGCTCACCGGCGGCGCCGGTTTCATAGGCACGGCCCTCGCTGCGAGGCTGCTTGATGCCAACGACGTAGTGGTGTTCGACAACGGCCACCGCGACGCGCTGGCCGCGAGCCCGCATGCGGGCCATCGTCGACTCCGCCGAATAGTCGGGGATGTGCTCGACCTTCAGTCCGTTCGCGACGCCACGCGTGGATGCGATATCGTGGTGCACTTGGCGGCGATTGCAGGCGTCGATACCGTCCTGAGAATGCCCGTGACGACCATGCGCGTCAGCTTGGCCGGCACCGCGAATGCACTCGAGGCAGCCCGAGAGGCAGGGGGCGTCTCGCGCTTCGTCGATTTTTCGACGAGCGAGGTGTTCGGTGCGTATGCCTACAAGGTACGGGAAGGCGACGTCACAACACTTGGCGCCGTCGGCGAAGCGCGATGGACCTACGCAGTCTCCAAGCTGGCAACCGAGCACCTGGCCCACAACTACTATGTGCAGTTCGGCCTGCCTGCCGTTTCGATTCGCCCTTTCAACATCTTCGGGCCTGGGCAGGTGGGCGAAGGTGCAATCCATCGATTCATAGTCCGCGCACTCAGGTCCGAGTCGCTAGATGTCCACAATGACGGCGGCCAGATTCGGGCATGGTGCTATATCGACGATATCGTCGAGGCTGTCCTACTGGCCATGGAGAAACCCGAAGCTATTGGGCACGCATTCAACATCGGGAATCCTCGTGGCGTGTGCACAATCTACGACCTCGCTCAACGGATCGTACGCCTAGCCAACTCCAGATCGGAGATTCGGTTTGTTCCATGGCCGCACGCTGACGTTGAGTTGCGGGTACCCGACATCGACAAGGCCCGCCGCCTCCTCGCGTTCGAGCCGAAGGTGGAGCTTGAGGAAGGCCTCAAGCGGACGATCGCCTGGTACAGAGAGCGACCCTGATTGACTCGACGATCTCACGGGACCGGGGGCTTTGACCCGGCCGACTTTGCCCGACTTGGCGCGGGCGTCATCTTCGAGCCAGGCGTGCTCGTTTTTCATGCTGATCGTATTGAGATCAGCGACGGTGTTTACGTCGGGCATCAAGCCATCCTAAAGGGATACTACAAAGGTCGAATGGTGATCGGCGCCGGGACCTGGATCGGCCAACAGGCATTCCTCCATTCGGCGGGTGACATCGTGATCGGCCCACGGGTCGGCATCGGTCCCGGCGTTCGCATTCTCACGTCATCTCACCGCCTTCATGGGACTGGCCCGATCATCGATTCGCCAATCGACTTCGCAGCGGTCACTGTCGAAGCAGGAGCGGATATCGGTGCCGGCGCGATCCTCCTGCCGGGAGCACACATAGGACAGGGTGCCCAGGTTGGGGCGGGCGCGGTCGTTAAGGGAGCGATCCCAGCGCTCGCAGTCGCTGCAGGAGTTCCTGCGCGAGTCCTCCGCTTCCGGTCGTGATCTAGGCGTCCGGCCATGTCCCGCGAGACCGTCTCGGTAGTCGTCATGACGTTCAACGAAGCCGCGACGCTCGAAACTGTGGTGGACGGCCTAGCGACAACGCTTGAGGCGGCCGAAACTCCCTACGAGATCGTCGTGCTCGATGACGGGAGCGACGACGCTACTCCCGATGTGGCCGAGCGACTCGCGAAGGCGAACCCGAGGGTTCGGGTTCATCGTCATAGCTCAAATCTCGGCCTTGGAGGCGTCTACAAGAGCGGCTTTGAGTTAGCACGTGGAGATCTCCTGACGTTCTTTCCCGCGGACGGGCAGTTCCCGCCGGAGAACCTGGATCGGCTGCTTGCCCACAGCGGCTCGGCCGACCTTGTGCTCGGTTATCTGAAGGGGACCGATTCGTGGGTAGGCTCTGCTCTTGCGCGCGTTGAACGTCTGCTCTATAGGTGGGCATTCGGGCCCCTTCCTCGGTTTCAGGGAATCTTCTTGGTCCGGCTCAGACGGCTGCGCGAACTCCGACTGATCTCGGAAGGGCGCGGTTGGGCGATCGTGATGGAGATGATCGTTCGCGCCCAGCGGGCGAACTGGAGAGTGTCCAGCGTCCTCACCGAGCTTCGGCCGCGGGAAGCGGGGCGCTCGAAAGCACGCAACCTCCGTGCGGTCTTGGCAAACCTGTCACAACTCGCACGGCTTCGTAGCGCCCTGTAGGCCTGATCAGTCACAAATCATGGATCGGTGAACGAGAAGGGCCAAGCGCGCCCCCTCGCGTCCGGCAATCAGATCAAGGCGTAGGCCTTGAGAGCCATTTTCGCCCTGGAAGACTCTAAGGTGCTCCAGGTGCGGAGTGGCTTGTTCGTCAATGATCAGGAATCTCTTGCCATGTTCCTGCATCAGGGCCTCGATCTCGGGCCACGTGTCAGCCCCTGCCCGGTACGCCTCCACAAGGAGCGGCCGAAACCTGTCAACGTTCGGCGAGCGTGGGTCGTAAACCCTAATGCTGAGGTCGGCACCGTCCTGCGTCGCTGCCCGACATGCGTCGAGGCGCCGGGCGAGCGCAACGAACTCGTCGCCCGGCGGCGACGCCAAGGCCGGCGTTAAATACCACTTCACTCCGGCTAGTGCTGCAAACACAATGAACATCGAGACTACGGCCCCAGAGAGGCGTGTCCGTCCTGAAAGTCGATAGCACTCGATCGTGAGGTACAAAGGGGCTATCTGGAAGAGCGGTAACAAGTCTAGGAACAGTCGCGTCTCGACGTGGTAGAAGCCGAATAGCGCAACCTTGAAAGCTAACAGGCCAACTAGCAGCCTCCCCGCACAGCCGCCGGTCGCAGCCAGCAGGCCAACGCCTCCCCAAACAAGCCATTGAAGCGGCAGTCCTGTCATCTGGAGCTGGCCTGTCTGAAGGATGCCATGCTGCACCCAATGATGTGCGACGCCTCCCCAACCGAGTTCGGACGCCGCATCGAAGAGACTTCGCTGCGGGCCGACGATTTGGGCGCTGCTGATCTGCTCGACAGAACCTAGTGGGGCTCGTCCGGCGTTCAGAAGTACCGTGCCGATACCGGGAGCCGGCCTGCCCATGGCGGCTCGCAACACCACGAGCGGGCCGGCCAGCAAGAGCCCCCCAGCACACAAGGCGAGAAGCTCCGCACGCCCGTGCCTGTCCCCCTTCCACAGCCTGAACGCGAGGTCTGCAACAACAACGGCTACGGCTAGGACCACTTGGAGCCTGAACCAGTATCCGGCCGCAAGCAGTAAACCTACAGTCATCCCCCTTCGGAACCCTCTCCTCCCAGCACTGAGGTGAAGAACCAGCGCTGCCATCGACAGTGCTGCGGCTGGCGCGTCTGCTCCCTCCTTGCCCGCGTGCCAAAGAAAGACTGGATTCAGCAAGAAGAAGACACCCACGGCTGCCCCAAGGAGCGGTCCACGAATCAACGAGCCCATGAGAACTGACGTCACGCAGAGTAGAGCCGTAGAAGCAAGCGCTATAGCCTTGCCGGCGGCTGCATAGCCGCCCAGGAGGCTACCGAGCGCCGCCACGAGAAGCGGGTAACCCGGAGGATATGCTGCGTAACGAGCGAGGGCGCTCGGTTCCCAGGGCGCCCGAGCCAACTCATCCGCCCAAGGCGCGTAGATGTGCACGAAATCGGGGAACTGAACGAACGGCGAAGCAAGCGTCGATCCGATCGCTAGGCACCCAAGGCCAGCGATGAGCGCGATTGCCCAGTCGAGTGAGCCTATCGCAAGCGGGTCCGATGTACGCGGGGGCGAGCCTTGCTCCATCATCTTCCCGGAATGCTACATGGGAATGCCCGTGCTATCGTTCTGCGCCTTGGGCTCATGTGAAAGTGCAAAGCCTGTCCACGATGAGCCTGTTCGATCAAGCCGATTCACCAATGCGCATCCTAGTCGTCACCTGGGCTTGGCCCCCGATCGGCCGGATCGGCGCGATGCGCCCACTCGGAATGGCTCGCGAGTGGATCCGGGCGGGGCACGACGTACACGTTCTGACCGGCCCCGGGGACCGCGGAGGCGAGTACTGTCCGGACCTCATGCCCGCAGCGGAGGCCACAGGGGCGGCCGTGCATCGCGCCGAGTGCCCAGGGATTCGTAGGCCAGAGTCATTACGCGCGGCTTACGACAGCCGTGATCCGACACAGGGGTTGGCTCGCCCGATCTCGCGGCTGCGGCAGATCCTCGGGCAGTGGAAAGGGTTCCCCGACCTGCAGAGAAGCTGGATCGGACCGGCGACACGGCGGGCCCTTGAGCTTCACGACCGCCACCCGTTCGATGTCGTCTGGTCGACCTCGCCGCCGGAGTCTGTGCACTTCATCGGGAACGCACTGGCGAAGCACGGACTCGCGTGGGTACCCGATTTCAGAGACCAGTGGTCGGAGTATCTGCTTGCGCGATGGGATCCCGTGAGTCGATGGATGATCGACCGCATCACCACCCGACTCCTCGCGCCAGCGGCCGCCGTGACAGCCAACTCCGAAGGTGTCGCTCGATCCATCCGTCGCGCCAGCGGCCACTCCGTGACTTGCGTCCGGAACGGATGGGACCCACAGCCGCCGGCTGCCGGTCCGCCTCGCGCACGAACTCTCGGCTACTTCGGCAGGGTGGACCCTTACTTCCAGCATCCCGAGCGCCTGTGGGAGCCCCTTCGCCGCCTGCGCAACCTGGGGCACCCCTGGTGCGTCGAGTTCTTCGCGGCACCCGGCGGGGGAGGTGGAGCCGCGATCGATGTTCCGGAAGACCTGCGCGACGTCGTCCATGTGCGGCCGCCGCTTCCTCACCCCGCGGCACTCGCCGAGATGCAGGCCATGGGAGCGCTCCTCGTGCTGGGCTGGGAGGCGCGAGGAGCCGACGCCACGGTCGCGGGCAAGCTCTACGAGTATGCAGGGGCCGGACGGCCGATCCTGGTCTGCGCGCCAGCCCACTACGAAGCCCGGACGCTTGCCGAAGGGTGTGGGCTTGGCCTCGGCGCCTGGACGGCCGAGGAGATCGCGGACTCCCTCACCGCACTCGAGACGTTCATCGTTTCCCACGAGTCGCGCCTCGGGCTCGCGCGAGAGTCGACGGCCCGATCCCTCGCCGCGCTCCTGGCGTCGGCCGCCTCTGCCCCTCGCCCATGAGGTCGCTTGGCCAGCGACTCGCGACCGGCCTCGGCCTCGGCGAGTCAGGGCCGGTGCGTTCAGGAACGCGGGCGCAGCCAGACGGCCGTACCCGTCACCGGTCCTGGGACTGAAGACCCCCGGGTCGCGATGCCCGCGGGTTCCGCAACGTCTCGCCCTCGCACGCGCGGACATCCTAGCCCTGGGCGTCTCTCAGACCTCGGGCGTGGACGCGACGACCGACGAAGCCAGACCCCAGCAGCTGAGCCGCCGCCGCCTCGGCCGGACCGTGTAGAACGTGAGCCAAGGTAGCCTCGGCACGCTGCAGTGTTCGACCCTTCTCGACTGGCGCGGTATCTTGGCAACGATCTAGCGCCACCCGAGTCCGGCGGGCTACTGGCTGATCGCGGATGCAGTTGCCCGTACGGTGCCAGGATCAAGTCGAGGCTCGGACCGATCGCCGCGGATGTGAAGCTGACAATCCGGGTTGCATGGTTCCCTGCTCGGCAGCAGTCAGGCCTACGGAACGCCCCAGACAAGGGGGCGAGGGATCTTCAGGCGGTGGTCGCCTGACCCCTTGGCTGCGATGATCCAGGTGCCTGCGGCAGCTAACGTCGAGAGTGGCCGGGAGACTTGCATGAAGTCAGAGCCAAGCGAAGCCGAGAGTCAGTTCAGGTTGTTGATCGAGGAGCAGGCCGTGCAGCAGGGAGTTCCCAGATCCCATGCCCTCTTCAGGCACGTGGTCGACTCGGACTCGACCGCGACGTACGAAGCCGGCGAGCGAGTCCGTCGAGAACTCTCATTATTCGGTGAGACTCAGGGGCGACGCGTCCTAGACGTGGGTTCCGGTTTCGGGGGCGCCCTGATCGCCCTTTCGAGGGCCGGCGCATGCGCCGTTGGCGTCGAGTACCAGGAGAGCCGGGTTCGTCTATGCAATCGGAGATTGGCTCTGCACGGGACGCGGGCCCACGTCGTCCGCGGCGATGGCTTTTCTCTCCCATTTCCGGACTGCGTGTTCGATATCGTCGTCTGCTCCGAGGTACTCGAGCACGTCCCACGCAAGCAGGCGTTCATAAGGGAGATGGTCCGAACTCTCCGCCCGTCGGGCGTACTCTACCTATCCTTCCCCAACCGACGATCGCTAGAGAACCTGCTCTCCGACCCACACTACCACCTTCCGCTGGTCTCGATCCTCCCGCGTAGAATTGCCGCCTCGTGGGTGAGAAGGCTGCGCGGTCTGGACTACGACGTGGACGCCTTGCCGGCCGCTCCAGAGGTGTCTCGTTGGTGCCGGGAGGCAGGTGTCGACGTCGCATCCTTGATCCACAGCGAGCGCGCCGTGCTGGATCGAATCTCGAAGCCCGAGACCATCAGGCGCCCCTTGGTGAGGGAAATCCTGCTCGCTGTGAAAAGAGCAAGGCTTTCCGGAGTCCTTCGCGCGGGCATCCGCTTTCGATCGGGCTTTGGCTCGTCGGCTGTGCTGGTGGGAGTAAAGACGTCGGCGGTACTTGTGGGCGAGTCCTGGGGCCTAAGGCCCTGAAGGCCACATGAGCATTGTGAATTGTGTTCTTGAAGATTAGAATCGGAGGTTGCCGCCTTGACCCGCCTCGCCCTCGTTTGCCCCTGCTGTCTTGCCCCATGGACAGCTTCAACCGGCGTCTGCTCTTGTGGCATGGAGTACGCGGTGGATCCGACCGGCCGCCCCGACCTTCGGGTTCGCCGCACCGTGGACCTCAAGTTGTCGTACCGATACGACCCCGAGTGGGGCCAGTTCCCCTGGCACTTGTCGGCAACCCACTTTTCAGAGGTTGTGGGGCATCACGATGGTACCGCGCTGGAGAACACGGAGCGGCAGGTCCTCCTAGCCGTCCCGCCCGCTAGCGGGGAGGCGACATCGATCGACCTGGGTTGTGGACGCGCTCGTCAGCGCTTCGCGGCACCTCTGGCGCACTTGGGCTATCGGCACGTTGGCGTCGATATCGAAGGACCAGCGCCGGACGTACTCGCCGACCTTCACCTGCTGCCCTTTCCCGACGGGTACTTCGACCTCCTAGTGACCTCTGCCGTCTTCGAGCACCTGAAGTCCCCACATGTGGCGATTGCCGAAGCTGCGCGAGTCAGTCGCGAAGGAGCGCTATTCGTGGGCACCATCGCTTTCGGTGAACCCTGTCACATCTCGTACTTCCACCACTCGCCGCTGGCGGTCCACGAACTACTCGTGTGTTCAGGGTTCGTCCCCGAGCAATACGTCCTGTCCGCAGACTGGCATGCGTTTCGGGCACATCTCGAGATGGGCTACGCCGGTGCGCGTTGGCCACGCTGGTTTCGGCGGTTCGCAGCAGGGTCGTTCGCGGCCCTTGGCTTGGCGCCGGGCTTCGTCAGGTCGCGGTTCTTGGGACAGGCTGATCGATGGGAACAGGATCGCTTGGCATTCGCCCGATCACATGCGGCGCTGGTTGGATTCGTCGCCCGTCGTCGAGGTCCCGCGCTCACACGGCTCGGTCGCCCAGCAACAGCCACCCGTTGACTTAGAACGTCGCCCGAACCCCGAGTTGGACCTGCCGCGCCGACGTCACCGTGTTACGAATCCGTCCGAACGTCCCCAGTACGGGCTCGTCGTCGCGGGTGCCCGTGAAGGCCTGCAGGTTGGGGATGCCGAAGTTCGCGCGGTTGAAGACGTTGAAGACCTCCACGCGGAACTCGAGGCTGGTGTCGCGGCCGCCGACTTCGACCGGGAAGCGCTTGATCAGGGCGAGGTCCACCGTCTTGAGGTCGGGGCCGATGAAGGCGCCGCGACCCGAGTTGCCGAGGGTGCCGGCCGGCTGGAGGGCGAACGCCGTGGGGTCGAACCACTGGTCCGGGTTGCCGGTGACCGCGCTCTCCGGGGTGCGGCCGGGGGCGAGGTTGGGGCGGTCGAGGCCGAGGCCGGGGCCGATCGACGGGCCCCACTGCGAGCGGGAGCGGTTGTTCGCCACGAACACCGTGAGCGGGTAGCCGCTCTTCATCTGGCCGATGGCGGCGAGCTGCCAGCCGCCCCACGTGCGCGAGCCGCGCGCGATCGGCAGGTCCCAGGTCACGTTGAAGACCCAGTTGTGCTTGGCGTGGTAGTCGGCGAGGCCGCGGTTGTAGTCGATGCCGAAGGGCTCCGGGAACGCCGAGGTGGTGCCGTTCGTCGCGTCCGAGAAGAAGGTCGAGGCCTGGGTGGTGTCGATGTTGCGCGAGAACGTGTAGGAGCTCTGGAACGAGAGCCCGCGCGCCGCGCGGCGCTTCACCTCGAAGATCAGCGCGTTGTACCAGGAGTCGCCGTCCGAGGTCTTCTGCTCGATGACGCCGAAGTTGCGGTTCGGGCGCGGCAGGCCGGCCGCCCAGAATACGGTGCCGTCGTCGCGGAGCTGCGGCGTCGGCACGTTGACGTCGCCGCTGCGGTACAGATTCATGCCGCGCGAGCCGGCGTAGCCGAGCGTGACCGACAGGTTGCGGATCACCTCGCGCTGGAACGCCACGTTCCAGACGTGGACGCGCGGCGTCTGCAGGTCGTACTGCATCGGGCGGATCGTGTTCGCGACCGCGCGCTGGAACGGCGGCTGCGGGAAGGTCGGGTTGCCGATCACCGCGCGCGGCGTGGCCGGCGGGTTCGTGATCGTCACGATCAGGTTCTGCTGGACGTTGGTGTTGTAGTAGAGCCCGTAGCCGCCGCGCACGGACGTGCGGCCGTCGCCCGTGACGTCCCACGCGAACGAGAAGCGTGGGGAGAAGTTGTTCCAGGTCGGGTTCTCGTACAGCACGCCGCTGGTCGGCGTCGGGTCCTGCAGCGTGACCAGCGTGGAGTCGCGGCCCTGCTCGTCGGCCGGCTGCGTGGTCGCCTCCCAGCGCAGACCGAGGTTGAGCGTCAGATTCGAGCCGACGCGCCACTCGTCCTGGACGTAGCCCGCCATCAGCCAGAACTTCCACAGCCGCTCGAGGTCCGCCTCCGGCGTGAGGCCGATGAAGCGGACCGGGGTGCCGCGCATGAAGGTCTCGAGGCTCGGGAACACGTAGATGCCGAGGCTGAAGGTCGGGTTGAAGAGTTCGTCGACGTATCGCTCGGTGAGCAGCCCGGCCTTGAACGTGTGGCGGCCGCGGTTGTGGGTGAGGCCGTACTCGAACGCGTAGACCTTCTGGCGCAGGTCGACATTGACGGAAGTCTGCGGGCCGAAGCGGCCGGGGATGCCGCCGACGTCGATGCCACCCATCTGGCCGCGGCCGGGCACGAACTCGCCGAGGCCCACGTTGGCCTCGACTTCCTGGCCGACGCGGGTGCTCGAGTAGCCGAGGCGGAACGTGTGCAGCGTGCGGTCGGACTGCACGCGGCGGTACTCGCCGGTCAGGAACTGGTTCGTGGAGACGAAGCGGCGCGGGAACTGCGGGAAGTCCGTCGGCAGGTACTGGTCAGCCACGTCGCGGGTGTAGCGGACGAAGAGCTGGTCGTGGTCGCCGAGGTTCTGGTCGAGGCGGGCCGTGAAGTAGTCCTGCACCAGCTCCTGGTCGAACACGAACGTGTAGGCGGCGAGGCCGCCGCCCTGGCTCACGCCGTTCGCCACCGGGTAGGCCGAGAGGTAGGGCGCTACGTTCGGGCTGACGCCGACGAAGCGCAGGCCGCCGTTGCCGTCGGGCAGGAAGCCGCGGCGGGCGTTGTCGTCCGGAACCGAGGTGGAGATCGTGCGGCCGAGGTTCTCGCGCAGCGCCTCGTAGCCGACGAAGAAGAAGGTCTTGTCCTTGCGGATCGGCCCGCCGATCGTGGCGCCGAACTGGTGGCGATTGAAGTCGGGCTTCTGGCCGGGCAGGTCGAAGTAGTTCGCCGCGTCGAGCGCGTCGTTGCGGAAGTACTCGTGGGCGGAGCCGTGGAAGCGGTTGGTGCCGGACTTGCTGATGGCGTGGACCTGGCCGCCGGCGTTGCGGCCGAACTCGGCGCCGTAGGCGTTGGTCTCGACGCGGAACTCGCGGATCGTCTCGGTGCCGAGCGACGTGCCGGCGGCGGAGCCGGCCGGGCCGTTCGTGAAGTCGTTGAGGAGGGTGCCGTCGAGCAGGTAGGCGTTGCTGCGCGGGTCCTGGCCGTTGACGCTCATGCCGACCCCGTGGGCGACCACCGAGCCGGTGTCGCGGTGCGGGTAGTTGACGACGCCGGGCTGCAGGTAGGCGAGGTCCGTGTAGTTGCGGCCGTTGAGCGGCAGGTTGCGGATCGCCTGCTCGGAGACGAGGTAGCTCATCTCGCCCGAGCGGGTCTGGACCAGCGGCGCCTCGGCGGTGACCGTGACCTCGTCCTGGAGCGAGCCCAGCTCGAGCTGGAAGTCGGTGACCAGGGGCTCGCCCAGCACCACCCGCAGGCCTTCGCGGCGGGCAGGCTTGAAGCCGGACATCTCGGCCTTCAACTCCCACTCCCCCACCGGGGCCCCGGCGATCACGTACCGGCCGTCGATCTCGGTGACCGCCGAGCGCAGCAGGCCGGTGTCAACGTGGCGGGCGTTCACGGTCGCGCCGGGCAGCACGGCCCCCGAGGTGTCGCGAACACGGCCCGTCAGGGAGCTGGTGGTGGACTGGGCCCCGGCCGGGGTGGCGAGAGCCAGGGCGAGCAGGGCGAGAGCCGCGCGCAGGGCGCGGGAGGGCGACAGCATGGTCGTGAGGCGCCTCCGGGAAGTGCGAACTGGATGATGATACGGGCGCGAAGGGGCGGTAGGTCCCCAAGGGTCCATGCGAGTGTGTGAAGAGTTGAAAAGGCGACCGGCGTGAGGATCGCTCTCGTTGAGGAAGAATCCGCCGAACAGGCTGTGCGGTCGGCGGAGCTTCGACGAGCCCTGGAAGCGCGAGGGCACCGGGTGGCGCGACGGGTGATTCCCGGCGCCGAGTTCGCGGCGGCCGAGAAGGAACGCTTCGCACTGCGACGCCGTCTGGCTCGCCGCTGGACCGGGGCACCCGCGCTGCCTCAGACATGGGAAATCGTTGCCGAGCGCGTGAGCCCCTGGGTGCGAGGGCTGAAGCCGGATCTCGTGCTGGCGCGCGGTCCGCGGGCTGCCTTGGCGGCGTTGCCCGGCGACAAGACCCGCTTTGCCGTCGATCTCGAGGACGTGGCCACGCTGCGGCTGGCACTACGCTGGTACGTGGACGGACCGGATCTCGAGGCCACGTCGCGGCGCGAGGCGGCGGTCCTGGAGCGGGCAGCGGTCGTCGCGGTGCCCCACGAGGACGTAGGCCAACTCCTGCACGAGGCCTTTCCCTCCCTCGCGGGCATCGCGGATCGCGTCGTCGTGGTGCCGGACGGGATGACACGCGGTCCACAGCGAGCCGTGGCGCGCGACGGCGCCGTCGTCTGCCTGCACCCGGTGACGCACGGTGACGATCCCCTGCTCCTGGCCGCACTGCAGAGCCGGCTCGAGCGCCCGCTGCGCCGCATCGGCTCCCCGGGCCCCCAGGTCTCGTTCCTGCCGAGCCCGCCCCCAGAGTTCGGGGCGGACGAAGCCGTGAGCTTCGGCCTCGTCACGCGGCTCGCCGACCGGTTGTCGCGGCTCTGCGGGCGCAGAGTGGTGAGCCTGCTGGAGTACGGCATTCCGGTCCTGGCGCCCCGCTGGCTGGCCATCGACCCTGCGCTGGAACCAGCCGTCGCCCGTTACGAGGAGGCGTCTTTCGAAGCCGATTTCGCCGCCGCGCTCGCGCGCTTCGATGCGCTGCGAGACGCCGCGGAGGCCGCCCAGCGCTCCTGGAACTCCACCCTGGACCGCTTCTTGACGAGGCTGGGCGCGTGAGTCGTCCCCTCGACATCGCCATCCTCGAGCTGTCCCTCGAACAGCGCTCCGGCACCGCGCTGCCGGGCCTCGCCATGGAACGGGTGCTGCGGGAGCGGGGCCACCGGGCTCGGCGGGTGGGGCCGCCTGCGGGTCTGTGGGAGAGGTTGCGCGCCGAAGAGCGCCGGTCCGCGCGTTCGTGGCTGCGTCGAGCGACCGGGCGCCCGCCCTTGGACGCGCTCGATGCGCTCGCCCGTCACCTTGCCGCGATGCTGCGAGCCGAGCGGTTGGACGTGGTGATCGCGCGAGGGATCGAGGTCGGCTGCGTGTTCCTCCACGACGTACCCGGGTTCAAGATCCTCGACTGGCCGAACATCCAGTACGTCGAGGCCTACTCTTCCTCCGAGTCCGACCTGTCGCGGGTCGACGCGCTGTTCCGCCGCGAACGCGCGGTCCTGGAGGCAAGCGATCTGGTCATTTCGCCCGGCCAGCATCTGACCCGCTTCACGGAGGCGACGGTACGAGTCGATGGGCTAGTGGACAAGCTCGTGACGGTGGCCTTGGGCTGCGAGCCGACATCGCACACCGCGCACTTCTCTGCAGCGCCCCGGATGGTGTACGCGGGCTCCTACTACCCGATTCAGGACCCTTACCTCCTGTCACGCCTCACGGCGCTGGCTCCCTTCCCGATGGACTGCTATGGCCCACAACAGCCTCCGGATGCCCACCTCCCGGGCCGCCTGAACTATCGCGGATTCGCACCAGACTCGGCGTTCCTGGCCAACTACCAGGTGGGCGTGATCACGCTGTCTCGGGATCGATTGCGGGAGGCCTCTCCAGCCACCAAGCTCGCCTACTACTTCGCCCACGGACTACCTGTGCTGTTTCCCTGGTGGATGAAGGAGGGCCACGACTTCCCAGCCTGTGCCGTGCCCTACGACGAAGCAACCTTCGCGGCGCGTGCGCTTTCGCTGGTGAGGCCGGGGTGCTGGGAGGAAATGTCCCGGTCCGCCCTGCAAGTCGGGCTGAACTGCACCTGGGAAAAGACGCTCACGCCACTCGTCTCGGCACTCGAGCTCCGGCTCCATGCGAACATCATCGAGAACCATGGCGAGGATCAAACGCTCTCGTGACAAGACCCGGCTAGCTTTCATCGTCGGGGCTCGGCCAAACCTCGTGAAGGCGGCGCCGATTCTGGCGGCGCTCGCTGACCAGCGTGGCGTCGAGGTGCTTCTAGTGCACACTGGTCAGCACTACGACGATGCCATGAGCGGCGTGTTCCTGAGGCAACTGGGCATCCGCAAGCCAGACGCACACCTCAAGGTCGGCGCCGGCAGTCACGCCGTCCAGACCGCGCGGATCATGTCGCGCTTCGAGGCGCTGCTCCAGGAACGGCCCATCGATCGTGTTCTGGTCGTGGGCGACGTGAACTCGACACTGGCGACGACGCTCGTGGCCGCCAAGCTCTGCATCCCGGTCGATCACGTCGAGGCGGGCCTTCGCAGCGGCGACCGGCGGATGCCGGAGGAGATCAACCGCATCGTCACGGACAGCCTCGCGGACCGCTTCTTCGTGTCCGAACCCTCCGGTGTCGACAATCTGCTTCGTGAGGGTCATGGCCGCACGACGATTCATCTGGTCGGCAACGTAATGATTGACAGCCTCCTGCGGCTCCTACCCGCCGCTGAAAAGCGCCGTGCGTGGCTTGACTTCGGCCTCAAGGAGCACAGCTACGCGGTCGCCACCCTCCATCGGCCATCCAACGTCGATGACGAGGCGACGCTGGCGAACCTGATCGAAGTCCTGCGGAAGATCGGCCGTGAGATTCCCGTCGTGTTCCCGGTTCACCCCCGGACCCGGAGGCGGCTCCGCGGCGTCAAGTCCGGGAACGGACTGACGCTGGCCCCGCCGCAGGGCTATCTGGAGTTCCAGTCGTTGATGAGCCACAGCCGCCTTGTCATCACCGACTCGGGAGGCGTCCAGGAAGAGACCACGGCGCTGGGCATTCCTTGCCTGACCCTGAGAGAGACCACGGAGCGCCCGGTGACCGTCACGATGGGCACGAACACCCTGATCGGCGGCGATCTGGAGCGGCTCGGCACCTGCGTCAGCGATATCCTCGAAGGCCGTTACAAGAAGGGCGTTCGCCCGCAGCTATGGGATGGGAATGCGGCACGACGCATCGCGGCAGTACTCGTCGGAAGCGACGTGGACGGGAATGGGATCCGGTAGCGGAGGGCGCTGCGAGATGAGGGCCGACGCACACGTCGGGTATGTCCTCGAGCCCCCGTATCCGACGTTTTTCGTGTCGGAGGTCGAGGCTGTCCGGGCAACCGGCCTGCGGGTAACTGTATTGAACTCGTTCCGGCCCTTCGATCAGCGGGACGAAGCGGCCGACCGGATTCGTGACGGCTCCCATTACTTCCCTGATAGGTACCGGGGCGTGGCCAGAGAGACCCTCGCCTGGGCAATTCGAAGTCCTGGGGCGTGGGGCCGCATCATCGCCTTCCTCGCGAGAAACAGGCTCCCCGTGCGGCTGCTGGCTCTGTGCGCGCACTATGCGTCGGTTGTGGAACGCGAGGGCATCGAACACCTTCACGCCGGCTACGGCACCACGCCTGCGACGGTGGCGATGCTGACTTCGTGGCTCTGTGGGAGGCCTTACAGTTTCACGCTCCACGCGTACGATCTCTTCCTTCCCAACCCCCTGCTGGTGCAGAAAGCCGAGGGGGCTCGGTTTGTCACTACCATCTCGGAGTTCAACCTGGCCTACTTGCGGACTGCTTATCCTGGGAAGTACCACGACCGGGTCCGGGTCGTCCGCCTAGGGGTAGACCTCGGGACCTTTTCCCTTCGAGAGGCGAGGCAGCCGGGGCTAGTCCCTGTCTGTGTGAGTGTGGCGCGGCTCACACCGTTCAAGGGTCACGACGTCCTGCTGGCAGCCCTGGCCCGTCTCCGCGCGCAGGGCTTGCAGCTGGAACTGATACTCGTCGGCGACGGAGAGTTGCGCTCTGCGCTGCAACAGACTGCCGATTCGCTCGGAATCGCGGATGCCGTCACGTTCGCCGGGCACCTCACGCCGTCCGAGGTACGGACGCACCTCGCGCGGGCCGATGTCTTTGTGCTTTCGGCGGTGGTCACGGCCGAAGGGCGTCGCGACGGGATCCCGGTCGCGTTGATGGAGGCGATGGCCACAGGCGTGCCGGTCGTCTCGTGCCGGGTGGCCGGGATCCCGGAACTCGTCCTCGACGAAGTAACTGGGCTCCTGGCCGATCCAGGCGACGTCGAAGGTCTGGCGACGAGGCTGGCGCGCGCCGCAACAGATCACGCTCTGCGGCTCCGTTTGATCGCGGCGGCCCGGACCCACGTGGAGGCGCACTTCGATCTCCGACGAAGCGCGACCCGCATGAAGGAGTTGTTCGAGACGACCTGAGGCGACCCAGCCCTAAGACCCTCAGCCCGAGGGAGGCCGCCACGCCCAGAGCATCGCAGCCCCGACTGGAGCATTGGAGATCCGGCGGTGTTGAAGCCCCGCGGCCTCGATCAAGCGAATTGCCTCTGCCACGTAGTCTGCCCCTGGCGCGCCGCGCGGGTGTACCTCGATCGCGAGGGCATGAGGCGGCGACTGGCGGAACCTCGGGTCCTGGAGAATCGGCCACTCTCCGCCCTCGATGTCGAGCTTCACGAGGTGCGCCGCCGCGATTCGAGGGAGCACGTCGACGAGCGCCACCTTGTGTGTCGACCGGGAGTCGATAGAGCCAGCGGCGCCTTGGCCAACCGCGAACGACACCTCGCCGTCGGCGGCACCCGCACAGGCTGACACAAAGCTCCACTCTTCGCCTGCGCCGTTCGCTCGACGGCAGGTTTCGAGAATTTCGCCATTTGCCGGGTCCGGCTCGAAAGCCTCGACGCGGCACCCCGGAAACCGGTGACGCGCGAAGAGCCCGAACGTGCCGATGTGCGCGCCGAGATCGAGAACCGTCAGCGGCTCGCGGGGCAACGCAGCGAGCACCTCGGGCGGTGGCTCGTAGAGCCTCCAGCCGAACACCTCGGCGAGGATCTCGACATCCGAGGTGCGGTGGCGGAGGACGATCTTCTGGCTCGTTCCGACGAGGCGGTACTCTCTCGGAAAGCCCGCACCAATCAGTTCTCGGAAGAAGAACAGGCAGCCCGGCCGGACCAAGCGGGCCGCGAAGAGGCTGAGCGCGACATGCCGACGGCCGGGGTTGTCGTTCAGGAATCGGTTGAGCGCGGCGCGCAGCCCCAGCCGACGAACCGTCTGTCGCACAACCCGAAGCAGCGCATTCAGGATCATTCTGGGCGCATTCTATGGATGAGACGGCGGGTCGCGGCTCCGTCGACCTCCTGCTTGTTCTGGCGCGGCCCACGTGTCGTACATCACCGAGGGCACCGGGCTGCGGCGGCGGGACCGGCTCGCCGGCCGCGGTCAGCGCGGCGTGCGCACCGAGACGGCCGGCCGCACCGGGGCATCGGGGTCCGATGCCTCGCCTTCGTAGTCCACTCGTTCGAGGAAGAGGCCCGACGGCGGGGCCGTGAAACGCGCGGGCTCGCGGCTGTCCGAGCGTAGGAACGCGTCGACATCCTCGGGCGTGAAGGTGCCACGCCCGACCTCAACGAGGACGCCGACCATCCTTCGGACCTGACGCCAGAGGAAGTGCGAGGCACGGACCCGGATCAGCAACAGCGGGCCATTGAGATCGGAGCGGCAACGCTCGACGTGGACCAGCGTGCTGCCGAGCGCCGGGTCGCGGTCACAGAACGAACGGTAGTCGTGGCGCCCCTCGAAGAGGCGGGCCGCGATGGCCATTCGGTCTGTGTCGAGCGGGTCCTTGACCCACCACACGAACGGCTTGGCGAACGCGGTGCGACGGCGCGACACCTGGTACAAGTACTGCCTCGCGGTCGCGCCGTGGCGGGCGTGGAAGCGGTGGTCGACGCGGGCGATGCCGAGCACGTGGATGTCGGCGGGGAGCGCGTCGTTGAGGGCGTGGCGCAGGTCGCGGGGGTCGTGGGTGCCTGACAAGTCCAGGTGTGCGACCTGTGCGACCGCGTGGACACCGGCATCGGTGCGGCCCGACCCCATCAGCTCGAGGGCCTCGCCGCCCGTTGCGACCTTGACCGCCTCAAGCAGTTCCCCCGCCACCGTACGGGCGTTGCGCTGCGCCTGCCAGCCGCTGTAGCGGGTCCCGACGTACTCGACCGTCAGCTTGTAGCGCGGCATTCGGGTCCAACCTCAGCACGAAAGGCAGCGAAGCACAAAACCCGCCGCGGTGCCCATTTCAGGCCTCGCTCGATAAGATCCAGAACGATGGCTGGCGAAGGCAGCGACTACCGACAGGACATCGATGGCCTGCGGGCGATTGCGGTCCTCGCCGTCGCCGCGTTCCATGCGCACGTGCCGTTCACCCAGGGCGGCTTTGTCGGTGTCGACGTGTTCTTCGTGATCTCGGGCTACCTGATCACGGGACTGCTGCTGAAGGAGCTGAAGCGGACGGCCCGCCTGAGCCTGGGGGACTTCTACGCGCGGAGGGTCCGACGGTTGCTCCCGGCGCTGACGGCGACGGGGATCGGGACGCTCGCGCTGGGCGCCCTGTTCCTGGTCCCCTGGGGCGAACAGCAACGGCTCGCGTGGTCGGCACTCGCCATGGCCGGGTTCGCGTCGAACATCTTCTTCTGGTCCTCGTCCGGCAACTACTTCGCCGGCCCCGTCGAGCGCGAGCCGCTTCTGCACACGTGGTCGCTCGCCGTCGAAGAGCAGTTCTACCTGGTGTGGCCGCTCCTGGTGCTGGCCAGCTACCGGCTGGCTCAGCGCCTTTCCCGCTCGTTCGAAACCGTGCTCGCCGTCACGCTTTCGGCGAGCTTCGGGCTGTCGCTGTACTTCTGCGTGGCGCGCACCCTCGAGGGCGACTCCGCGGCGTTCTACCTGACGCCCTACCGCGCCTGGGAGTTCGCGCTGGGGGGCCTGCTCTCGCTCCGGGCCTTCGGTGAACTGGACAGGCGCAAGGCGACCGTCGTCGCGTGGCTCGGACTGGTCGCCGTCGTGGGGTCGGTGCTCGTGTTCGACTCCGAGACGCAGTTCCCAGGGGTCGCTGCATTGCTGCCGACGCTCGGCACGGGGGCCCTGCTGGTCGCGGGAAGCCAGGACCACGCGCTGCGCCGCCTGCTGACCGCGCGAGGCTTGACCCGGATCGGGCAGTGGTCCTACTCCTGGTACCTGTGGCACTGGCCGCTGATCGTCACGGGGCGGGCGGTCGACCTGGGCCAGCCGGATCTCGGCCGGGATGTCGCGCTTTCCGTGGTGGCCCTCGGCCTGGCGGCACTGACCTATCGCTTCGTCGAGAATCCGATCCGGTTCGGAAGGCCGGGTCCGTTCCGGGAGCGGCGGTCGACGCTGGCCGCCGGGCTGGCCCTGTCGCTGCTGCTGGCTGCGACCGCGGCGGGCCTCGGCCTCCTCTCCCGTCAGGCGCTTCGCACGGCCGAGCCGTACCGCACCTTGCTGGCCCAGGTTTCCATCGACGCACCGCGGGACTGCTCCAGGAGCGAAGAGGACTGCGTGCCGAAGGGCTGGGGACAGCGCCCGGGTGTCATCGTGTGGGGCGACTCCCATGCGGCACGCCTCGTGAAGCTCCCGGAAGGCGTTCCCGTGCTGGAAAGAACCCACTCGAATTGCCCGCCGCTGCTGGGTGGAGTGGTTCCCACGCGGGAGGGCGGCTTCCCGGGCACCCCCTGTGGCGCCTTCAACCAGCGCGTCATCGAAGAAGTCGAGCGCCGAGCCGCACGCGGGGAGGTCGCCGGCGTGCTGCTGGCGGCGCGCTGGCCCTTCTACTTGAGCGAGCTCCCCCCTTCCGGTCAGCCCCCGCGCAAATTGCTGCTGGTGGGCGCCAGCCTGGCCCCCGGAAGCCTCGAAGCCGGCCTGAAGGCGACTCTCGACCGGCTGCGTCAGGCGAGACTCGCCGTTGCGATCGCCGCTCCGCTTCCGGAGCACCGGTTCGACATTCCGCTGTGCATGAGTCGGAGGCCGGCACAGGAGTGCGGGACACCGCGGGAACGCGCCAACGCGTACCGCGGACCGGCTCTTCTCCGATTGCGAGCTCTGGTGACAGACCGCCAGGACGTCCGGCTGCTCGACGGCTTCGACGAGCTCTGCGGCGGCTCGACGTGCGCCGCCTCCGACGCCGCGGGGCGGCTGCTCTTCATCGACGAACACCACGTCGGATCGGCCGCGCTCGACGTTCTTCGGCCGAGATGGGCACCCGATCTCGCGTGGCTCGCCTCGGGCCTCGCCCGGGGGCCCGCGACTCGCGCAGAATCGGCGAGGTGACATGAAGACGGCACAGCGACTCGCCCCCTTCGGAACTTCCATCTTCGCGGAGGTCACTGCCCTGGCCGTGCGCCACGGGGCCGTGAACCTCGGGCAGGGGTTCCCCGATTTCGACGGGCCGGAGTTCGTCAAGGAGGCGGCGCAGGCCGCGATCCGGGCCGGGCACAACCAGTACTGCCGCTCGTCGGGGACGCTGGAGCTGGCGCGAGCCGTCAGCGAGCACCAGCGGCGGTTCTACGGGCTTGAGTACGACCCGGAGTCGGAGGTGACCGTGACCTCTGGCGCCACCGAGGCGATCGCAGCCACCCTCCTGGGCATGCTCGACCCCGGCGACGAGGTCGTGCTGTTCGAGCCGTTCTACGACTCCTACCCCGCCTGTCTGGCGATCGCCCAGGCGCGACCCAGCTTCGTCACGCTGCGCGGGCCCGACTTCGCGCTGGACGTCGACGCGCTGCGGGCCGCGGTTTCGCCGCGCACACGGGCGATCCTGCTCAACACTCCCCACAACCCCGCCGGGAAGGTGTTCACGCGGGTCGAGCTTGAGGCGATCGCCGCGCTGTGCCGCGAGCGGCACCTCGTGGCGATCAGCGACGAGGTGTACGAGCACATCGTGATGGAGGGCGAACACGTGCCGCTGGCGACGCTGCCGGGGATGCGCGAGCGCACGGTCACGATCTCGTCGGCAGGCAAGACCTTCAGCCTCACCGGCTGGAAGATCGGCTGGACCTGCGCGCCACCCGCGCTGGCAACCGCGGTGCGCACGGCGCACCAGTTCCTGACCTTCTGCTCGCAGACGCCGTTCCAGCACGCGGCGGCCGTCGCCCTCGCCGCAGACGACGAGTACTACACGGCGCTCACGGGTGATTACCGCGCCCGGCGCGATCGGATGGTGGCGGGGCTGCGCGCGGCCGGCTTCGGGGTCGTGGCGCCGGCCGGGACCTACTTCGTGCTCGGCGACGCCCGGCCGCTCGGCTTCGACGACGAGGTGGCGCTGTGCCGCGCGCTGCCCGAGAAGGTGGGCGTGGCGGCGATCCCGAACTCGGCCTTCTACGCGAACGCCGAGGAGGGCCGCGGGTACGTGCGCTTCGCCTTCTGCAAGACCGACGCGACGCTCGACGAGGGCCTGCGTCGACTGGCGCGGCTGCGGGCATGAAGGTCGCGGCGCTCCAGCTCGACCTCGCCTGGGAGGACAAGGCCGCGAACTTCGCGAAGGCCGGGGCCTGGATCGCCACGGCGGCCTCTGCCGGCGCGCGGCTCGCGCTGCTGCCGGAGATGTTCTCGTGCGGCTTCACGATGGACACCGCGCGGGTCGAGGAACCTCCAGATGGGCCGTCCACGGGGTTCCTCGTCGAGCAGGCGCGGCGACACGGGATCTGGGTCGGCGGGTCGATCCCGGTCCGGTTCGAGGGCTTCGACCGGCCCCACAACGTCCTCACGCTTGCTGCGCCGGGCGGGGAGCTGCACCGCTCCTGCAAGATCCATCCGTTCACGTACGCGAAGGAGGATCGGTACTACGCCGCGGGCGCCGAGACGGCCGTGGTCGACGTGGAGGGCCTGCGCTGCGCGCTCTTCGTCTGCTACGACCTGCGCTTCGCGGATCTGTTCTGGAACCTGGCACCCGAGGTCGATGCGTATCTCGTGGTCGCGAACTGGCCGGAGCGGCGACGGGCGCACTGGACTTCGCTGCTCGTCGCGCGGGCGATCGAGAACCAGGCCTACGTCGTGGGCGTGAACCGCGTCGGCACCGGCAACAACCTCGTGTACACGGGCGACAGCCGAATCGTCGACGCCTGGGGCGAGACGCTGGGGCACGCGGCTGTCGCGGAGACGATGCTGCTGGCGGACCTGGACCCCGAGCGCATCCGCGAGGCGCGGGCGACGTTCCCGGTACTGCCGGATCGCCGGAACGAGCGCGCCTGACCTGCTCAGGCGCGGGGTGCGAGAGCGGGGATGAAGTCCGCCAGCCGGCGACGGACATCGTCTGGTGCGATGCCCAGCCACGACTGCACGACGCAGAAGTACGGGCCATCCGGACCAAAGGCGCGGGCGGGTTGCCAGGTCTCGAACTCGCCGCGGCCCCAGACCGAGTGATCGTGCAGCGGTCGCGAAGCCACGTCGTGGCAGTCGACGTGATAGCGGCCGAAGAGGTCCCGGTTCTCGAGGAACAGGTGGTAGAGGAAGTGTTCGGCCCAGGGGAGGCGATACAACAGGACCGCACACCATGAGGTCATCAGGGACGGGTCGCTCAGCAGCCGGGAGACTCCGCGAAGGACCGGGTTGGCGAGCGATTCGAGGTAGGCATGAAGCTGGCGCATGCCGTCCGTCGCATAGAAGAGCGGCGTCGCCCCGGGGAACAACCTGGTCCGGCGCTGCATGCGAAGCGCGCGCTCCGACCACTGCCACCAGTCGGCGTGTTCGGTCTCCGAGGTCGCCCTCTGGCAGAGCGACCGTCCGTCGATGATCAGGTCCGACGCCCGGGTCGGACGGGTGCAGACGACATCGGCGTCCAGCGTGAGGTAGTGATCGGACCCGACGTACCGCGGCCCGGCCATTTTCGCGAGTTGCTGCACGTACCAGCCATCAGGCCGCCGCCGGTAGGCGACGGTCGCGCGGAACAGGCGTCGCCAGAACGCCAGCTCCGGCAGGACGTCTCCTTCGGTCCGCAGGGCTATGCGGGAGAAGCGAAGCGTCGAAGCGATGGCCTCGCGCTGGTGATCGGGCACGATCACGTGGAGCGTGTGCAGGTCCGGGAAGAAGGTCTCGAGCGAATCGAGGAGGATCTGCGCTCGGTCGCAATCACGCAGAGTCAGGGGCAGGACCGCATCGACCCGGGTCGTTTCCATTCGGGCGACGACACTAGCCGTGCCCGGAGTGGCGGTCAAACCGCTTCGAGCGCTACATCCCGGACAGCTTCTTCTTCGCCTCCGGGTAGGACAGCGCGCGCTCCAGGGTGTTCTGGTTGAAGGCGGCGACCTCCTCGTAGGCCTTCTTCGCCGCCGCCTTGTCGCCGGCACGCTCGTAGGCGCGGGCCAGCAGCAGCGTGTGGAAGGGGTCCTGGGGGCTGGCCTGCTTGAGGTGGGTCAGGGCGCCGGGGACGTCGCCCGACTCGAGCTTCAGGTAACCGGCGATGTAGTGCCAGGCGGGCTCGAACTGCTTCCCCTGCTCGCCGCCCTCGTCGATCATCCTGCGGATGATCTGGGCTTCCTTCCACGCTGCGTCGTGCTGGCCGAGGCGGGCCAGGGTGCGGCCCTTGCCGTGGTGGAGGCGGCCGAGCCAGATCTTCTTCTGGGTCTCGTCGAGGCCGCTGCCGGGGACGCTCGAGTAGCCCTTCTCGTACGCGCTCATCGCCTCGGGGAGCTGGCCGTTCTCGAGGTGGATGCGGGCGATCGAGTTCCAGATGAAGACCTCGGGGAAGCCGAACGGCGAACCCGCATTCTTGTACTCGTCGACGTAGGTGCGCAGCACCTCGATCGCCTTCGCCGGCTGGCCCTCGTACAGGTACGTGAAGGCCGTGCCGTAGCGCTGGGCGCCAGGGGCGGTGCCCTTCGGCAGCCGGGCCAGCGAGGCCTCGAAGCCCTTGCGGGCGGCCGCGTATTCGCCCTTGAGGATGCGGATGTTGGCGGCCAGGGTGTGGGCGCGGGCGGTCGAGTCGTCGATCTTCAGGGCCTTGTCGAAGGCGGCGAGGGCATCGTCGAGACGGCCGCCGCCCATCAGGAGCTGGCCGCGGAGCATCTGGACGACGCGCTCGCCGGGGAAGTCGGCCGCGAGCTGGTCGAGGGCCGCCTGGGCATCGAGGGCGCGTGCGCTGCGGGCGACCACCATCGTCTCGATGAAGCGGCGCTCGCCGTCGGACGCGCGGGCGGCGAGCTCGGCGGCCTTCTGGAGGTGCTTCTGGTTCTCGGGGGGCGGGGTGACCGCGGAGAGGTAGTAGTGGCCCATCGCGAACTGGGGATCGGCCGCAACGACCTTCTGGGCCAGCGCCTGGAGCGCCGCCTGGGGCTGGAAGTTCTCGACGCCCTTTTGCAGCTCGGCGAGCGCCGCCTTCGCGTCGGCCGACGGAGTCGACCACTCCAGCCGCTTCTCGCCAGCCGAAGCCGCCGGGCCCATCGCCAGCGCGCCGCAGATCGCCAGCGCCAGTCCGCTCCTCGTCATCGCTTTCTCCCTGTGCCTGTATTGCGAGGTTACGCCAGGGGGAGGGCGGGCGTTCGTGGACAAGCGCAAAAGGCTGTCAACGGCGAGAATCGGCGCGGATGAAGCTGCTGCCGGTGATCCATCGGGACGAACGCGTGTGCGTGGTCGACAAGCCCGCGGGGCTGGTCGTGCACGCGAGCGCCCAGGCCGGGGATCGCGACACGTGCCTGCGCTGGCTGCGGGGGCAGCTCGGGCAGCGGGTCTACCCAGTGCATCGGCTGGACCGGGGGTGTTCCGGGGCCTTGGCCTTCGCGCTCGACCCCGAGGCGGCGCGGGCGCTCGGCGAGGCGTTCGCCTCGCGCGCCGTGGCGAAGTCGTATCTCGCCATCGTGCGCGGGTTTCCGCCGGAGAGCGGGCGGGTCGAACGGCCGCTGGTGGACGATCGGGGCGTCGAGCAGGAGGCGGCGACGGAGTGGGAGGTGCTGGCGCGGGCCGAGGTCGACGCGCCCGTGGGGCGCTACGCCACCGCGCGCTACGCGCTGGTGCGGGCCCGGCCTGAGACGGGCCGGCCGCACCAGTTGCGACGGCACCTGGCCGGGCTCGGGCACCCGATCCTAGGGGACGCCTACCACGGCGACCTGCGGCACAACCGGTTCGTGCGGGGGCGGTTCGGGCTGGCGCGACTGGCGCTGCACGCGGAGCGACTCGAGCTGCCCCACCCCAGTGGTGGACGCCTCGTCGCGGAAGCACCGCTGCCGCCGGATCTCGAGATGACCCTCGTGGCCATGGGACTGCCGAGCCAGGCCTGTTCGGCCACGTCAGCGCCCTGACGGGACCGTCGCGGCGGGTCAGCTTGGCGAGGCGTCCGGGCTCCGCCAGGGCAGCGAGGGGCACGAGCAGCCCGGGACCGGAGGACTCCCAGGCCGGTCAATTCACCGTGAAAATCGAAAGGTTAGTGTTCGATTTTCATGGTGAACGCCAGGCGGGGATTCGGCGCTCGACGCGCCTCCAGGTCGTCCGCCGCGCCACTCGCAGGTCGTAGTCGGCCTGCAGCTCCAGCCAGATCTCGGGGGACACGCCGAAGTACTTGCCTAGGCGCAGGGCGGCGTCGGCCGAGACAGAGCGCTTGCCGGCGAGGAGCTGACTGACGCGGTTCGGGGGCACGCGGATCGCGCGCGCCAGCGCCGCCGCGCTGAGGCCAAGCGGCCGCATGAACTCCTCGAGCAGGATCTCGCCGGGCGGAATCGGCTCCAGTTCCTTTCGGGTCATGCCTTCACCTCTCAGTGGTAGTCCACGATCCTCAGCGGGTCCAGGCGGTGGCGGGTCCTGCTTGTCGGCGACGTTGCCCGAGATTATCATGTTGCACGTGTCGCGCAACGTGACTTTTAGAGGCAACTCCACTTTTCGAGGGATCGAGGAGCTGCGGCGCAGGCTTCCGCCCGACTGGGAGATCGCACCTCAGGGCCGCGCGACAGTCGAGGTGACAGCCCCGGACTTGAGGACGGGGACGCTTGCCCTGGAAGAGAGGGCGCGGCTCACGCCCAGGGACGTGCGTTCGCTGGTCGAACGGCTGCCGACGAGGCGCGCCACGACGCTGGTGGTGGCTCCCTTCCTCACCGAGAGCACTCGGGATCGGCTTCGGGAGAATGGCGTCAGCTATCTCGATCTGACGGGAAACGTGCGGATCGTGCTGCCCGAGCCGGGGCTGTTCATCGAGACGCAGGGCGCGTCCGAAGATCCGAACCGTGAGGAGCGGCCCGCGCGCTCGTTGCGTGGGCCCAAGGCGGGCCGTGTCGTTCGCTGCCTCATCGAGCTGAAGTCGCCGCCGGGCGTGCGAGAGGTCGCGGCGCTGACGGGGGTCGATGCCGGCTACGTTTCGCGGGTGCTGTCGCTGCTGGACTCGGAGGCGCTGGTCGCGCGGAGCGGCCGTGGCCGCATCGAGAGCGTCGACTGGCCCGCGCTCCTTCGTCGCTGGGCCCGCGAGGCTCCGCTCGACTCTCGCGGACGGCTTCGGACATTCCTCGAGCCACGGGGACTGCCGGCGCTGCTGAAACGGCTCGCTGGACTCGACGCGCCGTACGCGATCACCGGAGGCCTGGCCGCGGCCCGCTTCGCCCCGCTCGCCCCGGCTCGGCTGGCGACCGTGTGGGTGCGCGACGCCGACGCCGTCGCGGCGAGCCTCGCGCTGCGTCCGGCGGACGCCGGTGCGAACGTCGTGCTGGCGGAGGCCGTCGACGAAAGCGTCTTCGAGCGCACGCTGCTGAAGGACGGGCTCCAGTACGCGGGTCCCGTCCAGGTTGCGGCGGACCTCCTCACCAGCCCCGGGCGCGGCCCGCAGGAAGGCGACGAGTTGATCGAGTGGATGAAGGCCCACGAGAACGACTGGCGCCGATGAGTGACTTCGACGAGTTCGGTGACGGGGAGCAGATCCCGGTGCTCTTCGAGGCCCTGGTCGGTGACCTTCTCGCTGCCCTGAAGTGAGGCCGGGAGTGCGCGGCCGGCGACCGTTTACCTCAAGACCTTGAGGGAGACCATCGTCTCGGACGTGGTCTTGCGCTGGTCGGCGAAGGCCCAGGCCTGGCCGACCGAGAGGACCAGGTCGAGGGCGTGGAGGCTGGTGATCGAGAAGTCGACCTGGGCGCCGGCGTTCCAGGTCGTGTTGCGGCGCGCCGCGGCGTCGAAGTCGGTGACGGCCACGCCGGCGAAGAGGGCCGGACGGGCCCAGCTCACGTAGAAGGCGGGTTTGCCCGCGCGGCGGAAGCGGACGGGGGGCAGGTTCCACTCGAGCGTGCTGCGCACGAACGTGCGACCGGCCAGCTCGTTGAGTTCGGCGCCGGGGAACGCGTACCAGCGGCGGTAGCGCTTCTCGTCGCGGTGGTCGACCCAGTTGTTGCCGAAGCCGCCGAGGTAGAGCGCCGCAAGCGGGTCCTCCTCCGGGCCCCAGGCCTTGCCCACCGCCGAGCGCAGGAACAGCGACGAGTGCGGGATCGGCAGCGGTCGGCCGACGTCGAAGCTGGCCAGCGCCTTGGGGAACGCCTCGCCGCCCGCGAAGTCGGCGCCTGCCCACAGCTCGGCGCGGAGGCCGCGCTCGTCGTCGACCTTGCCCTGCGAACCGCGCAGGTCCTTGTAGGTCGCCTTCGCCTGCACCGACAGCATCCGGCTCTGCGCCGAAGCCACGTTCTGGAACTCGGGCAGCGTGTCGAGGCCCGCGAAGTAGTCGACGTCGGCGTTGAACTCGGCCTCCCTCGGGCCGTCGTAGAGCAGAGTCTTGCGCCAGCCGACGCCGCCGGCGAAGCCCTTGCGGGAGGTCCTGGTCGGGCCCACCAGGTCGTAGAAGTCGGCGCCGTTCCAGCGCGCGCGCAACGCGAGGTCGTAGCGCTTGAGCTCGCCGCGCAGGTGCAGCCGCTCCTCCGACGGCAGGTCGCGGTCGGGCGAGTAGGAGACCGAGAAGCTCGCCTTCGCGAGCTGCGCGTAGTCGGAGAACGTCACGGCGTAGCCGGGGCCCGCGAAGTCCTTGTAGCCCTCGACGATCGGGTAGGCCGACTCGAACGCGAGGCGCTTGACGGGCTCGTAGGACTCCTTGCGCTGGATCTGCTCCTCGAACGGGATCTTCGCGGGCGAGCCGAGCATCCAGTCCTTCAGTTGCGGGTACTTCTCGACGAGCTGCTGGCCGAAGAACGCGATCGGCTCCAGGTCCTCGGTCGGGTTCACCTCGAGCTTGACGGGCACGAAGCCCTGGCCCGAGTAGCGGAACGCGAAGAGCGTCCCGTCCTCCTGCGGGATCGGGCGGAAGAAGCCGGTCTCCGCGTTGGTCAGCGCCTGCAGCGTGCCGGTCGCCACCTCCCAGCGGAACAGGTTCGAGACGCCGGAGTAGTACGCGCTGCCGTACAGCCACGCTCCGTCGGGCGAGAACACGAACGACGACGGCGTCGCGCCCGCGAACTCCTGCTCGCGCAGCGGCGTCGCGTCGCCCGCCATCAGCTTCGCCTTGTCCCACACCCGCAGCGTCTGGCGGCCGGTGATCTCGCCGAACGAGGCGGCGAGGTAGCGGCCGTCGGGCGAGATGTCGAGGTCGTACAGGATCTCTCCGTAGGGCCAGGTGTGGATCTGGTTCCAGTCGGTGTGGTCGCCCGGCATCCGCACCAGCGTGGTCAGGCCGTTGTAGTGGCGGATGCCCCACAGCGACTGGTCGGAGGCGTCGATCGCCAGGTCGCCGATGCGGGCGTCCTTCTGCAGCACGCGCGTCTTCCCCGTCTGCGGGTCGAGCTCGACGAGGTCGCGGAAGGCGACGTTGTCGGTCGTGTAGAAGAGCTTGCGCGCCTTCGCGTCCCACGCCAGCGAGGTGACCGTGTAGATCGTCGGGCCCTTGATGTCGACGAGCTTGTCGACCTCGCCGGTCTTCACGTCGATGGCGCCGACGTGGGCGATGGTGCCGGGGTAGTTGAGGCCGGCGTAGAGCCTGCCGGTGGCCGCGTCGAAGAAGGCGCGCGAGACCGAGCCGAGCGCCTTCGGCGAGAGATCCTCGTAGGGCGTCACCGGGTGCTTGCGGATCGCCTCCAGGTTCCTGCGCTGGAACGCCTTCTCCTCCTCGACGAAGCGCGCCCACTCCTGTTCGATCGAGGCGCCGAAGAGGCGGCGGAAGTCGGCGGCGAAGTCGGCCTTCGAGCCCTCGCGCCGCGCGAACCAGTCGACCAGCTTCTCCGGCCCGTGCTTCATCGCCACGTGGAGCAGGAAGCGGGTGCCGTAGAGGTAGGAGTGGACCTGGGTCTGGAAGTCGATCTTCGTGCCTTCGGCGACGAGGCCGAGGGGATCGTAGAAGCGGGCGTCGTCGCGCGTCATCGCGCGGAACACCATCTCGTCCCAGCCGCTCTGGGCGCGGCCGAGGCCGCCTGCCATCCAGGTGTCCGCGAACACCGCCGAGCCCTCGAGGAACCAGCGCGGGGTCAGCGTGCGCGGCGCGGTGAGGCGCAGGTAGAGGATCGACTCGGGGTGGGCTGCCACCGGGCTCACCTTGCCGCCGAACACCTTGCGCCAGAAGCGGTCGGGGCCGGAGGCGCGGTCCATCATCGCCACGTGGACCAGCTCGTGGTTCATGATCACGTTCATCCGGTCGTTGGCGGCCAGCGTCTCGAACGCGAACCCGAGTGGTGCTATCTGCACCGAGAGGAAGTTGCGCGGGATCGCGGAGGCGCCGGCGTTGCCGACGTCCGAGAGGTCGAGCAGCAGCAGGTTCGGCTTCTCCCACGGCTCGTGCCCGAAGGTCCGCTTCTGGAAGTCGAGCGAGTTCATGAACGTGCGCCCGGCGTGCGGGATCAGGAAGCCCTCGGCGCCGCCCGTGTAGATGAGGCGCAGGTCGGGGGTCTCGATCATCTGCAGGGTCTGGGCGGCGGCGGGCGGCGCGGCCGGGGCGAGCAGTGCGGCGGCGAGCAGGCACACGACGGCCAGGGTCGGGCTCTTGCGGCAGGCGGGGTGCATGCGGCGCGGATTGTGCCCGATTTTCTGTGAGACTCCCGGCCGTGTGCGGGATCGCCGGGGCGCTCTTCTTCGACGGCCGGACGCCCGATCCGGGCGGGGTGGCCGCCGCCTCGGCCGCGCTCGCGCGGCGCGGGCCGGACGGCGCGGGGGAGCACGTCGAGGCAGGGCTCGCGCTCGTCCACCGGCGGCTGGCGATCCTCGACCTGTCCGACGCCGGGGCGCAGCCGATGGAGGTCGACGGCGGGCGGCTGCGGCTCGTCTACAACGGCGAGCTCTACAACTTCCGCGAGCTGCGGCGCGGGCTCTCGTCGCGCTTCGCGTTCCGCACGCAGTCGGACGCCGAGGTGCTGCTGCGGCTCTACGACGCGCACCCGGACGATCCCGGGGCGATGCTGCGCGACACGCGCGGGATGTTCGCGTTCGCGCTGTGGGACGCGGCGCGGCGGCGGCTGCTGCTGGGGCGGGACCGGCTGGGGATCAAGCCGCTCTACGTGCACGAGTCGCCGCGCGGGGTCTGGTTCGGCTCGACGCTCGACGCGCTGGTCGCTTTCACCGAGGTGCCACGGCGGCTGGACTGGACATCGCTGCGCGACCAGCTCGCGCTGCTGACGCCGCCATCCCCCCAAACGCTCTGGGCGGACGCGCGGGCGCTGGAGCCGGGGACCGTGCTGGCGGTCTCGGCTTCCGGGGCGCGGCGGGAGACGCGGTACTGGGATCTTGCGGGGGCCGTCCGCGGCGCGGAGGGCGTGGGGGCGGGGGCTCTCGAGGAAGCGCTGGTCGAGAGCGCGCGGCTGCACCTGGTGGCGGACGTGGGGGTCGGGGCGTTCCTCTCCGGGGGGCTGGACTCGGGGCTGGTGGCGGCGTGCGCGAGCGAGGCCGGAGGCGGGGCGCTGCGGGCGTTGACGGCGGCGTTTCCCGGCGATGCGGCGGACGAGAGCGCTGCGGCGGCGGCGACGGCTTCGCGGCTGGGGCTCGAATGTCAGCGGCTGGACCTGGGGGGCGGGCTGCTCGACGGGTTCGAGGACGTGGTAGCCGCGATGGACCAGCCGCTGGGGCTGCTGAGCGCGGTGCCGCTGTTCCGGCTGGCGCGGGCGGCGGCGGACGAGGGGCTGAAGTGCGTGCTGACCGGGGACGGCGGTGACGAGGTGTTCGCGGGGTACCTGCGGCACCGGCCGCTGGGGACGCTGCGCTTCTCGTGGCTTCCGCTCGCGCTGCACCCGGTGGCGCGGGGAGCGCTCGGGCTCGCGCTCGGCGCGTGGCCGGGGCCGCGGGCGGCGCGCGGGCGGGCGCAGCTTCGCGCGATGGGAGGCGACGCGCCCGGCGAGTACCTGAGCCGGCTGTGGATGCTGCCGCCCGACGCAGCGACGGCGCTGCTGCGCGCGGACGCGCGGGCAGGCGTGGCGGAGGGGCGGCACGCGGCGCGGGTGCGGGCGCTGTGGGAGGGCTGCGGAGACGCGCCGGAGCTGACGCGGATGCGGGTCGTGGATCTCGGCACGAGCCTCGTCGACGAGATGCTGGCCAAGGCGGACCGGATGACGATGGCCTGGGGCGTCGAGGCGCGGGTGCCGCTGCTCGATCACCGCCTGGTGGAGGCGGCGCTGGCGCTGCCGCCGTCGGCGCTGCGCCGCGGGGACATCGGCAAGCTTCCGTTGCGGGAGATCGCGGCGCGCCGGCTGGGCGCCGCGGCCGCGGCGCGACCCAAGCGCGGGTTCGAGACCTCGTTCGCGCGCGACCTCGCGCAGCCGCAGACCCGCGCCCGGCTCGACGCGGCGCTGGAGTCGGCGCTGGCCCCGGGCCTGCTCGACGCGGCAGCGGTGCGCGCGCTGCGCCGCCACGCGGAAGCGGGCGACGCCGCCAGCGTCCACGGCCTGTTCGCAGCCCTGTGCGCCGGCGAGTGGGCCCGCCAGCGAGGCGTGCGGGGGTGAAGGCGATGACGAATACGTACACGGGCGTCTTCGAACAGGTCGACTCCTGGTGGGTCGGCTACGTCGAGGAACTGCCCGGCTGCAACGTGCAGGAACGCACGCTCGAGGAAGCGCGGGAGAGCCTCAAGGAGGCCATCCAGCTCATCATCGAAGCGAACCGTGAACTCGCTCGCCGCGAAGCGGAGGGCCACGACGTGGTGCGCGAAGAGTTCGCCATCCCTGTGGTTTGAAGCGCACCTAGAGCCGAGGTCTTCGCTCGGAGAATAGCTGGCGACGCGGAGCGAAGGGGCCAACTCGGTCCGGACCGAGTGCTGCAGGCCGGCTCGACGCCATGTCGGGCTCGACTTGAACGCCTGCGTCACAGGGCGATTCCAGAAGAAAGAGGGGCGCCCCGGCGGGCTCTTGGCCGCCGAGGCGCCCCCTGGTCAGCTAGAAGCGGAAGCCGGCCGAGAACTGGAACGTGCGCGGGATCGGGAAGTGGGCGTTGGTCAGGCCCTTCCCGAAGTTGGGACCGCGGTTGAACGTCGTCGGCAGGCCGTCGGCGTCGAGGGCCGACGTGGTGATCGGCAGGATCGTGGTGTCGAAGCCGATCAGCGGGGTGGAGTTGAACGCGTTGCGCAGCTCCGCCTTGAAGTAGGGACGCACCTTGCCGACCACGGGGATCTCGTAGTTGAGCGCGAGGTCGAACAGGTGGCTGGCCTCGAACTCGCCGGCGCCGCGCTCACCGAAGAACAGCGCCTGGCTGGTCGGCACCTGGCCGTAGCCGGGGTTGCGGCCGCGCTGGATCGCCGAGGTGGCGACGGTCGCCTGGTAGCTGAACGTCAGCGGCGAGTTCCAGCGATACGTCGCGCCGAGCGAGACGTTGCCGGCGCGGCCGAGGTCGAGGTCGTAGTTGGTCCAGACGCGGACCTTGTGGGCCTGGAAGTCGTTCAGGCGCCCGTCGGGGTTGCCGCGCTCCTGGGCCACGATCTCGGGGTAGTTGCCGAGCACCGCCGAGTAGACGCCGGGCTGGTTGGCCGCCTCGCCCTCGATGTTGCCGTCGTTCTTGAGCTGGTGGGTGTAGTGGCCGGCCAGGTTCCAGCGGTCGGTCAGCCGGTAGCTGCCCTGGAGCTGGATGCCCTGGTACTCGCGCTTGCCGCCGTCCAGGTTGCGGATGTAGACGTTGTCCAGGTTGCCGATGGTGCGGCCCTCGTAGGTGACGAGCGTCTTGCCCGCGGCCGTCGGGTCGTCGACGAAGTTCTCGAGGAAGTCGGAGGCCTTGCGGTCGGTGAAGATGGCCTTCACCTCGCCCTTGCTGCCGAGGCGCACGCCGTACTGCAGCGTCCACTCGCGGGTGCGGGGGGTCTGCAGGTCGTCGGCGAAGATCACGTTGGCGGTCGGGAAGTTGCCGTTGATCAGCCGCGAGTAGTTCGCCGGGTTGAAGCCCGCCGCGAAGTCCATGCCCGAGCCGGCCGGGCCCGTGTACTCCCAGGTGAGCGACGAGGGGTTGCCGACGTTGGTGTTGCCCGCGAACTGGGTCTCGGCCGCGCGGCCGGCGTAGACCGCGTAGGTCGCGAACAGCTTGTGCTTGCCGTCACCGTTGATGTCCCACGTCGCGCCGAGGCGCGGCACCAGCGCGCTGGTGTCGGCGCCCGCCTGCACGTTGGTGGCCTCGCTCTTCACCTGCTCGTAACGGAAGCCGACGTTGAAGCTCCAGCGGTCGTTCAGCGTCCAGCGGTCGTTCACGTACAGCGACAGGGTGTTGATGTCGATCGTGGCGCCCCGCAGCGGCAGCCACTGCTGCAGCCGGCTCTGGCCGGGCACGAAGTTGGGGATGATGCGGCCCGTCGAGTCGGTCGAGACGTTGCCGCCCGAGAGCAGCGGGTCGACCTGGAACACCCAGCCCGTCGAGGTCTGGCTGTTGCCGCCCGTGCGGGTCGAGGTGAAGCGCTCGGCGCCGACCTTGAGGTCGTGGCGGCCGAAGCTCGGCGTCGTCAGGAAGTACGACAGCGCCGCCGTGATCTGGCGGTTGTTGCGGTCCTCGGGGTCGGTCGAGTCGAAGTAGCGGGCGTTGTAGTGGCTGTTGGCCGGGATGCCGGCGAAGCCGCGGGCCAGGAACGGCGAGTCGACGATGTTCAGCGAGGTACCGCCGGTGTTGCGGAAGCCGAACGTCTTCTCCGAGTACTGGGCCTCGAAGAACAGGCTGGGCGAGAGCACGCCGTTGTAGTTGGCGACCATCAGCGTGTTCGGGAGCTGGCGGGTGCCGACCACGCGCGGGTCGATCGAGAACCCGAAGGAGGCGTTGGTCTGCTCGGTCTCGTTGTCGGCGTAGCTGGCCGTGATCGTGTGGTTGGGGTTGATCGAGCCGGTGAGCTTGACCTCGTACCGCGGGTTGTCGACGACCTGCTCGAACTGGATGCCGGTCACGGCCAGGGTCTGGGTGGTGGTCGCGTTCTGCTTGCGGCCGGCCGCGAAGAACCAGAGCCGGTCCTTGACGATCGGGCCGCCGAGGGTGGCCTGCCAGACCTTGTTGAACTTGTCGGCCTGCTGCTGGCCCAGTTCCTTCTGGCGCGGCGTCTCGTCGGTCCACTTCGGGTTGGTCGCGTCGAGGCGCACGCTGCCGGTGAACGTGTTGCCGCCGCGCTTGGTCACGGCGTTGATGACGCCGCCGGAGAAGCGGCCGAACTCGGCCGAGATGCCGGACGTCAGCACCTGGGTCTCCTCGATCGCGTCCTCGATGAACAGGTTGTTGGCGGTGCCGAACAGGTTGTCGTTGATGTCGACGCCGTTGAGCAGGAACACGTTGTCGAAGGCGAACGCGCCGGCGATCGTGACCTGGCCCGCGTTCGGGGTGTTGTCGGTGAGGCCGGGCGCGAACTCGGCGATCGCCGCCAGGTTGCGGTTCATCGCCAGCTTGTCGATCTGCTCGCCCTTGTAGTTGGCGCCGACGGTCGTGGTGTTGAGCACCGAGGGGGCCTCCGCGGTGACCGTGACCGTCTCCTCGACGCTCTGCACGCTCATCGTCGCGTTGACGCTGATCGCGTCGCCGAGGACCAGGTTCTGCTGGCGCTCGATGGTCGCGAAGCCGGACAAGGTGAAAGCGACCTTGTAGCGGCCGTTCGGCAGGCCGCGGAAGATGTAGCCGCCGTTGGCGTCGGTGACGGCGGTGCGCTCGCCCTGAAGCGAAGGCGACGAAATGGTGACGGTGACGCCGGGCAGCGGCTGGCCGTCCTGCGAGGAGGCGATGCCGCTGAGGGTCGCGGTCTGCGTGCCCTGGGCGAAGGCGGACGGCGCGGCGAAGCCGGCGACGATGGCGAGGGCCACCGCCACGAGCCGCCGCAGGCGGTTCGAGCTCTTCATTTGGAGAGGACTCCGATTCTGGAAAGACGTCTGCGAGCGGAGCGGACCTGTGGCGCTCCGGTCTCGGGCACACCCGGAACTCGTCCGGTGCGCCGCGTCCTCGGCCCGTGTCGCCCGGTCGGGCGCGGGGGGACGTTCACGTCGGCAGCGGGAAGAGCCGTTCAGGCCCTGCGCCAGACCCGTCCTCCGGGGATCGGGCTGGCGATGCCCCGCGCGTGTGCGGGTCCGCCCGCCGAAGTCACCCGGGAACATCGGCCCCGTCGGGGCCCCGCGCCAGCGGCCGCGGCTGAGATGGGCCTGAGCAGCGGCTGAGTCCGCTGCCGCGGAAGGACTTAGCGGAGCCCCTTGACGACGTAGAGGTCGGAGGACTGGCGAGCGTAGCTGTAGGCCAGGTGGCGGCCGTCGGGGGTGACGACCACGCTGTTGAATCGCAGCACGCCAGAGCGCTCGGCCGGGCTGAGCGTGCGGAACGGCGCACGCCGGCCGGTCGCCAGGTCGAGTCGCTCGAGGTAGAGCGGGAGACCGCCGCGGGCGACGAACAGGGCCTCGTTCCCCGCCCAGCCGATCACGAGGCCTTCGAAGTCGGGCACGGGGCGCGGGGCGCCTTCGCCATCGATCGCGTAGAGGCAGAGCCGCGGCTTGCCGGGCTCACAGGTGCCGACCACGAAGCGGCCGTCCGGCGAGAGCGGGCTGCTGGTGGCCGGAGTCACGCCGGGGGGCGTGATCGGTCGGGCGGGCGTCGTTCCGGCGAGGTCGCGGACGTAGACCCGGCGGCCGCCCGCGGTGCGCCCCGTGAACGCGATCCTGCGGCCGTCTCCGACGAACCCGGCCCACTCGTACTCGAGCACGCCGGCGTCGCGCAGGGCAACCGGTTCGCCCGCGCCCACCGGCAGCAGATCCATGCGGTCGGGCGTGCGCAGCGGGATCGCGAGCACGTGGCGGCCGTCGGGCGAGAGGCCCATCGGCCGGCCCGGGCCGACGCGCACGGGCGGCGCGCCGTCGGTGCCGCGCAGGTAGATCGCGTAGTCGGGCCCGCCGCCTTCGCCGCTCTCGAGGAAGAGCAGGGAGCGGCCGTCGGGCGAGAGCGCGGTGACGCGCGACATGTCGAGCCAGGAGAGGTCGCGCTCGATTCCGTCCGCGCCGACGAAACGCATCTCGAGCCGCAGCACCGAGCGCGCCAGCAGCACGCGGCCGTCGGGGGCGATGTCGCGCAGCACGAGGCGGCCCAGCGCCGGGGCCACCATCCGCGTCTCGCCGTCGAGCGTGACCGCGCGCAGCGCGGAGTCGCCGCCGACCTCCGCGGCGGTGAACCAGACCTCCTTCGAGTCGGGCGTCCAGGCGAGGCCCTCGACGCTGGCCCAGGTGCCGGAGAGCACGCGGCGATTGCCGGCGCGATCAACGACGACGACGTCGCCGCGGTCGTCGCCTCGCTGCGGGTGCTCGAGGAAGGCGACCTTCGTCTGGTCGGGCGAGATGCGCAGGTGCGTCGGCTGGAACGCGGTCGTGAGCCGGGTGCCGATCGGGAACTCGATCGCGTGCTCGTCGCCGAGCGAGCGCGCGATCGCGAACTCGCCGCCGTCCCGCGCCCAGTCGGCGGCGCGCACGCGCTCGAGCACGGGCTTGGCCGGGCCGCCCGCGAGCGGCACGCGCTGCAGCAGCCCGTTCGGGCCGAGCAGCGCGACCTCGCCGCGCGGGCTGGTGCCGACCACGAACAGCCCGGGCAGATCGAGCGGGCGCGGGTCGAGCGCGTCGGGGCGTACCGCGTAGACGCGCATCGGGCCACCCTCCCAGGCCGCGGTGTAGAGCACCTGGCCGTCGGGGCCGAAGCGGGCCAGGGCCGTGGCGCCGCGGCCGAAGGTGACGCGCTGGTAGACGGGGACGTTCGGCGGCGCCGGGCTGCGGCCGAGCGCCAGCGCCGCCGCCAGCGCGCCCAGCGCCGCGCCGGCGAGCACGAGCAACGCGACGCGCAGTCGCCCGCGCGGCGCGGGCGCCACCGCGGAGGCCGGCGCCGGCGCCGGGGTCGGAGCGGGCTCCGGAGACGGCTCGGGCTCGACGCCGTCGTCGGCCGGAGCCACGACCGCGACCGGCAGGCCGAGCGGCGGCGTGATGCGCGCGAGCGACGGCGGCGCGACGGGCTCGACGAGGCCGATGAAGCGGTAGCCGCGGCGCGGCAGCGTCTCGATGTAGCGCGGCGTCGCAGCCTGGTCGCCCAGCGCCGAGCGGATCTGGCGGATGCAGAAGTTGAGCGCCTGCTCGAAGTCGACGAAGGTGCCGTCGGGCCAGATCTCGCGCTGGATCTCCTCGCGGGTCAGCAACTGGCCCGGGTGGCGCGCGAGCAGTGCGAGGACGCGGAACGGCTGGAGCTGCAGCTTGACGCGGCTGCCGTTCTGGAACAGCTCGCCGCTCGAGAGGTCCATCTCGAAAGGACCGAAACGCAGGCCCTGGACGCGAGGCTCGGGGGGCTTCGGCAGTCTCGCGTGCGGCTCCGCGCTCATCGTCGGAATTTCCCTCGCTGTTCAGTGCTGCGTCGACGGCGTCCGTGTGAGAGAGCAGACGTAGCGAACGGCGTGCCAGACACGCAGGCTGGAGGGCGGGCAGCCGCGGCGAGGCCACAGGCCGCGCTGGCTGCGAGCGGGCGCTGCCGGCGCGGAACGCGGGCCTCCACAACTTCTCACTACGAAACCTTGGAGAAGAAGGGTCCCGCTACGACTCTCCGGGTCACAAGGTTTTGCGTGCGTTCAACACGGTATCCTCTGGCCGCATGGAAGCGCAGAGCAGGAAGGCCGTCCGCAACTTCGCCCTGATCGGCGCCGGGGGCTACATCGCGCCCCGGCACCTGAAGGCGATCCGCGACACCGGAAACCGGGTCGTCGCCGCGATCGACCCGAAGGACTCGGTGGGCGTGCTGGACCAGTACTCGTTCGACGTCAAGTTCTTCACGGAGATCGAGCGCTTCGACCGCCACCTGGAGAAGCTGCGCCGCCTGCACTCCGACGAGCACGTGAACTACGTGTCGATCTGCTCGCCGAACCACCTGCACGACTCGCACTGCCGGCTGGCCCTGCGGGTGGGCGCCGACGCGATCTGCGAGAAGCCGCTCGTGATCAACCCGTGGAACCTCGACGCGCTCGAGGAGATCGAGCACGAGACCCACCGCCGGGTCCACACCGTGCTCCAGCTCCGGGTGCACCCGGAGCTGATCAAGCTCAAGGCGAAGCTCGAGGCCGAGCCCGCGGGCCGCGTCCACGACGTCGTGCTCAGCTACGTCACGAGCCGCGGCAACTGGTACCACGTGTCGTGGAAGGGCCAGGCCGACAAGTCCGGCGGCATCGCGACCAACATCGGCATCCACTTCTTCGACCTGCTGATCTGGCTGTTCGGGCCTCCCGTGGGCACCCGGGTCCACCTCGCCGACCCGCGGCGCATGAGCGGGTTCATCGAGCTGGAGCGGGCCCGCGTGCGCTGGTTCCTCTCCGTGGATCGCACCGACCTGCCCGCCGCGGCCCGCGAGGCCGGGCGCACGACGTACCGCCACATCGGGATCGACGGCCACGAGGTGGAGTTCTCGGAGGGCTTCACCGACCTGCACACGCGGGTCTACGAGAAGATCCTGGCGGGCGAGGGCTTCGGCATCCGCGAGGCGCGACCCTCGGTCGAGCTGACCCACCGGATCCGGAACACCGCAGTGACGTCCGCCGACGGCCTGGGCCACCCGTTCTTCGCCGGGAAGTAGACCGGCAGCACCAAGAGAAAAGGGCCGCGCCCCCGTGGGAGCGCGGCCCGGGTGCGGAGAAGCCGGCCTGCGGCTACTCGATGCGGAGCGAGGCCGCGAAGGCCGGGCTCTGAAGGGCGGCCGCGAACGCCGGGTTGGCGAGCTGGGCGCGGAGTTCGGCGTTCTGCAGCGCCGCGGCGAACGCCGGGTTCTGGAGCGCCGCCGAGAAGGCCGGGTTCTGCAGGGCCGCCGAGAACGCGGGGTTGGCGAGCTGGCTGCGGAGTTCGGCGTTCTGCAGCGCGGCCGAGAAGGCCGGGCTGGCGAGCAGCGCGCGCAGCTCGGCGTTCTGCAGCGCGGCGGCGAACGACGGGTTCTGCAGGGCCGCGGCCAGGGCCGGGTTCTGCAGGTAGGCCCGCAGCTCGGCGTTCTGCAACGCCGCCGAGAAGGCCGGGCTCGCGAGCAGCGCGCGCAGCTCGGCATTCTGCAGCGCGGCCGCGAAGGCCGGGTTCTGCAACTGCATGCGGAGCTCGGCGTTCTGCAGGGCGGCCGCGAAGGCCGGGTTCTGCAGGGCGGCGAACAGCTCGGGGCTCTTCAGCGCCGCCGACAGCTCGGGGCTCTTGAGCGCGGCCGAGAGCTCGGGGCTCTTCAGCGCCGCGTGCAGCTCGGGGCTCTTGAGGGCCGCCGCGAAGCTCGGGGCCTTCAGCGCCGCGCGCAGCTCGGCGCTCTGCAGCGCCGCCTGGAACTCCGCGTTCTGGAGCCGGCTGAGCAGCTCGGCGTTCTGCAGCGCGGCCGACAGGGCCGGGTTCTGCAGGTAAGCGCGCAGCTCCGCGTTCTGCAGCGCCGCGGCGAAGGCCGGGTTCTGCAGCATCGCGTCGAGGTCGCCCTGCAGCGCCGCCGAGAACGCGGGGTCGGCCAGCTTCGTGCGGAACTCGGCGTTCTGCAGCGCCATCCGGAACTCGGCGTTCTGCAGGGCCGCGAACAGCTCGGGGCTCTTGAGGGCCGCGGAGAGCGCCGGGTTGGCGAGCGCCTCGCGCAGGGACGGGTTCTGGAGGGCCGCGCGGACCTCGGGGTCCCTGACCATCTTCTGGAACGTGTCGCTCTGCAGCACGTTCTGGATCTCGGCGTCGCTGACCACGACGTCGGACGCGCTCATCTGCTGGGCGCGGTGGCGGGTGGCGGCACCGATGGTGCCCTCGGCGCCGCTCTCGTAGGGCGGCAGCCCGTTGACCGCGAAGTACCCCACCGCGATCGCCGCCACCGCCGCGACTCCCGCCATCACCTTCTTCGTCGACATGCTGCCTCCATGAACACTGGTCCTGGGTTCCTTGAACTGAAGTACACGCGTCCGACCAGAAGGTTGGACGCTGCGGATCTGTTGCATCACCGCCGGCAGCAGGCCAGGCGGCGCTTCGACGCGGGCCGCGGCCTCGAGCGCCTTTCGGGCGCGCGCCGCGTCGGCGTCTTCGGGTTCCAGCTCGCTCACTGGAAGTCTCCTGGATTCAATCGCTTGCCGAGACGGCGCCGGGCCTCGTGGAGGCGCGACTTGACCGTCTTCTCGTCGAGCTCGAGGGCCTCGCCGATCTCCGCGTAGCTGAGCTCGCCGAAGTGGCGCAGGGCGATCACCTGGCGGTCGGCGTCCGACAGGTCGAGCAGGGCCGCGTGCAGGGCCGCGGCGCGCTCCCGCTCGCGCACGGCCTCGTCGGGGCTGCCCCCCGGCGCCCGCAGGTCGTCGGCCAGCGGGGCCACCGCGGGCCGCCGGTCGCGCAGGTTGAGGGCTTCGTTCACCACGATCCGGTACACCCACGAGAAGAACCGGTAGCGGGGATCGAACGTGTGGAGCTTCTGCCAGGCCTTGACCAGCGCGCCCTGGACGACGTCGCGAGCGTCCTCGGGGTGGCCCAGCAGGCGCCAGGCGACGTTGTAGAGCGGGCGCTGGTAACGGAGGACCAGAGGCTCAAAAGCCTGGACGTCGCCCGCCACACAGCGCGCCACGAGCCGATCGTCGGGGTCCTCATCGACCATAAATACAGGGCAGCGCCTGAAAAGTTGGCGGAGTCTATCCCTGGAGCATCGCGATCTGCCACACGTCGCGGCTGGAGCCGCGCAGGATGGGCTGCATCGCGAGCAGTCCGGTGCGGCCGATCTGGCCGCGCAAGTACGTGAGTTCCTTGAGGTTCGCGCGGACGTCGTCGCCGACCGGGACCTCCAGGCCGGCCTCGCGGGCCATCAGGATGCCCTTGGCCCGGATCGAGAGCTCGAGCTGGACCTGGAGCAGGCACAACATGTCGGCCACCACCTCGCCGGGGAAGCGGGTCTTGAGCGACTCCAGGTAGTGGCCGATGCGGGTCTGCGGCACGCCGCCCTGGACGATCTGCTGCAGCATCTCGACGTCGCCGTCGAACTCGGCGGCGAGCCAGCCGCGGGTCGCCTTCTCCGAGCGGTCGAAGACGAACATCAGCAGCAGCGGCAGCGTCGCCAGCAGTGCCAGCGCGGAGACGATCGGCGGCAGCACGAAGTGGTTGAAGAGCGAGTGCACGGCGACCGCGACGCCGAAGGCGGGGACGAACGCCGCGGGGCCCGGCGCGCGGTCGAAGCGGTCCTTGGCCAGCATCGCGAAGCTGGCCATGGTGGCGCCGTGCAGGATCGCGGTGCCGCAGCCGCGGGCGAACCACAGGGTCAAGGCGGCGGCCTCGAGGTTCAGCAGGTAGTGGACGTTCTCGACGAGCGCGAAGCCCGCGCCGACCGCGAAGCCGTGGATCGCGGCGTCGACCAGGAAGCCGACCCGGCCGCGGCCGATCAGCCACACCACGAAGGCGGCCTTCAGCGCTTCCTCGACGACGGGCGCCACGTAGCGCGAATAGGCGGGCAGCTCGATCGGCAGGCGGTCGAGCAGGGCGCCGTTGACCAGCGCGGCGACGGCGGCCGCGGCGGCGCCGATCGCGATCGAGCCGGCGACGGCCCGCAGCCGGACCAGCTTGAAGCTGTCGAGCAGCATCAGCAGGCCGAGGAAGGCGAGCACGGGGACCAGGGCGATCGTGAATCGCAAGCGGCGCAGGTTACTTCAGAACGGCCGGTGCTAGCATCGCGCACCTCGCATGCAGGTCCGGGCGGACAACACGGCGGAGGGGGTGGCGCGGGTGACCGCCGCCTTCGACGCCTTCGCCGAGGAGCGCGCGCTGTCGACCCTGTTGATCGGCAGCGTCCAGGTCGTGCTCGACGAGCTGCTCTCCAACACCGTGAAGGCGGGCTACCCCGGCGGCGGACCGGGCACGATCGAGGCCACCTTCGAAGTCGCCGACGGGCGGCTGCACGTGACCCTGGTCGACGACGGGGTGGAGTTCGACCCGCTGGCCCGCGAGGACCCCGACCTGGCCGCGCCGCTCGAGGAGCGGCCGATCGGGGGCCTCGGCATCTACCTCGTGAAGCAGTTGATGGACGACGTGGCGTACGAGCGGCAGGACGGCTGGAACCGGCTGCGGCTCGCGAAGAAACTCGAGGACCCGATCTGATGGAGATCCGTGACGACCGGCGCGAGCCGGGGCTGGTGGTGGCCGTTTCCGGGCGCGTCGACTCGAACAGCGCGGGCGAGCTGGAGGCGGCGCTGCTGGCGCGCGCCGGCGAGCCGCGGCTGGTGGTCGACCTCGGCGCGGTCGAGTACGTGTCCTCGGCGGGCCTGCGGGTGTTCCTGATGCTGGCCAAGAAGTGCAAGGCGGGCGGCGGGAAGATGGCGCTGTGCGGCCTGGCACCCGGTGTCAAGCAGGTGTTCGACCTGGCCGGATTCACGCCGCTGTTCACGGTCGAGCCCGACGCGGCAGCCGCGCTCGCGCGTCTCGCCTGAGTTGCACGTGACCGAGGCCGCGCCGCGCGCCGACCGGCTCCAGTCGCTGCTCGACGTGTCGATGGCGCTGGCCACCCAGGTCGACCTCGACTCGCTGCTGCAGGTGATCCTGGACCAGGCGGGCTCGGTGATGCAGGCCGAGCGCAGCACGCTCTACGTCTACGACCCCGGCCAGGACGCGCTGGTGTCGCGGGTGTCGGAAGGGGCGGCGCGGGGCCTGGTGATCCGCGTCCCGCTCGGCACCGGCATCGCGGGCCACGTCGGCGCGACGCGCGAGCTCGTCAACATCCCCGACGCCTACGCGGACCCCCGCTTCAACCCCGAGATCGATCGCAGGGGCGGCTTCCGCACCCGCTCGATCCTGACCGCGCCGCTGCTCTCCCACCACGGGCGGCTGATGGGCGTGATCCAGCTCCTCAACAAGCGCACCGGCGAGCCGTTCTCGGCGGAAGACGAGGTGCTGGTGCGGGCCTTCGCCTCCCACGCGGGCGTCGCGCTGGAGCGCGCGCGGCTGGTGGAGGAGGCGCTCGAGAAACAGCGCATCGAGGAGGGGCTGCGGCTGGCCCACGACATCCAGATGGGGATGCTGCCGCGCAGCTTCCCCGCGAGCCCGGTGCTGGAGATCGACGCGGCGCTGGCGCCCGCGAAGACCGTGGGCGGCGACTTCTACGACGTGCTCGCGGGCACGGGCGCGCACGCGGGCCGGATCTGGTTCGCGATCGGCGACGTGTCCGGCAAGGGCATCGGCGCGGCGCTGTTCATGGCGGTGACGCGGACGATGTTCCGCGCGGCGGCGGGCGCCGGCGCACCCGACCCGGGCGCGGTGCTGGCGCAGGTCAACGACGAGCTGGCGAAGGACAACGAGCGGGCGATGTTCGTGACCGTGTTCGCGGGCCTCTACGACCCGGCCACAGGCGTGCTCGCCTACGCGAACGGCGGGCACAACCCGCCGTACGTGCTGCGCGCCTCGAGCGCGATGGAGACGCTGCCGAACGCTTCGTCGCCGGCGCTGGCCGTGATCGAGGGCCTGCCCTTCGCGAACGCGGAAGTGCGGCTGGGGCCCGGCGACGCGCTCTTCGCCTACACCGACGGCGTCAACGAGGCACAGAACCCGAGAGGCGAGCTCTACGGCACGCCGCGCCTCGAGGCCTGGCTGCGCGCCGCATCGGGCCGCCCGGTGCCGGACCTGGTGAAGAGCCTGATCGCGGAGATCGACCGCTTCGAAGAGGGCTCCGCCCCCGCGGACGACATCACGGTCCTCGCCTTCCGCCGCCTGGCGGGGTAGCGCTAGCTCGTGAAGCGGAAGTGCAGGACGTCGCCGTCCTGCACGACGTACTCCTTGCCCTCGAGGCGCAGGCGGCCGGCGTCGCGGGCGCCTGCTTCGCCCTTGCCCGCGATGTAGTCGTCGTAGGCGATCACCTCGGCGCGGATGAAGCCCTTCTCGAAGTCGGTGTGGATCACGCCCGCCGCCTTCGGAGCCGTGTCGCCGGCGTGGATGGTCCAGGCGCGGACTTCCTTCTCGCCCGCCGTGAAGTAGGTGCGCAGGCCGAGCAGGCGGTAGGCCGCGTGGACCACGCGATCGAGGCCTGGCTCCTCGAGGCCCATCGCGTCGAGCATCTCCTTGCGGTCGGCCTCCTCGAGGCCGGCCAGCTCCGCCTCGACCGCGGCCGAGACCGCGACGACCTGGGCGCCTTCTTCGGCCGCGCGCTTGCTCACCGCGTCGAGCCAGGGGTTGCCGGTGAAGCCGGTCTCGGCGACGTTCGCGACGTACATCAGCGGCTTGGCCGTCAGCAGGCACAGCGGCTTCAGCAGCTTCAGCTCGTCGGCGGTCCACGCGAGCGCGCGCACCGGCTTGCCTTCGGCGAGCTGGGCGTGCGCGCGCTCGAGCGCCGCGAGCAGCTTCTGGGCGTCCTTGTCGCCGGTCTTCGCCGCGCGCGCGGCGCGGTCCTTCGACTTCTCGACGGTCGCGAGGTCGGCCAGCGCCAGCTCGGTGCCGATCACCTCGACGTCCGAGAGCGGGTCGATCCGGCCCGCGACGTGGACGACGTTTTCGTCCTCGAAGCAGCGCACGACCTGGGCGATCGCGTCGGTCTCGCGGATGTGGGCCAGGAACTGGTTGCCGAGCCCCTCCCCCTGCGACGCGCCGGCGACGAGGCCCGCGATGTCCACGAACTCCACGATCGCCGGCACCACCCGCTGCGGCTTCACGATCGCCGAGAGCGCCGAGAGCCGCGGGTCGGGCACCTCGACGACGCCGACGTTGGGCTCGATCGTGCAGAACGGGTAGTTCTCGGCGGCGATGCCCGCCTTCGTGAGCGCGTTGAAGAGGGTGGACTTGCCCACGTTGGGCAGGCCGACGATGCCGCACTGCAGACTCATGGAATCCCTTCGGGGAAGCGCGGGAACCGCGCGGGAGGCAAGGCGCACTCCCTGGAAAACGAACGGGGAGTGTAGCAGAGCGCGCCTCGGGCTCGGGTCGAGGCGGTTCGCTCCAGTACACTCCGAAGGTGAATCGTTCCTCTTCGCCGCGACCGCGGGCGACGACCGTGCGGGTGCGGGTGCCGCGGCAGGGGCCGCGGGTGTTGCGCGGGCTGGCGGCGCTGCTCGTCGGGCTGGTGGCCGCCGGGTCGTGGTTCGCCGTGTGGCGGACGCGGGACACGCTGGCGCTGCAGACCGCGCTTGCGGTGCTCGCGCGGGGCGAGGCCGCTGCGGCGCGGGACGCGCTCGTCGCCCACGTCGACTGCGGTCGCCACGAGGGCACCGCGCGGGCCGGGGTCGCGCTGGCGACGGCGTGGCTCGGCGACGGCGCCCCGGTGGTGCCGGCCGCGGCCGAGCTGCACGCCGCGGGGGCCGCGCTGCTCTACCACCGCGCTCTGCGGACCCGGGAGCTGGGCGCGCTCGAGCGCGTCGCCCGGGTCGGGGTCGATGCGGGCGAGCCGCTGGCCGCCGCGTACCTGCTCGCCGCGCAAGTCGAGCAGCCCGAGGAGGCCGCCGCGGAGACGACGCTCGCCCGGCACCGCGCGGCGGTCGAGGCGGTGGGCCTGGGGCGCGAGGCGGTGCGGGTGCTGGCGCTGCGCCAGGCGGGAGCGCAGGCCGTCGTGCGCGATCGCCGCGGGCGCGCGCTCGGCCAGGTCGACGGCGCGGGCTTCTTCCGGCTCGACGCAGGGATCGACCCGGAGCTGGTGCAGCCGCCGTTCGAGGCGGCGGCCGCGCGCTTCGGCCCGGGGCTGGGGCTGCGGCTCTCGCTCGACCTCGAGCTGTCTCGGCTGGCCCTGCGCGCGCTGGGCGGCGTGCGGGGATCGATCGTGCTGCTCGACGTGGAGAGCGGACACGTGCTGGCGGCGGTGTCCGACCTGCGCACGCGGCGGCGCGAGCCGGCGGCCGCCTTCGAGCAGCGGCGCGAGCCGGCGTCGATCTCGAAGCTCGTGACCTCCGCCGCGGGGCTGCGGGCGGGACACGACGTGGATCGCGAGATCGCGGCGATGACCTGCCGCGGCCACGAGACCTACGCCGGGGGCACGCTGTGGTGCTCGTTCCCGGGCGGCAAGATGGGCGGGCTCGGCCACGCGATGGCGATCTCGTGCAACACCGTGTTCGCGAACCTCGGCGTGCGGCTCGGGCGCGCCGCGGTGCTCGCGGAACTGGCGCGCTGGGGGTTCGCGAGCGGCGACGCCGGGTCGGAGGTGGGGCGGGTGCTGCGCGCCGCGGGCAACGACCGCCAGCTCGCGGACCTGTCGATCGGGCTCACCGACACCGACATCACGCCGCTGCATGCCGCCCGCTTCGCTGCGGTGCTGGCGCGCGGCGTGATGCCGGAGTCGGCGCTCCTGGCGGCGCGCGACGGGCTGCTCGGCGCTTCCCCCGAGGCGATCGGCCACGCGCCCGCGCGGGTGGTGCTCGAGGACCCGGCGTGGGTGGACGTGTTGCGCCGCAGCCTGGCGGGCGTCACCGAGCCGGGCGGCACCGCGTCCGGCGTCGCGCCGGCGGGCTTCCCGGTCGCGATGAAGACCGGCACCGCATCGGAATGGCGCGTGGGCTACCACTGCAACTACGTGGGCGTCGGCCCGCTGCCCCACCCGCGGATCGCGTTCGCGGTCCGCATCACCCACGGCTCCAACTCGAGCCGCGCCAGCCGCGCCGCCCGCGAAGTCACGTACCGCCTGCTCCACGCCCTCGAACGCGCGCCGCTGTAGCCGCGGTGGACTTCCGAGGGTTGATGCGCCCAGAATCGAACATGACTCGAGTGGCGGCTACAGACGTGCGGGATGGCCTGCGCCGGGCGGAGGCGGGGCGACGGGTGATCGTTCGCCGGCGAGGGCAGGACGTCGCCGCGATCGTGCCCCTGGCGGACCTTCGCCGACTGGAAGAACTCGAGGATCGTGCGGACGCCGAGGCGGCTCGCCAAGCGCTGGCCGAGATGAAGCGCACGGGGCGAAAGCCGATACCGTGGGCCGACGTGAAACGCGAGGCCGGACTGTAGCTCCCATTGGCCCGGCGCTATTCGATCGAGTTCGCTCCCTCGGCCCAGCGGGAGTTCCTCAAGTTGCCGGGGAGCGTTCGTGCGCGACTTGCCGCCAGAATCGACGCGCTGGCCGAGAACCCTCGCCCGCATGGGGTGAAGGCCCTGTCCGGTATCGATGCACTACGCCTTCGGGTCGGGGACTATCGCGTCGTCTACCGGGTCGAGGACGCGGTGCTGGTCATCCTCGTGCTTCGCGTGGCCCATCGCGGAGACGTCTATCGGTGACTCTTCTCCGCTGAACGGGCGAACGGGTTGCGCAGCCGCTTCAGTGGTTGCTGTGCCAGACGGGGAATCGCCTCGGTGATCGAGCCGAGGCAGGCGCGGAACGCCCGCGACCATGCGTCCGGCACGCTCGACTCTCTCGCACGCTTCACCATCGAAACCCGAGCATAGAACGAGCACGACTCAGAAGCGCAGGGTCAGGGCCACCGCGGCGCCGCGGCCGCGGGTCGGAGCGGGGTGGGCGGTGAGGCGCGGGTGGTACGCGCGCTCCCAGCGTCGGGTCTCGCGGCGAATCAACGCGCCGACGAGGCCTCCGACCACCGTGGACGCCGCGATCAGGCGAGGGACGAGGTCGGGGCACAGGTCGAGATGGATCGGGGCGAAGTTGAAGGTGGGAGGCTCGTCGGAGGGCTCGTCGTCGCAGGTCGCGCCGACTGCCGCGCCGAGCACGAGCCCCGCGACGGCTCCCTCGGCGATGAGGCGGCGGCTCCTGCGGCGGGCGATCTCGAGGTTGCGGATCTCCGGCCAGGGCACGGTGACGCGCTGGCCGCCGGTGGCGCGGGTGACGGTGAGACCCGCTTCGTCCTGGGCCAGGACGCGGCCCTGCACGGCCTGGGGGCTCGCGGTCCGGGCGATCAGGCGCACCTCGTCGCCGAGGTCGACGGGGGACGAGAGCGGCTCGGCGGGGGCGGCGGCGGCTTGTGCGACGACGAGAAACCACGCGAGCGGGACGTGCATGAATGCCCTCCGGACGAGGGCAATCTGGCGCCCGCCCCGCGCGGGCGGGCGCCTCGCTGGAACGCTTTCTCCGACCGTCACAGCGGCCGGGTCCGGGTGCGTCCTAGAACATGTTCCAGAGGTACTGGTTGGTGACCTCGTGGTGGAACATCACCTCGCTGGCCTTGATCTGGGTGCCGAGCGCCTTCGGGCAGCGCTCGGCCTGGGCCAGCTTGATCTCCGCGAAGCGGGCCTGGACCTCCTCGCCGAGCAGCTCGCCGACGAACTTGCTGGCCTTGAACGGGCGCAGCGCGTCGTAGATGTTGTCGGGCAGGAAGCGGGTGCGGGTGCGCTTTTCGGCCTCGGGCTCCTCCGACTTCGGGCCCTCGAGGCCGGTGCGCAGGAACGTGTAGATCGCCATGTAGGGGTTGGCGTCGGGAGCGATCGAGCGCACCTCGATGCGGGCGGAGCGCTCGTTGCCGAGCGGGATGCGCACCATCGCCCCGCGGTTGATCGCCGAGGCCTTGATCTGGTTCGGCGCCTCGAAGTGCGGGTCGAGCCGGCGGTAGGAGTTGACCGACGAGTTGAGGATCAGGCAGATGTCGGAGGCGTTGGCCAGGATGCGGTCGACGAAGTCCCACGCCTCGGCCGACACCCCGTCCTGGCCGTCCTTCTGCCAGAACAGGTTCTTGCCGCCGCGGGCGAGCGAGATGTTCGTGTGCATGCCGTTGCCGTTGACGCCCGTCACCGGCTTGGGCAGGAACGACGCGGAGAGGTCCATGTTCTGCGCGACCTGGCGGCACAGCAGCTTGTAGAGCTGGATCTGGTCGGCCGCGATCACCGCCTCGGTGTAGCCGTAGTTCATCTCGAACTGCGAAGGCGCCACCTCGGGGTGGTCCTTCTCGTTGGCGAAGCCCATCGCGCGCTGGACTTCGGCCGCGGCGTCGATGAAGCGGCGCAGCACGTCGCCGGGCAGCGAGTGGTAGTAGCCGCCCGTCGAGATGAACTCGAACTTGCCCGTCTCGTGGAAGCGGCGCTCGGCGTCCTTGCCGCGGAACAGGAAGCCCTCGATCTCGTTGGCGATGTTGCAGACGGTGCCGTCCTTCTCGTAGAGCTTCTGCGCGTACGCCTTGAGCCGCGAGCGCAGGTCGCCCGGGTAAGGCGCCCCGTCGCGGTCCTGCACTTCGCCGAAGACCAGCACCTTGCCGGGGCCGAACACGTCGGCCGGCAGCCAGTAGAAGGCGGGCCAGTCGATCGCGAGCCGCAGGTCGGACTCGTGCTGCTGCGAGAAGCCGCGCACCGACGAGCCGTCGAAGGTGAGGTTGTCGGCCGACTTGAGCAGGAACTTCTTGTCGTAGTCGAGCATGTGGAGCCGGCCCTCGAGGTCGGTGAAGCAGACCGTCACGGCCTTGATCCGCTTCTCGTCGGCGAGGTACTGCATGCGCTCGTCGCGGGCGACGTCGGGGGCGACCCGGTGCAGGCGCTGCTCCTTGACGCGCAGGTTCATCTCCTCGAGCTGCTCGTAGGAGATGGCGAGGAAGTCGCGCAGGGGGGGCAGTTCGATCGACCGGTTCAGCTCCACAAGTCCTCCATTAAGTTAATGAACGATACTTTAAGACTAATTTCTATGTCAATAAGCTTAATGCTTGCGCAATAACTGCGCTTGCCGTGTGGCGCATACTGACGCTCGTGAAAGACAGGGTGGTGCTGCGGATCGTCAAGCGGGTGGCGCTCGCCCACTTCACGCTGAACCTGGCCGCCCACCGCGCCTGGCGGCGGCTGCGCGGCGAGCGGCCGTTCCGGCTGGCGGGCGACTGCGGCCGCTGCGGGGCATGCTGCGAGGTGCCCTCGATCCGCGCCTCGCGGCTCGCCTGGTACTTCCCCACCGCGCGCGCCCTCTTCCTCGCCTGGCAGCGCCGCGTCAACGGCTTCGAGCTCGTTTCGGTGGACCGCCGGACGCGGGTGTTCACCTTCCGCTGCACGCACTACGACCCCGCGACGCGGAGCTGCGACAGCTACGACTCGCGCCCCGGCATGTGCCGCGACTACCCGCGGCTGCAGGTGTGGTCGGCGGCGCCCGCGTTCCTGCCCGGCTGCGGGTACCGCGCGGTGGCGGGCAACGCGGACGCGCTGATCCGCGAGTTGGCGGTCCGCAAGCTCGACCCGGAGCGCGAGGCGCAACTGCGCCGCGACCTGCACCTCGACTGACGGCTTAGACTGATCGGGCCCATGCACCCCGCTCCTTCCGTGGCCGCGCTGCGTTTCGCCGAGCTCGAGGCGCGGCTCGGCAGCCGGGCGCGGGCGCTGGCGGCTCGCAAGTGGCTGTTCGGGCGCGGGGCCCTGGGCGGGCGGATCACGGGGCTTTCCGCGAAGCCCGGCGCGGCGCTGCTGGCTGAGGCGCCGCTCCCGTCGTGCGAGCGCGTGGCGCGGCAGGTGGCGCCGGACGGCACCACCAAGCTGGCGCTCGGTTTCCCCGGGGCGACGGTCGAGGCGGTGATGATCCCGGGGCGCGGGCGCAGCACCGTGTGCCTGTCGAGCCAGGCGGGCTGCACCCGCGCCTGCACCTTCTGCGCGACCGCGCGGCTCGGCTTCGCGCGCAACCTCTCTGCCG
>WYBL01000122.1 GCA_011526565.1 Acidobacteriota bacterium | reverse complement strand
GCCTTCGCTCGTCACCTTGACGTTGGCGGGCTTCAGGTCGCGGTGGACGATGCCCTTCTCGTGCGCCTCTTCGAGCGCTTCGGCGATCTGCCGGGCGATCGCGATCGTCTCGTCGACCGGGATCGCGCCGCGCTGCAGCCGCTGCGCGAGGTCGTCGCCGTCGACCAGCTCCATCACCAGCGCGAGCGTGCCCTCGGACTCCTCGAGCCCGTGGATGACGGCGATGTTCGGGTGGTTGAGCGAGGCGAGGATCTGGGCCTCGCGGCGGAAGCGGGCGACGCGTTCCGCGTCCAGCGCGAAGGCCGCGGGCAGCACCTTGATCGCGACCTCGCGGCCGAGCCTCGTGTCGCGCGCGCGCAGCACCTCACCCATGCCACCGGCGCCGATCGTTGCGACCACCTCGTACGGCCCGAGCCGGGCCCCGGAAGCGAGGCTCACGCGGCGGGTGGCAGACGTCCTTGGTGCGCGTCTCGGCGCGCCCGTCGGGCCCGGGGTGGCATGAACAAGACCCCGATCATACCGCCCGCCCTCGAAATCGGGCTTTGGCGGACGAGCATCCTGGTGACCGCCGTCCTCGCGGGGTTCGTCATGTGGGCCACGGACCGCATCTGTCGCTGCCCCGTGTGCGAGCTGCGCCCGCGGAAGGTCTACGCGAGCGCCACGGCCGAGCCGTGGACCCGAGCACCTGCGAGACTTGCGGCGTGCCGCTGGCCTGACGCCGAGCGCGCTCGCGATCGCCCCTCGGCCGGCCGACCTCGCGACGTCCGAGTTCGTCGGATCGAGTCGTGCTAGCGCACCCCGCGCACGTGACGCTCCAGCCAGTCGTGGGTCTCGGCCAGCATGTGCAGGATCGACTCCCGGGCGCGATAGCCGTGGCTCTCGTGAGGCAGCATCACAAGCCGCGCGGTGCCGCCCAGCCCCTTGATCGCCGCGAACAGCCGCTCGCTCTGGATCGGGAAGGTGCCGGAGTTGTTGTCGGCCTCGCCGTGGATCAGCAGCAGCGCGTCCTTGATGCGGTCGGCCTGGTGGAACGGCGACATCGCGTCGTAGGTGTCGGCCGCCGTCCAGTAGTTGCGCTCCTCGGCCTGGAAGCCGAACGGCGTGAGCGTGCGGTTGTAGGCGCCGGAGCGGGCGATGCCGGCCTTGAACAGCCGCGTGTGGGCGAGCAGGTTGGCGGTCATGAACGCGCCGTAGCTGTGGCCGCCGATCGCGATGCGGTCGCGATCGGCGACGCCGCGATCGACGATGGCGTCGACGGCCGCCTGGGCCGAGGCCGTCAACTGCGGCACGTAGGTGTCGTTGGGCTCGGCGTCGCCTTCGCCGACGATCGGCATCGCCGGGTCGTCGAGCACGCCGTAGCCCATCGCGAGGAACGCCAGCGGCCCCCAGTAGCTGACCGCGTTGAACCGATGAGGGGAGTCGGTGACCTGGCTCGCGGCGCTCGCCGACTTGAACTCCTGGGGATAGGCCCAGAGCAGGAACGGGAGCCGGCCGTCGCGAGCCGGGTCGTAGTTCGCCGGCAGGTAGAGGGTCGCGGTCAGCTCCACGCCGTCGCTGCGGCGGTAGCGGATCTGCTCCTTCTTGATGTCGCGCAGCTCGGGCGTCGGGTGGGCGAAGCGGGTGAGCGCCATCGGCGCGCCGTAGCGGCCCTTGCGATCGGCCGTGCGCACCTGGAAGTTGGGTGGTTCCTGCGGCGACTCGCGGCTGGTGACGATCTGCCGCGCCGCTCCATCGAGCAGCAGCACGGGCCGCTCGTAGAACGCGCCTTCGGAGCGGAAGAGCCGCGTGGTCTTCTGGCTCGCCAAGTCGAAGCGGTCGAGGAACGGCCGATCCCCCTCGGGTGAGGCCCCTTCGCCGAGCAGGTAGATCGCCTTGCCGTCCGGGCTCGTGACCAGCCGCGGCTCCCCGTCGGCGCCCGGGGCCTGCACGGGACGGCCCGGGTCTGCGTAACGATCTTCGCTGCTTCCGGCGTGGAGCTTCTGAGCGGCCCGCTCGGCGTGATCCGGGGCGACGCGCCAACGCACGTAGCTGCGATCCTTCCACCACGACTCGGTGACGAGCGCGAGATCGCCCTGGCCCCAGGCGATGCCGTCGAGCCGCTTGCTCAACTGCGCCAGCACCTGCGGCGTCCCGCTGAACGGCGCGGCCAGCATCCGCACCTCGTCGCGCACCGCGGCCTCTCGCGCGGGATCGCCCCCGTCGCGCGCTTCGACCCAGGCGAGCGTCGCCGGGGCGTCGGCGCGCCACTCGACGTCGCGCGGCCCCTCGCGCACCGCGTCGTTGCCCACCGGCAGGCCTTCGACCAGCGGCAGCGCGGCGAGTTCGAACACGCGCTCGCCGCGCAGGTCGACGACCTCGATCCGCTGCGGGAACGACCGCCAGGGCACCAGATAGGAGAACGGGCGCTCCAGCTTCTCGACCAGCACCAGGCGGCCGTCCGGGCTCGGCGTGGCCCGCGTGTAGAGCGCCGGGGCGCCGACGGCCGAGGACTTGCCTTCGAGATCGACGAGCGCCAGTTGCGCGCGCGCGTAGTGCTCGAACGTCCGCGCGTCCGCCTCGCTCCGCAGCAGGTCCTGGAAGGTCGGGAGCTGCCGCGGCCGGCGCCCCGCGGACGGAGCGGTCTGTTGCGTGCTGGGACCGGTGGGGACGCCGTCGCTCGCGGGAGGCGGCCCCAGGTCCGCGGGCCGCAGCCGCACCAGCAGCCGCGCGCTGTCGCTCATCCAGGTGAAGCCGGTCCCGAAGACGGCGTTGAGCGGAGGGATCGCGAGCCGCCGCGCCTGGCGCGTCGCGAGCTCCACGAGCCACAACTGCAGCTCGCCCGTGGCGCGGTCGCGGCGCGAGAACGCGAGCGTGCGCTGGTCGGGAGCGAAGCGCAGGTCGGCGAGGTCGAGCGGTTGTGGCAGGCCTTCGATCCGGGTCTCGCGCCCGCTCCGCAGGTCGACGAGCCACAGGTCGTCGAAGTAGGAGACCCGGCTCTGCGCATGCGAGCGGGGATGGATGCGCATCCCCGCGAGACGCAGCTCGGGCTCCGCGACCAGCGCGATCGGCGGCAGCGGCTGCGGCTGGATCAGGGCGGCCAGGTCCCGGCGGGGGCTGGCGACGAGGCGCGCCGGGCGCGGCGCGTCCACCAGCTTCTGCAGCTCCGGCGGGGGCAGGCGGTAGCCCTCGTCGTCGGCGCCGGCGGGAGTTGCGATCGGGGCGAGAGCGAGAAGGGTCGTGACGAGCGCGGAGAGCTTCATGGCCCCGGCAGCATACGCCCGCGCGTTCCTCTGCGCGGGAGCCTCGAAATCGGTGGGAGCGCTGCGCCGGACACGGGAGGCGCCTAACATCGACCCCGATGCCCGCTCCCGAGCCCGACCCGCGCGAAAGCGTCGATGCCGGCGGCTTCACGATCGACGTCGTCGTCGTGCACGCCGAAGGCGAAGGCCCGGAGACGCTGCTCTTCGTCCACGGCTGGCCCGACACCTGGCGGCTGTGGGACGCGCAGGTCGCCGCCCTGAAGCACCGCTGGCGCTGCCTGCGCTTCACGCTGCCGGGCTTCGAGCCGGGAACGCCGCGGCGCGCGGTGCCGCTCGCGCAGATCGTGGACCTGCTGCGCCGGATCGCCCTGCGCGCCGGCGGCCCGGTGACGCTGGTCGTGCACGACTGGGGTGCGGTCTTCGGCTATCGCTTCGCGATGCAGCACCCCGAGCTGGTGTCGCGGCTGGTGGGCGTCGACGTCGGCGACGCCGGCTCCCGGGAGAACCGCGCGGCGCTGTCCGCCCGGCACGTCCTGATGATCGCCGCCTATCCGCTCTGGCTGATCGTCGCGTGGCGCATCGGCGGAGCGCCGGGCGACGCCCTGGCGCGCCGCATGGCGCGCTGGCTGCGCGCGCCCGGGGACCTCGCGACCGTCCACGCGGGCATGGGCTACCCGTACGACATCGCCTGGACCGGCTCGCACGGCGGCTACCGTGGCGCTCCGCGGCTCGACCCGCCGATGCCGATGCTCTTCGTCTACGGCGAGCGCAAGCCCTTCCTCTTCCACAGCAAGGAGTGGGCCGAGCGCATCGCCGCGCGACCGGGCAACCGCGTCGTCGCGCTGCCCACCGGCCACTGGGTGATGAAGCGCCCGGAGCTGTTCAACCCGGCGCTGATCGACTGGCTCGAGCGCACGCCGTCCGCGGAGGGAGAGCCGACGCGACCCGGCGAGGCGCCTACCGCGGGCCCGTCTTGTCCGCCAGCTCCCGGGTCCAGTTCAGGGTCACCTCGAGGCGCGTGATCGGGCGGTCGGCTTCGACGCGCTGGACGCGCAGGAAGCGTCCGTCGGGGGTGACGCTCCAGCTCGGCCGGCTGTTGATGGACCCGATGAAGCGTCCCTCGTGCACGAGCCGCGGCGGACTGAAGCCCGGCCCCGGCCCGATCGCGACGCTCATCAGGCGGGCGCCCTCCTGGAAGAACAGCTCGCGGCCGTCGCGCGACCACACGGGCTCGTTGCCCCCGGCCGTCGAGACCTGCTGCCTCGGGCCGGGGCCGGGGAACGGGGAGACGAAGATCTCCGTCCTCGAGGCCACTCCCGCCTCGTATGCGACCCAGCGGCCGTCCGGCGAGACCGCCGGGCCTTCGGGACCGACGGCATCGGGCAGCAGGCGCCGCGGCGTCCGGTCGCCGTCGAGGCGCAGGGTCCAGATCCCGCTGCCCCCCTTCTCGTCCGCGCCCGCCTCGTTGAAGACGAGGACGCCGTCCGGCGAAACCGACGAGGGCGACTGGACGACGTCGGCCTTGCGGGTCAGCGGCTCCTCGGTGCCCGAGCCGTCGGCCGGGCGCCAGTAGATGTTGCGCAGGCCGTTCCGGGTGGCGCGGTAGATGACGCGCGAGCCGTCCGGCGTCCAGACCGGCGACTGGCTGCTCGCGTCGTTCCTGCCGATCGGCGTCAGCGTCTGCCGCTCGAAGTCGTAGACCCAGAGCCCGACGAAGCCCTCGCGGATCTGGACGATGGCCTTGCGCCCGTCCGGCGAGATGGTCGCGCTGTCGTAGTTCCGCGGCGGGAACGGCGCCGGCGTGACCACGCCCGCCCGATCCACCCATACGAGCCGCGTGGCGTTGCGCGAGCGGCCGCCGGGAACGTACACGAGCGTCCCGCCCGCCGAGATCGCGTAGTTGCCGGCGCCCTCGTTGCGGCCCGAGTCGAACGGGTGCTCGGGCATCGCGACCGGGGCGGAGCGCCCGGGGGCGCTCTCGGACTCCCGCCACGGCACGGCGAACAGGTCCCCCATCTGGGTGTACAGCAGGGCCCCGGGCGGCATCAGGTGGGTGGGGGCCGAGCCGCCTCGCACCAGGACCCGGTGCGTCGACTCGCCGACCTGCCGCACCGCGACGTGCTGCTCGTCGTCGCCGGGCCCGGTCCACATCCCGAACAGCACGGTCCGTGCTCCCGGGAGCACGTGCGGCCAGCGGTGGCTGATCTCTCCCTCCGCCCTCTTCGCGAACTCCTCCGGCGGGCCACCGGCCTCGGGCACGCGCCACAGGCCGCTGATGTTCGTGGGCGCGTAGTAGACGTAACCGTCGTCGCCCCACGCCCCGCCGCGCTGGTAGGCGGCGTCCGCGAGCGCCTGCGGGGATCCGCCGCCGACGGCGATCCTGCGGAGCTTCGCGCCGGCGAAGAAGCCGAGCCACTGGCCGTCCGGCGAGAAGAACGGGCTCTCCCCGCCCTCGGTGCCGTCGAGCACCGTCGGCGCGGCGTCGTCCATCGCGCGCACGTGGATCCGGTTCGTGCCGCCGCGCCCGCCGACCCAGGCGAGGCGGGTTCCGTCCGGCGAGATCGCCAGCGGCCGCAGGTTGAGCCCGCCCAGCTCGTCGCCGTCCGGGAGGGCGACGCTCAGGCGGACGACGCTGCCGCCGGGGACGGGGCCACCGGACCAGCGGGCGAGCCCGAACGTCGCCAGGCTCGCGAGCGCCGCCACCGCGGCCACGGCGAGCCATGCGCGCCGGCCTCGCTCGGGGCGCGCCCCCGCGTCGGCCGCGGGGCCCGCGGCCGGCTCCGGCCCGCCCGCCGCGACCCTCGCCAGCTCCAGCCGCGCTTCGCCGACGTCGCGCAGCCGCAGCTTCGGGTCGCGCTCGAGGCAACGCTCGATCAGGCCGCGCAGCCGCGCCGGCGCCGACGCCGGCAGCGCCGCCAGGTCCACGTCGCCCTTGAGGACGTTCGCGACGACGTCGCTGACGGTCTCTCCCGCGAAGAGCCGGCGTCCCGTCAGCATCTCGTACAGCACGACGCCGAAGGCCCAGATGTCTGCCCTCTTGTCGACCGCCTTGCCGCGCGCCTGCTCCGGCGACATGTAGGCCGCCGTCCCGAGGATCACTCCCGCCTGCGTCCCGGCCGCCGTCGCCAGCGTCGGCGACTGCGACAGGTCGTGGCTGCCCGCCGGGGGTTCGGGGGCGGAGGAGCGTCCGTTCGCGACGGAGCCCCCGAGGGCCCGAGCGCCAGGCTGTGCCTGGCGTGAGCCGCCCGACGTGGCCATCGGGTCCGCGGAGAAGGCCTTCGCGAGGCCGAAGTCGAGCACCTTGACCTTGCCGTCGGGCGTGACCTTGACGTTCGCGGGCTTGAGGTCGCGGTGGACGATGCCGCGCTCGTGCGCTTCTTCCAGGGCTTCCGCGATCTGCCTCGCGATGGCGATCGCCTCGTCCACGGGGATCGCTCCGCGCTTCAGGCGCTGCCCGAGGTCCTCGCCCTCGACCAGTTCCATCACCAGCGCGAGCACGCCGTCGGAGGCCGACTCCTCGAGGCCGTGGATGGCGGCGATGTTGGGGTGATTCAGGGAGGCGAGGATCTGCGCCTCGCGGCGGAAGCGGGCGACGCGCTCCGCGTCCAGCGCGAAGGCCGCGGGCAGCACCTTGAGCGCGACCTCGCGGCCGAGCTTCGGGTCGCGCGCGCGCAGCACCTCGCCCATGCCGCCCGCGCCGAGCGGCGCGATCACGTCGTAACCGCCGATTCGCGACACGTTCCCCATCCTCTTCCTTCGCCCTAGCGGCCGGCGACCCAGACGTCGGCCTGTTCGCGCGAGTCGAGCATGTAGAGCCAGTTCGCGTCGCCGCTGAGCCGGACGAGGCCCTCGCTGCGGTCGAGGCCGCCCAGCAGCGATTCGATCGCGCCCGTCTTCGTGTCGACGAGCAGGATCTGGTCGGCCCAGCGGATCACGCCGCGGCGGCTGTCGGCGAGCCAGGTCAGGGTCGGGAACACGCCGTTCCCGGAAGGGGCCGAGATCGCGATCGGCAGGAAGCGGGTCGTGCGCGCCTCGACGTCCTGGATGTAGAGCCCGTCGAGCAACTGGCCGTTGTCGCCGACGCCGACGCAGGCGATCAGGCGGCCGTCGGGGGACCACGACTGCGGGAAGATGGAGCGCGCCTGCCCGCGCTCCGTCGGCCACACCTCCATCCCCTTCGCGTCGACCGGCGCATCGGCGAGCGGGAAGCGGACCAGCTCCTGGTTCACCGTGGCGACCAGCGAACGGCCGTCGGGCGCCCACAGCGGATAGAGGACCTGGCCCTCGAGGCCTTTGCCGGCGAACCGGGTCAGCGGGCGCAGGTCGCCGCCGTCGCGGGCGACGCTCCACGCCTCGTAGTGGCCGCCGCGGTTCGAGTAGAAGGCGACGCGCTGGCCGTCGGGCGACCAGACCGGGTTGCGGTCCTTGGCGGCGTCGTCCGTCAGCCGGCGCAGGCCGCTGCCGTCGACGCGGATGACGTAGACGTCCTCCTGCATCGCCATCGTCCGGAACACGATCCAGCCGTCGGCGGAGAGGTCGAAACCGACGACCGGGATCGCCGTATCGAACACGCGTTCCGCGGGGCCGGTGATGCGGCCCGCCCGCGCGTCGAACGGGAAGCGGCGCACCTCGGCGGTCAGCTCGCTGGTCCGATAGGCGAGCCGCCGCTCGTCGCGGGAGAGCGAGAGCTGCCCGCTCCAGCTCGTCGGCAGCACGACCGGTTCCGGCGCGCCGCGCGGCCGGCCGCTGGCGGTGTCCAGCAGGACGCGCCACGGCCCCGTCACGCCGCTGCGGTCGCTCATGAAGTAGAGGTGGGAGCCCGCCCACACCGGGTTCCAGTTGACCGCGTCGCCTTCGGTCACCGGCTGCGGGTCGCTGCCGTCGCGCGCGACCGTGAAGACGCGCCGGATGCCGCCACCGTGGACGGCCCAGAACGCGATGCGCTTGCCGTCCGGCGACCACGCCGGCTGCACGGCGTCTCCCGCGAACATCCTCCGCGGCTCGCCGCCCGCGACCGGTACCACCCACAGCTCGCTCTCCTTCTCGCGCGCGTGCGGGTCCGACTCGCCCTCCGTGGCGAACACGATCTCGGCGCCGTCGGGGGACCAGGCGGGGTTGTCGCCGAAGGTGGTGAGCCGCCGCACGGACTCGCCGGTGGCCCCCATCACGAAGATGCCGCCGCCGTCGCGGTCGGAGCGGAAGGCGATCGCGCGGCCGTCGGGCGAGAACGCGGGGTGGTTCTCGTCGGAGGGCGAGTCCTCGGTCAGGTTGTTCGGGCGCTGGCCGCCGACCCGCAGCAGGAGGACGTCGAGGTCGCCGCCGTCGCGCGAGGCATAGGCGACGAACTCCCCGTCAGGGGAGATCGAAGGCGAGGTCTCGCGTCCGGCTTCGTAGGTCACGCGGGTGAACGTGTGGAACTCCGTCCCGCGCTCCGCGGGCGGCCGGTTCCAGAGCCCGAGCAGCGCCGCCAACCCGGCGGTCCCGGCGACGAGCCACGGCACCCATGCCCGCAACCGCCGCGGGACCTGCGCTTCGTCGGCAGCGACGGCGGCCGCCCCGCTCACGGCCTCGAGCGCGATGCGGGCCTCGGCCGCGGACTGCAGCCGCTGCCGCAGGTCGCGATCGAGGCAACGCGAGAGCAGCCGCCGGACACTCTCGGGCGTGCCGCGGGGCAGCGCGGTCCACGGCACCGGCTCGCGCAGGACGGCGGCCATCGTGTCGCTCGCCGTCTCGCCGCGGAACAGGCGCTGGCCGGTCAGCATCTCGAACAGCACCACGCCGAAGGCCCAGATGTCGGCGCGGCGGTCGACCGCCTTGCCGCGCGCCTGCTCCGGCGACATGTACGCCGCGGTGCCGAGGATCACGCCCGCCTGCGTGCCCGCGGCGGTCGCCAGCGTCGGCGACTGCGAGAGATCGTGGCTGCCCGCCGGGAGTTCGCCCGACGTGGCCATCGGATCGGCGGAGAACGCCTTGGCGAGGCCGAAGTCGAGCACCTTGACCTTGCCGTCGGGCGTGACCTTGACGTTGGCGGGCTTGAGGTCGCGGTGGACGATGCCTTTCTCGTGGGCTTCCTCCAGCGCCTCGGCGACCTGCCTCGCGATGGCGATCGCCTCGTCGACCGGGATCGCGCCGCGCTTCAGCCGCTGCGCGAGGTCCTCGCCTTCGACCAGCTCCATCACCAGCGCGAGCGTGCCCTCGGAGGCGGACTCCTCGAGGCCGAAGATCGAGGCGATGTTGGGGTGATGGAGTGCGGCGAGGATCTGGGCCTCGCGGCGGAAGCGGGCGACCCGCTCCGCGTCCTGCGCGAAGGCGGGCGGCAGCACCTTGATCGCGACCTCGCGGCCGAGCTTCGTGTCACGCGCGCGCAGCACCTCGCCCATGCCGCCGGCGCCGATCGCCGCGACGACCTCGTACGACCCGAGCCGGGCCCCGGGAGGAAGCGCGCCGCTCACGGGACCGGGCACAGCAGTCGTTCGCACGCGTGGCGGCGCGTTGGCCGGGGCAGTGTTGGCATGACGAAGCGACGGATCATACCGTCCGACGCCGCCGGTGCCAGGCTGCGCGAGGCCGGTCGCCACACGCCTCTGCTAACGTGGCGGCTCACGTCTTCGCGCAGGGGGGTCCTTGGGGCACGCGGCGGGAACCCGCCTCGGTCACTACGAGGTGGTCGGTCCGCTCGGGGCGGGCGGCATGGGGGCCTCGAGGAGTCGGACAGCGGCCCGTTCCTGGTGCTGGAACTGGTCGAGGGCGAGGACCTCGCGCAGCGCCTCCGGCGCGGGAGCATTCCGCAGGACGAAGCGCTCGACCTCGCGAGGCAGGTCGCCGAGGCGCTGGAGGCCGCTCACGAGAAGGGGATCGTCCATCGGGACCTGAAGCCCGCCAACGTCAAGGTGACGGCCGAGGGCAAGGTGAAGGTGCTCGACTTCGGCCTCGCCAAGGCCCTCGGCGGCGACGCGGCCTCCGGGGAAGCCGTCGACCTCTCGCAGTCCCCCACGCTCGCCACTGCCGCCGGCACCCAGGCCGGCGTCATCCTGGGCACGGCGGCCTACATGTCGCCGGAGCAGGCGCGCGGCAAGGCCCTCGATCGCCGGACGGACGTCTGGGCGTTCGGTGTGCTGCTCTTCGAGATGCTGACCGGGCGCCCGCTGTTCGCCGGCGACACCGTGAGCGACGTGCTGGCCGCGGTGCTGAGGTCCGAACTCGACCTGTCGGCGCTGCCGCCGTCCACCCCCGTGCCGGTCCGGCGCCTGCTGCGCCGCTGCCTCGAACGTCGGCCGGAAGCCCGGCTGCGGGACCTGGGCGACGCGCGGCTCGAGATCGAGGAGGCCGCTCGGACCGTCGACGACGGTGGCGCTCAAGAGACCGCGCGGCCGCGCGCGCGATGGCTCCCCTGGCTGGCGGCACTCGGGGTGATCGTGGTCGCGACCCTCGCCGCGTCCGAGCTGCTGCGGCGCGGTGGACCGGCCGCCGCCGCCGACATCCGCTTCGAGCGAGTGACGTTCCGCTCCGGCCACTTCGTCAACGCCCGCTTCGCGCCAGACGGCCAGTCCGTGTTCTACGGAGCCGCGTGGGAAGGCAGGCCGCGCGAGCTCTTCCAGGCGCGGCCGGCCGGCGGCGGGGAGCTGTCCCTCGGCCAGCCGGGAGCCGACCTGCTCGCGGCGTCGAAGGGCGGCGAACTCGCGATCCTCCAGCCGAAAGGCCAGGGCCGCACGGCCAATCCCTACATGAAGAGCGGAACCCTCGCCCTGCTCCCGGCCAGCGGCGGCACCCCGCGCGAGCTCGTCGAGGACGCCGTGTGGGCGGACTGGGCGCCCGACGGCCGGTCGCTGGCCGTGATCCGCAAGAACGACGGCGGGCGGCAGTTGGAGTACCCGCTCGGCACGGTCCTCTACAGCGTCCCGCACCAGCGGCTGATCTGGCCCCGGGTGTCGCCCGACGGCTCCCGGGTCGCGCTGTTCGAAGGCGGCGGAGGCCGCTTCGCGGTCGTCACCATCGATCGTGAGGGAAAGCGGCGGGAGCTCTCCGGCGGCTGGTCCGACTGGTGGAACCTCGCGTGGTCCCCTCGCGGCGACGAGATCTGGTTCGCGGCGGACCGCGCCGGGACGAAAGGCGGGATGCACGCGGTGAGCCTCGACGGCCAGCTCCGCTCGCTGCTCCAGGTCCCCGGGTTCCTCGAGATCCACGACATCGCGCCGGACGGCCGCGTGCTGCTGGCCGGGGTGCGCGCCCGCAGCCTGATGTTCGGTCAGCGGGCCGGCGCGGCGCGCGAAACGAGTCTCACGTGGCTCGCGAGCTCGATGGCGATCGCCGTCTCCGACGACGGCGAACGGGTGCTGTTCGGCGAGGACTCCGAGCGCGACGCGGGCCGCGCCACCTACATCCGGGGCCTCGACGGCACGCCGGCGATCCGCCTCGGCGACGGCTACCCGGAAGACCTTTCTGCAGACGGCCGCTGGGCGCTCGTGCTGCGCGCGGGTGAAGTCACTGCGCTGCCGACGGGCGCCGGCAGCCCGCGCGTGCGGCGCATCGACTTCACCGAGTTGACGACGGCCCGTTTCCTGCCCGACGGCGAGCGCGTCGTGCTGGCGGCGCGGCGGGGGACGGAGCCGACCCGCCTCCACGTGCTCGGCTTCGGCGACGACCCGCCGAAGGCCTTCGGGCCGGAGCGCGGCGTCCGCCTCGTCTACCCCTCGAACAACCGGGTGAAGCCGCTGTTCGTCTCCCCGGACGGGCGCTTCGTGGCCTTCGCCCAGGAGCCTGAGGGGATCGCAGTCGTCCCGATCGAGGCGGGCGAGTCGCTTCGGCTCGCCGGCGCCGTCGACGGTGAAGAGCCGCTCGGTTGGTCTGCCGATGGTCAGGCCGTCCGCGTCGCCGACATGGCATCGCTCCCCGTGCGCATCTACGAGGTGAACGTCCGGACCGGCGAGCGCAAGCTGCTGCACGAGATCGCGCCCCGCGACGGGGTCGGCGTCTACGGCCTCAGCCGCATCGCGCTCAGCCGCGACGGGCGGTCGTACGCCTACTCCTACGAGCAGTTCCTCTCCGACCTGTGGGTGGCGAGCGGCCTGCGCTGAGCCCGCTTCAGGAGCGCACGAGGACGTCTTCGAGCGGCTTGCGGTGGATGTCCGGCACGCGGGCGTCGGGGGCCGGGTAGCCGACCGGGATCAGCACGTAGGGCCGCTCGTGGGCCGGGCGTCCCAGCACCCGCGCGAGGAACGCCATCGGGCTCGGCGTGTGGGTCAGCGTCGCGAGCCCTGCGTGGTGCAGGGCGGCCAGCAGGAAGCCGACCGCGATGCCCACCGACTCCTGCACGTAGTAGTTCTTGGCTCGCTCCTCGCCGCCCTCGGGCAGGGGGCGAGGCTCGTAGTCCTGGCGGAAGACGACGATCAGCGCGGGCGCCGTCTCCAGGAACGGCTTGCGCCAGTCGGTGCCCAGCGGCGCCAGGTCGGCGAGCCACTCCCCGGTGGCGCGTCGCTCGTAGAACTCGCGCTCCTCCGCCTCGGCGGCCTCGCGGATCGCGCGTTTCGTCGCAGGGTCGGTGACGACGACGAAGCGCCACGGCTGCTTGTTCGCGCCGGAAGGCGCCGTCGCCGCCGCGGCGATCGCGTCCTCGATCACGCCCTCGGGCAGCGGGTCGGGCGCGAAGTCGCGGACGGTGCGCCGGCGCCGGATCTCCTCGAGGAACGCGCGGGCGCGGCGCTGCGATTCGGCAGGCTCGAGGCGCGCGAAAGCGAGCGGAACGGTCGGCGGTGTCGTCATCGCCGTGCAGGTGGCGTCGGGCTCGTCATGACTGGTGACGGACGTTACCTCAGCGCGGCGGCCGGCGCACGGGAGCCGCGCTACCATCCCGCGCTCATGCCTGGCGACGCCGCCGACCGTTGCGACGTGCTGATCGTGGGGGGCGGGCTCGCCGGTCTCGCGCTCGCCCGCCAGCTCCTGCTCCAGGCCGACCGCCGCGTGCGCCTCGTCGACCGCCAGCCGCTGCCGCCTTCGCGCCAGAAGGTGGGCGAGGCCACGGTGCAGCTCAGCGGCTACTACTTCGCCAGGGTGCTGGAGATGGAGGAGCACCTGCTCCGGCACCACTACATGAAGTACAACCTGCGCTTCCACTGGCCGGCCGCGTCGGGCGCCGAGGCCGCCGCGCTCGAGGGCCACTCCCAGTCCTACATCCGCAATCTCTCGAACATCGCCACCTATCAGCTCGATCGCAACGCGTTCGAGGCGGAGCTGCTGCGGGTCAACCAGGCCGATCCCCGCTTCGAGCTGTTCGCGCCGGCCGCCGACCTGGAGGTCGAACTGGGCGAGGGCGGCGCGACCCACGGCTACCGGTTTCGCGTGGATGGGCGGGAGATCGCGGGCGAAGCCCGCTGGGTGGTCGACGCCACGGGCCGCGGGCGAGTGTTGACGCGGCGTCTGGCGCTGGACCGGCCCAGCCCCATCCGCCACGGGTCGACGTACGCCTGGGTCGAGGGGCTGGTCGACGTCGAGCGGCTGACCAGCCGCTCGGCCCGCGAGGTCCGGCTCAAGCCCGAGCGCTCGACGCTCGGCCACCTGCCGCCGTTCCTCGCCACCAACCACTTCTGCGGCGAGGGCTTCTGGTTCTGGCTGATCCCGCTCCACGGGCGCACGAGCCTCGGCCTCGTGTACGACCGCGAGCGCGTGCCGTACCGCGAGGTCTGCACGGCGGAGGGGATGATCGAGTGGGTGTGCCGGCAGTTCCCGCTCTTCGCCCGCGACCTGCCGCAGCGGCGGATCGTCGAGCGCGGCGGGTTCGCCAGCTTCGCCCACGACTGCGCGCAGGTGATCTCGCCCGACCGCTGGGCGCTGGTGGGCGAGGCAGGCCGCTTCAGCGATCCGCTGTACAGCCCCGGCGGCGACCTGATCGCGCTTCAGAACACGCTGGTCGTCGACGCGATTCGCGGCGACGACGGCACACCGCTGGCCGACCGGCTGCGCTTCCACGAGGCGCTGGCGCGGGTCTTCTACGAGTCGTACCTGCCGAGCTACGCGGTCAGCTACGACACCCTCGGCGACCAGGAGGCGTTCTCCCTGCGCTACACGTGGGAGCTGGCGGTCTACTTCTCCTTCTACGTCTTCCCCTTCGTCAACGACCTGTTCACGGAGCCGACCTTCGCCCCGGGCTACCTGCGCCGGCTGGCGCGACTGGGGCCGGTCAACAAGGCGCTGCACCGGCTGCTGGCCGGGTTCTACCGCTGGAAGCGAGCCCACGGGCGGCTGGGCAGCGCCGCGCCGGTCCACTACGACTTCATGGAGTCGGGACACCTGCGCGCGGCGGAAGCGTGCTTCTACAAGGTGGGGCTCGACTCGGAAGCGGCCCGGCGCGTGCTGGACGAGCAGCTCGTCCACCTCGACGAGCTGGCCCGCTTCGTCGTGTCGCACGTGGCCTGGAGCGTGAGCGGCGACCCGCGCGCGCGCAGCGCGGCTTTCGTGCGCGGGATCGACTTCGAGCGCCTCGCGGCCGAGCCCGCGGAGCTCGTCGCGAGCCTGCGCGGGTTCCCGCACGACGGCGCCCCCCAAGCGTGGGCGTTGCCGGTGCCCTGCCTGCAGCGCTTCGCTCCCGCGCTGGCGGAGGCGAAGGAGTGAACGCGGTGAACTTCGCCCCGGGCCTCGAGCGGGCCTTCGCCCGCGCTTCCGAGGAGCGCGCGGACGTCGCCGTCCACGTCGAAGGCCGCCTGCCGGCGTGGCTGCGCGGGAGCTGGATCATGAACGGGCCGGCCCGCTTCGCCCGCGCGGGACAGGCGTTCGACCATTGGCTCGACGGAGACGGCATGGTGGCCGCCGTGCGGTTCGACGACGAAGGGCCACGCCACGCCGCGCGCTACGTGCGGACCCGCCGCCTCGCGGAAGAAGAAGAGGCGGGCCGCGCCCTCTACCGCGCGTTCGGCACCCGCTTCACCGGCGACCGCCTGCTGCACGGGGTGACCCTGGCCTCGCCGGGCAACGTCGCGGTGCTGCCCTTCGCGGGCCGCCTGCTGGCGTTCGGCGAGCAGGGCGAGCCCGACGAGCTCGACCCGCTCACGCTGGAGACGCGCGGCGCGTACGACTTCGGCGGGGCCGTCGGCCCGCTGACTCCTTTTTCGGCGCACGCCCGGGTCGACGCCGCGAGCGGCGAGCTGTGGAACTTCGGGATCGCCTACGCGGCCGCGCGCCCCCAGCTCAACGTGTTCCGCTTCGATCGCGAGGGGCGCCAGCTCCTGCGCCGCCGGCTCCCGCTCGACGCCCCGCGCTCGCTGCACGACTTCGCCCTCGGCCCGCGCCACGCGGCCTTCTTCCTCGGACCCCACGTGCTGGACATGGCCGTGCTGAGGGATGGCGGCACGCTGCTCGAGGCGCTCGCCTGGCGACCCGAGCTGGGCAGCCGGCTGCTCGTCGTCTCGCGGCCCGAGGCGCAGCCGCTGGCCGAGATCGCGCTGCCGCCCGCCTACAGCCTGCACGCGATCCAGCTCTTCGAGCACCCCGAGCGCGCGCAGACGCTCGTGCTCGACCTGATCGAGCTCGACGAGCCCGTCTACCCTCACTACAGGCTGGCCACGCTGTTCGAGGACGTGGGCCCTGGCCGCCCGGTGCGGTGGACGATCGACCTGCGCGAGCGGCGCGTGGTCGAGCGGCAGGCCGTCGCGTACGAGCGCGCGCCCGATTTCGTGACGGTCGATCCGCGCGCGTTCGGGCGCGGCAGCGACGACTTCTGGCTGCTGGGGATCGGGGCGGCGGGCCGCCGCGGCCGCAAGTTCTTCGACCAGCTCGTGCACGGGAGCTGGGACCGCCCCGCGTCGCCGGTGGTGTGGCAGGCGCCCGCCGGAACGTACCTCGCCGGCGAACCGGCGTTCGCGAGCGGCGCGCAGGAGTCGGTGGTGCTGGTGCCGCTGTACGAAACGGGGCCCGATCGCAGCGCGCTCGCCGTCTTCGACGCCCGGGACGTCGCCGCGGGTCCGCGGGCGGTGGTGCGGCTGCCCCAGCCGCTGTACCTGGGCTTCCACGCCGCCTTCGCGCCCGAGCACCGCGGCAACTCAGGAGGTGAGACATGACGCAGGAGGAGATACGCGAGCGGGTCCGGCGCATCGTCGCGGGGGTGACCGGGCTCGACGCGGCGCGGGTGGGCGACACGGTCTCGATGCGGACCGACCTCGAGATCGACTCGCTGTCGCGGCTCGAGATCGGCGTCGACGTGGACTACGCCTTCCAGCTCAAGCTGCCCGACGAGGCCTACGCCGAGATCGACACCGTCGAGGCGATGGTCGCGCTCGTCGAGCGCCGCCTGGCCGAGAAGACGGCCTGAACGCCGCTCAGGGGGCCGCCTGCTTCCACAGCGCGGAGAACGTCCGCAGGTAGCGGTGGTAGAGGAAGACCTCCCAGTCCGGCGGCGGCACCGTGCCGCGCAGCATGTAGTGGACGGGCGCGCTGACCGCGGTGGGCGCAATCTGGATCAGCAGGTCGCGGCCGTCGATCGTGAAGCGGTCGCCCTCGTCGAGGGCCACCGACGGCAGCGCCGCGAGCTCGTCGCGACGCCGCAGCGCCGCCGCCTCGTCGGCCCAGGCCTCGAGGCCGACGACGAACTGGCCGTCGACGAGGTAGCACAGCGACGCGCTGATCGACTCCGCCTGGCCGCCACCCGCGTTGCGCCGGGAGAGCTGCTGCCAGCCGCGCAGCGCCTCGGCGATCCGCGCCCGCGAGGCCGCTGCCGGGATCAGGAAGCGCACCAGGTCCTGCAGCGCGTGCGACAGGCCGGTGAAGTAGTACTCGCGCACGCCGGACTTGACCAGCGTGTAGAGCTTGTCCTCGGTCGCTTCGACCTTGGCGAGGTAGCCCTGGATGTCGTAGCGGTCGAGGACCGCGCGCTCGGGCGCGATCCCGGGCTGCCCGGTGCGGACGTGGATCTGCAGGCAGCGGTTCTTCATGTCGTTGCGGATGTAGTCGCACAGCTCCAGCCCGGCGTGGTCGGTCTCCATCACCACGTCGACCAGGGCGACGGCGGCCCGGCTCAGGTCGCGGCGCCCGAGCGT
>WYBL01000121.1 GCA_011526565.1 Acidobacteriota bacterium | reverse complement strand
TCGCTTTCTCCGACTTCCAGTGTCCGTACTGCGCACGCGTCGAGCCCACGCTGGTCCAGCTCCGTGCGCGCTACCCGACGCAGCTCCGGATCGTGTTCCGGGACTTCCCGCTGGCGATGCACAAGGAGGCGCTGAAAGCCGCTGAGGCGGCGGGCTGTGCCGACGAACAGGGGAAGTTCTGGCCGATGCACGAACGGCTTTTCGCGAACCCGAAAGCACTCGGCAGCGACGACCTGAAGCGCCACGCTGCGGCCCTGGGCCTCGATTCCGCCGGGTTCGCCGCCTGTCTCGACAGCGGACGCCGCGCGGCCGAGGTCCACGCCGACCTGCGGGCCGGCGCGGAAGCGGGCGTGACCGGGACCCCGGCCTTCTTCGTCAACGGACGCTTCCTGAACGGCGCTCTGCCGCTCGCGGCGTTCGTGGAAGTCGTCGAGGACGAGTTGCGCCGGGCTGGAACCCGCGCCGACGGCCGCAACCAGGTGCCCTGAGCTACAACGGCGGCGGCGACGTACATGTCGTCGGCCGACTGGATGCCGCACAACCCCGACCGCCGCATCGAGCTGCTGCCCCCGGTCGAGTCGAAGGATGCGCGCGCCCGCGCCGCCGAGTCCTTCGAGCCCCTCACCTCGCCGGAAGGCTGAACGCGGGTGCCGGCCCAGGGTCTGCCGGGCTCGGGTGCTAGGCTTCGCTCATGGAGACCCCGGCCGGAGAAGCGATCGCGGCCGAGCCCGATCTCGACGAGAACGGCGTGGACCTCGCGCAGATCCGGGCGATGCTGGCGCTGTCCCCGCTCGAGCGGCTCGAGCGGGTCAGCGCGTTCATGTCCTCGCTGACCGCGCTGCGTGAGCCCGATGGCGACCGCGTCGCCCGCTGAGATCCTTCGCCTCCTGGCCCGGGCCGGAGTCGACTTCGTCGTGGTCGGCATGGCGGCGGGCGTCCTGAGGGGAGCCCCCGTGGCCACCGTGGACCTCGACATCGTGCATGGGCGCGCTCCCGACAACGTGGCCCGCCTGCTCCAGGTGCTGGCCGGCCTGGAAGCGATCTATCGGCATGATGCCCGGGGGCTGCGGCCCGCCGGGTCGCACCTCTCCAGCCCCGGCCATCAGCTCCTGACCACACGTCTCGGTGATCTGGATTGCCTCGGGACCGTCGGGGACGGCCTCGCCTACGAGGATCTGCTCGACAGCGCACCGGAACTGGCGCTCGAACCGGGGCTGTCGATCCACGTGATCGACCTGCCGACCCTGATCGCGCTGAAGGAGAAGGCGCTGCCGCGGCCCTCACCCTGGAGCCTTCGGGGCAATCGCGGGCTGGCCACTCGTGGCCTCTACCGTTTCGCGTCTTTCGGGGAGGCGCAGCTTTGGCTGACGAAGCAGATGTCCCGGAGGTCCGGCCCCCGACCGTCGACGACGTCCGGCGCATCGCCCGCGCCCTCGAAGAGGCCGGGGCGCGCTACCTCCTGATCGGCGGGTTCGCCGTCGTCCTGCACGGTGGCGTCCGGACGACCAAGGGCATCGACCTGCTGGTCGACCCGGCAGTCCGGCCGACGGCTACCGGGCCGGGGGGTTGAGCCCGGTCAGGACCGCGCGCTCGCGTTCGGCGTCGAGGAACTCGAGCACGTCGGCCAGCGCGTCCTTCGACTTCAGCAGGTCCTTCGACAGCTCCGAGGCGCGGACGAGCGTCAGCTCGAAGTCGGGGCGCGGCTCGACCAGCGCGCCGCGCATCGCGTCGAGGCCCTCGCGCAGGTGGTAGAGCGCCTCGAACACGACCAGGAAGCGCTCCCAGGTGGTGACCGCCTTCAGGTGGCGCTCGCCTTCGATCTGGCCGCTGATCAGGCCGCGCAGCACGTGCTCCAGCGCGGGCTCGTTGGGGTGGGCGGCCAGCATCAGCAGCGCGTTGCGGCAGACCTGGCTGGCCAGCGTGCGCAGCACGAGGCGCGGCACGCCCGCTCCCATCGCGTCGCGGACCAGCGTCGCCGGGTACTCGGTGAGCGCGGTGCCGTCCTCGATCGCGATCACGCTCGCCGAGCGGTTCACCGACCGGGCTTCGCCGAGGGCCAGCAGCGCGGCCTCGCCGAGCACCATCTTGGGATACATCACGCCGACCAGCCGGCGGTCGGTCCAGACCCCGACCTTGCCCGCGTCGACGACCGCCATGCGGTCCGCCGGTTCACCCTGCTTCCACAGGATGTCGCCCCTGCCCAGCTTCCGGGATTGCATGCGGCGGGGATTCTAGACTGAAGCATGGACCTGCCGCCGCTGGAACCCGCCGACCGGGCGGCGCTCGACGAGGCGCGCCGGCTGTTCGAGGCCGGCCACTACTTCGAGTGCCACGACGTGCTGGAGGAGGCCTGGGCCGGCCATCGCGGCCCCGCCCGCGACCTGCTGCAGGGGCTGATCCAGTCGGCGGTCGCCTTCTACCACCTGGGCAACGGCAACCGCGGGGGCGCGCGCAGCCTGCTGGCGCGTTCGCTGCAACGGCTGGCGCCCTGCCCGGACGCCGCCCTGGGGCTGGACGTCGAGGGGCTGCGCGCGCAGTTGCGGCGCTGGCAGGCGCGGCTGCAGGACGAGCGGGAGGTGACGGCGGAGGAGTGGTCGGCGGACCGACCGGCGTGGCGCGACGCGCGGTGAAGGCGGCCGTCTGGCCGCCCGGCCGCTATCCGTACCGGCCCTCGATGTACTCCGCGGTGCGCGCCTCCTTCGGGCTCAGGAACAGGTCGGCGGTGCGCGAGTGCTCGATCAGCTTGCCGAGCAGCAGGAACACGCACTCGTCGCTGGCGCGGCGGGCCTGGGCCATGTTGTGGGTGACGATCACGATCGTGTAGCGGCCGCGGAGCTCGAACATCAGCTCCTCGATCGCCCGCGTGCCCTCGACGTCGAGCGCCGAGCACGGCTCGTCCATCAGGATGATGTCCGGCTTCAGCGGCAGGAGGCGCGCGATGCACAGCTTCTGCTGCTGCTCGAGCTGCAGCGTCGTGGCCCGGTCGTGGAGCCGGTCCTTGAGGTCCTTCCACAGCCCGACCTCGGTCAGCGCCTTCTCGACCGCCTCGTCGAGCGCGGCGCGCTTCAGCTCCCCGCGCGGGGTGTGCACGCGCAGGCCGAAGACGACGTTCTCGTAGACCGAGATCGGCAGCGGGTTGGGCCGCTGGAACACCATGCCGACCGCCTTGCGCAGCTCGATCAGCGACACCGACGGGTCGTAGATGTCCTCGCCCAGCACCCGGATCACGCCGCCCGTGCGCACGTTCGGGTAGCGCTCGTTGATGCGGTTGAAGCAGCGCAGCAGCGTGGTCTTGCCGCAGCCGCTGGGCCCGATCAGCGAGGTGATGATCCCCGCGCGGACGCGCACGTCGACGCCGTAGAGCGCCTGGAAGTCGCCGTACCAGAGGTCGAGCCCCCGGGTCTCGATCGCCAGCGGGGCCGCGTCCGTCATCCGAAGTTGCCGTTCACGTAGTCCCAGGTCTGACGGCTGCCGGGCTGCTCCGAGAACACGACGTCGGTGCGGTCGAGCTCGACGATGCGGCCGTTCAGCATGAACATCGTGCGGTCGGCCAGCCGCCGCGCCTGCTGGGTCAGGTTGGTGACCAGGATGATCGTGATCTCGCGGCGCAGCTCCTTCAGCACGTCCTCGATCCGCATCGTCGTCACCGGGTCGATGGCGATCGAGAACTCGTCGAGGCACAGCACCTCGGGCCGGTGCGACAGCGCGCGGGCGATCGTGAGCCGCTGCTGCTGGCCGCCGGAGAGCGCGGTGCCCAGCGAGCCGAGGCGGTCCTTGACCTCGTCCCACAGCGCCGCCTGGCGCAGGCAGTGCTCGACCAGCGCGTCGAGCTCGGCGCGGTCGCGCAGCCCGGCGCAGCGCGGCGCGAACGCGACGTTGTCGTAGATGGTGAGCGGCAGCCCGACCGGCAGCGGCGCCACCATGCCGATCTTGCGGCGCAGCGCGTGCACGTCGCGGGTGCGGGAGACGTCTTCGCCGTCGACGTGCACCGTGCCCGAGACGCGGGCGCCCGCGACGAACTCGATCGTGCGGTTGAGGCAGCGCAGCATCGAGCTCTTGCCCGACTGGGCGGGGCCGATCACGCCCAGGATCTCGTTCGCGCGCACGTCGAACGAGATGCCGTGGATCACCTCCTTGTCGCCGTACGACAGGCGCAGGTCGGCGACCTGGATGCGGGCCGGCGCGGCCGGCGCGGCCGGCGGAGGCGCCGTGCGGGATCCGTTCACCACCGCTTGCGCCCCCGCAGCCACACCCGCAGGGTGACGGCCGTCGCGTTGACCAGCAGCACCGAGCCGAGCAGCACGACGGCGGTGGCGTAGGGGATCGCCTCCTGCACGTTCGGCACCTGGGTGGCCACCGTGTAGAGGTGCATCGAGAGCGCCATGCACTGCTCGTCGAGCCGGTAGGGGAACAGGTCGCCGCGCTGCACCGCCTTGTAGAACACGGCGCCGGTGAACATGATCGGCGCCGTCTCGCCGGCCGCGCGGCTGACCTGCAGGATCAGCCCGGTCAGGATGCCGCTGATCGAGTTGGGCAGCACCACCGCCTGGATCGTCTGCCAGCGGCTGGCGCCGACGTTCCAGCAGGCCTCGCGGAACGAGTGCGGCACCGAGGCCAGCGCCTCGCGGGTGGAGGCGATGATCACCGGCAGCGTCATGATCGCGAGCGTCAGCGAGGCGGACAGGATCGAGTAGCCGAACTTCGCGGCGTAGACGAAGGCGCCGAGGCCGAACAGCGCGTGCACGATGCTGGGCACGCCGGCCAGGTTGATCACCGCGAGGTTGATGGCGCGGGTGAAGGCGTTGTCGCGCGAGTACTCGTTGAGGTAGACCGCGGCCAGCACGCCGACCGGGGCGGACACCGCGAGCGACATCCCGACGAGGTAGAGGGTGCCGACGAAGGCGGGCCAGATGCCGCCCTCGGTCATGCCCTTCTTGGGCACGTCGAGCAGGAAACCGAGGTGCAGGGCGGGGGCGGCCTTCCACAGCAGGTAGCCGAGGATCGCGCACAGCGGCACGACCATCGCGGCGGCCATCAGGAAGAACAGGAAGCGGGCCACGCCCTCTGCCCGCTCCTTGCGGGCCACGTGGGCGGTGCGCACGAAGCGGGTCGGCACGGCCGGCGGCGCGGCGCTCACCCTCGCCTCCTCACGCCGCGGATCGCCAGGTCGGCGATGATGTTGACCGCGAAGGTGATGCAGAACAGCAGCACCCCGGTCAGGAACAGCACCCGGTAGTGGTCGGAGCCGACCGGCGCCTCGCCCAGCTCGGCCGCGATGTTTGCGGTCAGCGTGCGCACCGAGTCGAGCAGGCTGCCCGGGATGTGGACCGCGTGACCGGTGGCCATCAGCACCGCCATCGTCTCGCCGACGGCGCGGCCGACGCCGAGCAGCACCGCGGCCAGCAGGCCGTTGCGGGCCGCCGGCAGCAGCACGCGGTAGACGACCTGCCAGCGCGTGGCGCCCAGCGCGAGCGCCGCCTCGCGATACGAGTCGGGCACCGCCTTCAGCGCGTCTTCGCCGATCGAGACGATGATCGGCACGCTCATCAGCGCCAGCACCACGCCGCCGTTGAGCACGTTGACGCCGACCGCGGCCCCGGTGGCGTCGACCACCAGCTTGCTGGTCACCGTCAGCGCGATGAAGCCCCACACGACGCTGGGGATCGCCGACAGCAGCTCGATCACGATCTTCAGCGTCTCGCGCAGCCGGCGCCCGCAGAACTCCGAGAGGTAGATCGCGGCGCCGAGACCGAACGGCACCGCGATCGCCATCGCCAGCGCGGTCACCGCGAAGCTGCCCACGGTCAGCGCGAAGGTGCCGTAGCGCACGTTGGAGGCGGAGGTCGGGTACCACTCGATCGAGAACAGGAACTTCCAGAGGTCGAAGTTGCGGCTGAACACGACCGGCGCCGCCTCGCGGAACACGAAGAAGAAGATGGCCAGCACGAAGACGATCGCGCTGACCCCGGAGAGCCGGATCAGGCCCTCGAGCAGCGCTTCGGCCAGCCGCTCGAGGCGCGAGCGCTGCGGGCGGGGCGACGGGGCGGGAGCGGTCATCGAGTCGCTGTGCCGGCGCCCGCCGCCGTTCGCGCGGACGGTGGCACCGGCACGTAGCCGCTGCGCGCCACCACCTGCTGGCCGGGCTCGGAGAGGATCCAGTCGATGTAGGCCTGTGTGGCGCCTTTCGGCTCGCCGAGCGTGTAGAGGTGCAGCGAGCGGGCCAGCGGGTAGCTGCCGTCGAGCACCGCGTCGAGCGACGGCGGAACCGGCGTTGCGCCGGGGGCGTCGGCGAGCCCCAGCATCTTCACGGCCGGCGTCGCGTAGCCCATGCCCGAGAAGCCGATCGCGGTCAGCGTGTGGCCCACCAGTTCGACCACTTCCTTGGAGCCGTTGAGGTCGCGCGAGCCGAGCTTGAAGTCGTTCTTGCCCACGACCCACGAGCGGAAGAACTCGAACGTGCCCGAGCTCGACTGGCGGCTGACGCGCACGATGCGGTCGTCCGCGACGCCGGGGAAGCTGACCCCGAGCTCCGACCAGCGCTCGATCGTGCCGTGCTCGCCGAAGATGCCGGCCAGCGTCTTGCGGTCGAGGTGGACGAGCGGATTGTCCTTGTGGACGTAGACGGCGAGCGCGTCGAAGCCGACCACGATGTCGCGCGGATCCTGGCCGGTGTTGAGCCGGACCTGCTCGACCTCTTCGTCCTTGATGTTGCGGCTGGCATTGGCGATGTCGACGGCACCCTTGATCAGCGCGGCGATGCCGACGCCGGAGCCGCCGCCGGAGACCTCGATCTTGACCTGCGGCGCGACCAGCGCGTACTCCTCCGCCCAGGCCTGCGCCACGTTGACCATCGTGTCGGAGCCCTTGTTCTGGATCACCGTCACCGGCCCCGCCGCCTCGCGGCCGCCCGCGCAGGCGAACGAGAGCGCGGCGGCCAGGGTCAGGCCGACCCGGCGGCGGAACTGCGGGGCGGAGGGCATGGGCGGGCGTTCACTCGATCTTGTTGCCGACGATCGCCTCGACGAGGTCCCGCACCTGGGTCGAGATGTGGCGGTAGGCCGACTCGTACGCCTCCCGCACCTGTTCCGGCGTGCCCTGGGCCTTCGACGGGTCGGCCACGCTCCAGTCGAGGTAGACCATCTTGCGCGGACTCTGCGGGAACGCCTTCTCCACCTCGGGCGAGAGCGAGACGATCACCTGGTAGTGGTCGAGGTAGGGCACGTTGAACAGCGCCTTGGGCGTCTTGCGCGAGAGGTCGAAGCCCTTCTCGCGCATGAAGCCGAGCGTCGCCGGGTCGATCGCGCGCGGTTCGATGCCCGCGCTGCCGAACACGAACTTGGGCTGGTTCAGCGACTGCGCGAACGCCTCCGCCATCTGGCTGCGGCAGGAGTTGTGCTCGTCGACGAACAGCACGCGGAAGGCCTCGGCGCCGGAGTGCTTGGTGTACTCCCCGGTGCACATGTAGAGCACTTCCATGCAGATGTTCCGCGCCTGGTCGGAGACGCGCTCGAGGCGGCGGCCGATGTTCATCAGCGGGTCGAGCGCGTCGAGCGGGAGCTTCTGCTCGTGGAACAGCTTGACGAGGTCGGCGTTCAGCTTGCTCTGCAGCACGTCGACCGTGGCCTCGACACCGATCGTCTTGTGGGCCAGTTCCGGGTCCTGCTTGAGGAAGGCCTCGATCGCGTCGTGCAGCATCGGGATCGACAGCCCGGCCAGCTCCAGCACCCCGTCGAGCGGTGCCTTGCTGCGGTCGGGCAGCGCGTGCAGGCGCAGCATCTGCCGCGCCATGCTCTCGGCGTAGTCGCCCAGCCGCTCGAGGTCGACGTTGATCTTGATCGTGCTGTAGACGAGCCGCAGCGGCCCCGCCACCGGCTGCTGCTTGACCAGGAACTCGAGGCAGAGCCGGTCGATCTCCTTCTCTTTCTCGTCGATGTACTGGTCGCGCAGGATCACCGCGTAGGCGAGCTGGCGGTCGCCGTCGACCAGCGCCTTGACGGCGTCGCGCAGCGCGCGCTCGACGAGGCCGCCCATCTCGACGACCTGGCGGCGGATGCGCTGGATGTCGCGCTCGAGCGACTCTTCGAGGTGGGTCATGGTCTCGCGTTCTCGCCCCCGGGCAGCGCGTGGAAGGCGCGGGCACGATAGCCAGCGGTCCCGCGGATGTCAACGAAACGTCATGCGCTCGTCATGGCGGTGTCATCCCGCGGCGGCGCGCGCCACCCGTGCCGTCGGCAGGCCCGCGGCGATCCAGGCGCTGGTGCCGCCCTGCACGTTCACGACGCGGCGGAAGCCGGCCCGCAGCAGCAGGCCGCAGGCGCTGCTCGAGCGGTAGCCGCCGGCGCAGATGACCGCCCACGGCACCTCGCGGTCGAGGCCGTCGAGCCCGCGCTCCAGCCGGTCGAGAGGCAGGTTCAGGGCGCCCGGCACGTGGGCCCCCTCGTGCTCGCCGGGGCGTCGCACGTCGAGCACGCGCCACTCCGGGCCGCGCGCGGCGAGCTGCTGAACGTCCCACTGCGGGACCGCGGAGCAGGGAAGTCCCGCCGCCCGCCACGCGGCCACGCCGCCGTCGAGGAAGCCTTCGACCCGCTCGAGGCCGACCCGCGCCAGCCGCATCGCGGCCTGCGCCGCGCCCGCGGCGTCGTCCGCCACGAGCAGGATGTCGCGCCCGGGGTCGAGCAGCGCCCCGCACCAGGCGGCGAACTGGCCGTCGAGGTCGACGTTGACGGCGCCCGCGACGTGCTCCACGCCGAACGCCGCGGAGCGCCGCACGTCGACGACCTGGGCTCCGCCGGCCGCCGCCTCCGCGAAGGCGGCCGGCGCGAGCGGCCGCGGCGCCAGCCGCCCCGCGAGCGGTGGCGCGCCGCTGCGGTTCAGCTCCACGTCCATCGGGAAGTAGCGCGGCACCTCGGGCTGGTCGGCGGTCAGCATCCTCACGAACGCCTCGCGGTCCATCGGCTGCAGCGCCGGGTTGGTGCGCCGCTCGCGGCCGATGGTCGACGAGGTGTCCTTCGACAGGTTCTTGCCGCACAGCGAGCCGGCGCCGTGGGCGGGCCACACCTGCACGCCGTCGGGCAGCGGCAGCAGCTTCCCGTGCAGCGTGTCGTACATCGCCGCCGCCATCCGCTCCGCGGTCCAGCCGATGCCGCCCGCGAGGTCGGGGCGGCCGACGTCGCCGACGAACAGCGTGTCGCCGGTCAGCACGTGCGCGGGCTGCTCCGCTTCTGCCGGGTCGAACACCAGCACGCACACGCCCTCCGGCGTGTGGCCCGGCGTCTCCAGGAAGCGCAGCCGCACGGAGCCCACGCGCAGCTCGTCGCCGTCGCGCACGCCGCGGTGGGGGAAGCGGGCGCCCGCCGCGGCCCCGACCACGATCTCCGCGCCCGTGCGCAGGGCCAGCTCGCGGTGGCCGCTGACGAAGTCCGCGTGGAGGTGGGTCTCGATCACGTAGCGGATGCGCAGGCCGCGCTCCTGCGCGAAGGCGAGGTACAGGTCGACGTCGCGCCGCGGGTCGACGACCGCGGCCTCGCCTTCGGACCCGATCAGGTACGAGGCCTGGGCGAGGCAGTCCAGGTAGAACTGGTGGAGCAGCATGGCCGCATTGTCGCGCAAGCGCGCGGGGTCAGGCCCGGGTCGTGGCCCGCCCCGGCAGCGTCACGGAGAAGCACGAACCGCGGCCCGGCTCGGAGGCGACGGCGACGCTTCCGCCCATGCCCTCGGCCAGGTGCTTCACGATCGACAGCCCGAGGCCGGTGCCGCCGAGCTCGCGCGAGCGCGCCTTGTCGACCCGGTAGAAGCGCTCGAAGATCCGGGGCAGGTGCTCGGCCGCGATGCCGGGCCCGTCGTCCTCGACTTCGACCACCGCGGCGCCCGCTTCGCCGGGCCGGGTGCGCACGATCACGTGGCCGTTCTCCGGCGTGTACTTGACCGCGTTGTCGACCAGCGCCTCGACGATGCGGCGCAGGCGGTCGGCGTCGGTCACCACCGGCGGCGCGCCGCGGTCCTCGTGGACCAGCGACACCGGCTTGCGCGCCGCCAGCGCGGCGAAGGAGGCGACCACGTCGTCGGCGACCTCGGCGCACGGCACCTCGTCGAGCACCGGCGCCTGCTGGCCCGACTCCAGCCGCGACAACTCGAGCAGGTCCTCGACCAGCGTCGCCATGCGGTCGGCGTGGGTGCGGATCTTGCCGAGGAAGCGGCCGGCGTTCTGCTCGTCCTGCAGCGCGCCGTCCTCGAGCGCCTCGACGAAGCCGCGGATCGAGGTCAGCGGCGTGCGCAGCTCGTGCGAGGCGTTGGCCACGAAGTCGCGGCGGATGCGGTCGAGGCGCCGGCGCTCCGTGACGTCGTGGAAGGTGAGCACCGCGCCCGGCGCCTGGCCTGCCGGCCCGGGGAAGGAGACGCCCGACAGCGCGTAGGCCCGGCGCAGGCGCTGGATCTCGACTTCCTCCTGGCGCCGCTCGCCGCTGCGCAGCACGTGCTCGATCACCGCGCCCACCTCGGGCTGGCGGATCACCTCGAGGTAGTGGCGGCCGAGCGGCGACTCGAGGCCGAGGCCCGCCTGCAGCGCGCGGTTGGCGACCACCACCACGCCGCGGGCGTCGACCGCCAGCACCCCGTCCTCCATCGCCGACAGGATGGCGTCGGTGCGGGCGCGGTCGCGGGCGTTTTCCTCCAGCCGCTCGCGCAGCCGCTCCGAGGACAGGTTGAGGATGCGGGCCAGCTCGCCCAGTTCGTCGCGGCGGTCGACGGCGATGCGGGCGTCGAGGTGGCCGGCCGCGAACTCGCGGGCCTTTTGCATGATCTCGCGCAGCGGGCCGACCAGCGGCGCCGAGAGCAGCGCGGAGAGCGCCGCCGCGATCACGAAGGCGAGAGCCGCCGCGGCGAGGATCGCCTGTTGCAGGGCCCGGGCCTCGGCCTCGACGCCGTCCAGCGAGAGAGCCACGCGGGCGACGCCCAGGGTGCGTCCGTCGTGGTTGATCGGCACCGCCGCGTAGAGCAGGGTGCGCGACACCGTGGCCGAGGGGCGCACGGAGACGCCGACGCCGCGCTGCAGCGCCTCGATCACCTCGGGCCGGGTGCCGTGGTTGTCGACCGCCTGCAGCTCGGCGCCCGACAGCGCGGAGTCGGCGGCCACCCGCCCGTCGCGGGCGACGATCGTGGCGCGGGCGCGGATCTCGCGGGCGGCGGCGTCGACCGTGGCGTCGAGCGCCGCGTCCGCGATCCCGCGCGACATCGGCTCGGCGACCACCCGCGCCATCAGCCGCGCCTCCGCGAGCAGCCCGTCGCGGGCCTGTTTCATCGCCTGCTCGCGCAGCCGCGGCCCGGCCAGCAGCAGCACGGCGACCAGCGCGCCGAAGCTGGCCGCCAGCGCGACCAGCGCCATCCGTCCCCGCAGTCCCAGCATCGCTCAGGCCTCGTCGTCGGCCAGCCGGTAGCCGGCCGACTTCACGGTGCGCAGGAACGGCGCCAGCGCGGGCAGCTTCTCGCGCAGCCGCCGCACGTGCACGTCGACCGTGCGGGTGCCGTCGGCGTAGGAGTAGCCCCACACCTGCTCGAGCAGCGACTGCCGCGTCAGCACCCGGCCGTGGGCCTCGAGCAGCGCGGCGAGCAGCGCGAACTCCTTGGCGGTGAGGTGCACCGCCTGGCCGTCCCAGCGCGCCACGTGGCGGCCGAGGTCCAGCTCGAGGGCGTGGAAGCGCAGCACCTCGGCGCTCTCGCGGCGCTCGTGGCGGCGCAGCAGGGCCCGCACGCGGGCCACCAGCTCCTTGGGGCTGAACGGCTTGGTCACGTAGTCGTCCGCTCCCAGCTCGAGGCCGAGGATGCGGTCGGCCTCGTCGCCGCGCGCGGTCAGCATGACGACCGGCAGCGCCTCGGTGCGCTTGTCGCGGCGGACCTCGGAGCACAGCGTGAGCCCGTCGAGCCCGGGGAGCTGCAGGTCCAGCACCAGCAGCTCGAAGCTGGCGGCGCGCAGCCGCTCGAGCGCGCGGCGTCCGTCGGCCACGCCCTCGACGCTCCATCCGTCCTGGGCCAGGTAGTGGGTCAGGAGCTCCACGATGTCGGGGTCGTCCTCCACGACCAGCGCCCGTCGCATGGCCGGATTGTAGGTTGCCTCCGGCGTGTGACGGCCGCGTGACGAAAGCCCGACCCCCCATCTGTCACAATGCACCACCCGTGTCCCCGCTCCTGTTCCAGGGCCTGTCGCTGGCCGCCGCTGCGGTGTCGGTCGTGCTGTCGGTGCACGCGTGGCGGCGGCGCAGCGCGGCTCCCGGCGCCGGGGCCTTCGCCCTGCTGATGGCCGCCGCCTGCCTGTGGGCCGCGACCGCCTTCCTGCAGCGGATCGAGAGCGAGGCCCACCACCGCCTGCTGTGGCTGCTGCTGGGCAGCCCCGGCGTCTTCGCCGTGCCGCCGGCGTGGCTGCTGTTCGCCCTGCAGTTCACCGGCCGCGAGGAGCGCGCGCGGGCCTGGGGCCGCCTGCTGTTCGTGCTGCCGGCGGTGTCGGTCGCGATCGTCGCCTGCGACGTCGCCGGGATCGGCCCCGGGCTCTACCTGCGCGCCGTGGCCCAGCCCGCGGCGGGCGGCATGCTCGACCTGCGCACGCTCCCCGGGCCGTGGTACTGGGTCAACATCGCCTACTCGTACCTCTGCCTGGCCACCGGCTCGCTGCTGCTGCTGCCGCACGCCGTCGGCGGGCCGCGCCCGTTCCGTGCCCAGGCGCTGGCCCTGCTGTGCGGCACCGCGCTGCCGTGGATCTCCAACGTCTACTACATCACCGGGCCGCGCCCGCTGCGCGGCGACTTCACCCACGTCGCGATCGCCCTGTCCGGGCTCGCCTTCTCGTGGGCGATCTTCCGCTGGCGGCTGCTGGACCTGGCGCCGGTCGCGCGCGAGGCGCTGATCGAGGGCTGGAGCGACGGCATGCTCGCGGTCGACCTCCGGCGGCGCGTCGTCGACGTCAACCCCGCGGCCTGCGCGCTGCTCGGGCTCGACCCCGAGCGCGCGGCCGGGGCCGACGCGGAACCGCTGCTCGCGCGCTGGCCGTCGCTGCTCGCCGCCTGCCGCGAGGGCCGCGAGGCGCGCGAGGCGATCGAGCTCGAACTCGCGGACGGGCGCCGCCACTACGACGTGCGGGTCTCGCCGCTGCGCGACGCCCGCGGCCGCGAGCGGGGCCGGGTGCTGGTCTTCGCCGACGCCACCCGCGAGCGGCTGGCCGAGGCCGAGCTGGCCGAGCGGCGCTGGCTGCTGGAGTCGCTGCTGACCGTGGCCCGCGCCGTGAGCGAGCGGCCCGGGCTGCAGGGCACGCTGCAGAACGCGCTGGACGCGCTGACCGCGCTGACCCGCGCCGACAGCGCGAGCCTGATCCTGCTCTCGCCCGAGGGCCGCATCCTCGACCAGGTCGTGGTCTCGCGGGCGGACGCGATGCCCGCCTACGATCGCGAGTTCGCGGACCCGGTGATGCGCGAGGGGCTCGGCGGCCACGTCGCCCGCAGCCGCGAGGCGGCCCTGCTCGAGGACACGATCGGCGACCCGCGCTGGGTGGTGCTGCCCGGCGAAGACGTGCGCTCGGCGCTGGCCGCGCCGATCCTCAGCGGCGGCCGCGTCGCCGGCGTGGTGACCCTCGTCCACCGCGCGCCGCGTCACTTCGCGCCGCGCCAGCTCGAGCTGGTGCGGGCGGCCGCCGAGACCATCGCGCTGGCCGTGCGCAACGCCCAGATGTACGAGGACAGCCGCCGCCAGGCCCGGCGCCAGACCCTGCTCTACGACCTGCTGCGGGCGATGAGCGAGGAGCAGGAGCCGGCCGCCGGCGCCCGCCGCGCAGCGGACCTGATCGCGGACCGCACCGGCTGGCGCGCCGTGGGCGTCGCCCTGCGCTCCGAAGACGGGGCCGGCTTCGTGCTGATCACGCCGGACGGCGAGACCGAGTGGCCCGACGCCGAGCGCGGCATCGTCGGCCGCGCGCTGCGCAGCGGCCGCGTGCAGCGCGTCGCCGACGTCTCGGCCGACCCCGACTACGTCGAGATGTTGCGCGAGACGCGCTCCGAGCTGGCGGTGCCGGTGGTCCACGGCGACCGCGTGCTGGGCGTGCTCAACTTCGAGTCCGACCGGGTGGCCGCCTTCGACGACGACGACGTGCGGATGGCCGAGTCGCTGGCCGGCGCGCTGGGCCTGGCGCTGGCCAAGGCCCTCCTGTTCGCCGACCTGCAGCGCCAGCACCAGCGCCTGCGCCAGGCCGAGCGGCTGCGCGACGACCTGACCCACGCCCTGGTTCACGACATCAAGAGCCCGCTGACGACCGTGCTGGGCTCGCTCGGGTTCCTGCAGGACAAGCTGGCGGCGGGGGAGGCGGTCGACCCGCGGCTGGTGGAGATGGCCCTGCGCGGCGGCACCCGCATCCGCGAGCTGGTCGACGGCCTGCTCGACGTCGGCCGCCTGGAGGCGGGGCAGATGCCCCTCGACCTGCGCGCGTGCGAGGTGGCGCCGCTGGTGGCGGCTGCGCTCAAGCTGCAGGCCCCGCTCGCCGAGCGGCGCGGGATCGCGCTCGAGTCGCGGCTGCCGGAGCAGCCGCTGCACGCCGTGCTCGACGCCGAGCTGTTCGCCCGCGTGCTGCAGAACCTGGTCGGCAACGCGCTCAAGTTCACCCCGGCGGGCGGCCGGGTGTGGGTCGCGGCGCGGCCCGTCGACGGCGCAGCGGTCGAGGTGGAGGTGGGCGACACCGGCCCCGGCATCCCGGCCGACCTGCGTCCGCGGCTGTTCCAGAAGTTCGCCGCCGCCGGCCCCGGCCACGGCACGGGCCTCGGCCTGGCCTTCTGCCGGCTGGCGATCGAGGCCCACGACGGCAGCCTCGAGCTGCGCCGCGTCGAAGGCGCCGGCGCCGTCTTCGCGTTCACCTTGAAGGGCGCGCGGGGCCAGTGACGCCCCGGTGCTAGACTCGCCGCTCCTAGCAAGGAGTGCGACGAAGCATGCTGCTCGAAGGCAAGCGCGGCCTGATCCTGGGGGTCGCCAACAAGCGCTCGATCGCCTGGGGCATCGCCCAGTCCGTGGCCCGCGAGGGGGCGCAGCTCGCCCTCACGTACCAGGGCGACCGCCTCAGGGAAAACGTCGAGGAGCTGGCCCAGAACCTCGATCGACCGCTGCTGCTGCCCTGCGACGTGACCCGCGACGAGGACCTCGACGCGCTGGGCGATTCGCTGCGCAAGGAGTGGGGGGGGCTCGACTTCGTCGTCCACTCGGTCGCCTTCGCGCTGCGCGAGGAGCTCGACGGCGAGTTCGCCAACACCTCGCGCGAGGGCTACCGCATCGCCCAGGACATCTCCTCCTACTCGCTGACCGCGCTGTGCCGGCGCACGGTGCCGCTGATGCAGGAGCGGGGCGGCGGCTCGGTGGTCGCGCTCTCCTACCTCGGGGGCGAGCGCGTGGTGCCGCACTACAACGTGATGGGCGTGGCCAAGGCCGCGCTCGAGATGTCGGTGCGCTACCTCGCCTCGGACCTCGGGCCGAAGGGGATTCGCGTCAACGCCATCTCGGCGGGCCCGATCAAGACGCTGGCGGCCTCCGGGGTGCACGGCCTGTCGAAGATGCTCGAGTACCACCGCACCCACGCCCCGCTGCGCAAGAACACCGAGCAGGCCGAGGTCGGGGACACGGCGCTCTACCTCGTCTCGCCGCTGTCGCGCGGGGTCACCGGCGAGGTGATCCACGTCGACGGCGGCTTCCACGTCATGGGGATGGCCGCGCTCTGAGCCCCAGCATCCGCCGCGCCTGGGCGCTCGGCCTCGGCCTCGCGGCCGCAGCAGCCGGCGCCCAGACGCCCGAGCCCGCCGCGTCGCCGTCTCCCGCCGCGACCCCGGCGGAGGCCGCCGCCGCGCCCGAGTCCGCGCCGGCGCCCGAGGCCACGCCGACGCCTGCACCGACGCCAGCGCCGCTGGCGCCGGGCGAGGTCCGCATCCGCGCCGAGCGCCAGGGCTCGCGCCCGGACGGCCGCTTCGTCGCCGAGGGCTTCGTCGACCTGCAGGCCGGCGACCTGCGGATCCAGGCCGACTACCTGGAGATGACCGAGGTGCCGCGCCCCGACGGCACCTCGAGCCGCGCGATCGAGGCGAAGGGCAACGTGGTCTTCGTGCGCGGCGAGGAGCGCCTCGCAGGCGACGCGCTGACGCTCGACCTCGAGGCCAACACCGGCACCTTCGAGAACGCCACCGGCTACGTCACGCCCGGCGTCTTCATCGAGGCGAAGCGGATCGAGCGCGTCGACGCCGACACCTACCGGATCCAGGGCGGCAAGTTCACCTCCTGCGCCCAGCCCACCCCGCGCTGGAACTTCACGGCCTCGTCGGCCACGCTCGACATCGACGACAAGATCCGGGCGAAGAACGTGTTGTTCAAGGTGTACGGCGTACCCGCGCTGTACTTCCCCTACTTCGCCTACCCGATCGAGAGCGACCAGCGCTCGACGGGCATCCTGTTCCCCAGCTTCGGCTACTCGTCGGCCCGCGGCTTCCAGCTCGCTTCCGGCTTCTTCTGGGCGATGAGCCGCAGCGCCGACCAGACGCTGCTGGTCGAGCGCTACAGCAAGTTCGGGGTCGGCGTCGGCCACGAGCTGCGCTGGATCGGGGACTCGCCCAGCCGCGGCACGCTGCGCACCTACGGGCTGCGGCCCCCGAGCGGCGGCGACACCGAGTGGGACGTGGACTGGAACGCGCAGCAGATGCTGCCGGGCGGGGTGCGGGCCAGCCTCAACGCGCGGCGCTACAGCAGCATCTTCTTCCAGCAGAGCTACCAGGACGCGCTCAACTACGTCTCCTCGCGCTCGGAGCGCGCCTCGCTGACGCTGCAGAAGTCGTTCGGCGGAACCAACGTGCAGGCGTTCGCCGACACGCTGGACACGTACTACGGCGAGGACTTCGCCCGCACCAACCGCCACCTGCCGTCGCTGCGCATCAGCCGCTCGCCGATCAAGCTCGGCAAGACGGGGATCGTGGTCGGCGGCGAGGCGCGGGCCGAGCGGCTGCAGTTCGGGGAGGGCGACTTCCTGCAGTCGTTCAGCCGCTTCGACGTGGCGCCGGAGATCTCGCGCCCGTTCTCGCTGCCGTTCCTGCAGGTGACGCCGCGGGGTAGCGTGCGTTACACCCGCTACAGCGCGACCCTCGACGAGTTCGGCGACGTGGCCGGGCCCGGCCTCGACCGCCGCTTCCTCGAGGGCAGCCTGGAGCTGCGCGGCCCGCAGTTCTACAAGGTGTTCGAGACGCCGGGCAACTTCTACTCCGAGAAGTGGAAGCACACGATCGGCCCGGAGTTCCTGTGGATCGTGCGCACCCCCGTCGACCAGTACGAGGCGATTCCCAAGTTCGACGAGGTCGACTACCAGTTCCTGGGCACCAACCAGGTCCAGTACGCGCTGGTCAACCGCGTCTACGTCAAGCGGCCGGACCCGGGCGGTGGCAAGCCGTCGACGTGGGAGCTGCTCAACTGGCGCATCCAGCAGACCTACTACGTGAAGATCGGCGAGGGCCAGAACGAGTTCGACTCCAACTACCTGAACGCGTTCTTCGGCCCCGGCGGCGAGCCGGCCCACTACTCGCCGCTGCAGTCGCGGCTGCGGGTGCGGCCCACCCAGGCGCTGTCGGCCGACTTCAGCTACGAGTACGACGTCAACTTCAAGCAGACCCGCTCGCTGGGGGCCTCGCTGCGATGGAGCGGCGCACGTGGCCTGCTCAACACCTCCTGGTACCGCTACAACCGGGTGGCGCGCAAGATCGAGAACCGCGTGGCGCTGGCCGACACCATCCGCAGCAGCGCCCGGCTCGAGGTGCTGCCCGGGCGACTGTCGCTCGAGGGCGGCGCCGACTACGACCTGCGCCAGGACAAGTTCCTGTCCTCGCGCGGCCGCCTTCGCTACGACGTGCAGTGCTGCGGCTTCATCGGCGAGGTCGTCCAGTACAACTACAACCGGCGCCAGGAGCGCCAGATCCGCTTCTCGATCGAGCTCGCCAACGTCGGCTCGGTGGGCAACTTCCAGGGCGAGGAGAACGCGGCCTCCGGCGCCTGGCGTCCCTGAAGGCACCCGTGCGGCTGCTGGTCACCGGGCTCGGCGGCTTCGTCGGGGCCCACGTCGCCGACGCCTGGCGCGCGAGCCGACCGGACGCGGTCCTGCTCGGGCTGGCGCGGCCCCACGGCACGGCCGAGCGGCTGCCGCCGGGGGCCCGGGCGCTGATCGCCGACCTCGACGACGCGGCGGCGGTTCGCGCCGCGGTCGCCGAGGCGCGGCCCGACGCCGTGCTGCACCTCGCCGGCCAGTCGAGCGTGCACCAGAGCTGGAGCGACCCCGGCGCCACGCTGCGCACCAACGTGCTGGGCGCCAGCCACCTGCTGGAGGCGATCCAGGCCGAGGCGCCGCGGGCCCGACTGGTCGTCGTCGGCAGCGCCGAGGAGTACGGCGCGGTGCCGGCCGAGCGGCAGCCGATCCGCGAGGACGAGCCGCTGCGCCCGCGCTCGCCGTACGCCGTGTCCAAGGCGGCGCAGGGCCTGCTCGCCCTGCAGCACGCCGCCGCAGGCCTCGCGGTCACGCTGTGCCGTGTCTTCCCGCACACCGGGCCGGGGCGCGGCGAGGCCTTCGCCGAGAGCTCGTGGGCCCGCCAGCTCGCCGAGATCGAGGCGGGCCTGCGGCCGAGCGTGATCGAGGTCGGCAACCTCGAGGCCGTGCGCGACTTCACGGACGTGCGCGACGTCGCCGCCGCCTACCTCGCGCTGCTGGCCCCCGGCGCGCCGACCGGCACCTTCAACGTCTGCTCCGGGCACGGCGTGGCGATGCGCGAGGTGCTCGACCGCCTGGTGCGCCTGTCCCGCCTCGAGGTCGAGGTGCGGGTCGACCGCGAGCGGCTGCGCCCGTCGGACGTGCCGTGCCTGATCGGTGACCCCGCGCGGCTGCGTGCCGCGACGGGCTGGGTGCCGCGGCTGCCGCTCGACCGCACGCTGGGCGACCTGCTCGACGACGCGCGGGTCCGGCTGCGCGAGCGGCGGGAGCCGCGATGAAGCTGCTGCTCACCGGCGCCACCGGCTTCCTCGGCAAGCGCGTCGCCCACGCGCTGCACTGCCGCGGCCACGCGCTGCGCGCGATCGCGCGTCCCGCCTCGAACCGCTCCGGCCTGCCCGACGGCGTGGAGTGGGTCGCGGGCGACACCACCGATGCCGACTCGCTGCGACGCGCCGCGGAAGGCTGCGACGCGGTGCTGCACATGGCCGCGCTCGTCAAGATGTGGGACCCCGACCCCGGCCGCTTCGACGCGGTCAACGTCGGCGGCTTCCGCAACGCGCTGGCGGCGGCGAAGGCCGCCGGCGCGCGGCTCGTCTACACGTCGTCGTTCATCGCGATCGGGCCGACCGGGCCCGAGCCCGCCGACGAGTCGCGCGTCCACCCCGGCGGCTACCGCAACGACTACGAGCGCACCAAGGCGCTGGCGGACGCCGAGGCCCGCGCCGCGGCGGCGGCGGGCGACGACGTGGTGATGCTCTACCCGGGCGTCGTCTACGGTCCCGGCGACGTCACCGACGGCAACATCGTGGTCAAGCTGATCCTCGACCACTTCGCCGGCAAGGTGCCGGCGATCCTGGGCCCCGGCGACCGGCTGTGGAGCTACGCCTTCGTCGAGGACGTCGCGGAGGGCCACGCGCTCGCTCTCGAGAAGGGCCGCCGCGGCGAGCGTTACTTCCTGTGCGGCGAAAACGTGTCGATGAACGGCTTCTTCGCGACCCTCGAGCGGCTCTCGGGCCGCGCCGCGCCGCGCTGGCACCTGCCGTTCGCCGCGGCCGAGGCGGTCGGCTTCGCGATGTGGCTGTGGGCCGAGCTCACCGGCCTGCCGCCACAGCTCACCCACCGCGAGGTCGGCGTGTTCCGCGAGCACTGGGCCTGCGCCTCGGACAAGGCGACCGCCGAGCTCGGCTACGCGCCGCGGCCGCTGGAGCAGGGCCTGCGCGAGACGCTGCGCTGGCTCGCCGAGCGCAAGGGCGCCTGACGTGGTCAGCGGCTCGATCTCTGCCGGCGAACTGGCCCGCAAGCTGGTCCACGTCGGGGTCGCGGGCTTCGCGTTTCTGCTGCGCGAGCTGAGCTGGCCGCAGGCCGCGGCCTGCGCCGCCTTCGCCTTCCTCTTCAACTGGCAGGTGCTGCCGCGGATCGGCGGCCGCACGATGTGGCGCGGCGACGACCACCGGCGCGGCTACCCGAAGGGCATCCTGCTCTACCCGCTCTCGGTGCTGGGCCTGATCCTGGTCTTCCGCGAGGAGCTGTGGGCGGTGGCGGCGATCTGGGCGGTGCTCGGCTTCGGCGACGGCTTCGCCTCGATCGTCGGCCAGGCCTGGGGCGGGCCGCGGCTGCCGTGGAACCCGAACAAGGGCTGGGCGGGGTTCGTCGCCTTCGTGGTCTTCGGCAGCCTCGGCGCCACGTTCCTGATCGGCTGGACGCTGCACCTGCCGCCGGAGCTGTGGGGCACCCGGATCGTGACCGGCATCGCGATCCCGCTGGCGCTGCTGCTGGCGCTCGTCGAGTCGCTGCCGACGACGCTCGACGACAACCTGACGGTCCCGCTGTGCGGCGCGCTGCTGCTGCCGCTGCTCGCCGAGGCCGAGGCGGCCCGCATCACGGGCGCCCCCGACTTCTTCGCGCGGCTGTCGCAGGGGCTCGGCGTCAACGTGCTGGTCGCGTTCGCCGCGTGGCGCGCCCGCTCGATCGACGTCGCCGGTGCGCTGTCGGCGATCGCGATCGGCACCCTGATCACGGTCAGCCTGTCGCTGCGCGCTTTCGCGGTGATGATGGCGTTCTTCGTCGTCGGCTCGGCGGTGACGAAGATGGGCTACCGGATCAAGGCCGCCCGCGGCATCGCCCAGGAGAAGGGCGGCGCCCGCGGCTGGCGCAACGCCTGGGCCAACGGCGGGGTGCCCGCGCTGCTCGCGGTCGCCGCCGGCGCCGCGCCGCCCGGGCTGCGCGAGACGCTGACCGTCGCCTACGCCGCGTCGGTCGCCACCGCCGCCGCCGACACCTGCTCGTCGGAGACGGGCAAGGCCTACGGACGGCGCACGTTCCTGATCACCACCCTGCGCCCGGTGCCGCCCGGCACCGAAGGCGCGGTCAGCCTCGAGGGCACCCTCGGCGGCCTGGCCGGAGGCGCGCTGGTCGCCTTGGTCGGCGCAGCCTGCGGGCTCTACGGCTGGCCGGCCGCGGCGGTCGCCGCCGTCGCCGGGCTGCTCGGCTCGCTGGCCGAGAGCGTGCTCGGCACCGTCGCCGAAGAGCGCGGCTGGATGGACAACGACCTGCTCAACGCCACCAACACCGCGATCGGCGGGCTACTGGCGGCCTGGGCCTGGAGTCTCCTGCGATGAACAAGCTGAAGGCCTACGTCGAGCTGGCGCGCCCGTTCACGCTGGCGCCGCCCGCGCTGGGCGTGCTCTCGGGCGCCGTCACCGCCTGGGGCGCCCACCACGAGAAGGCGCCGGTCACCTGGGAACTGGCGCTGCCGGTGATCTGGGGCACGCTGATGGCGGCGGTGCTCAACGCCGCCAACAACGCGATCAACCAGATCTACGACCTCGACATCGACCGCGTCAACAAGCCGAAGCGGCCGCTGCCGGCCGGCACGCTGACGATCGCCGAGGCCTGGGGCTTCACCCTCGTCACCTGCGCGATCGCGTGGCTGCTGGCCTGGCTGGCGAAGCCGATGGGGGTCGGCCTTCGCGAGTGCTTCTGGATCGTCGTCTTCACGACGTTCCTGTGCTGGGCCTACTCGGCCCCGCCCTTGTGGACCAAGCGCCGCGGGATGTGGGCCAACGTCACGATCGCGATCCCGCGCGGCGTGCTGCTCAAGGTCGCGGGCTGGTCGACGGTGAAGACGGTGCTGGACTGGGAACCGTGGTTCATCGGCGCCATCTTCGGCTCGTTCCTGCTCGGCGCCGCCTCGACCAAGGACTTCGCCGACATCGAGGGCGACCGCGCCGGCGGCTGCACGACGCTGCCGATCCAGTACGGGGTGACGAAGGCGGCGTGGATCATCGCGCCGTTCTTCGTGCTGCCGTTCTTCCTGATCCCGATCGGCGTCTTCGCCGGCATCCTGACCGGCAACCGCGCGCTGCTGCTGACGCTGGGGCCGGTGCTGATCCTGTACGGGATCTACACGTCGTGGCTGCTGCTGCGGCGCCCGGAAGAACTGGCGGCAACCGAGAACCACCCGTCCTGGACCCACATGTACAGGATGATGATGGTGGCCCAGATCGGCTTCGCGCTGGCCTACGTCTTCTAGCTCTCCTCGTCGGGCAGCGGGGTGATGCCCGCGACCGGCTCGGCTGGCGCCGCGGCCTTCGCCGCCTCGGCTTCGGCCTCGGCGAACGCCTCGGGGTCGTAGTGGCCGACCAGCACGCGCGCATGGCGTGCGATGCGGTCGCCGAGCCGGTAGCCGCGCTGGACTTCCTTCACGACGAGATGCTCCTGGTCGGGGTCGCCCACCGCGAGGTGCCCGACCGACTCGGCGACCTCGGGGTCGAAGGGCAGGCCCAGGGTCGGGATCCGCTCCAGGCCCTCCTCCCGCAGCGTCTGCAGCAACTGGGTGCGGACCAGGATCAGGCCCTGGATCATCGGGTCCGGCGCGAACGTGCGCTCGGCCGCCTCCAGCGCGCGGTCGAGGTTGTCGAGGATCTCGATGAACTTGAGCACGAAGCGCTCGCGCTGCTGGCGGAAGCGGTGCTCCAGCGCCCGCGTCGTGCGCTCGCGGTGCTCCTCGGTCTCGGTGCGCAGTTCGCGGAACGCCTCGAGCACCTGGGCCAGGCGGTCTTCGGTGAGCCGGGCGCGCTTCTCCCACACCTCGGCGAGCGTCGCCTCCGGCGGCGGCTCGAGGGCGGCCGCCAGGCTCTGGTCGGCCGCGGACGCTTCGGGCGCAGCGGCGGTGGCGGGCGCAGCGGGAGCGGCGAACGGGCGCGGCGTCGGCCAGCGACGCGCGGCCTCGGTCTCCACGGCCTCCACTTCGCTGGATACGCCGGGCGCAGCCTCGGTGGGCTGGTCGGGCTTGGGTTCGTCGGACAAGGGGCGCCTTCCCGGGCTGTCTTACGCGAGGGACGCCGGATTATAGGCGCCGCGGGCGCCGCGATGTGCGGGGAGGCAGCGCGGCCATCACGACCAGGTCGCAGACGTTGGTCCCGGTCGGCCCGGTGCGCAGCGTGGCGCCGACTCTCGCGAGCCACGGCGCGCTGTCCGAGCGCGCCAGCGCGGCCTCGGCAGGAGGCAGCCCGCGCGCCGCGGCCTCGTCGAGCGTGCGCTCGTCGACCCGCGCGCCGGCGGCCCCGCTGCTGCCGTCGAGGCCGTCGGTCGCGAGGCTGGCCGCGACCGCGACGCCGGGCGCGCCGGCGAGCGCCATCGCGGCGCCCAGCGCCAGCTCGTGGTTGCGCCCGCCGCGCCCCCCCCGTCCGCGCAGCGTGACGGTCGTCTCGCCGCCCGCCAGCAGCGCGCACGGCGGCGCGGGTTCGCGCAGCCCGGCCTGGTGCTCGCGCAGCCGGGCGCCGAGCCCGAAACCCACCTCGCGGGCCTCGCCCGCGAGCGGCGCGCCGACCACCGCGACCCGCAGCCCGCGGCGGCGCGCCTCGCGGGCGCACGCGCGCAGGCTGCGGGCGTTGTCGCCGACGATCTCGAAACGCGCGCGGCCGAAAGCCGGGTCGCCGGGTTTCGGGGTGTCCGCGATCGCGCCGGCGGCTCCCGCATCGAGTCTCTCCCGCACCGCGGCCGGGACCGCCCGCAGCAACCGGTAGCGCGCCAGCACGCCGCGCGCGTCCGCGAACGTGCTCGGGTCCGGCGCGGTGGGGCCGCTGCCGATCGCCGCCGGGTCGGCGGAGAGCACGTCGGACAGCGCGAGCGTGATCACCCGCGCCGGCGCCGCTGCCCGGAGCAGGCCGCCGCCCTTGATCGACGACAGGTGACGGCGCACGACGTTGATCTCGTCGATGCCCGCCCCGCAGCCGAGCAGGGCGCGCGTCACGGCCTGCTTGTCCGCGAGGCGCAACCCCGGCGCGGGCGCGCACAGCAGCGCCGAGGCGCCGCCCGAGAGCAGCACGAGCAGCAGGTCGTTCGCGCCGAGCGACTCCGCGAGCGCCAGCACCTCGCGGCCGGCGGCGACGCTGCTCGCGTCCGGTACCGGGTGCGAGGCGAGCCGCAGCCGCGCGCCGCGGGGAAGCGGCCCGCTCCGGGCGTGGGTGACGACGAGCAACGCGTCGAGCGCGCCGCCGAGCGCCTGGCGGGCGGCGCGCGCCATCGCCGGCGCGGCCTTGCCCGCGGCCAGCGCCACCAGGCGACCGCGGGGCGCGAGCGCCCGGCGGCGAACCAGCGACGCGAGGGCGTCGCGGGTGACAGGCTCGGGGTCGGCCGCGGCGAGACCGGCGTCCAGCACGGCCCGCACCGCCGCGCGCAACGCGGCGCGGGTGGCGGGTGGCCGGGTCAGTGGCCCTGGCGCGGGTCCAGCTCCGAGAGGCGGGTCAGCGCGTCGAAGTTCTGCAGCAGCGTCTCGGCGACGCGGGGGAAGTCGTCGCGCCAGCACACGCTCTCGAGGTCGGCGATGAAGCGGCGACAGACGCGGTCGAGGCGCTCGCCGCCGCCATGCCGGTTGAGGCCGCTCGACTCCAGGTACTGCAGGTGTTTCAGGAACTCTTCGCGATAGAAGTCGGAAAGCGCGCGATTCTTCGATGCGTCCAAGAGGCCTCCGCCCGGTGTCGTCCTCGGTGACACCTCCACGCTAGCAGGCCGTCAAAACATGTCAAGCGGCGGGGGAGTCGAGAGTGCCGAGGGCGAGCTGCGGGTGCGGCTCGAGGTCCCACGAGGCGCGCTCGCCGCGCTGCCAGGCGAGGGTCGCCGCGGCCGCGATCATCGCGGCGTTGTCCGTGGTCAGCGACAGCGGCGGCACGAACAGCGGGAGCCCGAGCCGTTGCGCCGCCGCGGCCGCGTCGCGCCGCAGCCGCGCGTTGGCGGCGACGCCGCCCGTGAGCAGCAGGCTGCGCGGGCGGCGCGCCTCGGCCGCCGCCACCATGCGCCCGACCAGCGACTCGACGACCGCGCGCTGGAACGAGGCGCAGAGGTCGACGATCGCGCGCGGCGGCTCGGCGCCCGGCGCCACCGGCTCCAGTCCCTCGCGGCGCACGTGGTAGAGCACGGCGGTCTTGAGGCCGCTGAAGCTGAAGTCCGACTGGCGCCGCGGGTCCTTGATGCGGGCGGGCGTGAAGTCGACCGCGCGATCGTCGCCGCCCGCCGCGAGGCGGTCGATCACCGGTCCGCCGGGATAGCCGAGCCCGAGCAGCTTGGCGACCTTGTCGAAGGCCTCGCCGGCGGCGTCGTCGCGGGTGCGTCCGAGCAGGCGGTAGACGCCGCGCGCAGGGATCTCGAACAGCGACGTGTGCCCGCCCGAGACGCACAGCGCGATCGCCGGCAGCGCGGGTTCGTCTTCGGCCGCGAGGAACGGCGCCTCCAGGTGGCCGGCGATGTGGTGGACGGGGACCAGCGGCTTGCGGGCCGCGAAGGCCAGGCCCTTGGCGAACTGCACGCCGGCCAGCAGCGAGCCGATCAGCCCGGGGCCGGCGGTGACGGCGATCGCGTCGACCTCGGCGAGTGCCAGCCCCGCCTCGCCCAGCGCGGCCTCGGTCACCGGCGCCAGGTTCTCGAGGTGGTGGCGCGCCGCCAGTTCGGGCACCACGCCGCCCCACGGCGCGTGCAGCGCCGCCTGCGAGGAGACCACGTTCGAGAGCACGCGGCGCCCGTCCGCGAGCACGGCGGCCGCCGTCTCGTCGCACGAGGTCTCGAGCGCGAGCAGCCGGAACGCGGGCATCAGGCCCCGGCGAGAGCGGCGAGCGACGACTCGTACGGCGCACGGGCGACGCCGCGCTCGCAGACGATCGCGCTCACGTAGCGCGCGGGGGTGACGTCGAAGGCGGGGTTGCGCACCGCGATCCCCTCCGGCGCCAGCCGCCGGCCGCCGTGGTGGGTGACCTCCTCCGCCGCGCGCTCCTCGATCGGGATCTCCTCCCCGGACGGGCAGGCGAGGTCGAAGGTCGACACCGGCGCCGCGACGTAGAACGGCAGCCCGTGCTCCTTCGCCAGCACCGCGACCGAGTAGGTGCCGATCTTGTTGGCGACGTCGCCGTTGCGGGCGATGCGGTCGGAGCCGACCACCACGGCGTCGATCTCGCCGCGCGCCATCAGGTGCCCGGCCATGTTGTCGGTGATCAGGGTGGCCGGGATGCCCTCGTGGTGCAGCTCCCAGGCGGTCAGCCGCGCGCCCTGCAGGAAAGGCCGCGTCTCGTCGACGAAGACGCGACTGACGCGGCCGTCGCGGTGGGCGGAGCGGATCACGCCGAGCGCGGTCCCGTAGCCGGCGGTCGCCAGCGCGCCGGCGTTGCAGTGGGTCAGCACCCGCGCGCCGGGCGGCAGCAGCGCCGCGCCGAGGTCGCCCATGGCCCGGCAGGCGGCGACGTCTTCGGCATCGATCGCCTTTGCCTCGGCGAGCAGCGCCGCGGCCTGCGCGGCGCGGTCCGTGCTCGCGCCGGCTCGGAAGCGCGCCCGCATCCGCTCGATCGCCCAGAACAGGTTGATCGCGGTCGGTCGCGTGGACGCGAGCAGCTCCGCCGCCGCCTCGAACTCCGCGACCAGCGCGGCCCCCTCGGCCCGGCTCTCGTGCACCGCCAGCGCCAGCCCGTAGGCGGCGGTCACGCCGATGGCCGGGGCGCCGCGCACCGCCATGTCGCGGATGGCGGCGGCCACGGCCCGGTGGTCGCCGAGGGTCAGGTACTCCTCGTGCAGCGGCAGCTTGCGTTGGTCGATCAGCACGACGCGCCCGTCGCGCCACGTCACCGTGGGTTCCACGGCGGGAGTGTACGGCAGCGGAGAGCTGCCGCATTCCTTTCGTTTGACTCCGCTTGTTCCGTTAAAGTAAGTTTCGCGTTCGTCATTGAACCGGCCCTGCATTGACTGACCGTCGACAGGGCGGGAACCTCCTGAGTCCGCGGGACTCTCCTGGTCCGCCCGCGGACACGTGCGCGAAAAAAGAGGAACAAGGCTCGTCCTGATGGCCCAGATCTTTCCGAAGAGCGCGAACGCGCTGGCGCAGGCCAGCATCATCGCCGCCGGCATCCTCGCGGTGACCGCCGGCGGGGCGCTCTACTACCTGCAGCGTTCGCCCTACGTCACGAGGCAGCACGAGACCCGCGAGCAGCCGATCCCGTTCTCGCACCAGCACCACGTCGGCGGCATGGGCGTCGACTGCCGCTACTGCCACACCGCGGTGGAGAAGTCGGCCTCGGCCGGGATCCCCCCGACCAAGACCTGCATGAACTGCCACTCGCAGATCTGGAACGACAGCCCGACGCTGGAGCCCGTGCGGCAGAGCTTCCGCGACGGCAAGTCGATCGTCTGGACCAAGGTCAACGACCTGCCCGACTTCGCGTACTTCAACCACTCCGCGCACGTGAACAAGGGGATGGGCTGCAGCACCTGCCACGGCCGCGTCGACCTTCAGCCGCTGGCCTGGCAGGAGCACTCGCTGCAGATGGAGTGGTGCCTCGAGTGCCACCGCAACCCCGAGAAGTTCGTGCGGCCCCAGGACCAGGTGTTCAACGCCGCCTACGTGACGCCGGCGAACCAGATCGAACTGGGCAAGGAACTCGTGAAGAAATACGGCCTCAAGCCTCGCACCTCCTGTTCGACGTGCCACCGATGAGCACCGAAGCCTTCGTCCCGCTGTCCGAACTGCGCCGCCGCGCCGCCGACTCCGGCGGCACGGAAGGCCGCCGCCGCTACTGGAAGAGCCTCGAGGAGCTGGCCGAGAGCCCCGGCTTCACGGAGTTCCTGCACCGCGAGTTCCCGCAGAACGCGTCGGAGTGGCAGGACCCCGCGGGCCGCCGCGACTTCATGCGGCTGATGGGCGCCTCGGTGGCGCTGGCCGGGCTGACCGCCTGCACCCGCCAGCCCGAGGAGAAGATCGTCCCCCACGTCAAGGCGCCCGAGGAGATGGTGCCCGGCCGCGCCCTCTACTTCGCGACCGCGGTCTCCGACCACGGCTACGCGAAGGGCGTGCTGGTGGAGAGCCACGAGGGGCGGCCGACCAAGATCGAAGGCAACCCCGAGCACCCGTCGAGCCTCGGCAAGAGCGACCTCCACACCCAGGCCCAGATCCTCGGCCTCTACGACCCGGACCGCTCGCAGGCGCTCAAGCAGCGCGGCGAGATCCGGCCGTGGGGCGCGTTCCTGTCCGGGATGCGGACGGCGATGGAGGCGCAGAAGGCGATCGGCGGCGAGGGCTTCCGCATCCTCACCGACACCGTCACCTCGCCCACGCTGATCGCCCAGATCGAGGAGATCCTGGCCGGGCTGCCGAAGGCGAAGTGGGTGCAGTGGGAGCCGGCGGGCCGCGACCAGGTCCGCGCGGGCGCGAAGCTGGCCTTCGGCCAGGCCGCCGAGCCCGTCTACGCCCTGCAGGGCGCCGACGTGATCGTCTCGCTCGACGCCGACTTCCTGGCGACGGGCCCGGCGAGCGTGCGGCTGCTGAACGAGTTCTCGAAGCGGCGCAAGGTCGAGAACGGCGCGCTCAACCGCCTCTACGTGGTCGAGTCGTTCCCGACCTCGACCGGCTCGGTCGCCGAGCACCGCCGCGCGGTCAAGCCCTCCGAGGTGGAGGGCCTGGCCCGCGCGATCGCCGCCGGCCTCGGCCTGCCGGTCGCCGGCGCGGCGGCCGGCGCCCACGCCAAGTGGGTGGCGGCCCTGTGCGCCGACCTGCAGGGCCACGCGGGCCGCTCGCTGGTGATCGCCGGCGACCACCAGCCGCCGGCGGTCCACGCCCTGGCCCACGCGATCAACGAGAAGCTGGGCAACGTCGGCGCCACCGTCCGCTACGTGCCGCCCGCCACCAGCGCGCTGGCCCACGAGGGCCCGGCGGCGCTGGCCGAGCTGGCGAACGAGCTGGACGCGGGCAAGGTCGACGTGCTGCTCGTGGTCGGCGCGAACCCGGTCTACACCGCGCCGGCCGAGCTCGAGTTCGGGCGCCGCATCCTGAAGGCGTTCACCCTGGTCCACGCGGGCCTGCACGAGGACGAGACCGGCGAGCTGGCCGGCTGGCACGTGCCGCTCGCCCACTCGCTCGAGTCGTGGAGCGACCTGCGTTCCGAAGACGGCACCGTCTCGATCGTGCAGCCGCTGATCGCGCCGCTGTACAGCGCGGCCCACCCGGTCCACGAGGTGGTCGGCGCTTTCGCGGCGCGCCAGGAGCGCAAGGCCTACGACGCGGTGCGCGGCACCTGGAAGGACCGCCTCGGCCTCGACTTCGAGAAGGCGTGGCGCAAGGCCGTGCACGACGGCGTGGTCGCGGGCCAGGCTCCCGCGGCGCTCTCGCTCGCGGTGCAGCCGGGCGACTGGATGACCGCGGCGCCGAAGGCCGTGTCCGGCCTCGAGGTCGCGTTCCGGCCCGACCCCACGGTCGACGACGGGCGCTTCGCCAACAACGGCTGGCTGCAGGAACTGCCCAAGCCGATGACCAAGGTGACCTGGGAGAACGTGGTCCACCTCTCGCCGGCGACGGCCGAGAAGATGGGCCTGCGTCCCGGCAAGCAGACGGCCCGCGGCCTCGAGGCCGACGTCGTCGAGGTGATCCTCGGCGGCAAGGCCGTGCGCGGCCCGGCCTGGATCGTGCCCGGCCACGCCGACGACACCGTCACCCTGAACCTCGGCTACGGCCGCACGAAGGCGGGCAGCGTCGGCACCGGCATCGGCTACGACGCCTTCACGCTGCGCACCAGCGCGGGGCTGTGGTCGGCGCCGGGCGTCGCGGTGCGGCAGACCGGCGAGCGGGTGCTGGTCGCCGGGACCCAGGACCACTGGACGATCGAGGCCCACACCGAGGCCGGCAAGCGCCACCTGGTGCGGGCGTTCACCGCCGACGAGTACGCGAAGGACCCCGGCGCGGTGAAGAAGCTGGGCCACGACCCGGCGCCGACGATGACGATGTTCGAGCCCCACAAGTACGAGGGGCACGCCTGGGGCATGACGATCGACCTCGCCTCCTGCGTCGGCTGCAACGCCTGCGTGGTGGCCTGCGTCGCCGAGAACAACATCCCGGTGGTCGGCAAAGAGCAGGTGGCGTTCGGCCGCGAGATGCAGTGGCTGCGCGTCGACCGCTACTACGAGGGCTCGGTCGACGACCCCGGCTTCCACCACCAGCCGGTGCCGTGCATGCACTGCGAGAACGCGCCGTGCGAGCAGGTCTGCCCCGTGGCCGCGACGGTCCACAGCGACGAAGGCCTGAACGACATGGTCTACAACCGCTGCGTGGGCACCCGCTACTGCTCGAACAACTGCCCGTACAAGGTGCGGCGCTTCAACTTCTACCTGTACCAGGACTGGGAGACCCCCAGCCTGAAGCTGATGCGCAACCCCGACGTCAGCGTGCGCAGCCGCGGCGTGATGGAGAAGTGCACCTACTGCGTGCAGCGCATCAACCGCGTCCGCGTCGACGCCCGCAACGAGGGCCGCGACATCAGGGACGGCGAGATCCAGACGGCCTGCCAGCAGGCCTGCCCGGCCGAAGCGATCGTCTTCGGCGACGTCAACGACCCCGGCAGCAAGGTCTCGAAGCTGAAGGCGACCCAGCGCAACTACGGGATCCTGACCGACCTCAACACCCGCCCGCGCACGACGTACCTCGCGGAGATCCGCAACCCGAACCCGGCCCTGAAGGGCGGCGGGAGGAGCGATTCGTCGCATGGCTAGCACCCCCCACGTCGACCCGGCCAGCGCGCCGATCATCGCGCCCGGCCACACGTTCAGGACGGTCACCGACAAGATCGCCTCGATCGTGCTGGCACGGCGCACGCCGCTGCACTGGTTCCTCGGCTTCGCGATCGCCTTCGGCATCGCCCAGCTCGTGCTGCTCACGATCGTGCGCCTGCTGTTCTGGGGCATCGGCTCGTGGGGCGTCACGGTGCCGGTCGGCTGGGGCTTCGACATCATCAACTTCGTCTGGTGGATCGGCATCGGCCACGCCGGCACCCTGATCAGCGCGATCCTGCTGCTGCTCAAGCAGGAGTGGCGCACCTCGATCAACCGCTTCGCCGAGGCGATGACGCTGTTCGCCGTGGCCTGCGCGGCGCAGTACCCGCTGTTCCACACCGGCCGCCCGTGGATCGCGGCGTACTGGCTGCTGCCGTACCCGAACACGATGGGCCTGTGGCCCAACTTCCGCTCGCCCCTGATCTGGGACGTGTTCGCGGTCACCACCTACGCCTCGGTGTCGGCGGTGTTCTGGTACGTCGGCCTGATCCCCGACTTCGCCACCCTGCGCGACCGCGCGAAGAACAAGCTGATGGCGATGGTCTACGGCGTCGCCTCGATGGGCTGGCGCGGCTCGGCCCGCCACTGGCACAACTACGAGTCGGCCTACCTGCTGCTGGCCGGGCTCGCCACGCCGCTGGTCGTCTCGGTCCACACCGTGGTCAGCTTCGACTTCGCGGTCGGCGTGCTGCCGGGCTGGCACGCGACGATCTTCCCGCCCTACTTCGTGGCCGGCGCGATCTACGCCGGCTTCGCGATGGTGCTGACGCTGGCGATCCCGCTGCGCTCCTGGTACGGCCTCAAGGACTTCATCACCGACCGCCACCTCGACAACATGGCGAAGGTGATGCTGGCGACGGGCCTGGTGGTCGCCTACGGCTACGCGATGGAGGCGTTCTTCGCCTGGTACAGCGCGAGCTCGTGGGAGCTGTTCATGATCCAGAACCGCATGTTCGGCCCCTACGGCCACATGTACTGGGCGCTGATCCTGTGCAACGTGGTGGCGCCGAACACGCTGTGGTGGCCGCGGCTGCGGCACTCGACGGCGTGGCTGTTCTTCATCTCGCTGGTGGTCAGCGTCGGCATGTGGCTCGAGCGCTACGTGATCATCGTGACCTCGCTGCACCGCGACTTCCTGCCGTCCTCCTGGGGCATGTACCAGGGGACGGTGTGGGACTGGTCGTTCTTCATCGGGACGATCGGCCTGTTCCTCACCCTGATGTACCTGTTCGTGCGCTTCCTGCCGGCGATCTCGATGTTCGAGATGAAGACGATCCTGCCCGGCGCCCGCGTCGAGGAGCACCACGGATGAGCGCGCTGTACGGCCTGATGGCCGAGTTCGACGATCCCAAGGCCGTGGTCGAGGCCGCCGAGGCCGCCCGCATGGCCGGCTACCGCAAGATGGACGCCTACTCGCCGTACCCGATCGAGGCGCTGTCCGAGGCGCTGGCGCTGCCGAAGTCGCACGTCGCGAAGATCTGTCTCGCCGGCGGCATCTTCGGCCTGGCGGCCGGGTACGGGCTGCAGTACTGGTCCTCGGTGATCGAGTACCCGATGAACATCGGCGGCCGCCCGTTCCACTCCTGGGTCGCCTTCATCCCGCCGGCCTACGAGACGACGATCCTGTTCGCGGCCTTCTCCGCGGTGCTCGGCATGCTGGCCCTCAACGGGCTGCCGCAGCCGTACCACCCGGTGTTCAACGTGCCGGCCTTCGCCGGCGCCAGCCGCGACAAGTTCTTCCTCTGCATCGAGGCGGAGGACCCGCTCTTCGACGTCGAGAAGACCCGTGCCTTCCTGGCCGCCCAGCCCGGGGTCGCGGCCGTGGAGGAGGTGCAGCCGTGAGCGCCCGCTCCCGATCGCTCGCGCTCGCGCTGGTGGCCGTCGTCGCCGCCGGCGCCGGCTGCCGCCAGGACATGCACGACCAGCCCCGGATCAAGGCCCAGGCGGCCTCCGACTTCTGGCGCGACCACCGTGGCGCGCGCCCGCTGGTCGAGGGCACGATCGCCCGCGGCCACCTGCGCGAGGACGAGTATCTCCACACCGGCCGCGAGATGGGCCAGTTCGTGAACGCCTTCCCGTTCCCGATCGACCGGGCGCGGATGGAGCGTGGCCGCGAGCGCTACAACATCCACTGCGCGCCGTGCCACGGCGCCACCGGCGCCGGCAACGGCATGGTGGTCCAGCGCGGCTACCGGGCCGCGGGCAACTTCCACCAGGACCGGCTGCGCAACGAGCGGCTCGGCTACTTCTACGACGTGATCGCCAACGGCTTCGGCGCGATGCCCGCCTACGCGGAGATCGCCGTCGAGGACCGCTGGGCGATCGTGGCCTACATCCGCGCGCTGCAGCTCTCGCAGCACGCCCGCCTCGAGGACGTGCCGGCCTCGCGCCGCGCCGAGGCGGACAAGGCCCTGTCCGGAGCGGCCCCCGCGGCCGCCGCGGCCCACTAGAGACCCATGACGAACGCCACCCATCCCGTCCCGCCCGCGCTCGAGCGGATGCTGACGCCGACCCTGGCGCTGGGCGTCGGCGCCCTCGCCGTGTGCGGCCTCGGTGCGATGCAGAGCGTCGAGCAGTTCCTGCGCTCGTACCTGTTCGCCTTCTTCTTCTGGGTCTCGGTGCCGATCGGCGCGCTGGGCCTGCTGATGATCCAGCACCTCTCCGGCGGCCGCTGGGGCGCGCTGCTGCGCCGCTTCTTCGAGGCCTGGTCGCGCACCCTGCCGTTCGCCCTCGTGCTGTTCCTGCCGGTGCTGCTCGGCTACGCGAAGATCTACCCGTGGGCCCACCCTGCAGAAGGCGACCGCATCGTCGCCCACAAGGCGCTGTACCTGAACGGCGCGTTCTGGATCGGCCGGGCGGTCTTCTACTTCGCGCTGTGGTCGCTGTTCGCGTGGCTGTTCAGCAAGTGGAGCGCCGAGCAGGACCGGGACGGCCTGACGCCGCGGCTGTCCTCCAACTACCAGGCGCTGGGCGGCGGCGGCCTGGTCGCGCTGGTGCTGAGCGTCAGCTTCGCCTCGATCGACTGGGGCATGTCGCTCAACCCGCACTGGTTCTCGACGATCTACGGTGTGATCTACCTGGTCGGCGCCGCGATGGCGGTGATGGCGCTGTCGATCGTGCTGCTCGCGCGCTTCGCGCACGACGAGCCGTTCCTCCACGTCGTGCGCAAGGACACGATCCACGACCTCGGCAAGCTGCTGTTCGCCTTCAACATGCTGTGGGCGTACACCAACCTCTCGCAGTTCCTGATCATCTGGTCGGGCAACCTGCCGGAGGAGATCCCGTTCTACCTGGCCCGCGTCAACGGGGCGTGGGGCGCGCTCGGGCTGTTCGTGGTGCTGTTCCACTTCGTCGTGCCCTACGCGATCCTGCTCTCGCGCGACGTCAAGCGCTCGCTGCGGCTGCTGGCGCCGGTCGCCGGCTGGCTGGTGCTGATGCGCCTGGTCGACACCTACTGGATGATCGGGCCCGACCTCGCCGGCCACCACGGCGCCGAGTCCGCCGCCTTCCACCCGCACTGGATGGACGTGCTGGCCCCGCTGGGCCTGGGCGCGCTGTTCGTCCACCTGTTCCTGCGCCAGCTCAAGAGCCGGCCGCTGGTGCCGCAGCACGAGGCCGAGCTGGAGCCGGAGGCCGCCCACGCGGCCCCGGCCCACGCCTGAGGAGGACGCCATGGAGAACCACGGCGACCCCGTTCGCTACGAGAAGACCGACGCCCACGCCGGCGCGATCGTGCGCGCCATGGTGGCGCTCGCCGTGATCGCCGCCGCCACCGCCGCGATCCTGATCCCGGTCTTCGGTTACCTGGAGGGCTGGGTCGGCCGGTCCGAGCGGCCGGAACCCCCGGTGGCCCGCTTCGCGCCCGGCAGCAAGCCGCCCAAGCCGTGGCTGCAGGAGGATCCGTTCAAGGACATCCACGAACTGCGCGCCCACGAGAAGGCGATGCTCGAGCACTACTCGTGGGCCGACCGCGGCAACGGCGTGATCCGGATGCCGATCGCGGACGCGATGGAAGTGGTCGTCGAGCGCGGCTTCCCCGTCCGCGAGACCGCCGCGCCGGCCCAGGTCGCCGACGCCGCGCCCGCGGGAGCGGCCCGGTGAACAAGCTCGCCTGCGCGGCCTTCGCCGTCCTGGCCCTGGCCGGTCCGGCCGCGGCCCAGGCGCCCGGCGAGCCCGCCAACTTCAAGCCGCCGATGTTGCGCGAGGTCGGCTTCGACCAGAACCTCGGCGACAAGGTCCCGCTCGACATCACGCTCAAGGACGAGCAGGGCCGCGACGTGAAGCTCGGCGACTACTTCGGCAAGAAGCCGGTGGTGCTGGCGCTCGTCTACTACGAGTGCCCGATGCTGTGCACGCTGACCCTCAACGGCCTGAGCACCGCGCTGGGCGTGCTGGCCTACGACGTCGGCCAGCAGTTCGACGTGATCACCGTCAGCTTCGACCCGAAGGAGGGCCCGGAGCTGGCGGCCACCAAGAAGAAGGCTTACCTGGCCAAGTACAAGCGGGCCGGGGCCGAGAAGGGGTGGCACTTCCTGACCGGCTCCGAGGAGCAGATCCGGCGCCTGACCCAGTCGGTCGGCTTCCGCTACACCTTCGACGAGCGCACCCAGCAGTTCGCCCACCCGTCCGGGCTGGTGGTGATCACCCCGCAGGGCGTGATCGCCCGCTACCTGTACGGCATCGAGTACGCCCCCAAGGACCTGCGCTTCGCGCTGATCGAGGCGTCCGAGGGCAAGGTCGGCACGCTCGCCGACCAGATGATCCTGTTCTGTTACCAGTACGACCCGGACACCGGCCGCTACGGCGCCGCGGTCCTCACGCTCGTGCGCATCGGGGGCCTCCTGACCGTCGCCGCGTTCGCCACGTTCGTCTTCGTGGCGCTGCGGCGCGAGAAGGCCGCCTCCGCCCTCAGGGAGGGCAACGTCTGATCATGTGGTCGTTCCCCCTCTTCCCCGACCAGGCCTCGACGCTCGCGTCGAAGGTCGACGCGCTCTACTTCTTCCTGATCGCGATCAGCATCTTCTTCTCGATCCTGATCGCGGTGCTGGTCGTCGGCCTCGCCATCAAGTACCGGCGGCGCAGCGACGACGAGAAGCCCCCCGCCATCCACGGCTCGCTGCTGCTGGAGCTGACCTGGACGCTGATCCCGGCCGGCATCGTGCTCGTCATCTTCGTGTGGAGCGCCGAGGTGTACTTCTCGGCCGTCCGCGTGCCCAAGAACGCGATCGAGGTGCAGGCCGTCGGCAAGCGCTGGATGTGGAAGATCCAGCACATGACCGGCAAGCGCGAGATCAACGAGCTGCACGTGCCGGTCGGCGTGCCGGTCAAGGTCACGCTCACCTCGGAGGACGTGATCCACAGCTTCTTCATCCCGGCGTTCCGGGTCAAGAAGGACGCCGTGCCCGGCCGCTACAACACCATGTGGTTCGAGGCGACCAAGACGGGCAAGTACCACCTGTTCTGCGCCGAGTACTGCGGCACCAAGCACTCGGGGATGATCGGCACCGTCTACGTGATGGAGCCGGACGCCTACCAGGCGTGGCTCGGCGGCGAGCAGGCCGGCGCCTCGCTGGCCGGGGCGGGCGAGAAGCTGTTCACCGACCTCGCCTGCATCACCTGCCACCGCGGCGACTCGGGCGCCCGCGGCCCCGACCTGGCGGGCCTGTTCGGCAAGCCGGTCAAGCTCGCTTCCGGCGAGACGGTCACCGCCGACGAGACCTACCTGCGCGAGTCGATCGTGCAGCCGGCCGCCAAGATCGTCGAGGGCTACCAGCCGATCATGCCGACGTTCCAGGGCCTGCTCTCCGAGGAGCAGCTCCTGCAGCTCGTGGCCTACATCCAGGGGATGAAGGCCGAGGTCAAGGACGAGGCGGCGGCCCCCGCGGCGGGCGCCGCGGCCCCGTCCACCGGAGCCCGGTAGGAACATGCAGACCGAAGTCGTGACGACGAATTCCGAAGACGCGGCGCCCGGCAACGGGCTCGATCGCGAGAACTACATCAACGCGAAGCACGGGATCTGGTCGTGGCTGCTGACCACCGACCACAAGCGGATCGCGATCCTGTACCTGATCACGATCACGCTGATGTTCTTCCTCGGCGGCGCCTTCGCCGCCGGCGTGCGGCTGGAGCTGATGACGCCCAAGGGCGACCTCGTCGACTCCGACGCCTACAACAAGCTGTTCACGATGCACGGCATCGTGATGGTGTTCTTCTTCCTGATCCCGTCGATCCCGGCGGTGCTCGGCAACTTCCTGATCCCGATCATGATCGGGGCCAAGGACCTGGCGTTCCCGAAGATCAACCTGCTGTCCTGGTACATCTACATGGCGGGCGCGGCCTTCTTCATGGTCGCCACGCTGTTCGGCGGGGTCGAGACCGGCTGGACCTTCTACACGCCCTACTCCACGGCCTTCTCCCACACCAACGTGATCCTGGCCGCGGTCGGCATCTTCATCTCGGGCTTCTCCTCGATCCTGACCGGGCTCAACTTCATCGTCACCATCCACAAGATGCGGGCGCCGGGGCTGACCTGGTTCCGGATGCCGCTGTTCGTGTGGGCCCACTACGCGACCAGCCTGATCCAGATCCTGGGCACGCCGGTCGTCGCGGTGACGATCCTGATGGTGGCGGTCGAGCGGCTGCTGAAGCTGGGCCTGTTCGACCCGGCGCTGGGCGGCGACCCGATCCTGTTCCAGCACCTGTTCTGGTTCTACTCGCACCCGGCCGTGTACATCATGATCCTGCCGGGCATGGGCGTGATGAGCGAGCTGATCACGGCCTTCACCCGCAAGCGGGTGTTCGGCTACGAGTTCATCGCCATCTCGTCGCTCGCGATCGCGGTGGTCGGCTTCCTGGTCTGGGGCCACCACATGTTCGTCTCCGGCCAGTCGACCTACGCCGGCATGGTGTTCTCGGCGCTGTCCTTCCTGGTCGCGATCCCCTCGGCGGTCAAGGTCTTCAACTGGTCGGCGACGCTGTACAAGGGGTCGGTGAGCTGGGAGTCGCCGATGATGTACGCGATCGGCTTCATCGGCCTGTTCACCATCGGCGGCCTGACCGGGCTGTTCCTGGCGGCGATGGGCCTCGACATCCACATGCACGACACCTACTTCGTCGTGGCCCACTTCCACTACATCATGGTGGGCGGCGCGATCTTCGCCTACCTCGGCGGCATCCACTTCTGGTGGCCCAAGATCACGGGCCGGATGTACCCCGAGTACTGGGCGCGGGTCGCGGCGGTGCTGGTCTTCGCCGGCTTCAACCTGACCTTCTTCCCGCAGTTCGTGGTGGGCTACCTCGGCATGCCGCGGCGCTATCACGCCTACCCGGACGAGTTCCAGGTGCTGAACGTGATGAGCACCGCCGGCGCCTCGCTGCTCGGCATCGCCTACCTGATCCCGATGCTGTACCTGACCTGGTCGCTGTTCGCCGGCAAGAAGGCCCCCGCCAACCCGTGGGGCGCCAAGGGCCTGGAGTGGACGATCCAGTCGCCGCCCACGACCTTCAACTTCGAGCACCAGCCCGTGGTGACCGAGGAGGCGTACGCCTACGCCGAGGGCCACGACACCACCCACGACCCCGCGGCCCCGCCCGCCCAGGCCCACGCGTAGGAGATCGAGCGGCATGTCTTCGACGCACCACCCCGCCTTCGTCCACCACTTCGAGAACCTCGGAGAGCAGAAGGAGGCGGCCACCTTCGGGATGTGGGTGTTCATCGCCCAGGAGATCCTGTTCTTCGGCGGGCTGTTCGGCGCCTACGCGGTGTACCGCAACCTGCACCCCGACGCCTTCTACTACGGCTCCCACCACCTGAACATCCCGCTCGGCGCGTTCAACACCGCGGTGCTGATCTGCTCGTCGCTGACGATGGCGCTCGGCGTGCACGCCGCCGCCCTCGGCAAGCGCACCCAGATCGTCGGCTGGCTGCTGGCGACGGTGTTCCTCGGCAGCGTGTTCCTCGGCATCAAGGTGGTCGAGTACAAGGAGAAGTTCGACCACCACCTCGTGCCGGGCACGAGCTTCGACGCCTCCCAGCTCCACATGGAGTCGATCGAGGACCCGGCGCTGCTGGCGAAGTCGCAGAAGGCCGCCCAGATCTACTACTCGCTGTACTTCGCGATGACAGGGTTGCACGCGCTCCACATGATCATCGGCATCCCGATCATCCTGTGGATCGCCGCCCGTGCCTGGCTCGGCCAGTTCGGGCCCGAGTACCACTCCCCGGTGGAGATCACGGGCCTGTACTGGCACTTCGTCGACATCGTCTGGATCTTCCTGTTCCCGCTGCTGTACCTGATCCCGAAACCGCACTAGGAAGTGATGACCGAGACCGCCGCCGTTCCCGCCGAGAACCACGACAGCCACGAGGACCACGCGCACGCCCATCCGCACGTGGTGCCGGTGCGCACCTACATCCTGGTGTTCCTGGCCCTGATGTTCGGGACCGCGATCACCGTGGGCGCGTCCTACGTCGACTTCGGCCACTCGTACCTGAACAACATCGTGGCGCTGGCGATCGCCTTCTCGAAGGCGGCGCTGGTCGTGCTGTTCTTCATGCACGTGAAGTACAGCTCGAAGCTCACCCAGCTCGCCGTCGGTTCAGGCTTCGCGTTTCTGGTGATCCTGTTCTTCTTCGTCTTCGCGGACTACCTGACGCGCGGCTGGCTGGGCACGCCCGGCTCCTGACCGCGGCAGCCCGGCCGGAACCGCAGGTCGCCCCTTGAGCGGGCGCTACGACGTCGCCGTCGTCGGGGCGGGGGCGCTCGGAGTCTGGTGCGCGTGGACCCTCGCCCAGCGTGGCCGTCGCGTGCTGCTCGTCGAGGCGTGGACGCCCGGCCACTCGCGCGCCAGCTCGGGCGACGAGTCCCGGATCGTGCGCACCGGCTACGCCGCGGACGCCCTCTACACGCGGATGGCCGACGCCTCGCTGGCCGCCTGGCGCGGCCTCGAGGCGAGCCGGGGCGCCGCCGAAGCACACCTGTTCCACCGCAGCGGCGTGCTCTGGTTTTCACGCTCCGCGGGCGACCGCGCGGAGGTCACCGCGGCGACCCTCGAGGCCGAGGGGGTGCCCCACGAACGCCTGTCGCCCGCGGAGATCGCCCGCCGCTTCCCGCAGTTCGCGCTGGGCGGCGTGCGCTGGGGCCTGCTGGAGCCGGAGGCCGGCGCCGTGATGGCGCGCCGCTCCGTCGCCCACGTCGCGGCCCGCGCGGCGCAGGCCGGGGCCGAACTGGTCCACGGCCGGGTGCAGGCGCAGGAGGTCGGGGACGCGCCGCCGCGGCTGACGCTCGACGGCGTCGCCCTGCCCGCCGGGCAGGTCGTCCTCGCGTGCGGGCCCTGGCTGCCGACGCTGCTCCCGGACCTGCTGGGCGGTCGCATCACCCCGACCCGCCAGGAGGTGTTCTACCTTGGCGTGCCCGGCGGCGAAGCGGCGTACGGCGCCTCCGCCCTGCCGGCCTTCGTCGACTTCGAAGCCGAGGTCTACGCGATCCCGGACCTCGAGGGCCGCGGCGTGAAGATCGGGATCGACCGCCACGGCCCGCTCTGCGACCCCGACACCCTCGAGCGCCGCCCCGACCCGGCGCTGCTGGCCGAGGCCCGCCAACGGCTGGGCCGGGTCCTGCCCGGGCTCGCCGCGGCCCCGCTGCTCGAGTCGCGGGTCTGCCAGTACGAGAACACCGCCAGCGGCGACCTGCTGGTCGACCACCACCCCGCGGACCCGCGGCTGTGGATCGTCGGCGGCGGCTCCGGCCACGGCTTCAAGCACGCGCCGGCGGTGGCGGCGCACCTCGCCGCCCGCCTGCTCGACGGGGCCCCGGCCGAGCCGCGCCTGTCGCTCGCGCAGAAGGCCCGCGGGCGGCAGCGCGCCGTCTACTGAAGAGGGTCCAGCTTCAGCGTCGGCGGGCGCGGGGAGGACGCGGGTGGCTCGTCGGCGAAAGTGACGACGATCGCGGTGAAGCGGCCCGCGCGCCAGTGGTCCTCGCGCAGCAGGAAGCTGCGCACGAACGCCGCCACCTTGCGCCGGGCCGGCTCGCGCACCAGCGAGAGCCGCTCCGGCGCCATCGCCCGCGCGGACAGCAGCGGGGTCAGGTCCTTCTCCAGGGCCGCGAGCTGCTCGGCCGCGTCGAAGCGCGCCCAGCCGCTCTGCGCGTGCTTCTCCATGCGGTCGGTGTGGATCGCCGGCGGCAGGCTCGGCCGCAGCCGCGGGGCGCGCACGAGGCACACGCCGTCGCGCTCCTCGAGCGTCCACTCGTCCGAGAGCGCCAGGTGGTAGCGGTAGGTCACCACGGTGCGGACCTCGCTGACCGTCGTGCCGAGCGGCAGCAGGTCGAAGAACGCGGCGCGGGCGTCCTCGCGCCGCACCGTCTCGGGCGCCTCGATCGCGGCCACCTCCAGCAGCGCCTCGCCGGGCAGCAGCGTCGGCAGCTCGGAGCGGAAGGTCGTGGTGATGCGGCCCGTGCGGAAGCGCTCGGCGATGCCGGCCAGCGCCTCGCCCGCCTCGCGCACGACGGCGGCCGGGGCGTCGGCGGCCTGGCGCGCGACCCGGCACGACCGCCAGCCGAGCGCCGCCGCCAGCACCACGGCGAGCAGCGCGAGGCCGTAGGCGAAGCGCTCCGGCTTCATCTCAGACACCCAGCAGCAGGCGGGCCGGGTCCTCGATCCGCTCCTTGAGGCGCACCAGCCAGGTCACCGCGCCGCGACCGTCGACGATGCGATGGTCGTAGCTCAGGGCCACGTACATCATCGGCCGCAGCTCGAGCCGGCCATCCACCGCCACGCCTCTTTCCTGGATCTTGTGCAGGCCGAGGATGCCGCTCTGAGGCGGGTTCAGGATCGGCGTCGACAGCAGCGAGCCGAACACGCCGCCGTTCGTGATCGTGAAGGTGCCGCCCGCGAGGTCGTCGGGGCCGAGCTTCGACTCCCGCGCGCGGGCCGCCAGCTCGGCGATGCCGCGTTCGACCTCCGCGAGCGACAGGCGGTCGGCGCCGCGCAGCACCGGCACCATCAGGCCGCGCGGGGTGTCGACGACAACGCCGATGTCGTGGCGCTGGTGGTAGACGAGGTCGCTGCCGCGGATCTCCGCGTTGAGCTCCGGCACCTCGCGCAGCGCCTCGACCGCGGCCTTCACGAAGAAGCCGAGGAAGCCGAGCTTGACGCCGTGCTTCTTCGTGAACGCCTCCTGGTGCTCCCGCCGGAGCGCGAGCACCCTCGACATGTCGCACTCGTTGAAGGTCGTGAGCATCGCCGCCGTGCGTTGCGCTTCGACCAGGCGCTCCGCGATGCGGCGGCGGACCGTGGACATGGGGACGACACGTTCGGACCCGGAGGTGGGGCGGGGGGGCTGGGGAGTCGGGGGGCGAACGACGGCCGGGGTTGGGGACGCGGTCGGGGTGGGCACGGCGGTCGGGATCGGCACGGCGGGCGGGGTGGGCGCCGCCGGGGACACGGGCGGCGCGGGCGGGGCGGGGATTACGCTCGGGGACGGCACCGCGGGCGGGGCCTGAACCTGCGCCTCCACCGGGTCGAGTTCCGCCAGTACGTCGCCCACCTTGGCCGTTGCGCCCGCGGGGACGCGGAGGCGGACGAGGCGGCCGGCCGCCGGGGCGGGCAGCTCCACGTTGGCCTTGTCGCTCTCCAGCGACACGACCGGCTCGTCGGCCGCGACGACCGTACCCTCGCGGCGGAGCCACTGCCCGATCACGACCTCGTTGATCGACTCGCCGAGCGCCGGCACCCGGATCTCCATCGCCCCTCCTACGCGCCGAACGCCTGGTCCATCAGCAGCGCCTGCTCCGCCTTGTGGCTGGCCGCCGAACCGGTCGCCGGGCTCGCCGACTCCGCCCGCGCGACGGCGGCCAGCGCGCGGCCGCCGAGCGCCGAGGGCGACAGGTTGAGGCGCAGGAAGCCCCAGGCCCCCATGTTCGCCGGCTCCTCCTGCACCCAGGTCAGCCGCGCGTCCGGGTACGCCTGCAGGACCGCCTGCAGCTCCGCCTCCGGCAGCGGGTAGAGCTGCTCGAGCCGCACGATCGCGGT
>WYBL01000120.1 GCA_011526565.1 Acidobacteriota bacterium | reverse complement strand
GTCCACGACCGCGAGGAGCTGCACCGCGCGCTGCGCGCCGGGGCCCGCATCGTCGGCGTCAACAACCGCGACCTGCGCTCGCTCCAGGTCGACCTCGCCACCTCGTTCGCGCTCGCGCCCGAGATCCCGGACGACGTGATCGCGGTCGCGGAGTCGGGCCTGCGCAGCGGCTCCGACCTGCGCCGGCTGCGCGAGGCGGGTTTCGACGCCTTCCTGGTCGGCGAGAGCCTGATGGGCGCGCCCGACCCGGGCGCGGCGCTCGCCGCATTGCTCGCCGAGGCGGAAGTGCGCGAGGCCGGGCCGCGCCCGGGCGCGGGCCCGGTGGCGGTCAAGGTCTGCGGCATCACCTGCGTCGAGGACGGGATCGCCGCGGTCGAGGCCGGCGCGGCCGCGGTGGGTTTCGTGCTGTGGCCGCAGAGCCCGCGGGCGGTGACGCCGGAGCAGGCGCGCCGGATCGGCGCCGCGCTGCCGCCGTTCGTCACCCGCGTCGGCGTCTTCGTCGACACCCCGCCCGAGGCCGTCGACCGCATCGCGGCCGAAGCGGGCCTCGACGTCGTGCAGCTCCACGGCGACGAGCCGGTCGCGAGCGTGCGCGAGCACGCCCGGCGCGTGATCAAGGCGCTGCGCGTCGGCCCCGGTTTCGACCCGGCCGAGGCGCGCCGCTTCGACGACGCCGGCGCCGCGATCCTGCTCGACACCGGCGGCCGCGCGTTGCCCGGTGGCACCGGGGAGAGCTTCGACTGGAGCGTGGCGCGCGCGCTGCGGCCGTTCGTGCGCCAGCTCGTGCTGGCGGGCGGGCTGCACGCCGGCAACGTCGCGGCGGCGATCGCGGAGGCCCGGCCCGACGCGGTCGACGTCTCGTCCGGGGTCGAGGCCGCGCCGGGCCGCAAGGACCCCGCGAAGCTGAAGGCGTTCGTGGCCGCGGTGCGCGGTGGCACGCGCCGAGGTGCGAGATGAGCGATCCCGGCTTCTTCGGCGAGTGGGGCGGGCGGTACGTGCCGGAGACGCTGGTCGCTCCGCTCGACGAGCTGGAGGCGGCGTGGCGCGCGGCCCGCGAGGACGAGGGCTTCTTGCGCGAGTACCGGCGGCTGCTGCGCGAGTACGTCGGGCGGCCCACGGCACTGACGTTCGCGGAGCGGCTGTCGGCGGAACTCGGTCTCTCGCTGTGGCTCAAGCGCGAGGACCTGTGCCACACCGGCGCCCACAAGATCAACAACGCGCTGGGCCAGGCGCTGCTCGTGAAGCGGCTCGGCAAGCGCCGCGTGGTCGCCGAGACCGGGGCGGGGCAGCACGGGGTGGCGACGGCGACGGCCTGCGCGCTGCTCGGCCTCGAGTGCGTCGTCTACATGGGCGCCGAGGACATGGCGCGCCAGGCGCCCAACGTGTTGCGCATGCGATTGTTGGGCGCGGACGTGCGCGCGGTCGACGGCGGCAGCCGCACGCTGAAGGACGCGATCAACGAGGCGATGCGCGACTGGGTCACGAACGTGCGCACGACCCACTACCTGCTCGGCTCGGCGCTGGGACCGCACCCGTTCCCGACGATGGTGCGCGAGTTCCACGCGGTGATCGGCGAGGAGGCGAAGGCCCAGTTCGCGGCCGGGCCGGGCGGCCTGCCCGATCTGCTGGTCGCCTGCGTCGGCGGCGGCTCCAACGCGATCGGGCTGTTCCACGCCTTCCTGGGCGATCCCGTCGCCTGCGTCGGCGTCGAGGCCGGCGGCCGCTCCGACGCGGCGGGCGAGCACGCGGCGCGCTTCGCCGGCGGCGGCGCGGCGCCGGGAGTGCTGCACGGCACCCGCACCTACCTGCTGCAGGACGCGGCCGGCAACGTGCTGCCGACCCACTCGGTCTCGGCGGGCCTCGACTACCCGGCGATCGGCCCCGAGCACGCCCACCTGCGCGACACCGGCCGCGTGCGCTACGAGCGGGTGCGCGACGGCGAGGCGCTCGCGGCCTTCGCGCGGCTCGGCCGCACCGAGGGGATCCTGCCCGCGCTCGAGTCGGCGCACGCCGTCGCGTGGGTGATCCGCGAGGCCGCGGCGCTGCGCGGGAAGCGGATCGTGCTGAACCTGTCGGGGCGCGGCGACAAGGACCTCGCGACCGTCGCCGCGGCCTTCGAGGCCGGGCCGTGAGCCGGATCGACGAGCGCTTCGCCGCCTGTCGCGCGGCGGGCCGGCCCGCGTTCGTCGCCTACCTCACGGCCGGCGACCCGTCGCCCGCGCGCACGGTCGCGGCCTGCCTGGAGCTCGAGCGCGGTGGCGCCGACGTGATCGAGCTGGGCGTGCCGTTCTCGGACCCGATCGCCGACGGCCCGGTGATCCAGCGCGCGAGCGAGCGCGCGCTGGCCCGCGGCACGACCCTCGCCGGGGTGCTCGACCTCGTACGCCGGGCGCGCGCGGCGGGGCTGGGCCTGCCGGTCGTGCTCTTCTCGTACCTGAACCCGCTGCTGCGCTTCGGCCTGCGCGAGCTGCCCGCCGCCGCTCGCGCCGCCGGCTGCGACGGCGCGCTGGTGACAGACCTGCCACCTGAAGAAGCCGGAGCGTGGATCGCGGCCTGCCGGGCCGCCGAGCTCGACACCGTGTTCCTGGCGGCGCCGACCAGCCCGCCGGAGCGCCTCGCGGCGATCGCGGACGCGAGCCGCGGCTTCGTCTACGCGGTCAGCCGCACCGGCGTCACCGGCGAGCAGGTGGCGCTGTCGGACGACGCGCGCCCGCTGGTCGAGCGCCTGCGCGCCGGTGGCAAGCCGGTCGCGCTCGGCTTCGGCATCGCGACGCCCGAGCAGGTTGCCGCAGCGGGCGCGGTCGCGGACGGCGTCGTGGTCGGCTCGGCCCTGGTGCGCTTCCTGGAGGAGCACCCCGAGGGCGACCTCGCGGAGCGGGTACGATGGCTGCGGAGCGCGACCGAGACCCCACGATGAGCGACGAGAAGCCGCCTTTCCCGCCCGAGGAAGCCGCGACCGCGGAAGCGACCCCGCCCGCCGAGCCAGCCCCGCCCGCGGCCGAGACCCCGACCGGTATCCCGACCCCGACCGCCGAACTGTCCCCGACCGAAACCCCGACCCCGTCCGTTCCTCCCCCTCACGCGGAACCCGCCATCGAGCTGACCGGCCTGCGCAAGGTCTTCGGCGGCGTCGCCGCCGTCGACGGCCTCACGCTCCGCGTCGCCCGCGGCCGCTTCTTCGGCTTCCTCGGCCCCAACGGCGCGGGCAAGAGCACGACGATCAAGATGCTGACCGGCCTGCTCTCGCCGAGCGCGGGCTCGATCCGCATCGAGGGGGTCGACCCGGCCGAAGACCTGCTCGCCGTCAAGCGCGTGATCGGCGTGCTGCCCGAGGAGCTGCCGCTCTACGAGCGCCTCTCCGGCGAGGAGTACCTGCTCTTCGCCGGCCGCATGTACGGCCTGTCGAAAGCCGAGACCCGCCGTCGCGCCGACGAGCTGCTCGACTTCCTCTCGCTCGGCGACGACCGCGGCAAGCTGATCGTCGACTACTCGCAGGGCATGCGGAAGAAGGTGGCGCTGGCCGCCGCTCTCATCCACTCGCCGCGGGTGCTGTTCCTCGACGAGCCGCTCAACGGCATCGACCCGGTCTCGGCCCGCGTCGTCACCGACCTGCTCTCCGGCCTGTCGAAGAAGGGCGTGACGCTGTTCTTCACCTCGCACGTGCTCGACGTCGTCGAGCGGCTGTGCGACGAGGTGGCGGTGATCGACCGCGGCCGGCTGGTCGCCCAGGGCACGCTCGACGAGATCCGCGCCCAGCGCGAGGTCGGCGGCGACGCGAGCCTCGAGGACGTGTTCCTCAAGCTGGTCGCCGCCGACGTCAAGCGGCCCGACCTCGCCTGGCTGGGCTGACCGGGAGGCCGCGTGGACCAGCTCGTCGCCCTCGTCGCGCTGCGCTGGAAGTCGGACCTGCGGCTGTTCCTGCGCGGCCGCGAGCGCGCGGTCGGCCTGCTGCTGGCGCTGCCCGGGCTGCTGTTCGCGGCAGCCTTCGGCTCGCTGATCGCGTTCTTCGGCGCCCGCGCGCTGGAGACCGGCCTGCCCGAGGGCACGCTGCCGATCCTGTCCGCGCTGGCCACCGGCGCCGGGCTGTTCTGGGCGCTCTCGCCGCTCGTCGCCGGCGTCGCCTTCACCGAGGCCCACGACGTCTCGCGCCTGCTGCACTTCCCGCTGCGGCCGTCGCTGCTGGTCGCGTCTTCGCTCGCGGCCAACCTGACGCAGCCGATGGTGCTGGCCGAGATCCCGGTGCTGATGGCGCTGTCGGTCGGCCTCGCCGGGGCGCCCGGCCTGGTGCTGGCGCTGCCCGGTCTCGCCCTGAGCTTCCTTACCGTGCTGGTCGCCGCCCATGCGGCGCAGGTGGGGCTCACGGGCCTCGCGCGCAACCGCCGCTTCCAGGACCTGGCTCTCGCCGGCGGGCTCGGCCTCGCGGTGCTGATGAGCGCGCTGCCGCTGATCCTGTTCGCCGCCGGAACCCGGCGGCTGAAGCCGGCCTTCGCGTTCCTCGTCGACCACGACCCCTTCGCGTTGTCCCCGTTCGCATGGGGTGCCCGCTCGGCCGTGCACGCGACCCGGGGCGATCTCGGCTCCGCTGCCCTGTGGGCGTTGCTGGCCTGCGGCGCGATCGCCGCGGGCATCGCCCTGTCGTCCGCGCTGACCCTGCGCATGTCGCGCGGCGAGCTGGCGCTCGGCTCGGCGCGCAAGGCGGAGTCGCGCCCGGCGCGGCAGTGGCTGGGTGGCGCCTGGGGTGCGCTGGTCGAGAAGGACCTGCGCCTCGCCTGGCGCGACCCCGCGTTGAAGGTCGCGCTCGGAGCCAGCCTGATCGGCCCCGCGGTGATGCTGCTCGTGTTCTCCGGCGCGCCCGCCGGCGCCCGGCCACGCGGGCTGGGCCTGCTGGTCGCGCTGTCGATGTTCGTCGGCCTCGGCGGCTTCTCCAACCTGTTCGGCTTCGAGCGGCGCGGGGTGCTGCTGCTGTTCGGTTTCCCGGTCGACCGGCTGGCGATCCTGCTCGCGAAGACGGCGGTGGCGCTGGCGCTGCGGTTGCCCAGCCTGCTGCTGGTGGCGATCGCCGCCGCCTTCCTGGCCGACCTCGCGCTGATCCCCGTCGCGCTGGCCGGCACGCTGTGCGTGGCGCTCGTCGCCGGCTCGTTCGACGCCTGGCTGTCGGTGCTGTTCCCGATGCCGGTGCCGCCGCCCGGGGGCAACCCCTACGGCGGCACCTCGGCCGGGCGCGGCTTCGGCGCGGTCGCCACCAGCCTGCTGACGGTGCCGCTGACGCTGATGATGGCGGCCCCGTTCCTGTTCCTGGCCTGGCTGCCGCACCTGCTCGGGCAGTACGGCCTGTTCGCGCTCTCGCTGCCGCTGGCGCTGGCCGGCGCGGCAGGGACCCACGCCATCGTCGTCGCCGGCGCCGCGCGCTCGCTGGCCCGGCGCGAGCGGACCGTGATCGAGCGCGTGCTCGCGGAGGTGTGAGATGAGGCGCTCCAATGCCCCGGCCGACCCCGGCCAGGCGCTGCCGCTGCTGGCCCGCACGCTGGTCGGCTCGTCCGCGATGATCGTCGCCGTCGGCGCCGCGCTGCAGTGGCAGTTGAAGCCGCAGGGCCCGGAGGCGCTGAGCTGGGGCGCGATCGCGCTGGCGCTGCTGCTGCCGGTGGTCGCGACCCTCGTGCGCGGCGAAGGGCTGGTGGCGGGGCAGCGCCGCGAAGACGCCGAGACGCAGCGCGCCCGCTTCGGCCGGCGCCTGGTCTTCTTCGCGATCAACGAGGGTGCCTGCGTGATCTGCGCGGTGGCGATGATGATCGCGCCTTCGCTGCTGCCCGCCGCCGCGGCCCTGTTCCCGCTCGCCGTGATGGCGATGAACCTGCCGTCCACTTCGCGCTGACACACTCCCAGTGACTCTCGAGCAGGCCGCTGCGCGGGCGTTCGTGCTGAAGCTCGGGCGCGGGCTGCACGCGGCGGGCTACTCCGCCCACCGGCTCGAAGAAGCCGTGATGCTCGTCGCGCAACGGCTCGGCCTCGAGGCCCACCTGTTCTCGACGCCGACCGCGCTGTTCGCCGCCTTCGGCCCGGAGGGCCACCAGCGCACCCACCTGCTGCGGGTCGAGCCCGGCTCCACCGACCTCTCGCGGCTGGCGGCGCTCGACGGCGTCGCGACCCGGGTGGCGCTCGGACAGGAGTCGCCCGAGCGCGGCTCGCAGGAGCTCGACGCGATCCTCGCCGCGCCGCCACGCTACGGTCCGGCGCTCACCGTGGCGGCCTTCGCGCTGGCCTCGGCGGCCGCCTCCCGCTTCTTCGGCGGCGGGCCGCGCGAGGCGCTGGCGTCGCTCGTGATCGGCTGCGCGATCGGCCTGCTGGCGCTGCTGGCCGGCCGGGTGCGCGCGCTGACGCGGGTGTTCGAGGCCTCGGCCGCGACGCTGGCCGCCTTCCTCGCCACCTTCGCGGCCGTGCACTTCGGCCCGGTCGCGGCCTTCACCGCGATGCTCTCGGGGCTGATCGTGCTGGTGCCGGGCTTCGCGCTGACGACGGCGGTGATCGAGCTCGCGCAGCGCCACCTGATGGCGGGTACCGCGCGCCTGACGGGCGCGATCGGCACGCTGCTGGCGATGGGCTTCGGCGTCGCCCTCGGCGGCCGGCTCGCCGAGGTGCTGTTCGGCCCCGCGCCGCTGGCGCCGCCGGTGGCGGTCGCGGGCTGGACCGAGTGGCTGGCGCTCGTCGTCGCGCCGCTCGGCTTCGTCGTGCTGCTGAAGGCCGACTGGGGCGACGCGCCCGCGATCGTGCTCGGCTCCGCGCTCGCCTACTTCGGCACCCGTCTCGGCTCGCAAATGCTCGGCCCCGAGCTCGGCGCGTTCCTCGGCGCGCTGCTGGTCGGCGCCTGGGGCAACGCCTACGCGCGCTGGCGCCACCGGCCCGCGGTGATCGTGATCTCGCCCGGCATCCTGCTGCTGGTGCCCGGCTCGATCGGCTTCCGCAGCGTGACCTCGCTGCTCGACCGCAACACCGTGCTCGGTATCGAGGCGGCCTTCACGATGGCCTTCGTCGCCGTCTGTCTTGCCACCGGCCTGCTGTTCGGCAACGTCCTGGTCCCGCCCCGCTCGCTGCTCGCGGAGGAGGCGGCCACCCACAAGGAGTGAACTTGCGCCTGATCCCCGCCCTGCTCGCCCTCGTCCTGCTCGCCCCGGCCGCGGCGGCCGCCGAAGCGGAAACCCTCGCCCCGGGCGTTCGTGTCGAGCCGCTGCGCGACGGGTTCTGGCTGCACGACACGGATTCGAGGGACGGCATCGGCTCCAACGGCCTGTTCGCGCCGCTGCCGGGCGGGGGCGTGCTGCTCGTCGACACCGCGTGGGACGAGGCGCAGACGGACCTGCTGCTCGACTTCGCGGAAGCGCGGCTGGGCGGCGTGCGCGAGGCGATCGTCACCCACGCCCACGGCGACCGCATCGGCGGCCTGCGCGCGCTGCGCCGGCGCGGCATCCGCGCGTTCGGCCACCCGCTGACGGTGGCGAAGGCGTGGGCCGAAGGCGCGCTGGGGCCGGAGCCCCTGAGCGGGCTCGCCGGGCCGGGGCCGCGCGTCCACGCCGACCCGCGCGGCTTCGAGGCGTTCTACCCGGGCAAGGGCCACACGCTGGACACGATCGTGGTCGCGTTCCCCGCGGCGAAGGTGCTGGCCGGCGGCTGCTTCCTGAAGTCGGGCGCCGCCGACGGCCCCGGCTACATGGGGGAGGCCTACCTCGCCGACTGGGTCACGTCGCTCGACGCCGTCGTCGCCCGCCACGGCGGTGCGACCCTCGTCGTGCCGGGCCACGGACCGCTCGGGGGGCCCGAGGCCTTCGCCCGCACCCGCGAGATCGCGGAGAAGGCGCGGGCCGACGAAGAACGGCCGCGCGTCGGAGCGGTCCACGAGGCGCCGCCGGCGAAACCCGATTCATCGCTGCGCTACCTCTTCTACGTCCACGGCCGCATCCTCGAGGAGCAGGGCCGCGAGGCGACCAGCCCCGACTTCGGCCGCTACGAGTACGACGCGATCCTGCAGGCGCTGGCCGCCGAGGGCTTCGAGGTGATCTCGGAGTTGCGCAAGGACGGCGACGGGGATTCGTTCATCCGGCGGCTCGTGGACCAGGTGACTCGCCTGCGCCGCGCGGGCGTGCCCGCGGAGCGGATCGCGCTGCTCGGCGCTTCACGCGGCGGCTTCCTCGTTCAGCAGGCGATCGCCCGCCTCGGCCACCCGGGCCACTCGTACGTCGTGCTCGCCGGCTGCGGCGAGGCGAGCGTGAAGCTCGCGCCCGGGCTGCGCGGCCGCGGGCTCTCGATCTTCGACGCCTCCGACCGCCTGAAGCCGTCCTGCGCGGCGACGTTCGCGGCCGCTCCCCACCTGACCGACGCTCGCGAGATCACGCTGCAGACGGGCCGCGACCACGGCCTGCTCTACAAGCCGTACCCGGAATGGGTCGCCCCCGCCACGGCCTGGTCCCGGGGAGTCTCGCAGCTCCGGGACTGACGCTGCTATCATGATATCGAAATGGCACAACTGATCGTCCGCAACCTGGAAGAGCCGCTGGTCGAAGGCCTGCGGCGACGGGCCCGCCGCCACAACCGCAGCACCGAGGCCGAGGTGCGCGAGATCCTGCGGGCCGCCGTCGGCGGGGCAGAACCGCGGCCCAGGCGGCTGGGGACCGAGCTGGCAAGCCTGTTCGCGGGTCGGGGGCTGTCCGGGGAAATCGAAGAGCTCCGTGGCCACAGCGCGCGTCCTGCCCGGCTGCGGGGATGATCGTCCTCGACACCAACGTGCTGTCCGCGCTGATGCAAGCGAAGCCAGAGCCCAGAGTGGTGGCATGGCTCGACAGCATCCCGGCCGAGTCCGTGTGGATCACGGCGATCAACGTCTTCGAGGTGCGCTTCGGGCTGGAACTGCTGGTTGCAGGCCGGCGGCGACGCGACCTGGAGGCGGCCTTCGACAAGGCGCTCGAAGAGGGGCTCGGCGGAAGACTCCTCGCCTTCGACGAGCCTGCTGCGCAGCTCGCCGGCCGGCTGGCCGCGCAGCGCAGGGTGGCCGGACGCCCGGTCGAGATGCGCGACTTGCAGATCGCCGCGATCGTCGGCTCACGGCGGGGCACGCTCGCCACCCGCAACACCCGCCACTTCACCGACCTCGGGATCCCCCTGGTCGACCCGTGGCAGGCCGGTCGCCGGTAACATCGGAGGCGCCATGAACAAGATCGTGAAGGACGCGGCGGAAGCCGTGCGCGACATCGAAGACGGCGCCTCGATCATGCTGTCGGGCTTCGGCCTGTGCGGGATCCCCGAGAACCTGATCGCGGCGCTCGTCAAGCGCGGGTCGAAGGGGCTGACCTGCATCTCGAACAACGCCGGCACCAACGACTTCGGGATCACCTTCCTGCTCCAGAACGGGCAGGTGAAGAAGATGATCTCGACCTACGTCGGCGAGAACAAGGTGTTCGAGAAGATGTTCCTCGGCGGCGAGATCGAGGTCGAGCTCAACCCGCAGGGCACCTTCGCCGAGCGCATCCGCGCCGGCGGCGCGGGCATCCCCGCCTTCTTCACGCCGACCGCCTACGGCACCACGGTGGCCCTTGGCAAGGACGTGAGGTGGTTCGACGGCCGCCCCTACGTGATGGAGACGGCGCTGCGGGCCGACTTCGCCTTCGTCAAGGCGTGGAAGGCGGACACCGCGGGCAACCTGGTGTTCCGCAAGACCACCCGCAACTTCGCGCCGATGATGTGCACGGCCGCCCGCGTCACCATTGCGGAGGTCGAGGAGGTGGTGCCGGCGGGCGCGCTCGACCCCGACCACATCCACGTGCCCGGGATCTTCGTGAAGCGCGTCGTCCAGGGCCCCGCCTTCGAGAAGCGCATCGAGAAGCGCACCGTGCTGGTGCCGGGCGCGGCGGCTGGCGCCGTCGACGCCGACCCGAAGCGCGCGCGCATCGTGCGCCGCGCCGCGAAGGAGATGAAGGACGGCTTCTACGTCAACCTCGGCATCGGCATGCCGACCCTCGCCTCCAACTACATCCCCGAGGGCGTGTCGATCGTGCTGCACTCCGAGAACGGCATGCTCGGCGTCGGGCCCTACCCCGAAGCGGGGAGGGAGGACGCCGACCTGATCAACGCCGGCAAGGAGACGGTGACGGAGCTGCCCGGCACGTCGTACTTCTCCTCCGCCGACTCGTTCGGCATGGTGCGCGGCGGCCACGTCGACCTGACGATTCTCGGCGCGCTGCAGGTCGACCGCGAAGGCAACCTCGCCAACTGGATGATCCCCGGCAAGATGGTGAAGGGCATGGGCGGCGCGATGGACCTGGTCGCCGGCGCCCGCCGCGTGGTCGTCACCATGGAGCACACGGCCAAGGGCGAGCCCAAGATCCTCGACTCCTGCACGCTGCCGCTGACCGGCCGCAACTGCGTGCACCTGATCGTGACCGAGATGGGCGTGATCGAGGTGACGAAGGACGGCCTGGTGCTGACCGAGATCGCGCCCGACACGGACGTCGAGTCCGTGCAGAAGGCCACCGGCACGAAGCTGATCGTGTCGAAGAACCTCGTGAAGATGGAGTTCTAGAAGATGTCGCTCGAAGATGCCGTCCTGCTCTCCGCCTGTCGCACCGCGATCGGCTCCTACGGCGGCAGCCTGAAGGACATTCCCGCGCCCGAGCTGGGCGCGATCGTCGTGCGCGAGGCCGTGGCCCGCGCCGGGGTGGCGCCGGCCGACGTCGACGAGGTCGTGATGGGCTGCATCCTGCAGGCCGGCCTCGGCATGAACGCGGCGCGCCAGGCGTCGATCAAGGGCGGGCTGCCGGAGTCGGTGCCGGCCCACACCGTCAACAAGGTGTGCGGCTCGGGGCTCAAGGCGGTGATGCTGGCCGCGCAGGCGATCCGCTGCGGCGACGCGCAGGTGGTGGTCGCGGGCGGGCTCGAGAACATGAGCCGCGCGCCGTACCTGCTGCCCGGCGCGCGCTGGGGCGAGCGCATGGGCCACTCGGCCCTGCTCGACCACATGATCCACGAGGGCCTGACCGACGTCTTCAACGACTACCACATGGGCGTCACCGCCGAGAACATCGTGGAGCGCTACGCGCTGACCCGCGCCGAACAGGACGCGTTCGCGGCCGAGAGCCAGCGCCGCGCGGGCGTCGCCATCGCCGAGGGCCGTTTCAAGGCCGAGATCGTGGCGGTGCCGATCAGGCAGAAGAAGGGCGACCCGAAGCCGTTCGACCAGGACGAGTACCCACGGCCCGACACCACCGCCGAGAAGCTCGGCGGCCTGAAGCCGGCCTTCAAGAAGGACGGCTCGGTGACCGCGGGCAACGCCTCGGGACTCAACGACGGCGCGGCGGCGCTGGTCGTCGCCAGCGCGTCGAAGGCGAAGGCGCTCGGGCGCCCCGTGCGGGCGCGGATCGTCAGCTACGCGAGCGCGGGCGTCGACCCGAAGGTGATGGGCCTCGGCCCGGTGCCGGCGGTGAAGAAGGCGCTCGAGAAGGCGGGGCTGGGCCTGGCGGACATCGACCTGTTCGAGCTCAACGAGGCGTTCGCCGCGCAGAGCCTGGCCGTGGCCCGCGACCTGGGCGTCGATGCGGCGAAGGTCAACGTCAACGGCGGCGCGGTCGCCCTCGGCCACCCGATCGGCGCCTCCGGCGCCCGCATCCTGGTCACCCTGCTGCACGCCCTCGAGGCCCGCAACCTGCGCCGCGGCCTCGCGGCCCTCTGCATCGGCGGCGGCCAGGGCGTGGCGCTGATCGTCGAACGCCCGGCCTGATCGAGCGGAGAGGAGAAACCTAGAGCGAGTGGATCCCGCACTCGCTCTTGTCGTGCCCTGCCCAGCGTCCGTCGCGCTCCCCCGCACCCGCTTCGACCACCTGCGTGCACGGCGCACAGCCGATGCTCGTGTAGCCGCGATCGAGCAGCGGGTTGTAGGGCAGATCGTTCTCGACCAGGTAGGCCCACGTCTGCTTCCGCGTCCACGCCGCCAGCGGGGCGATCTTGACGACCGGCTCGCGTCGGGGCACGGGCACCGTGCCGACGATCGGCGTGTCGCGCCGCGCGGCCGACTGGTCGCGGCGGATCGCCGTGATCCAGACGTCGAGCCCGGCGAGGAGCCTGCGCATCGGCTCGACCTTGCGGATCGCGCAGCACTGGTCGGGATCGCGCTCGTACAGGCGGGGGCCGTGGTTCGCGGCCTGCCGGTCCAGGGTCATTGACGGCTCGACCACGACGACGTTGGCTCCACGCCGGCGATAGGCCTCGCGGACGGCAATCGTCTCCGCGAAGAGGTGTCCCGTGTCGATCGTGTAGATCGGGACGTCGGGTCGGACCTGCATCGCGAGATCGATCAGCGCGCAGCCCTCGGGCCCGAAGGCCGAGGTGAGGCCCAGCCGCCTCCCGGCGAACCGCTCGAAGGCCCAGGCGAGGATTGCGGAGGCACTCCGGCCCTCGAGGGAGCGGGCGGCCCGGTTCAAGTCGGCGGCACTCACGCGACCGATTATGACCATTGCGCCCGGACCCGCGCCAGTGCCGGCGTCGACCCGAGGGTGATGGACATCGGTCCGATGCCGGCGGTGAAGCTGGCCCTGGACAGAGCCGGGCTCGGTGCGGGTCAGCGCTCGCGCAGCAGCGCCGGGGCCAGCCGCCCGCGCCCGACGAGCGGAGCGGCCTCGAGCCGTCTACCCTTCGCGCAGCGCCTCGGTCGGTTCGACGCGCAGTCCCTGGCGAGCGGGGCCGACGGCGGCGACGAGGCCGACGCCCATCATCAGGAGAGCCGCCGCGGGGATCAGCCCGGGAACGCTGCGGCCTCCCAGTTCGTCGACCGGGATCCAGTAGGCCAGCGCCGACGCCACGCCTCCCCCCAGCACGGCCCCCACGCCGACCTGGACCAGCGCGTGCCGCGAAACGTCCAGCAGCAGGCGATGGGGCTGGGCGCCGAGCGCCGAGCGGATGCCGATCTCGCGCCGCTTGCGGTGGATGGTGAACGACATCAGCGCGTGGATTCCGGCCGCCGACAGCAGCAGCACGCTGGCGGCTGCGGCCGCCAGCGCGTAGGCCGAGAGGTTGTCGTCGCGCTCGTTCTCCGTGTAGACGTCCTCGAGCGTGCGCAGGTCGGACAGCCGCAGCGCCGACGAGTGGCGGTCGGCCATGGACCACAGCCGCTCCGCGGCGCCGTCGCCCGCTGCCGTCGAGCGGACCGAAAGCGTCAGGTCGCCCCGGGCGGTCGCCGGCAGCGGGTGGTAGAGGATGCGGGCGTCGAGGTTGTCGGGAAGGTCAGAGACGACGCCGACGATCTCGTACGCTGGCGCGTCTTCGGGTGCCGGCCCGGCGGCCGTGCTCACGTAGCGCAGGCGGCGGCCCAGCACGCGAGCGAGATCGGCTGGCGCCCCGGCTTCGGCGGCGAGGTGGGCTGCGAGAGTGCGGTTGATCACCACCGCCGAAGAGGGGGCGTCCTCGTCGGCGCCGAAGTCGGCCGCCTCGAACCCGCGCCCGGCGAGGCCGCGGATGGCGTAGGTCTCGAAGTAGGCTTCGTCGACGGCGTTCGAGTCGAGGGCCACCCTGACGCTCTCGTCCGCCGTCGCGGCGCCGGAACCCGACGGCAGCAGCGTCACCACCCCCCAGCGCTCCCGACCCGGAGCCGTCCACGAAAGAGCCACGGGCCCGACCTCGGCCTGGCTGCGGAGGCTCTCGACGAATTCGCGGCGGGCTCGCGCGAAGAGCGGATCGGGAGCGCCTCCGTTCGCTGGCGCCGGCGCGGCGCTCGGCTCCGCGTCGTTCGCCGTGATCTTCGCCACCAGGTAGCTCGCGGCGGCGAAGTCCCGGCCCAGGATGCCGGGACGCAGGGCTCCCCACGCCATCGACGCCGCGGAAGGCAGCACGGCCACGGCGAACGCGATCTGGGCCACCACCAGCACCGTCCACGTGTTGCCGAGTCGCGGGCCGCCTCCCCGTCCCAGCGACTTCAGGCCCGCCTGCGCCAGGTCGCCGGTGGCCCGCAGCGCCGGTCCGATGCCCGCGACGGTCGCCGCGAGCAGTGCGAGGGCCACGGTCAAGGCCAGCGTCGAGGGGGCGAGACTCTGGAAGTCGATCCAGAAGGGCAGTCGGTTGCCCGCGAGCAGCGTGTCCTGCACGTAGCGCCCGACCAGGCGGATGACGGCGATCGCCAGGATCGCCGCACCCAGGGCCAGCACCAGCACCTCCGCGAAGAGTTGCAGCACGATCCGGCTGCGGCTCGCGCCCAGCACGTAGCGGAGCGAGATCTCCTCCTGTCGGGCGACGGTCCGCGCGTAGACGAGGATCGCCACGTTGGCGCAGGGCGGAAGCAGCAGCAGGGCGGCGAGGAGCAGCACGATGCCCAGCGCGATCCCGCGGTCCGCCCTGACGAAAGCGAGCGGATAGGGCGCCAGGCGCGGCGCGGGAGGTTCCGTCCTGCCGGGATAGAACTCGCGCGTCAGTCCGGCCGCGGCCAGTTCGGCCTGGGCCGCCTCGAGGCTCGCGCCCTCGCGCAGGCGAGCGAAGCCGAGCACCCCCGTCGCCAGGTCGATCCCCGACGCCGGGCCGAGGGATCCCGTCCTCAGCGGCGTCCAGTAGGAGTGGTCGATCGGGAACGCGAAACCGGCCGGCATCACGCCGACCACCTGGTGCTGCGTGTCGCCCAGCCAGATCGTGCGCGCGAGGACCTGCGGATCGGCGTGGAAGCGCCCGCGCCAGACGTCGTGGCCGATCACCACCACCGCCGGGGCTCCCGGGCGCTCGTCGTCGCGGCGCAGCGGCCGTCCGAAGAGCGGAGGCACGCGCGCCAGGTCGAAGCCCGAGGCGGTCATCTCCGCGACGCGAACGGGCTTGCCCGGCGTGTCGTCCGTCGCCGGTCCCGTGCGGGCCGGAAGCTCGCGGTCGCGGAAGCCGCCGACGTCTTCCACCAGGCGCAGCGTCTCGCGCCAGCGGTCGAGATCGGCCGGAGCGACTCCCTGCCGTCGATTCTCTCGTTCACCCCACGCCATCAGGGCCACCACGCGTTCGCCTTCGTCGAGCGGGAGCGTGGCCCCCATCACCGCGTGGATGACGTTGAAGCCGCCGCCGCCGATGGCCATCGCGACCGTCATCGCCAGGCCGCCCACCAGCGTCAGGCCCCAGGACCGGCGCAGCGTGCGAAAGGCGAGCCGCAGGTCGAGCCACGCGGCGTCGAGCCAGGGCAGGCCGTTCGCGTCGCGACCGGCCTCCCGCAGTTGTACCAGTCCGCCGAGGTCGACCCGCGCCAGGCGCCGTGCCTCCTCGCGAGTACGGCCCCGGCGCACGTACTCGTCCTCCGCCATGGCGAGGTGCGTGGCGAGCTCGTCCTGCAGCTCGCGGTCGAGTTCGCGGCGCCGGAAGTGGCCCGCCACCCGGGCCGCGGCGAGGTGCAGCGTGCCGAGCCAGGATTTCATGACGGGTCGCCTCCGCCCGCCGGCGCAGGCTGCAGCACGCGCTCGATCACCGAAGAGATGCGATGCCAGTTCTCGGCCTCGCTTCGCAGTTGCGCGCGCCCGGCCCGGGTCAGCGAGTAGAACTTGGCCTTGCGGTTGTTCTCGGAGGTCCCCCAGCTCGCGGCCACCCAGCGCCGCTGCACCAGCCGCACGAGGCACAGGTAGAGGGTGCCCTGGTTGACGCTCAGCACGTCCTCGCTGACCTGCTCGAGCCGTCGGGCGATTCCATAGCCGTGCAGCGGCCCCATCTGCTCCAGGGTCTTCAGCACCATCAGGTCGAGGGTGCCCTGCAGGATGCTCGACTTGTCGTCCCCCATCGCCTCTCTCTCCGCAGCCCAGCCCGTCCTGTGGGATGCCTACAGGAAGCTACGCCCTCTCCTGTGGGATGTCAACAGGTCGGGCGAGACCCGGGTCGGAGGGGCCGTTGACGGGCTGCCGGCGGCGGGGCTATCGTTCAGGTCACTCCTTTTTAGTTCGTTCCCCGAGTCGTCCCGTCAATCGGCGCCGCCCGCGGCGTCCCGCCTCCTCTCCCTCAGGTCGAAAACCGATGTCCTCCCGAGACGAATCCAGCGACCCCGGCACCCCCGAGAAGCGCAAGCCGCGCGGCCCGCGCCCGCGGCGCGGCGACAAGGACGCGCCCCACGTCGTCGAAGCCGGCGACACGGGCGACGCGCCCTCCGCACCGGCGGCCCCTGCCGCCGACGAAGCCGCGCCCCACATCGTGACGCTGGAGGCGCCGGCAGCTCCGGCGCCCGCGGCTCCCCACGTCGTGGACCGGCCCGAGCCGCGCCGCTCGCCCGCGCCACCGCCTCCGGCCCAGGACGCGCCTCACGTCGTCGCGGCCCAGGCGGCCGCGCCCGGCGCCGAAGCCGCCGCGCCTGGCCCCGAGGTCCCGCGGCTCGACCTGGCCGAGCTGAAGGAGATGGGGATCGCGAAGCTGGTCGCGGTCGGCCGCGAGCTGTCGATCACCGGCGCCCACACGATGAAGAAGCAGGAGCTGGTGTTCCAGATCCTGCGCGCCCAGGCCGAGCAGGAAGGGCTGATCTTCAGCGAGGGCGTGCTCGAGATCCTGCCCGACGGCTTCGGCTTCCTGCGCGCGCCGGAGTACTGCTACCTGCCGGGCCCGGACGACATCTACGTGAGCCCGTCGCAGATCCGCAAGTTCGACCTGCGCACGGGCGACACCATCTCCGGCCAGATCCGCCCGCCGAAGGAAGACGAGCGCTACTTCGCGCTGATCAAGGTCGACGCGGTCAACTTCGAGCCGCCGGACCGCTCGAAGGAGAAGGTCTTCTTCGACAACCTGACCCCGCTCTACCCGCAGGACCGGATCCGGCTGGAGACGTCGGCCGACCAGCTCTCGACCCGCGTCATGGACCTGGTCTCGCCGCTCGGCAAGGGCCAGCGCGCGCTGATCGTCGCCGCGCCGCGCACCGGCAAGACGATGCTGCTGCAGGCGATCGCCAACGCGATCACCACCAACCACCCCGAGGTCACGCTGATCGTGCTGCTGATCGACGAGCGGCCCGAAGAAGTGACCGACATGCAGCGCTCGGTCCAGGGCGAGGTGATCAGCTCCACGTTCGACGAGCCCGCCGATCGCCACGTGCAGGTCGCGGAGATGGTGCTGGAGAAGGCCAAGCGCCTGGTCGAGCACAAGCGCGACGTCGTGATCCTGCTCGACTCGATCACCCGCCTGGCCCGCGCCTACAACACGATCGTGCCGCCGTCCGGCAAGGTGCTCTCCGGCGGCGTCGACTCCAACGCGCTGCAGCGGCCCAAGCGCTTCTTCGGCGCCGCCCGCAACGTCGAGGAGGGCGGCTCGCTGACCATCATCGCGTCCGCCCTGGTCGAGACCGGCTCGCGAATGGACGACGTGATCTTCGAGGAGTTCAAGGGGACCGGCAACGCCGAGATCGTGCTCGACCGCAAGCTGGTCGAGAAGCGCATCTTCCCGGCGATCGACATCAACCGCAGCGGCACCCGCAAGGAGGAACTGCTGGTGCCCAAGGACGAGCTCAACCGGGCCTGGGTGCTGCGCAAGGTGCTGTCCGCCCTGTCGCCCGTCGAGGCCATGGAGCTGCTCGTCGAGCGGCTGTCGAAGTCGAAGCACAACAAGGAATTCCTCGAGGGGATGTCGGGCGGGGGATAGAACCCGCGTGGTGTCCCGCCTGGTCGACGCGCTGGCCCGCGCCTCGCTGCGCTGGGTGCCCGACGCCTGGTCGATCGCCGCCCTGCTGACGCTCGCCGCCTTCGCCGCGGCGTTCGCGACCGGCGCTTCGCCCGGGGCCGCCCTCTCCGCGTGGGGCGGCGGCTTCTGGGAACTGCTCGGCTTCTCGATGCAGATGGTCGTGGTGATCTTCGCGGGCCACGTGCTCGCGGTTTCGCCGCAGGTCACGCGGCTGCTCGACGCGCTCTCCGCGGTGCCCCGCTCGCCGCGGCAGGCCGTGGCGTGGACGGCGTTCGTCTCGATGGCGCTGTGCTGGCTCAACTGGGGGCTCGGGCTGATCGCCGCGGCGATGCTCGTGCGCTTCGTCGCCCGCCGCCACCCGGACGCCGACTACCGGCTGCTGGTCGCGGTCGCCTACCTCGGCATGGGCACCACCTGGCACGCGGGGCCCTCGGGCTCGGTCCCGCTGCTGATGGCTACGCCGGGCAACTTCATGGTCAAGGGCGGGCTGCTCGAGGCGCCGGTGCCGCTCGCCGAGACCGTGTTCACCGCGCAGAACCTCGGCCTGGTCGCGGCGATCGTGATGATCTTCGCCGCGCTCGCGCCGCTGCTGCACCCGCCCGCGGGGTCGGTCGTCCGCGCCAGCGCCGCGGCGCTCGAGGGCCTCGGCGCCTTCGTGGCGCCGCCGCGGCCCGAGGCGCCGACGCCCGCCGAGCGGCTGCTGCACGGCGGCGTGCTCAACCGCGTGGTCGGCGGCCTCGGCGTCGCGTACGTCGTCCAGCAGGCGGCGGGCGGGACGCTCGTGCTGACGCTCGACACGGTCAACCTGCTGTTCCTGTCGCTGGCGGTGGCGCTGCACCCGAGCCCCGCTTCGCTGATGCGGGCGGGGGAGGAGGCGGCGCGTTCGCTGCACGGCGTGATCCTGCAGTTCCCGCTCTACGCCGGCATCTACGGGCTGATGAAGGGCACCGGGCTCGCGACGCTGATCGCCGAGGCGTTCCTGGCGGTCGCCACGCCGGCGAGCTTTCCGCTGATCGTGTTCGCGTATTCCGCCGTGCTCAACTACTTCGTGCCCTCGGGCGGCGGCAAATGGGCGATCGAGGCGCCCTACGTGCTGGGCGCGGGCGGCGCGCTCGGCATCGCCCCGGCCGCCACCGCGATGGCCTACGCCTACGGCGACATGGTGACCAACCTGATCCAGCCGTTCTGGGCGATCCCGCTGCTGGCGGTCGCGAAGCTCGAGTTCCGCGACATCCTCGCCTTCGAGCTGCTGATCTTCGCCGCCTACATGCTGCTCGTCGGCATCTTCCTGCTGGCGTAGTCCCCACGGGCTTGACAACACGGCCCCGTTCGCCTAGTTTATTAACCGTACGGTTGATTAATTCAACCGGATGATTGAATCGCGGGAGCGGCATGGCACGCGTCACGATCAGCGAAACCGTCCCGCCGGCAGCCGATGGGCCGGGGGCAGCAGCACCCCGGCCGAGCCGGCGCCGGCCCGAGCGGCGCGACCCGGCCGCCACCCGCGAGGCGCTGCTGCAGGCCGGCGCCGAGCTGTTCGCGCTGCACGGCTTCGACGGCACCTCCACCGACGCCCTCGCCCGCCGCGCCGGCGTCAACAAGGCGCTGATCAGCTACCACTTCGGCGGCAAGCTCGGCCTGTACCGGGCGATCCTGGCCGCCACCTTCGAGCCGGTGCGCGAGCGGGTCGTGGCGCTGCGGGCCACGCCGCAGCCCGCGCCGGAGGCGCTGCGCGAGTTCATCGCCGTGTTCGGCGAGACGGCGTCGCGGCGCCAGCCGGCGTTCCCCGCGATGCTGGTGCGCGAGCTGATCACCCCCGGCAGCCCCGCCGTGTCGGAGCTGCGGCCCTACCTCGTGGACGTGCTCGGCACCGTGCGCCACATCCTCGAGCGGGGCGTGAGGGACGGGCAGTTCCGGGAAGTGGACCCGCTGATGACCCACCTCTCGATGGTCGGCGCGCTCGCGTTCTTCTTCGCGACCGGCCCGGCCCGCGCCCGGATCGTGGCCTCGATGCCCCCGGCCCTGAAGGTGCAGCCGCCGTCCGCGGACGCCTTCGTGCGCCACATGCAGGACCTGATGACGCTCGGCCTCGCGAAGCGGCCGGGCAGGAGCTGACGATGCGCCCACTCCGTCTCCGCCTTCCCCTGGCCGCGCTGGCGACCCTGCTCGCCTTCGGCGCCGGCTGTCGCAGCGCGCCGGAGGACGGCACGATCGTCGCCTCGGGCCACGTCGAGGCCACCGAGGTGCGGCTCGCCGCCAAGGTCGGCGGCCGCCTGCTCTCGCTCGAAGCCGAAGAAGGCGCGGCCGTGTCGAGGGGCCAGGTGCTGGCCCGCATCGACACCACCGACCTCGAGCTGGCGCTGGCCGCGGCGCGCGCCGAACGCGCCCAGGCCGACGCCCTGCTGCGGCTCTCGCTGGCCGGCGCCCGGGCCGAGGAGATCCGCGAGGCGCGGGCCCAGGTCGCGCGGGCGGAAGCCGAGCTCGACGGCGCCCGCCGCGACCTCGAGCGGATGCAGGGGCTGCTCGACTCGGGCTCCGGCACGCCCAAGTCGCGCGACGACGCGCGGGTCCGGCGCGACGCTTCGGCCGCGGCGCTCGAAGCGGCCCGAGAGCGGCTGCAGCGGCTCGAGACCGGTGCCCGGCCCGAGGAGAAGGACGCCGCGCGCGCCCGCCTCGCCGCGGCCGACGCCCGCATCGCCCAGGTCGAGCAGCAGATCGCCGACGCCACGGTGACGAGCCCGCTGGCGGGCGTGCTCACGGAGAAGCTGTCCGAGCCGGGCGAACTGCTCGCGCCCGGCGCGGGGCTCGCGGTGATCACCGACCTGCAGGACGCGTGGCTCACGGTCTACGTGGGCGAACCCGACCTCGGCCGCATCCGCCTCGGCCAGAAGGCCGCGATCGTCACGGACGACGGCCAGCAGCGCGAGGGCACGGTCTCGTTCGTCTCGCCGCGCGCCGAGTTCACGCCCAAGAACGTGCAGACCCGCGACGAACGCGTGAAGCTCGTCTACCGCCTCAAGGTCGCGCTCCCCAACGCCGACGGCCTCTTCAAGCCCGGCATGCCGGCGGAAGCCCGCCTGGAGCCCGCCAGGTGAGCAGCGAGCGCCTGGTCGAAGTCACGGGGCTGGTCCGCCGCTACGGCGCGCTGACTGCCGTGCAGCAGCTCTCCTTCGACGTGCGCCGTGGAGAGATGTTCGGGCTGATCGGGCCCGACGGCGCGGGCAAGACCACGACGCTGCGTGTGATCCTCGGCCTGCTCGCACCCCACGGGGGCAGCGTGCGCACCTGCGGCCTCGACCCGCTGCACGACCGGCGCGCGCTCTCGAACCGCGTCGGCTACCTGTCCCAGAAGTTCTCGCTCTACGGCGACCTCTCGGTCGACGAGAACGTCGCCTTCTTCGCCGACATCCACGGCGTGCCGCACTGGCAGGCGCGCCGCGACGAGCTGCTGGAGATGGTGCGGATGACGCCGTTCCGCAAGCGCCTCGCGTCGCGGCTGTCGGGCGGGATGAAGCAGAAGCTGGCGCTGGCCTGCACGCTCATCCACACGCCCGAGCTGCTGGTCCTCGACGAGCCGACCACCGGCGTCGACCCCGTCTCGCGCCGCGATTTCTGGCGGCTGCTCTCCCGCCTCCAGCGCGAGGGGCTCACCCTGCTGCTGACGACGCCGTACCTGGACGAGGCCGAGCGCTGCCAGCGCGTCGCCCTGCTCGACCACGGCCGGCTGCTGACGCTCGACGCGCCCGACGCGCTGCGCGCCGCGGAGCCCGGCTCGATGGTCGAGGTGGTCGCCCGGCCCCGGCGCGAGGCGGTGGCGCTGCTGCGCGGACAGCAGGGCGTCTCCGACGTCGAAGTGTTCGGCGAGCGCGCCCACGTCCACCTGCCACAGGTTCCGCGCGACCGTGCGGGCGCCGCCGCGGAGGACCTGCGCCGTGCGCTGCTCGCGAGCGGCCTCGCGGTCGACCTGATCCGGCCCGCGACGCCTTCGCTGGAGGACGTGTTCATCGCCCGCCTGCGCGCCACCGGCGGCGCCGTCGGCAGCGCCAGTGAGGAGGCCGTCTCGTGAAGAGGAAATTCCCGACCCTGGCGCTCGCCCTCGCGCTGGCGGCGGCTCCGCTGCCCATGCGCTCCGAAGAACCCTCCGAGCTGATTCGCGTCGACCTCGCCGCGGCGCTGGCCCGCGCCCGCGAGCACGCCCCGCGCCTGCGCGCCGCGGCGGCGCTGCAGCGCGCTGCCGAGGCCGAGCAGCGAGGTACCCGCGCCCTGCGCATGCCCTCCGCCGACGTGCAGGCCGGCTACACGCGGATGTCCGACGTGCCCGAGCTGTTCCTGCCCGGCAACCCGCCGACGCCGATCTTCCCGAACCTGCCGGACAACTGGAAGCTGCGCGTCGGCGCCAGCCTGCCGCTCTACACGGGCGGCCGCCTCGAGCGCCTCGCGGACGCGGCCCGGTCCGAGTTCGCTGCCGCGGGCCACGACGTGGAAGCGCTGCGGAACGACCTCGGCTGGGAGACGGCCGTCGCCTACTGGAGCCTGGTCACTGCCCGCGAGAGCGAGCGGGTGCTGGGCGAAGCGCTGGCCGCGTACGACGCACACCGGCGCGACGCGCGCAACCGCGAGACGTTCGGCCTCGCGGCCCGCAACGAGGTGCTCGCGGTCGAGGTCGAGCGCAGCCGCGCCGACCTGCTGCGGCTCGAAGCAGGCAACCTCGCCGCCGAGGCAGAGGCCAACCTGGCCCGGTTGATCGGCGCCGCCCCCGGCGCCCGCGTCGAGCCGGCCGAGTCGCTCGCCGCGCCCGTCGTCGTCCCGGAACTCGAGCCCCTCGTCGCCGAGGCGCTCGCGAGCCGCCCGGAGCGCGCCGCATTGACCGCCCGCGTCGAAGGCGCCAGCGCCCGCACGCGCGCCGAAGCCGCGGGAGCCCTGCCGCAGGTGGCGCTCGCTGCCGGCTTCGACTACGCGAACCCCAACCGCCGCATCCTGCCGCCGAAGGACGCGTGGAAGACGTCGTGGGACGTGGGCGTCGGCGTCACCTGGAGCGTCTTCGACGGCGGTCGCGTCGACGCCGCCGAAGCGCGCGCCGAGGCCCGCGCGGACGCGCTGCGCCAGCAGCTCGCGGATCTCGACGAGCGGCTGCGGCTCGAGGTCACCCGCGCCCGCCTCGACCTCGATTCGGCGCTGGCGCGCCTGCGCGTCGCGGCCCAGGGCCTCGAGGCCGCGCGCGAGGACCTGCGGGTCGCGTCCGACCGCCACCGCGAAGGCGTCGCCGGGTCGTCGGACAGGCTCGACGCCGAAGCGCGGCTGCTGCGCGCGGGCCTCGACCACACCCAGGCGCTGGCCGCGGTCCGCCTCTCGCAGGCCGCGCTGGAACGGGCGACGGGGCGCTGAAGCCGATGTCCGCGCCGGCCGTCCGCGTCCACGAGCTCTCCAAGCGCTTCGGCGACTTCGTGGCCGTGGACCGCGTCAGCTTCGAGGTGGCGCCCGGCGAGGTGTTCGGCTTCCTCGGCAGCAACGGCGCCGGCAAGTCGACGACGATCCGCATGCTGTGCGGCCTGCTCGCCCCCAGCTCCGGGCTCGCGGAGGTGCAGGGCATCGACGTCGCCAAACACCCCGAGGAGGTGAAACGCCGGATCGGCTACATGAGCCAGCGCTTCAGCCTGTACGAGGACCTGACGGTCGCCGCCAACCTGCGCTTCTTCGGCGGCGTGTACGGCCTGCGCGGCGCCCGGCTGCAGGAGCGCGAGGCGTGGGCCGTGCACATGGCGGGGCTCGAGGGCATGGAGTCGCGGCTGACCGGCACCCTGCCCGGCGGCTGGAAGCAGCGGCTGGCGCTGGCCTGCTCGGTGCTGCACGCGCCCCGGGTACTCTTCCTCGACGAGCCGACCTCCGGCGTCGACCCGATCTCGCGGCGCCGCTTCTGGCGCCTGATCGACGAGATGGCGGCTGACGGGGTCACGGTCTTCGTCACCACCCACTACCTCGACGAGGCCGAGCACTGCGCCCGCCTCGCGCTGATCCACGCCGGTCGCCTCGACGCGCTCGGCACCGTGTCGGAGCTGAAGCAGGTGTTCGCGGGCCGCGCCGTGCTCGAGGTGCAGGCGCCGCGGCCCGCCGAGGCGCTCGACGCGCTGGCCCGCGAGGAGTGGGCGCTCGAGGCCTCGATGTTCGGCACCCGGCTGCACGTGATCGTGCGCGACGCGGAGGCCGGCCGCGAGCGGATCGAGGCGCTGCTCGCCGCGCAGGGCAACCTGCCGTGCGCGGTCGCCCGCATCCTGCCGTCGCTCGAGGACGTCTTCATCCACCACATCGAGGAGTCCGACGCCCGGCGCCAGGCCGGCGCGGTCTCGGCCTGAGGCCAGCGGATGAACCCGAAGAAGGCGTGGGCGGTGGCGGCCAAGGAGGTGCGGCAGATCGCGCGCGACCCGTTCAGCCTGCTGATGCTGCTCGGCCTGCCCGCGTTCATCTTCGCCCTCTACGGCTTCGCGCTGAACTTCGACGTGCGCCACGTGGCACTCGGCGTCCAGGACCGCGACCAGTCGCCGCAGAGCCGCGAGCTGCTCGCGACCTTCGTCAACTCCACCTACTTCGACCTGGTGCGCAGCTACCCGGCCGGCTCCGACCTGGACGCCGCCAGCCGCCGCGGCGAGGTCCGGGCCGTGCTGGTGATTCCCGAGGGCTACGGCCGCGACTTGCAGGCGGGCCGCACGGGGCGGGTCCAGATGGTGCTCGACGGCACCGACTCGCAGATGGCGACGACCATCCTCGGCTACGCCGACGCGCTGGTGCAGGACCTCAACCTCGGCGCCCTGCGCCGCACGCTGCTGCAGACGGGCCGCGCCGCCGAGCCGCCGGTCGACTTCCGGCCCCGCGTCTACTTCAATCCCGAGCTGCGCTCCACCCAGTTCCTGGTGCCGGGGCTGGCCGGCTTCCTGCTGATGCTGACCGCGGTGCTGTCGACCGCGATGTCGATCGTGCGCGAGAAGGAGCGCGGCACGATGGAGCAGTTGCGGGTGGCGCCACTGCGCACGCTGGAGCTGATCCTGGGCAAGACCGCGCCCTACCTGCTGCTGTCGCTGCTGGTGACCGTGATCCTGCTGGTCGCGGCCCGCCTCCTGTTCGGCGTGGCGGTCCGCGGCAGCTACCTGGACCTGTTCCTGGCGACGCTGCTCTACCTGGTCGGCGCGCTGGCCTGGGGGCTGCTGATCTCGACCGTCGTCGACTCGCAGGCGCTGGCCTTCCAGGTCGGCCTGCTGACCTCGCTGCTGCCCGCGGTGCTGCTGTCCGGCTTCGTGTTCCAGATCCGGGTGATGCCGGAGCCGCTGCAGGTGATCACCCACGTCGTGCCGGCCCGCTACTACCTCGTGGTGATGCGCGGGATCGTGCTGAAGGGGGCAGGCCTCGCGCCGTACTGGGACCAGCTCGCCTGGCTCGCCGGCTTCGCGCTGCTGACGATCACCGCGGCGTCGCTGCGCCTCGCGCGCAAGGAGCACTGATGCGCGGCGACGGCCTCTACGTGCTGTGGCGGGTGATCGTCAAGGAGTTCCTGCAGCTCAAGCAGGACGTGCGCATGATCCCGATGATCTTCGTCGCGCCGGTCGTGCAGATCGTCGTCTTCGGTTTCGCCGTCAACACCGACGTGACGCGGGTGCCGATGGTGCTCGTCGACCAGGACCGGACCGCGGAGAGCCGCGCGCTCCACCAGCGCTTCACCGCCTCCGGCTACTTCGAGCTGGTCGGCGTCGAGGACGAGCCCGACGCCGCCGACCCGTGGCTCGTCCGCGGCGACGCCCAGCTCGCGCTGGTGATCGAGCCCGGCTACGCCGCCCGCCTCGGCGCCGGCCGCAGCGCGCGGGTCCAGCTCCTCGCCGACGGCAGCGACTCCTCCGCGGTGACCGTGGCCCTGGGCTACGGGGCGCGCATCGTGTCCGGGCTCTCGGCCGAGCGGCTGCAGGAGCGGCTGGGGGCCGTCCTCGCGGGAACCGCGCGCCCCGGGCGCACCGAGCTGCTGCCGCGCGTGCTGTGGAACCCGGACCTGAAGAGCCGCTGGTTCTACGTGCCCGCGGTGCTGGCCATGATCCTGATGATCATGACCATGCTGCTCTCGGCGATGGGCGTGGTGCGCGAGAAGGAGATCGGGACCCTGGAGCAGATCATCGTCACGCCCGTCCACGCCTGGCAACTGCTGGTCGGCAAGCTGTTCCCGTTCGGCGTGATCGGCATGGTCCAGGTCTGCCTCGTCTCGGCGGTCGCGGTGTTCGGCTTCGGGGTGCCGCTCGAGGGCAGCTTCGCCCTGCTGTTCGGCCTCTCGCTGGTCTTCATCCTCAACACGCTGGGGCTGGGGCTGCTCGTCTCCACGCTGGTCGCCAACCAGCAGCAGGCGATGATGGTCGCCACCTTCACGCTGATGCTGCCGATGATCTATCTCTCCGGCCTGATCTTCCCGATCGAGAACATGCCGGTGGCGATCCAGTGGTTCACCTACCTGATCCCGGTGCGCTACTACGCGACGATCCTGCGCGGCATCTTCCTGAAGGGCGCCGGCCTCGACGTGCTGTGGCCGCAGGCGCTGACCCTGCTCGTGATGGGCCTCTCGATCCTCGCCGTCGCCGCCGCCCGCTTCCGCAAGCGCCTCGACTGAACCGAGGCCGTTTGCGTATGCTCCGGCATGCACTTTCCCCTCCTGGCCGCAGGTGTCCTCTCGCTCGCCCTCGCTCCGTCCGCCGTGGCCGACCTCGACGCCATCCGCAGCTCGGGCAAGCTGCGGGTGATCGTGTGGGCCGACAACCTGGCCGAGCTCTACGCGCCGCAGGCCGCCGCCAATCCCGGCCTCGAGGCCGAACTGCTCCAGGGCTTCGCGTCGCTGCACGGGCTCACGCTGGAGGTGGTCACGGTCGCGAGCCTCGACGAGCGGTTGCCGGCGCTGCTCGAGGGCCGCGGAGATCTCGTGGCGGGTGGCCTGGTCGACACCCCGGCGCGGCGCAGGCAGGTGGACTTCAGCGCCGAGGTGTTCCCGATCCGTCACCTCGCGGTCAACCGCCGGCCGGCGCCGCGGATCGACAGCGTCGAGGCGCTGCGCCGGTTGAAGGTGGGCACGATCCCGGGCTCGTCGTGGGCTGAAGAGGTGGCGGCCGCCGGCGTGCCGGTGGCCCAGGTCGACGGGGGGTTCGACTCGGCCGCGGCGCTGGTGGCCGGGCTTCGCTCCGGGCGCGTCGAGGCGGCCGTGTTCTCGGTCGTCTGGGCCCTGGTCGAAGCCCGTCGCGACCCGGATCTCCAGACGGGCGCATTCGTCGGGGCACCGACCAGCGTCGGCTTCGCCGTGCGGCCCGACGAGCCGAAGCTCCGGGCCGCGCTCGACGCCTACGTGGTCAACGTCCGACGCACCCAGACGTGGTCGCGGCTGGTCGTGAAGTACTTCGGGGAGTCGGGACTGGAGATCCTCAAGCGCTCCCGCGAGTAGGCTGGATCCGACAGGTTGGATTCACACCCAACCGAATGGAGCGAGCTGTTCCGAACCGAAATCGCCCCGGCCTATCAAGCTCATTCATTTCACTGACTTCCCGGGTCTCTGTTGACGTTCCTTGACCTGGAATGACGTTTGCTCACTCGGGGTCAGACTCTCTTCGGAGCTCGTTCCTGCACCCCCTGACCCAGGGGGAGGATCGAGGCGAAGGGATATCGACATCGGATGGGAGATCCTCGAATGACCCTGAACAACGCATCCCGCCGCTGGTGGGTGCTGGGCCTTGCCCTGTTGTTGCTGATCACTCCTGCGCTGCACGCGCAGGAGACCGCCGGCACGGTCGCCGGCGTCGTGAAGAGCCCCGACGGCGCCGTGCTGCCGGGCGCCACCGTCGAGGCCTCGGGCCCCGCCGGCCTGATTTCCGTCGTCACCGACGCCAAGGGCGAGTACCGCTTCCCGCGCCTGCCCTCGGGCCGCTACAAGATCGTGGCCAGCCTGGCGGGCTTCTCGCGCGCCGAGGCCAGCGTCGATGTCGCCGTCGGCACCACGGCCCGCGCCGAGTTCACGCTCCAGCTCTCGAGCGTGACCGAGACGATCAACGTCATCGGCGAGGCCGCGGCCGTGGACATCACGTCTTCGGCGACCGCGACCTCGATCTCGCGCGAGCGCATCGACCTGATCCCGCGTGGCCGCGACTTCACGGACGTCGTGGCCCAGGCCGCCGGCGCTGCCGACGAGTCGCAGGCGGGCGGCATCTCGATCGACGGCTCGTCCGGCTCCGAGAACCGCTTCGTCATCGACGGCATCGACACCACCAGCCCGCAGGAGGGCATCAACTCGGTGCCGATGCGCGCGGACTTCATCGAGGAAGTCCAGGTCAAGTCGGCCGGCTACCAGGCCGAGTTCGGCGGCTCGACCGGTGGCGTCGTCAACGCCATCACCAAGAGCGGCAACAACCAGTTCCACGGCGGCGTCCTGACCCAGTACCAGGACCGCTCGTGGGGCGGTCCGGTTCGTCCGCTGCTGCGGGAGAGCCTGACCAGCAACACGGCCGTCTACGTCAATCCCGAAAAGGACGATGAGACCCGCTGGGACCCGGGCTTCTTCCTGAGCGGCCCGATCCTCAAGGACAAGCTGTTCTTCTTCGGCTCCTACCAGCCGGGGATCACCAAGACGACCCGGACCGTGAACTTCACCAACGGCGTGACCAACAGCTTCGACCGGGACACCACGGTCAACTACTGGGCGGCCAACATCTCCGGCAACATCAGCTCCAAGCTGCTGTTCCGCGTGGGCGCCAACTTCTCGCCCTACGAGACCGAAGGCACGCTGCCCGGCCAGGACGGCCGCACGTCGCTGACGGATCCCAGCCAGTACACCCGCGGGTTCAAGGGTGATCGCGAGACGATGTCCGCCTCGCTCGACTGGTTCCCGACCAGCACGTTCGTCGTCTCGGCCCGCGGCGGTCGCTATCGGACCGACGGCGAGAGCACGGGCGTCAACTTCCCGGGCCTGATCCACAACTTCTCGACCGGCAGCACGCCGGCCGGTCTGGCCGCCCTGGGATCGTTCAACCGCGGCGCGGGCTTCACCTCGGACGTCCTGGTCACCGACGCCCAGGCGAAAGACGAGTACAAGCGCGACTTCCTCGGCATCGACGCCACGTACTTCTTCAGTGGCGCGGGCGACCACCAGATCAAGTTCGGCGCCCAGATCGAGAAGATCTACAACGACGTGCAGGCCGGCTACAACGCCGACCGCATCCTGTACTACGCCGGCCGCTCCTACCGCACCTCGACGGGCCAGACGGCGCAGGGCACCTATGGCTACTTCCGCCTGCTCAACATCTCGACGCTCGGCGCGGTCGAGAGCCGCAACGACGCGTTCTTCATCCAGGACACCTGGAAGGTCTCGCCGCGCCTGACCCTGAACCTGGGCCTGCGCGCCGAGCACGAGCGCGTCCCGAACTTCGGCTCGGCCGGCGTCGAGGTTCCGATCGAGTTCGGCCTCGACGAGAAGCTGGCGCCGCGCGTCGGCTTCGCCTACGACCTCACCGGCGACCAGAAGTGGAAGGCGTACGGCTCCTGGGGCCTGTACTACGACGTGATGAAGTACGAGATGCCGCGCGGCTCGTTCGGCGGCGACAAGTGGGTCGACTACTTCTTCACCTGGGACAACCCGAACTTCACGCTTAACGGGGCCGGTTGCGCCACCGGGACCAACACCATCGCCGAGCGGCCGAGCTGCGCGGCGGGCACGTTCATCGAGGTCCTCGACCGCCGCTTCAACTCGGCAGAAGACCTCGACTCGACGGTCGACCCCGACCTGAAGCCGATGAAGCAGATGGAGATCCAGTTCGGCGTGACGCACGAGCTGGGCAACTCGATGGTGGTCGGCGCCCGCTTCGTGCGCAAGAACCTGATCCGGACGATCGAGGACGTCGGCATCGTCGTCCCCGGCGTCGGTGAGGTGTACTACATCGCGAACCCGGGCGAGGGCATCTCGCTGTCGCTGGCCGACCCCGGCATCCCGAACTTCGCGAAGGCGAAGCGCGAGTACACGGCCATGGAGTTCACGTTCGAGAAGCGCTTCTCGAACAACTGGGCGCTGTTCGCCAACTACACGCTCAGCAAGCTGTACGGCAACTACTCGGGTCTGGCCAGCTCCGACGAGGACGGCCGCACCTCGCCGAACGTGAACCGCTTCTTCGACCACATCGAGAACATGTTCGACCGCAACGGCGACCTGGTGTACGGCAAGCTCGGCACCGACCGTCCGCACAACTTCAAGGCGCAGGCCATCTACCGCGCGCCGTGGGACATGACGTTCTCGATCAACCAGAACGTCGCCAGCGGCATCCCGACCTCCGAAGAGGCTTTCGTCGGGGCCAGCATCCCGTTCTTCCCGTACGGTCGCGGCAACCTCGACCGCACGGACTGGCTGATCAACACCGACCTGTCGATCTACCAGGACTTCAAGTTCGGCAAGGCCAGCCTCCAGCTCGGCGTGACGATCCTCAACCTGTTCGACCGCGACGCCGAGACCCGGCGCCACAACGAGCGCACGTTCGGCTCGCTGCCGCTGACGACGAACCAGTTCTTCGCCGGTGGCTGGAACTACGAGAGCCTGATCACCCCGAGCATCACGGATGTCCGGTTCAACCTGGCCAACGCCTTCCAGGCTCCGCGCGAGGTCCGTCTCTCCGCGAAGCTGTCGTTCTAGTTCGCACCTGATCCGGGTCGGCCCCTCGGGGCCGGCCCGCATCCGCGGGGGAGGGCTTCGGCCCTCCCCCGTTTTCGTTCGGGCGCTACTCCGGTCGCGCCACCTGGGCGTCGCGGCGGCGCACGCGGGTCAGCTCGTCCAGCGTCGCCGGCCACGCCGAGGTCGGCTGCGCGATGGCCTCGACGACGGCGGTGTCGGGGAACGCGCCGGCCACCGAGCGCAGCAGCGCGTGGGCCCGCTGCTCCTCGCCGCCGTCGCGGTCGAACAGGGCGAGGGCGCCGTTGACGAGCGGATGGGCCCGGGCCTCCTGCGACAGCGAGCGCAGCAGCGGCTCCGCGTCCTGCGGCCGCCCCGCCCGCCGCAGGCTCTCGAGGGCCCAGGCCCCGGCCTCTCCGTCGGCCCGCAGCGAGAGCCGCCGCATCGCCAGCTCGAGACCCAGCAGCACCTGCCCACGCTGGTGGGCGAGCACGGCCTGGTCGAGCAGCGCGTCGAGATAGACGCTCGCGTAGGGTCCCCCGTCGCCGGCGACGCTGCGGCCGAGGTAGCCCCAGCGCGGCGGCGGCGCGACGGTGCGCGCCGCCTGCGGCGCCCACGGTGAGGCCGGTGCCAGGTCGGGCCGCGCGGCAGCCCACGGCGGGGACGAGAGTCGCGTCGCCAGCGCCGCATCGTCGAGACGGGCCCCCGCGGCGAGCCACAGGTAGGTGCGCCACGGCAGCGCCGCAGGCTCCATCTCCAGCGCCTCGAAAGGCACGACAGTGGGTTCGCCGGCGGAGGAGCGCCCGGTGGCGTAGAAGGGGTACCGCTGGACTTCGTCCGCTGCGACCTCGGGCCACGGCAGGTTGGTCACGTACGTCGCGACCGGCGTCGGGTGCTGGACGAGCGGCGGCAGGTTCGAGAGCAGGCCGAGGCCGACGACTGCGGCGAGTGCCGCGCGACTGGGCACGAGGACGGCGAATGGCGCGAGCAACGGCAGCGCGGCGACGATCAGGCGCGGGCCCCAGCCCTCCATCCCGTGCCAGCCCCAGTAACCGGCCGCCGCCGCGAGTTGGGCACCCAGCGCGAGCGCCGCGCCCGTCCACGCGAGGGCGGTGGCGCCGCGCGGCTGCGCCCGCAGCAGCCGCACTCCGACCCACGCGAACGCGGGCAGCGCGGGCCAGAACCAGAGCAGGCCGCGGTTGGGTCCGACCAGCAGCCGCCACAGGCCGTCGAACCACGGGTGGGTGAAGCGGTCGTCCGGGTAGCCGCCGAACAGGCGGCCGAAGCGGGCAAACTCGAACGTGGCCCAGGCCAGCAGCGGCAGCGCGGCACCCGCCGCGGCGAAGGTCAGGGCACGCCGCGCGCGCGCGCGGTCGCCGGCCAGCAGCGGCAGAAGCGTCCACGGCGCCGCGGCCAGCAGGCTGCTCTTGGCGAGCACCGCGAAGCCCGCGGCGAAGCCGGCGACCAGCTCCAGCGCAGGACGCGGCCGCGCCGACGAGCCCGCGACGAACGCGCCGAGCAGCGCGAGCGCGAGCGCAGCGGCCTGCACCGGCTCCGAGAACTCCAGGTGCGCGTACGACCCGAGCGGCCCGGCGACCGAGGCGAGCAGCACTGCCGCGACCACCCGCCGATCGTCGCCGCCGAGCCTCCGGGCGAGCGCCCCCGCCGCGGCCGCGGCCACGCCGACGCCGAGCCAGGGCAGCACGAGGAACAGCGCCTGCGACGCGCCCGGGCCGTGTCGCCGCTCGACGCCCGGGGCGAGCCAGGCCGCAGGCACCTGCAGCAGGCTGGTCGCCATGCCGAAGCGCGACACGGCGTCCGCCTCGCGCTCCCACGTGAAGTCGCGTCCCCGCGCCTGCCCGATGCCGCCGGTCTCGACCAGCGCGACGGCCGTGCGGATCATCTGGCGGCCGTCCGCGATCAGGCCGACGTGACGGTCGTCGGCGACCGCCGCCAGCAGGAGCAGGACTGCGGCGGTGGCCGCCCACAGCGCCCGATCGAGGCGGAATCCGGGCGCCGCGGCCGAGGCGGGGGAGGTGGGGCGCGGGGCCCCGCGGCGTCGCGCGCGCCCCACGCGCCTCCGCTACTCCTCGATCGTCGGGTCGCCCGGGCCGGGCTTGACCTCGAGCCGCACCGAGCCCTGCGCGACCTGGTCGCCGTTGCGGCGCAGCGTCACCTTGATCGCGTAGTTGCCCGCCCGCTTGAACAGGTGTTCGGCGCTGAAGCGGCGCTCGATCTTCGTCACGCCCGGCTCGTACGCGGGGCAGTCGGGCTCGGTGATGCTCCTGCCGCCGTCGTCCCACTCCCAGTCGATCTCGGGGCAGTAGAGGTCCTCGTGATCGTCGCCGCCCTTGAGCTCGGCGATCGCCAGCGCGTTGAGCGGCGAGAAGCCGAAGCGGGGCAGCACGCGTACCTCGAGCTTCGGCCGCTTGCCCTTCTCGGCGGCAGCCGCGTGGACGACGGGAGCCACGGGCGACGCGAGGGCGAGCGATGCGGCCACGGCGACGGCGACAGAAGCGCGCTTCATCTTCGGATTCCCATGCCCGGCTCGCGGCGAGCCCCCGCTGCGCGCGACCCGGGACGTTCCTTCGATTGTAAGGGCCGCTCGCGCTGGCGAGAATCGCGGGCATGGACAAGCTGCTGCGGATCGCCCCCGCCGCGGCGCTGCAGGAGCGGCGCCTGGCGGACCTGCTGGCGTCGGGAGCCGTGAGCGCCGCCGAACTGCGGGCCCGCGAAACACGGGCCTGGGCCGAGGGCGTCGCGTCGCTGCCGGGCGCCGCGGTCACGGCCGAAGCGCTGGAGCGGGCGCTGGCGGCGGCGCCGGCGACGGCGCTGCCGGATGCGGGCACCGTGCGCGCGTGGGGGAGTGCGCTCGGGCTCGGCGACCTGCGCACGACTCCGCTCGCGGGCGGGGCGCCACCGGAGTTCGTCCCGGCGCGACTCGAGGACCTTTGCGCCTGGCTGGGCTCGGCCGGGCTCGCGGAGGTCAAGCCGCGGGCCCGCGCTGCGCTCGCCTGGGTCCGGGTCATGGACATCGCGCCGTTGCCCGGCGGAAACGAGTGGCTGGCCCACGTCGCCCTGGCGCAGGCCCTGCGGCGCCTCGGGCAACGACTGCCCCGACTGGACTCCGCGGACGCCACCCCGCTCGCCGCCGCCCGCGAAGCGGCAGGGCGCTTCGACTTCCAGCCCCTGGGGGAGATTCTGGAGCGTGCGGAAAGTCGGATGCTGGAGCAATTGATCCGGTCTCTTGGATCTTCGACGGCCTCTGGATCCGCCGCTATGGATCGAGAACAATCATAGCAATAACGTCTGCTCAGGATAGCCCATTAACTTCATTTTTATCAGCGCGTTGGGGTGATCTGACGGCGGCTGCCAGGTTGGCACGGAGCCTGCTATTCGGTTGGGCGTGCAACTCGCCTCTGACCCGGGGGCGGAGCCGCACCTGTTTCTGAAAACCCAGGTTCAGTCTCACTGAGGAGGATGTCCCCAATGCGTAATATCGTCAGGTCGCCCCGCTTCCGGGCGCTCCTGGCCCTCGCGCTGGTCTTCGGCTTCGGTACCGCCGATCTCCACGCGCAGGGCACGCAGACCGCCGTCATCAGCGGCACGGTCTCCTCGTCCGACGGGCAGCCGCTGCCCGGCGCGACGATCACCGTCACCTCGCCCGCGATGCAGGGCGAGCGCACTGCCGTCTCCGACGCGAACGGCAACTACATCTTCCGCGGCCTGCCGTCCGGCACCTACAAGGTGACTTTCGCGCTCTCGGGGTTCGGCACGGTCGAGCGCTCGGTCGTCGCCCAGCTCGGTGACACCCGCAGCATCAACGCCACGATGTCGGTGCAGAGCGTCGAGGAGACGATCACGGTCACGGCCGCCGCGCCCACCGTGCTCAACAGCACCACGGTCGGCGCCAACTACACGGGCGAGTCCGTCGACAAGCTGGCGATGGGCCGCACCCTGGCCGCGATCGCCGAGCTGGCCCCGGGCCTGACGGACGCCACCCCGAACGCCGGCCAGGTCACGATCGCGGGCGCGTTCGCCTACGACAACGTGTTCCTGCTCAACGGCGTCGACATCAACGACAACCTGTTCGGCACGGCCAACAACCTGTTCATCGAGGACGCGATCGAGGAGACCCAGGTGCTGACGTCCGGCATCTCGGCCGAGTACGGCCGCTTCTCGGGCGGCGTCATCAACGCCATCACCAAGCGCGGCGGCAACAGCTTCTCGGGCAGCTTCCGCACCGACTTCACGAACTCCGCCTGGACGGACGAGACGCCGTTCCAGAAGGAGCGCAACCAGACCAACACCTCCAAGACCAACAAGGTCTACCAGGGCACCCTCGGCGGCCCGATCGTCAAGGACAAGCTGTGGTTCTTCGGCGCCACCCGCATCACCCCGGTGGCCGAGACGACCAACACCTTCCCCAACACGGGCATTCCGTACACGACCACGAACGACAACAAGCGTTACGAGGGCAAGCTGACCGGCTCGATCAACCCGAACCACACGATCACCGTCAACTACGCGAAGAACTCGACCGAGCAGACCCAGCCGACCTTCGGCTTCTCGATCGACCCGCGCACGATCATCACCCGCACGCTGCCGAACGACCTGTTCGTCGCCAACTACAACGGCGTGATCAGCTCGAGCCTGTTCTTCGAGGCGCAGTACTCGCAGAAGAAGTTCGGCTTCCGCAACTCGGGCAGCTCGTTCACGGACATCGTGGACTCGCCGTTCCTGGCCCGCGGCTTCGCCGGCATCCCGGCCAACCGCCACTACAACGCGCCGTACTTCGACAACTCCGACCCGGAGAACCGAGACAACAAGCAGATCACCGCGGCGCTGTCCTACTTCCTGTCGACCAGCAGCTTCGGCCGCCACGACCTGAAGTTCGGCTTCGAGAACTACCAGTCGACCCGCACGGGCGGCAACAGCCAGTCCTCGACCGACTACGTGTTCATCGTCGACCCCGTGGTCTCGGGCGGCGCGCCGGTGATCTCGAACGGCCGCATCGTCCCCAACTTCGTGCCCGGGCAGTCCGTGCTGCAGCAGTGGCTGCCCGTGCGCGGCGCGCAGGTCGACCTGACCACCCGCAGCTTCTACGTCAACGACCGGTGGACGCTGAACGATCGCTGGAGCTTCAACATCGGCTTCCGCTTCGAGAACGTGACCTCCGACGCGACCCAGGTCCAGTCCGGCGCCGACACCTCCTCGTTCGTGCCGCGCCTCGGCGCGACGTGGGACGTCACGGGCGACGGCAAGCACCGCTTCTACGCGACCTACGCGAAGTACGCGGGCAAGGCGTCCGAGACGCAGTTCGCCGACAACTCGAACGTCGGCACGCCGAACCTGATCCAGTACATCTACACCGGGCCGGCGGGCCAGGGCCTGGGCTTCACCCCCGGCTTCACGCTCGCCAACTGGACGGCAGTGGGTGGCTCGTTCCCGACCCGGAACGTGTTCTTCGCCGACGACCTCTCCACGCCGAAGACGACCGAGTGGACCCTGCAGTACGGCACCCGCCTCGGCAACAAGGGCGAGATCAAGGCGATCTACACCAACCGCAAGATGGGCGACCTGCTCGAGGACTTCATCGACAACCCGACGGCCGCGGGCCGCACCACGGTCGTCGAGAACGGCCGCACGTTCGGCACCTTCGACAACGTGGTGATCGACAACTCGGACTTCTCCGAGCGCCAGTACCAGAGCCTGCAGTTCCAGGGCAACTACCGCCTGACCGACAACTGGACGGTGGCCGGCCACTGGACGATCCAGCTCAAGAACGAGGGCAACTTCGAGGGTGAGGGCGCCAACACGCCGGGCTCCTACTCGATCATCGGCGACCGCCCCGAGCTCTACACCGAGGAGCGTCACTTCCCCTACGGCAACACCGACGACAACCAGAAGCACAAGGCCCGCGCCTGGACCACTTACGACCTGGACATGGGCAAGTTCGGCAACCTGGACCTCTCGGTGCTGTGGCGCTACAACACCGGCCTCGCCTACAGCCACACGGCCACGTTCGGGATCACGGCGATCCAGCGTGCCCGGGCGCCGTACGCCGGATTCCCGGCGTCGCAGACCCTCTTCTTCGAGGGCCGTGGCAACGAGCGCTTCGCGGACGTGCACCTGTTCGACCTCGCGCTCAACTACGAGATTCCGGTGATCGGCAAGTTCCGGCCCTACATCAAGGCCGAGGTCCGCAACTTCCTGAACAACGACAAGCTGACCACCTGGAACACCACGATCACCGCGAACGCCACCGGGGCGCTCGACAGCCTCGGCCTGCCGACGACCTACACCAAGGGCCCGGTGTACGGCCAGGCGCAGGGCAACGGGAACTTCGCTACGCCGCGCACGTTCCAGTTCTCGGCCGGCTTCCGCTTCTAGTCCGTCCGGCAGCGCCGCGGTCGCTGACCGCGGCGTGACCTGATCGAAGGGCCGGGCCCCGCGAGGGTGTCCCGGCCCTTTTTCTTCGACGGGCCAAGCCCGTCGAAGGGCCGTTCACCTGCTAGCCTTCGCTTCGGGATGCCCCCGGCCGACCCCCTCGCCACTTTCCGCGCGACCCTCCCCGCGTCCCTCGTCACCCTGGTTCGCGATGTCCGCGCCACGGGTGGCCGTGCACTCCTCGTCGGCGGCTCGGTCCGCGACGGCCTGCTCGGCCGGCCCCTGAAGGACTTCGACCTCGAGGTCTTCGGCCTGCCGCTGCCCGCGCTGCAGGCGGTGCTCGAGCGTCACGGCGCGGTGCACGCGGTGGGCGAGGCCTTCACGGTCCTCAAGCTGTCGGGCCTCGCCGGCGTGGAAGGCGCCGTCGACGTCGCGCTGCCCCGCCGCGATTCCAAGACCGGACCGGGGCACCGCGGCTTCGCGGTCACCGGCGACCCCTCGATGACGCCCGCCGAGGCCGCCCGCCGCCGCGACTTCACGATCAACGCGATGTCGCTCGACGCCGAGACGGGCGAGCTGCTCGATCCGACCGGTGGTCGCGACGACCTCGAGCGCCGGCTCCTGCGCGCCGTGGACGCCGCGACCTTCGGTGACGACCCGCTGCGCGCGCTGCGCGCCGTGCAGATGGCCGCACGCTACGATCTCGCCGTCGATCCCGCGACGGCCGAGCTGTGCCGCCGGATGCCGGTCGTGGAGCTGCCCGCGGAGCGCGTGTGGGGCGAGATCGAGAAGCTGCTGCTGCAGGCGCTGCGACCTTCCATCGGCTTCGCGTTGCTCGACGCCTGGGGCCTGCTGCCGGCCGTGGCGCCGGAGCTGCTGCTGCTGAAGGTCACGCCGCAGGAGCCCGAGTGGCACCCGGAGGGTGACGTCTGGGTCCACACCCTGCAGGTGCTCGACCAGGCGGCGCCGCTGCGCGAGGGTCTCGACAAGCCGCGCGCGCTGGCGGTGATGCTCGGTGCGCTGTGCCACGACCTCGGCAAGCCCGCCACCACCCGCTTCGCCGACGGCCGCATCCGCTCGCCCGGCCACGAAGAAGCCGGGATCGCGCCGACCCGCACGCTGCTCGACCGCTGGAAGGTCTTCACGCTCGGCGGGTTCGACCTGCGGGCGCAGGTCGAGGCCCTGGTCGCGCACCACCTCAAGCCCGGCCAGCTCTACAAGGACCGCGAGCGCATCGGCGACGGGGCGGTGCGGCGGCTGGCCCGCAGGTGCGAGCCCGAGCTGCTGGAGCGGGTGGCCCGCGCCGACTGCCTCGGGCGGGAGCCGGGGCGCTTCGCTCCGGACGCCATGGACTGGTTCCGCGACAAGGTGCGCGCGCTGGAAGTCGAGCGTTCCGCGCCGGCGCCGCTGCTGCAGGGGCGCGACCTGCTGGACCTGGGTCTGGCGCCGGGGCCGGCGGTCGGCCGCCTGCTGGCCGCGCTCTACGAGCGGCAGCTCGACGGCGAGCTGCACAGCGCCGACGAGGCCCGCCAAGCGGCGCGGGCTCTGCTCGCTTCAGGCGGCGGCGAAGCCGGCGCGTAGCACGGCGGGCACGTCGTCCGGCCACAGTGGCCGCGCGAAGTGGAAGCCCTGGCCCAGCGGGCAGCCGAGCGAGCGGAGCTGGGCGAGCTGCGGCTCGCCCTCGATGCCCTCGGCGATGGTGTCGACGCCGAGGTTGCCGGCGAGGGTGACGATCGTGCGCACGATCGCCAGGTCCTCCTCGTCCTGGCCCAGGCCGTCGACGAACGAGCGGTCGATCTTGAGCGCGTCGATCGGGAAGCGACGCAGGTAGGACAGCGACGAGTAGCCGGTGCCGAAGTCGTCGATGTCGAGGCCCACGCCCAGCTCGCGGAGCTGATGCAGCTTGCGCGCCGCCTGCTTCGGGTCCTCCATGACCACGCTCTCGGTCAGCTCCAGCCGCAGCGCCGAGGGCGGCAGCCCGGAGTGGGACAGCGTCTCGTCGGTCAGCGCCAGCACGTCACCCTGGGAGAACTGGCGGGCCGAGAGGTTGACGCTGACCGTGACCTCCCCCGCCTCGGACAACGCGTCGCGCCAGCCGCGCAGGCAGCGGCAGGCCTCGTGCAGCACCCACTCGCCGACCGGGACGATCGCGCCCATTTCTTCGGCCACCGGGATGAACTCCGGCGGCATCAGCAGCCCGCGTTCGGGGTGCTGCCAGCGCACCAGCGCCTCGAGGCTCTGCACCGACCCGTCGACGAGACGCACGATCGGCTGGAAGGCGAGCCGCAGTTCGCCGCGTTCGACCGCGCGGCGCAGGTCGTTCTCGAGGCGGTGGCGGGCGGCCGCCGCGGCGTGCATCGAGCTGTCGAAGATCTCGGTGCGGCCGCGGCCCGCGCGCTTGGCCCGGTACATCGCGATGTCGGCGTCGCGCAGCAGCTCCTCGGCACGCTCGTAGGCGCCGCCGGTCAGCACCAGGCCCAGGCTGGCGGTCGCGTACACCTCGTGGCCCGCCGGGTGGAAGGGGACCAGGAACTCCTCGTGGATGCGCTCGGCGATGCGCAGCGCCTGGCTGACGTCGTCGACGTCCTCGACGAACACCGCGAACTCGTCGCCGCCGATCCGGGCCACGGTGTCGCCGGGGCGCAGGCAGCTCTTGATCCGGCGCGCGACCGCCACCAGCAGCCCGTCGCCCACGGTGTGGCCGAGGCTGTCGTTGACCACCTTGAACTGGTCGAGGTCGAGGTAGATCGCGGCCAGCAGCGAGTCGGCGCGGCGCCGGGTGCGGGCCAGCGCCTGCTCCAGGCGGTCCATGAACAGCGTGCGGTTGGCGAGGCCGGTCAGCGCGTCGTGCAGCGCGTCGTGGAGCAGCCGCGCCTCGGCCTGCTTCTGGCGCGAGACGTCCGTCTGCGAGCCCGCCATCCGGTACGCGCGCCCGTCGCCGTCGCGCACCGCGAGGCCGCGGGCCAGCATCCAGCGCCACTCGCCGTCCGCCGTCTGCATCCGGTACTCGGCCTCGAAGTGCGCCACGCGCCCCTCGAGGTGGTCGCGGATCGCGGCATCGAGCGCCTCCCGGTCGTCGGCGTGTACCCGCGACAGCCACTCCTCGGGCGAGTCGCCGACGTCGGCGTCGGCGTGGCCCAGCATCGTCTTCCAGCGCTCGGAGTAGTAGACGCGGCCCGTGCGCAGGTCCCAGTCCCACAGGCCGTCGCTGGCGCCGCGCGCGGCCAGCGAGTAGCGCTCCTCGCTCTCGCGCAGCGCGACGAGGGCCTGCTCCCAGTGCTCGCGCATGCGCCGCCGCTCGAGCGCCGAGAGCATCACGGCGCACAGCCGGCCGAGGCGGTCGGTGAGCACGAAGTCCGCAGCGCCCGCGCGGATCGCCATCGCCGCGCGGTCCTCGTTGCCGGGCTCGGTCAGCACCACGACCGGCACGCCCGGCCACGCCTCGCGGGCCGTGGCCAGGGTGCCGAGGGCGGGTTCCTCGGCGGTGTCCGACGCCAGCACCGCATCGGGAGCGGTCCCGGCGAGCAGCGCCGGCAGCTCGCCGAACGACGATGCGGGGATCACGGCCGAGGCGGGGAAGCCGGCCGCCAGCTCGCGCTGCAGCACCGCCCGCAGGTCGGGATCCTGCTCCAGGACCAGCAGCCGCAGCGGACGCGAGTCGACGGTCAGCGGCAACGGTCAGCGCGGCGCGGACGCCAGGTCCTGCGCGGGCGGCCGTCCGTAGGTCGTCTCCCGGTCGAGCACGGCGAGCGTGCGGCGGTACAGCTCGTCCACCTCGTCGCGCCCGTTGCCGATCGCGGTCAGGCCCACCTTGCCGAACTCCGACAGCGCCCCGATCAGGTGGAACAGCACGCCGGACTCGCTGCCGTGCGAGTAGTGCAGCTTGTTGATGGTCAGGATCTCGATCAGGTCCTCGGGCAGCAGGCCGCGGTAGTGCTCGGAGCGCAGGTTGTCGGTGGCGCGGTAGAACTTGGCCTGGCCGGTGGGCGACAGGAACAGCCCGGTCGCGGGGTCGAGCGAGCCGCTGGTCAGGAACTGCAGCGCCAGGTACGGGTGGGTGGTGCCGCCCATGCGCAGGTTGATCTCCAGCGCACACAGGTTCCACTCCTCGCGCGGGTCGTCGCGCCAGAGCAGGAAGTCGACGGCGAAGCGGCTGACCACGCCGTGGGCGGCCAGCGCGTGGCCGATCTTGATCGCCTCTTCCTGGATGCGCAGGCGGTAGGCGTCGTGGGCCGGGAACGTGCAGCCGAGGAAGACCTGGTTGGAGGGGCCGCCCAGGATCTGGTCGTGGGTCGAGATCGGCAGCACCTCGCCGCGCGGGCCGATCCGGAGCTGCGACGAGGGCGAGACCTTGTCGCGGCCCTCGATGAACTCCTCGACCACGCCGCCCATCCGCGCGAACTTCTCGAAGTAGGCGCCCGGGGTCTCCCACGGCACCGAGAACTCGAGCTCGCGCAGCGCCTCCTTGATCGCGGGCCGGCCCTCGTCGGCGGGGTAGCGCAGCAGGGCGTTGCCTTCGCCCGAGAAGCTGTCGTTGAGCTTGATCACCGCCCGCTTCAGCCCGGGCCGCCGCTTCCGGAGGTCGACCAGCGCCTCTTCGACCTCGTGCTCGGAGTAGAGGTCCTCGACGCCCTCGGGCAGCGCGACGCCGGCCTCGCGGAACAGCTTGCGGGAGCCGGACTTGCTGCCCAGGTGGCTCATCTGGGGGTCGACCCCGTTGAGCGGCACGCCGAGCAGCACCGCCAACTTGCGCTCGAGCGGCGTGGAGTTGAACACCGTCAGGTACGCCCGCGAGCGGTCGACGATGCCGGCGCGGATGCGCTCGATCAGCCGCGGCCGCTCCAGGATCTTCTCGGTCAGCGAGCGGGGTGAGGCGTCGTGGGCACAGAGCAGGGTCAGCCGCGCCCGCGCGTGGCTGGCCGGAATCCCGGCCAGGAACTGGAAGTAGTACTCCAGGATCATCGGGTGCACGGGCTCGGAGGTCACGTACACCATGCGCGCGCGCGGGTTGCGCAGGCGGATCAGCAGGAACAGCAGCCGCTCCTCGTAGAAGCTGGCCCCGGCCAGCTTGCGCAGCTCGGTCTGGTCGAGGGTCAGCGAGGGCACCACGACGGAGGTGTGCGGCTCCTCCTCCTGCAGCGTCAGCACGTCCCACACCTCGAGCAGCCGCGGCTTCAGCCGCTCGAACTCGGCGAGCTCCTGTTCCAGCGAGAGGTCGTGGACGAACGGCGGCTTGGGGATCACGCGCTCACGGCCGCCGGGCGGGCCGCCTCGATCACCGCGTCCTCGTGCAGCGGGCCGGGGTCGATCCCCAGCGACTCCGCCCGCAGCCGGACCTGGCGGTGGACGTGGAAGCGCAAGGGTCCGAGCAGGGTGGCGTCCGAGGTGAACTGCAGCCGCTGGTCGGAGTTCTCGTCGGGGTAGGTGCGGGTCAGGATCTCGCGGCGCTCGTCGGCCCAGCCGCGCTCGACCTCGCCGCGGGCGACCTTCTGCTCGAGCAGCATCGCCTGCCGCCCGCGGTCGACGATCTCGGGGTGGTGGTTGACGCCGAACACCCGTGGCATCACGCCGTTCGCATCGCGCGCGAATTCCAGCATCGTCAGCGCGTCGCCGCGCGGTCCGCCGACCCCTCGCGTCTCCCAGCCGATCGGCACCTGGCGCGGGCCGAAGCCGTCGGTGGGGAGCAGGTCGAAGAGCCGGTTGTCGACGACCCGCGTGCGGCGGTCGGCGGCGAGTTGCTCCGTGAACAGCCGGAACCACGGGTGCCGCGCCGCCTGCTCGGAGAACAGGTTCTCCAGGATGCCGGTGCTCTTGCCGCCCTTCTCGGGTCCGCGCAGCGCGGGCCGGGCCAGGCCGGACCAGCGGCACATCACGCCGAAGGTGTGGCATACCGCGATCAGCGCGGCGCGTTCGTCGGCCAGGATCGCGTCGAACAGCGCGAACGCCTTCGGCTCCCAGGCCGGGTTCTCGCGGATGCCCTGGGCGCACTCGGCGACGCCGTCGTTACGCGCCGGGTCGAGGTGGCCGGGCCCGCCGGTGCCGACGTAGACGGCGAAGCGGCCGCCGGGCGGCTCCGGGAGCTGGCCGTTGCGCCGCACGTCGAACGAGATCGCCCGCACCTGCAGGCCCGAGCGGGCGGTCAGCTCGACCAGGTCGCAGCTCGCCTCGAGCACGGCGTGGACCAGCGAGTCGTGGCCGAGGTTGGGCCAGCCGTGGTTCATGTCGAGGATCGCGACGTCGACGCGCAGCGGGTCGGCGGCCGGCAGGTCCTCGGGCTTCTCCACGCGCACGTAGTCGAACACCCCACAGGGAGCCTGGGCGGGGCAGTCGGTCGCGCAGAACTGGGCGCCGTGCAGGCGCTTGTGGGTACAGGCAAAGGCCATCGCGACGGTACTTTACCAGTAGAATCGCCGCCTCTTCCCCCGATGCCGCTCGCCCCCGGAACCCGCCTCGGTCCCTACGAGATCGCCGCCCCGGTCGGAGCCGGCGGCATGGGCGAGGTCTACCGCGCGCGCGACACCCGGCTCGGCCGCGACGTCGCGGTCAAGGTGCTCTACCCCGCGAACGCGACCGACCCCGCGCGGCTGGGCCGCTTCGAGCAGGAGGCGAAGAGCCTCGCCGCGCTGTCGCACCCGAACGTGCTGACCGTCTACGACGTGGGGCACGCCGAGGGCGTCCCGTTCGTGGTCTCGGAGCTGCTGGAGGGGCAGACGCTGCGCTCCGCGCTGGAGCGGGGAGCCCTGCCCGTGCGCAAGGCGCTGGAGCTGGGCGCCCAGGTCGCACGCGGCCTGGCGGCGGCGCACGAGCGCGGGATCGTGCACCGCGACCTCAAGCCGGAGAACGTGTTCCTGACCCGCGAGGGGCGGGCCAAGGTGCTCGACTTCGGCCTGGCGCGCCTCAACGAGGCGATCGCCGCCGAGGAGCCGAGCCCGCACAGCGCCGACACCCGCGGCCACACCGGGCCCGGCGTGGTGCTGGGCACGGCCGGTTACATGGCCCCGGAGCAGGTGCGCGGGCAGGTGGCGGGCCCGCGCGCCGACCTGTTCGCCTTCGGCGCCGTGCTCTACGAGATGCTCACCGGCCGGCGCGCCTTCACGGGCGCAACCGCGGCCGACACGATGAGCGCGATCCTCAAGGAGGATCCGCCGGAGCTGGTTTCGCAGGTGCGCGGCCTGCCGCCGCTGCTCGACCACGTCGTGCGCCGCTGCCTGGAGAAGAACCCGGACGAGCGGTTCCAGTCGGCGCTCGACCTCGCGTTCCAGCTCGAGGCGGTGTCGGCGGCCTCCGGGCTCAGCCACCCCGTCGTCGCCGCTCCCCCCGCACCGCGGACCCACCGCCGCACCCTCGGCCTGGTGGCCGCGCTGGTCGCGGTCGCCGTGGCCGGCGTCGCGGGCCACCGGATCGGAGCCGGCCAGCGGCCGGCGCCGCCGCGCTTCGAGCGGCTGACCTTCCAGCGCGGCACCCTGATCAGCGCGCGCTTCGCGTCGGAGGGCGCCGTCGTCTACTCCGCCGCGTGGGGCGGCGATTCCGCCCGCGTCTACTCGGCGCGACGCGAGAGCCCGGAGGCGCGCCCGCTCGACCTCGAGGACGCCGAGCTGCTCGCGGTCTCGCGCGAGGGCGAGCTGGCCGTGGCGCTCGGGCGCCGCTATCAGCGCGGCTTCGTGCACGCGGGCACGCTGTCGCGGGTGGCGTTCGGCGGGGGCGCTCCGCGTCCGCTGCTCGAGGACGTCCAGGGCGCCGACTGGTCGCCGGACGGCAAGCAGCTCGCCGTCGTGCGCGACGTGGACGGCCGCAGCCGCCTCGAGTTCCCGATCGGCAAGGCGCTGTACGAGACCGGTGGCTACGTGAGCCACGCCCGCGTCTCGCCGGACGGATCGCGGGTCGCCTTCGTCGACCACCCGCTGCAGAGCGACGACGGCGGCGATATCGCCGTGGTGACGGCCGACGGGACGAAGTCCACGCTGTCGAGGGGCTGGTTGTCGGCTGCCGGCGTCGCCTGGGCGCCGAACGGGCGCGAGGTGTGGTTCACGGGCAGCCGGATCGGCATGGCGCGCTCGCTGTTCGCCGTCGACCTGTCCGGCCGCGAGCGGATGATCCTGACGAGCGCGGGGCCGGTGACCCTCCACGACATCGCGGCCGACGGAGGCGTGCTGATGACGCGTGACGATTTCCGCCGCGAGATCGTCGTCCGCATCGAAGGCGAGGCCGCCGAGCGCAACCTGTCGTGGCTCGACTGGTCTCGCCTCACCGATCTCGCCGACGACGGCCGCCACGTGCTGTTCTCCGAGCAGGGCGAAGGTGGCGGCCTCGGCTTCGGCGCTTACCTGCGCCCGACCGACGGCGGCGCGGCCGTGCGGCTCGGCGACGGCATCGCCAACGAACTGTCGCCCGACGGAAAGTGGGCGCTGGTGCTGGTGCCCGGCCGCGACGGCGGCCCGTCGCGCCTGCGGCTGCTGCCGACCGGTCCGGGCGAACCGCGCGACCTCGACGCCGGGGCCATCAACCACCAGTGGAGTTCCTGGTTCCCGGACGGCCGGCGGATCCTGTTCTCCGGCGACGAGGCGGGGAAGGGGACCCGGCTCTGGGTGCGCGACCTCGAGCGCGGTGAGCCGGCGGCGATCAGCCCCGAGGGCGTGCGGCCGCTGGCCCACCACGTCTCGCCGGACGGGACGCAGGTCGCCGCGCTGACCCTCGACGGCCGGGCGATGCTCTACCCGGTGCCCTCCGGCGAACCCCGGCCGATCCCCGGCCTCGAGCCCGGGGAGCGCCCGGCGGGCTGGACTGCGGACGGCACCGCGATCTTCGCAGTGCGCCTCGGCGACCTGCCGGCTCGGGTGTTCCGGGTCGAGGTCGCGAGCGGGAGGCGCACGCCGTGGCGCGAGTTGCAGCCTGCGGACCCCGCCGGGGTCGACCTGGTCACGCCGATCGCGATCACCCCCGACGGCCGCAGCTACGCCTACGGGCTGCGCCGTATCGTCGGCGATCTCTACCTGGTTCACGGGCTGCGATGAAGATCCGGTATCGCGTCGACGCCGAGGACCGGATGGTCGAAGTGGGAGGCGAGTGGGAGACCTTCGCCGCGGCCAACGGCGTTCCCGAGCTGACGGGCGAGCGCCTGCGGGGGCGCGCCCTGACGTCGTTCGTCAGCGGGACCGAGATGCAGTCGTTGACCGCGATGCTGCTGAAGCGGGCTCGGGCGGCCGGCGCCGTGGAGGTGCCGTTCCGCTGCGATGCGCCCGGCGAGCGGCGCTTCCTTTCGATGAGCCTGCGCCGTGACGCGGACGACGGCGTCGCGATCGAGACCACGCTGCTGCGCCGGGAGCCGCGCCCCCCCGTCGCGCTGTGGGACGACCGGCTGCCGCGACGCGACGATCTGCTCGTCGTCTGCTCGTGGTGCAAGCGGACCCGGCTCGACGTGCGCTGGGTCGAGGTCGAGGAGGCGGTCGAGGCGCTCGGCCTGTTCGACGCCCCGTCGCTGCCGCAGGTGAGCCACGGCATCTGCCCGCCATGTCGGGCCCGCTTCTTCGCCTGATTTCTCTCTTCAGCGCCGGGTGCCCTGCGCGAACGGGCCCGGAGTTCCCTTGCAATATTGAAGGGGTAGTTCACTGACTCAACCCATGAAGAGGGTCGCCCGGGCTGCGGCTGCACGCCTCGGCCGGCTGGCGGCGCATGGAACTCGAGCGTCCCTCCGACGAGGCCCTGGTGCGGTCCGACCTGGAGGGGTTCCTCTCCGCCCATCCTCGACGGCTCGCCCGCGACGAGGCGCAGCGGCTTCCGGCGCTGTTCCCCGCCTTGCGCCACGCCATCGACCAGGGGCGTGGCAACGGACGGTTCGTGCTCACCGGCTCTGACCAAGAGCCCGAAGGTCCACGTACGCGACAGCGGCCTGCTGCACCACCTCGCGGGCCTGCGCTCGCGCGGCGAGCTCCTGCCGTGGGCCCGGCTATCTCGGGAGAAGCGAGCCTGCTTTGATCACAGCCGCAGCGCCTGCTCCAGGGCCTCCCAGCGGCCGCGCGCCACCCGCAGCCGCACGCCGTCGTGGAGCACGACGCTGCCGCCGCCGTCCGCATCGCGCCGCAGCTCGCGCACGCGGTCGAGGCGCACGATCAGCGAGCGGTGGATGCGCAGGAAGCGGGCGGGGTCGAGCCGCTCCTCGAGCGCGCTGAGGCGACCGGCGACGAAGTGGGCCGCCGCGCCCGCGTGCAGCCGCATGTAGTCGCCGTCCGCCTCCACCCAGTCGAGCTCCTCGACGGGCAGCAGCACGGTGCGCGGGCCGAGTCGCAGCGCGAGCCGCGTCGCCTGTGCGCCGCCTGCCGCGGGCGGTGCCAGCTCGCCCTCCGGCGCCGCGGCGACGCTCGACAGCGCGGCGGCCGCGAGCGTGCGGCGCAAGGACAAGGCCTCGTCGGCCTCGAGCCGGGCCAGCGCGCGGCCCACCGCGGCAGCGAAGCGGGGCCGCCCGAAGGGCTTCACGACGTAGTCGAGGGCGTGGACCTCGAACGCGCGCAGCGCGTGCTCGTCGAACGCCGTGACGAACACGACCGCGCGCGGCACGTCGGCGCCGAGCGCTTCCAGCACGGCGAATCCGTCGCGCCCGGGCATCTGCACGTCGAGCAACAGCAGGTCCGGCCGCAGCCGTCGCGCCGCCTCGACGGCCGCGTCGCCGCTGCCGGCCTCGCCGGCCACCTCGATCGTCGGGAAGTCGCGGAGCAGCGCTACGACGGCCTCGCGGGCTCCGGGCTCGTCGTCGACGACCAGGGCGCGGAAACGCCGCTCAGGCATCGCCTTCGTCGCCCGCGGTCCGCGCGGGCAGCTCGACTTGCACGCGGGTGCCGCGGCCCGGCTCGTGGCTCGTGGTGAGCATCTGGTCGCTGCCGTGGAGCGCCTGCAGGCGCTCGCGGAGGTTGGTGAGCGCGGTGCCGGTGCCGGCGGTCTCGCCGTTGGTTCCCACACCGTCGTCGTCCACGCAGAGGATCAGCCGGCCGCCTTCGACCCGCGCGTCGACCGTGACCCGGCCACCCGCGGCGCGGTCCGCGACGCCATGCCGCACGGCGTTCTCGACCAGGGGCTGCAGCAGCAGCGGCGGCACGGCGCAGTCGCGGGCGGCTTCGCTGGCCACGATGGAGGTCTGCAGCCGCTCGCGGAAACGGGCCTGCTCGATCGCCAGGTAGTCGGCGACCATCTCCAGCTCGCGCGAGAGTGGCACCGAAGTGCGCGCCGTGGAGGCGATCACCTTCTGGAACAGGGCGCCCAGGTGGTCGAGCAGGGCGTCGGCCTCGTCGGCGCGGCCGCTGCGCCAGAGCTGGCCGATCGCGTGCAGGGTGTTGAACAGGAAGTGGGGGCGGATCTGCGCGGTGAGCACCTGCAGCCGCGCCCGCTCCAGCCCGGCCTCGCGCCGGGCGAGCGCCAGCTCCCGCTCGCGCAGCCGCTGCCTGTCGCGCACCCAGCGCGTCGCGGCGATGCCCGCGACGTAGAGCAGCGCCGCCAGGTGCAGGCGCTGGCTGGTCCAGAAGGCCGCGTCCTCGAGCAGGCGGCCGAGGCCCGCCGGCCGCCCGAAGCGCAGCCCGAAGCCGAGCACGACCAGGGCGTTGGTGCCGAAGGCCACCAGCGGCAGCGCCAGCGCGTGGCGCAGTAGCCGCGCGGCCGGGGACAGCTCGCGCCAGCGTTCGGCGAGGGCGACCACCGCGAGCGTCGCCGGGACCAGCGGCAGCGACTGGTGCCAGGCCATCGCGACCGCTGGTCCCAGCGGCGCCGGCTGGCCCGAGAGCGCGGCGCCGAGCGAAGCCTGGGCGCCCCACACGACGCCCATCAGGCTCCACAGCGCGGTGACCGCGACCAGCCGCCGCGCGGCGCTCAACGCGGTCTTCCGATCACGATCATCCGCCGACGGTCCAGGTCAGCTTCAGCAGCAGCGCGCGCGAGAGCGAGCGCGGGCCGCGCGGCACGCCCAGCCCCGTCGCGTCCTCGCGTTCGGTGTCGACGCCTTCGTCGTACACGAGCCACAGATCCCGCCCCTCGGCCACGTTGTAGCGGAGGCGGAGGTTGAGATCCAGCCGGTCGTTCGTGGAGTTGTACTGGACGAAGGCGTTGGCCGAGGCCCTGGCGTCCCAGGCGGTGCGCACCTGCAGCCGGGCGAGGTGGATGTCCTCGGCCAGGCCCCGCTCGCGAAATCGCAGCCTGGAGAGCTGGTAGGAGCCGCCGAGCTCGAGGTGCGGCGAGACGTTCCAGGTCGGCGCGACGATCAGTTGCTGGCGGGTGCCGTCGAAGAAGGTGCCGGCACGGAAGTCGACGTTCGCGCGCAGCCGGCTCCCCGTCGACGCCAGCCACACGAGCTGCAGGTCGGCGAAGGTGTGGCGGCCGGCGGGGATCGTGATCCGCTCGCCGATCCGGAACGGGGCGACCACGTCCTCGAGGAACACCTTGGGCTCGATCCAGCCGCCGCCGCCGGCCTTCGTGTCCCACTGCACCCACACGGCCCAGGTCCCCGTCTCGAGCGCGCCGTCGGAGTTGCGGAACGTGTGGAAGGCGAGCGCGCCGGGATAGATCCGCCGCAGCGTCTTGTGGCTGTCCTTGAAGAAGAACCAGTTGCCGACCGCGTTCGCGGTGGTCACGTCGCGCCGTGGCAGGAAGCCGAGCTCGGGCTGGAAGGCCGGGCCGACTCGCAGCAACTCGGTCGTGAACGACAGCCCGCGGTTGGTGCGGCGCTGCCAGCGCGCGTTCCACAGGCTGCGGTCGAGCAGGCCTGATCCGTCGGCGTCCGCGTCCGCGTCGTCCCGGGTGCCGGCCCACTTCAGCGTGAGGTAGTCGTCGCCGACGACGCGGAACACGCCGTCGAGGCCGAGCCCGAGGTTGTGCCGGCCCCCGCCCGCGCGGCTCGTCACCATCGCGCCCAGCGTCGAATGCGGGTTGAACACCGCGCGGCGGGCGCGGGCGACGCCGAAGTTCTCCCCCGGGTTCACGCCCGAGTCGTCGGTGTGCAGGTCGAGCAGCCCGACGTCCCAGGCCCCGATGCGGCCGACGGCGCGGGCGCCGCCCAGCACCCGCACCGGCTGCCGGTTGGCGTCGAGGCCGATCTGGCGCGAGTGGAAGAGACGCCCGCCGCCGGTCGTGGCGAAGTCGAACAGGCCGCTGCCCTCCTGGAAGAAGCGGCGCTTCTCGGGGAAGAACAGCGGGAAGCGGTCGAGCGCGACCTGCTGCTCGTCGGCTTCGACCTGGGCGAAGTCGGTGTTGAGCGTCAGGTCGACGGTGAGATGGCCGGTGGGCTCCCAGCGCACGTCGAGGCCGGCCTCGGCCTGGCCGTCGTCGTCGGCTCCGGCGCTGCGGCTGTGGCCGGCGAGGGCGTACGGCGTCAGGTACAGGCCGCGCTCGCCGCGCACGCCCTCGAGCACGACCTCGTGCGCCTGCGACGGCTGGCGGAACTGGAAGCGCGGGTCGATGTCCGGGAACGTGACGCGCTCGCCGGTGCGCGACACCAGGCGGGTCACGGTCAGGCCCATCAGCGCGCGGCCGTCCTCGACCCGGAAGCCGAGCGTCGAGAACGGGATCCTCACCTCCGCGAACCAGCCGCGCTCGTCGACGGTCGTCACCGCGTCCCAGAAGCCGTCCCAGCTCTCGTTGAGCGTCGCGCCGTCGTCCGAGACGAGCTGGTCGAAGCGGATGCCGCCGGGGGTGGTGCCGAACCACTTGGAGTTCTGCTTGTCGTTGAAGGCGTCGACGTAGATCGCGAACGCGTCGTCGCCGTTCCAGCGGTCGCGGTACAGCGAGTTGATCCGCACGCCGCCGGGCTCGGAGTCGTGGAACCAGCCCGCCGCGTACAGCGCGTGGTCGTCGTAGGCGACGCGGATCTCGCTGCGCTCGCGGGTCGGGGCCCGATGCACGGGCGCGTACTGGGTGAGCGGCAGCGGCGCGATCGCCTGCCACGCGGCTTCGTCGGGCCGGCCGTCGACGACGACGGGCGAGGGCAGCCGCTGCAACACCAGTGGCGTCGGCGTCTCGCCCCACGCGGAGCCAACCCACAGCGTTCCGATCACCGTCCAGACCGGAACGACCCAGGCCCGTCGGATCATCGCGTCCTTCCCGTTCTCCCCCGCCGCTGGAGAGAGTGACGGATATCCGGGTCTCGCCCGGCGCCTGATTCGACGAAATGCGGAATCACGGCGGCGAATGGCGGACGCACTCCAGTCCGGGCACCGATCTCCAACCAAACGGATGCCGATTCGCGCTCGCCTTCTGAAGGGGGAGCGTCAGAGCAGCGGGGTCGTCATGCGAGTTCTTTGGGGGTCGCGACCTCCTGGCCCCAGCCGGCGAAGAGCACCGGCACGACCACGAGGTTCAGGAACGTCGAGGTCAGCAGGCCGCCGAGGATGACGATCGCCATCGGGCTCTGGATCTCGTTGCCGGGCTCGTGGCCGGCGAGGATCAGCGGGATCAGCGCCAGGCCCGCGGTCAGCGCGGTCATCAGCACGGCTGCCAGCCGCTCGCCCGAGCCGCGCACCACGGCCTCCTGCAGCGTCATCCCCTCGTCGCGCATCAGGTGCTCGTAGTGGCTGACGAGCAGCACGCCGTTGCGGATCGCGATCCCGAACAGGGTGATGAAGCCGACCGTCGAGGCGACGTTCAGGCCGGTGCCGGTGACACCCAGAGCCAGCACGCCGCCGATCAGGGCCAGCGGCAGGTTGACCAGCACGATCGCCGTGTGGCGATGGCTGCGGAAGGCGAAGAAGAGGAGACCGTACATCGCCGCCAGGATGGCGGCGGCCAGCCAGCCGAGGTTCTCCTCGCTGCGGGCCGCCTCCTCGAACTGCCCGCCGAACACGACCCGGTAGGCCTCGGGCAGCGCGAGCCCGCTGGCGAGCGCCTGGCGCGCGGCCTGCACCGTGCCCGTCAGGTCGGAGCTCGCGACGTTGGCGGTCAGCATGGCGACGCGCTGGACGTTCTCGCGGCGCACCAGCCCGGGGCCCAGGTCGAAGCGGGCGCGGGCGACGTCGCCCAGGCGCAGCAGGGCGCCGTCGCCCGTGGTCACGGGCAGCGCGGCCATCTCGTCGCGATCCTCGCGCAGGCGCTCGGGGAAGCGGACCACCACCCGCGAGGTGAGCCCGCCCTCCACCACCTCGCCTGCCGCCGTGCCCTGGAACAGCGCCTCCAGCGAGCGGGCGACGTCCCGCGGCCGCAGCCCGTGGCGCGCCATCGCCTCGCGGTCGAAGTCGACCAGCAGTTGCGGCACCGTCGACTGCTCCTGGTTGCTCAGGTCGACGAGGCCCGGCACGTCGCGCAGGATGCGCTCGGCGCTGGCCGCGAGCTCGCGCAGCACGGAGAGATCCGGGCCGAACAGCTTGATCGCCAGGTTGGTCTTGCTGCCGGAGATCATGTGGTCGATGCGGTGGCTGATCGGCTGGCCGAAGCTCGCGCTGACGCCCGGGATGGTGGCGATCGCGCGCCGCATCTCGGTTAGCAGCTCGTCCTTCGGGCGGCCGGGCCGCAGCACGACCTCCATCTCCGAGGCGTTGACGCCCTGCACGTGCTCGTCCTTCTCGGCGCGGCCCGTGCGGCGGCTGGTCGAGACCACCTCGGGGAACGCGAGCAGCGCCTTCTCGACCTGCAGGCCCAGCGCGTCGCCGTCCGCGAGCGGCGTGCCCGGCGGGCTGACCAGCCCGACCGTCAGGCTGCCCTCGTTGAAGGGCGGCAGGAAGCTGCGCCCGAGGAACGGGACGATCGAGAGCGCCCCGACGACGGCCAGCGTGGCGCCGCCCAGCACGAGCTTGCGGTGGCCGAGGCAGAAGGCCAGCGTCGGCGCGTAGCTCCGCTTGGCCAGGCGCAGCAGCCACGGCTCGTGCGACGAAAGCAGCGCGTCGCTGCGCAGCAGCAGGTAGCACAGCACCGGGGTGAGGGTCAGCGCCACCAGCAGCGAGCCGGCGAGCGAGGCGAGATACGCGATCCCCAGCGGCCGCAGCAGGCGCCCCTCGAGGCCGGGCAGGACCAGCAGCGGCAGGAACACGAGCGCGATCACGAGGGTGGCGAACAGGATCGCGTTGCGCACCTCCGAGGAGGCGCGGAACACGACCTCCAGCGCGCTGCGGCGCTCGGCCTCGGGCCGGCGGTGGTTCTCGCGCAGCCGGCGAAAGACGTTCTCGACGTCGATGATGGCGTCGTCCACCAGCGCGCCGATCGCGATCGTGAAGCCGCCCAGCGTCATCGTGTTGAGGCTGCCGCCGAGGGCCGAGATGACCAGCACGCCGGCGACCAGCGAGAGCGGGATGGCGACCGCCGAGATGAGCGTCGTGCGCAGGTTGCCGAGGAACAGGAACAGCACGATCAGCACCAGCACCGCGCCGTCGCGCAGCGCGACCGACACGTTGCGGATCGCCACCTCGATGAAGTCGGCCTGGCGAAAGTTCTCGGTCTCGATCGCGACGCCCGCGGGCAGAGTCGCCTGCAGGTCGCGCAGCACGTGGTCGATTTCGGCCGTCAGCGCCAGCGTGTTGGCGCCCGGCTGCTTCTGGACGCTGAGCACGACCGCGGGCCGCGCGCGGTAGGCGGCCGTGCCGCGGGCGGGCTCCGGCGCCTCGCGCACGGAGGCCACCTGCGCGACGCGGAGCGGCACCCGGTCGCGCACCCGCAGCACCGTGGCGGCGAGGTCCTCCGCCGAGCGCGCGCGGCCCAGGCCGCGGACCAGGTACTCCTGCCCCGCGTCCACGTGGAAGCCGGCGGCCGGCACGGCGCTCGCCTCTTCCAGCGCCGCCACCACGTCCTCGACCGAGATCCCCGCCTGGGTGAGGGCGGCGGGGTCGAGCTCGACCAGGAACTCGCGGACGTCGCCGCCGATCGGCACGACCTGGGAGACGCCGGGCAGCGCCAGCAGCGGGCGCCGGACCTGGGTCTCGGCCACGCGCCGCAGCTCCATCGGCGAGAGCCGCTCGGACGTGAGGGCGAGGAACGAGATCTCGCCCATGATCGAGCTGATCGGGCCCAGCGCGGGCCGCTCGACGCCGCCGGGCAGGGCCACCCCTTGGAGGCGCTCGGCGACGACCTGGCGCGCGCGGTAGATGTCCTGGCCCCACTCGAACTCGACCCACACCACACCGATGCCGGCGCCGGACACGGAGCGCAGGCGGCGCACGCCCGGCGCGCCGTTGAGGGCGGACTCGACGGGGAACGTCACCAGCAGCTCGACCTCCTCGGGCGCCATGCCGCGCGCCTCGGTGATCACGGTGACGGACGGCGCCGACAGGTCGGGGAACACGTCGACCGGGAGCCGCCGGGTCAACTGCAGGCCGGCCACGAGCAGGACGGCCGCGAGGGCCAGGACGGCGACGCGATGGCGCAGGGCGCCGCGGATGATGGCGTCGAGCATGATCAGTGCACGTGCCCTTCGGGAGCGCCGGAGGAGAGCAGCGAGCTGCGCCGGATCGCGGCGGCGCCCACGGTGACGAGCCGCTCGCCGGGCTTCAGGCCGTCCACGAGCACCCGCAGGCCCTGCCGCGCCAGCACCCGCACCTCGCGCCGGCTGAAGCTCTCGCCGGAGTCCTGGACGTAGGCGACGGAGACGCCGGCGTCGTCGACCAGCGCGGAGTGCGGCACCACGACCCCGCGCCGCTCGCCCGCGAGCAGGATCTCGGCCTCGACCGCGCTGCCGATCGGCAGCTCCGACGCGCTCCGATCGATCTCCAGCGTGACCGCGAGGGTGGCGGTCTGCGGGTCGACCTCCGGCGCGACGGAGACCAGTCGCACGGCTCGCGCGTCCAGCTCGATCGGGTCGGGCGAGGACGCGCTGCGCAGGATCAGCCCCGCGGCACCGTCGCGCAGGCGCCGTGCGTCGGCGGGGCGCAGCGCGACCTGGATCCACAAGGGCCGGGGCCGCACGAAGCGGCCCAGCGCGGTGCCCGCGGCGACCGCCTGGCCGGGCGAGACGGTCACCTCGGCCACCCGGCCCGCCCAGGGAGCGGTGACGTCGAGCGAACCGGAGACGGCGCTGCCGCTGGCGACCTCGGCCCCGCGCCGCGCCGCGAGCAGCCGCGCGTCGAGGCCGGCGCTCGCGGCCCGCGCGCGCTCCAGCTCCGCCGCGCTGGTGGCCTCCAGCCGCAGCAGTTCTTCGAGCCGGGCCACGCGCTTGTGGGCGGCCTCGGCCTCGGCCTCCAGCGACGACACGTCGGCGGCCAGGTCGGGCAGGCCGCGGTCGCTCGCGCGCGGGCGCAGGCGGAAGACGGGCGCGCCGGCGGCGACGTCGAGGCCCGCGTAGGGCCACGGGTCAGGCGCCACGATCGCGTCCACGGCCGCCGTGAGCACGACGGCTCCGCCGCGCGCCGGCAACACCCGGGCGGGCCCGGCGACCCCTTCGCGCAGGCTGCCCTCCGCGATCGCCAGCGTCGCGAAGGCGGTCTTCCACTGCTGCTCCTTGAGGAACGAGACGCCCGCGACCTCTTCCGCCGCGTCGACGAGCCCGCCCGGAGCCGCCGGGCTGCCGACCTTCACGCGGCCGGCGGGGATCACCTCGCTGTCGCCCGCCGTCTCGACGGCGAAGGCGAGGTCGAACGTGCCTTCGCTGGCGGGCTGGATCTCCACGGAGAAGATGCCCGAGCGCTTCATCGTGTCCTGGCGGAACCGCTGCTCGCGACCGCCAGAGTCGCGCAGGATGGCGGTGACGACGCCTTTCTCCAGCGGGGCGAAGCCCGCCAGGATCGTGACGTGGGCGTTCGACGTGGCGGTGTGGCCCACGGCCAGCGCACCCGTCTCCGCGAACACCTCGTAGCGTTCGCCCCAGGCGGTGACCGCCCAGCTCTCGCCCTCGGCGTGGGCGTGGCCGTGGTCGGCGTCGGGAGCCTCGGCGCCACGGCACGCGAGCACGGTCACGAACAGCAGGGACGGCACGATCGAACGGGGCTTCATCGCACTCCTCCGGCGGTTGCGGTCAGGGAACGGCCCAGGGCGGCTTCGAGCTCGCGGTGCGTGGCCAGCGCCCGGGCCTGCAGGTCCAGCTCGCGCAGGCGGGCCTCGAAGGCGGAGCCGAGCGCGTCGAGCAGGTCGGTGAGACTCTGCTCGCCCGCTCCATACGCGGCCGTCGCGGCGTCGATCACCCGATCGACGTCGGCCGCGGCCGCTGCGGCCTCCCCGACGGCGGCGACCAGCGACGTGTAAGCGCCCACGCCGCCTTCGATCCCCGCCCGGCTCAGCGCGCGGGTCTGCGCGAGGCGGGCCGCCGCGATCTGCACGGCGACCCGGGCCTCCGCCCGCGCGGCCTGGTTGCGGTCGAAGAGCGGCAGCGACCACGACGCGGCGAAGAGCGGCGCGCTGCGCACGACGCCGGCCTCTTCGATGCGTTGCACGCCGGCCGTGAGGGTGGGGAAGCCCCAGAAGCGGCCCTCGAGGCGGTTCGCGAGCTGCGCCTGTTCGCTCCGCTTCTCGGCGGCGACCACGGCGGGCGAGATCTCGACCTCGACGGCCGCGGGCGGTGGTGCGAGCGGCGGGAGCAGCGGCACCGCGTCCGCCGCGAGTTCCGGGTTCCAGGCGCGGGCCGCGGCGACGGCCCGGGCTCGCTCGGCCTCGGCCTCGCGCAGGTCCGCACGGGCCTCGGCCTCGGCCAGGCCCAGGCGCCGCGCCGAGAGCCCCGATTCCGTGCCGACGCGCGCGCGGTGGCGCTCCTGGGTGGCCAGGTGCGCGATCCGCTCGAGCCGCCGGGACAGGACCGCGACCCGCGCGTGGGCTACGCTCCACTCGGCGAAGACGCGCCGCACCTCGCGCCGCACTTCGGCCTGCCCGAGCTTCAGCTCCTCGCGGGCCGCGGCCACCGAGGCGTCGGCGGCCTGCTTGCCGAGTCCGAGGCGCCCGTCGAGCGGAGGCGTCCAGGCGACGGTCCAGTTGCTCAGCGTGGAGACGGGGTCCGGTTCCTCGCGCCAGAACTCGAGCCGCGGGTTGGCGAGCGTGCCCGCTCGCCTTCGTTCGCTCTCGGCGCGGGCCAGGTCGCCACCCAGCGCGCGGATCGCGGCGTGGTTCTCGCCGGCCGCAGCCAGGAACTGCTCTTCGCTCACGTCGCCGGCATGGACGGGCAGCGCCGACGTCAGGGCCAGCAGGCCCCACCAGGACAACTTGCGCATGAATCTCCCTCGCAGGAACGCACGAATGGCCAGTGAGACGGCGCACCGCGTGGCGCCGCCGGGCGAGCGAGGGAATCAGATCCTGAGGATGGCGATGGAGCGCGGCGGCGGTGCGGGGGGAGGCCCCACGCCGCCGCGTTCGGCCGCGACCGCAAGCGAACAACTCCGCGCCCCGGTGAACTTCGCCCCGTGCCACGTGGCCGTGCCCACGCCACTCGCGACCTGGGGCAGCGTGCGGATTCCCGTGGTGTTGGGGACGAGCGTTGGGTGCTGGTGCTCGGCGGTATCCCCGTAGTGCAAGTGGCCGTGTCGGAACAGTCCGAGACCGCCAGCCCTACCGAGCGGCGAGTCGCTCGTCTCGTGGTCGAAGGCGACGTGGGCGGCTTCCGCGACCACCGCCACCACCGGAGCGAGGAGGACCGCCAGGAGCAGCAGTGTCGCCACGCGCCGGAGGATCATCGCCCGACAGTCTCGCTGAGCGAACCGATGACCGTCAATCCGGTGCGGTGGGCCCGCGTTGGCGATCACTCGCTCCCGAGCGCACCCGCTCGACCCACCGGCGGTCGCAGCAGTCTCAGCCCGTTGAAGATCACGACCAACGAAGCACCCATGTCGGCGGCGATCGCCGCCCACAGCGAAGCGTGCCCGGAGAAGGTCAGGATCGTGAACGCTCCCTTCACTGACAACGAAAGGGCGATGTTCTGACGAATGATCCCGAGCGCGCGCCGTGAATGGCCGATCAACCATGGGACCCTCGACAGGTCGTCGGCCATCAGGGCCACGTCCGCCGTCTCGATGGCGGCGTCGCTGCCAGCAGCGCCCATCGCGATCCCGATCGTGGCTCGCGCCATGGCGGGAGCGTCGTTGACGCCGTCTCCGAGCATGGCGACCGCGCCGTAGCGGGAGACCAGGCCTTCGACCGCCTCGACCTTGTCCGCGGGAAGGAGTTCGGCGTGCACTTCGTCCACGCCGGTCTGGCTGGCGATCGCCGCTGCCGTTCCCCGGTTGTCCCCGGTGAGCATCACCACGTGCTCGATGCCGAGGCCGCGCATCGCCTGGACGGCCGCCGCGGCCTCTGGCCGCACCCGGTCCGCGAGCGCGATCAGGCCGCAGACGTGGCTCTCGTCCCCGACCACCACGACAGAACGCCCGGACCGCGCCATCGTCTCCAGGCGATCGTGAATGTCCCCGTTCTCCCCGCCTCTCTCCTCGAGGTAGCGATGCGAGCCCAGCCAGTACTGCCGCCCGCCGATCCGGGCCGACGCGCCTTTGCCCTGGAGGATCTGGAGATCCTCCGCGGGAGCGAAAGCGATGCCCCTCTCCCGGGCGTGGTCGAGGATGGCCTTGGCCAGCGGATGCCCGCTGCGCGCCTCCATGGCCGCGGCGATCCTGACCAGCTCCGTCTCGTCGTGGCCGCCCAGAGTGACGACCTCCACGACCCGCGGCCGCCCCTCGGTGAGGGTGCCGGTCTTGTCGAGAGCCACGGCCTTCAGGCGACCCGGGGTCTCGACGTGGAGACCGCCCTTGATCAACACGCCCTCGCGGGCCGCAGACGCCAGCGCGGCCACGATGCTCACAGGCGTGGAGATCACCAGCGCGCACGGGCACCCGATAACGAGCAGCACGAGCGCCCGGTACAGCCATTCGTTCCAGTCGGCGCCCAACGCGACGGGCGGAACGATGAGCACCAGCAGCGCGAGAGCCATGACGGCCGGCGTGTAGATGCGCGCAAAGCGCTCCACCCACTGTTCGGACGGAGCGCGGCGGGACTGAGCATCGGCCACCAGGCGGACCATGTGAGCGAGGGCCGTGTCCGCGGCGGGCTTGGTGCATTCGATCTCCAGGGCGCCGTCGCCGTTGATGGTGCCCGCGAAGACGCTGTCTCCGGGCGCCTTCGGCGTGGGCAGACTCTCGCCGGTGATCGGTGCCTGGTTGACCGCGCTGGTCCCCGACACGATGCGTCCGTCGAGCGGGAGCCGCTCGCCGGGCTTGACGACGAAGACGGCGCCCACCGCGACCTCGGCGGGCGGCACCTCGCGCTCCACGCCATCGGGTCCCTGCAGCCGCGCGGTCGGCGGCGACAGGTCCATCAGGGCGGCCACCGCCCGCCGGGCTCGGCCCACGCTCCAGGACTCGAGCGCGAGTGACACCGCGAACAGGAAAACGACTGTGGCCGCCTCGAACCACTCGCCGATGCCGACGGCCCCGATCACCGCGACGGTCATCAGCAGGTTCATGTCGGGCTGGAGCCGGCGCAGCGCGTTCCAGGCCTTGGGAAAGATGTGCCAGGAGCCGGAAAGAATGGCCCCGGCGTAGAGCAGCTTGGTGAGCGCGGGAGCCTCGCTGGCGAGTCCCAGACCTTCGGAGCCGAATGCCGCGGCCACACTCCCAGCATCCACGGCGTGCCATAGGAATGCTGCGGTGGCGGCCACCCCACTCGCGACGGTGAGCGACGCCTGCCCCCCCAATGCCCACTTGTCGTCCCGGTCCGGCGATGGCGCGCCGTCGGCCCAGGGCTCGGCCTTCATGCCCGTTCGCGCCACCGCGTTGGCGACCTGCTCGGCGGTGAGGCCATCGGGCGGACCGCCGACGCTCATCCGACCGCTCAGGATGTCGAAGGTCAGGCGGTCCTCTCCCCCCGCGATCGGCCCGAGTTCCCGCCTGAGGACGGCGACCTCCTCGGCGCACGACATGCCCCGGACCCTGAAGTGCAAGGCGGCCGGCGGCGCCACCTCAGTCACCGCTCCCGGCCGCGGGGCGCTCCGACCTCAGGATCGAACTCTCTCCCCACTCCGCCGTGCGGACGCGGTAGCCAAGCGTGACCGGCCCTGCGAAGATTTTGCCGTCCCCGACGTGGCCGGTGTACGCGGCCTTGCGGATCGTCTCGACGATCACGATCAAGTCGGCAGGCCTGCAGAAGACTTCGAGGCGGAGACCGTCCTCGAGCGGGTGGACCTCGGCGCGCTCCCCCTCCCGCGGCGGGTGAGCCCCGTGCGCGCCGAACCCGCGAACCTCGCTGACGCTGAGGCCCGGGAAGTTGGGTATCGAGCGTACCGCGTCCATGACGCGGTCGAGTTGGAATGGCTGGATGAAGGCCACCACGAAGTGCAACGGGCTCGTCTGCATCTGCGCCTCCTAATCCGCTTGGTTTCGGCGGAACATGCCGTAGATCGTGGGCAGCACGAAAAGGGTCAGCGCCGTGCAGGTCACCAGGCCGCCGATGACGACCGTGGCCAGCGGGCGCTGCACCTCGGCCCCGGCGCCCGTGGCCAGCGCCATCGGCAGGAAGCCCAGCGAAGCGACCAGCGCCGTCATCAGCACAGGGCGCATGCGGAGCGCGCAGGCGCGTCGGAGGACGTCCTCGATGCCGAGGTCCGTCCGGGTTTCGAGTTCCCGGATCTGGGTCATCAGCACGACGCCGTTGAGCACCGCGACGCCGAACAGCGCGATGAAGCCGACGCCGGCCGAGATCGAGAACGGAAGCCCTCGCGCCGCCAGGGCCAGCACTCCGCCGACCGCGGCGAACGGCACGTTGAGGAAGATCAGCGCCGCCGGGCGCGCCGATCCGAAGGTGAAATAGAGCATCGCGAAGATCAGGCCGAGGGCCAGCGGCACGGCGACGGCCAGGCGTCGAGAGGCCGCCTCCAGGTTCTCGAACTGGCCGCCCCACCGAATGTAATACCCGGGCGGGAGCTGGACCTCGCGCGCGATCCGGGCCTTGGCCTCCGCCACGAACGAGGCCACGTCACGCCCGCGGACGTTCAGCTCGACGACGATCCGCCGCCGCACCGCCTCGCGCGAGATCTGGGCCGGGCCGGTCTCCAGGCTGATCTCCGCGAGCTGCCCGAGCGGGACCAGCGCACCGCCCGGAGAGGCCACCGGCACGTTGCCGAGGGCGTCGACGGTGCGCGCGGTGTCGTCGTCGAAGCGGACGGCGAGCGAGAAACGCCGCTGGCCCTCGAACACCGTGCCGACGATCTTGCCGGCGCGCGCCGCCTCCACGGTGTCGAGCACGTCGGCCACGGAGATGCCGTAGCGCGCGCACCGGTCGCGGTCGACCACGACGCGGAGAACTGGCAGGCCCGCCGTCTGCTCGAGCTTGACGTCGGACGCCCCGGGCACGGGGGTCACGACGCGGGCGATCTCCTCGCCCTTGACGCGCAAGGTCTCCAAGTCGTCGCCGAACAGCTTGATCCCGATGTCCGAGCGCACGCCGGCGATCAGCTCGTTGAAGCGCATCTCGATCGGCTGGGTGAACGAGAACCCGACGCCGGCCACCGTCTCGCCGAGCGCCTGCTCCATCTTCTCGACCAGCTCGCCCTTCGAGCGCGCCGTCGTCCACTCCGCGCGGGGCTTCAGGATGACGAAGACGTCTCCCAGCTCGATCCCCATCACGTCCGTCGCCAGTTCCGGGCTGCCCGAGCGGCTGACCACCGTGACCACCTCGGGGAACTTCCGTAGCACGCGTTCGATGCGACCCGTGCTGGCCGCGACCTCGGAGATGCCGACCGAGGCCGGCCGTACGGCGCTGACCGAAATGTCGCCCTCATCGAGCCGGGGGAGGAACTCGCCGCCGAGCATCGAGGCCACGCCGGCCCCGAGCGCGACCACGACCACGACTCCCGCCAGCACCGGCTTGCGGCGTGCCAGGCAGGCGTCGAGCGCACGCAGGTACGCCCCGCGCAGGGAGGCGACGAAGACCGGCTCGTGTTCGTGCCCGGATTTCTTCAGGAACAGCGAGGCGAGCACCGGGGTCAGGGTCAGCGTGAGGAGCAAGGACGCGACCAGCGCGAAGACCACCGTCCACGCCATCGGCTTGAACATCTTCCCCTCGATGCCGCCGAGGGTCAGGATCGGGAGGTAGACGAGGATGATGATGCCGATGCCGAACGCGATCGGCCGCACGACCTCGTGGGCGGCCTCGGCAGTGAGCTGGCGGACGCTCTTGTCGCGGCCCTCCGGCTCGGACAGCCGGCGGACGACGTTCTCGACCAGCACCACGGCGCCGTCCACGATCAGGCCGAAGTCGATCGCGCCCAGGCTCATCAGGTTGGCCGAGATGCGCGACTGCACCATGCCGGTGAAGGCCAGCAGCATCGACAGCGGGATCGCCGCGGCGACGATCAAGCCGGCTCGCAGGTTGCCCAGGAAGGCGAGCAGGACGGCGATCACGAGCGCGCTGCCCTCGAGCAGGTTGACCTCCACGGTCCGGATCACGCGGTTCACGAACGCGGAGCGGTCGTAGAAGGGGACGATCCGCACGCCCTCGGGCAGGCTCGGCTGGAGTTCCGCGACCGCCTCCCGGGCCCGCGTCGCCACGTCGAGCGCGTTCTCGCCAGCGAGCATCTGGACCAGGCCGATCACGGTCTCGCCGCGGCCGTCGGCGGTCGCCACGCCGATCCGCAGCATCGAGCCTTCGCGCGCCTGGGCGACGTTGCCCACGGTGATCGGCGTGCCCTCGCCCGTCGACTTCAGCACGATCTTCTCGATGTCCCCGAGCGAGCCGACCAGGCCTTCGCCGCGCACGATGTACTGCTCGCGGTTGTGCTCGATGTACCCGCCGCCGGCGTTCATGCTGCCGCGTTGCACGGCCTCGAACACCTCCCCGAGCGAGAGGCCGTGGGCGCGCAGCTTGGCGGGGTCGACGACCACCTGGTACTGCTTGGGCAGGCCGCCCCACGCGTTCACCTCGGTGACGCCCGGGACCGCGCGCAGGCGCGGCGCGATCGTCCAGTCCAGGATCGTACGGCGCTCCATCGCCGACACGCCCTCGCCCTCGACGGTGAACTGGAACACGTCGCCCAGCCCCGTCGTCACGGGCCCCATTTCCGGGTTGCCGAAGCCCTGCGGGATCGACTCGCGGGCCTGGGCCAGCCTTTCCGCCACCAGTTGCCGGGCGAAGTAGACGTCCATCCCGTCCTCGAACACGACCGTCACCGCGGACAGGCCGTAGCGCGAGATCGAGCGGATCTCGACCAGCCGCGGCAGGCCGTTCATGGCCGCCTCGACCGGGTAGGTGACGAACTGCTCCATCTCGACCGGGCCGAGGGCCGGGGCCTTGGTCAGCACCTGGACCTGCACGTTCGTGATGTCGGGCACGGCGTCGATCGGGAGCCGGGTCAGCGCGTAGCCCCCGCTCACGATCACCAGCAGCGCGGCCAGCAGCACGAGCGGCCGATTGTCGAGACTCCAGTCGACGAGCCGGGTCAACATCTCAGTGCTCGTCCGCCAGCGACGCCTTCGCGAACTCGGACTTGAGCACGAAGCTGCCCTCGGTGACGACGACCTCGCCGGCCTTGATGCCGGAGAAGACCTCGGTGAACCCCTCGAAGGTGTGGGCCGTCTCCACCAGCCGCCGCACGAAGACCCCGGGTTCCGTCTGCACGAAGACCGTGGTGCGACCCTCGAGCACCTGCAGCGCGGATTGCGGGACGGCCAGCACCGTGACCCCGTCGTACGTGCGCGGCACGTCCACCTGCGCCTTGACGAACATGCCGGGCTTCAGCTTCTCGGCGCGGTTCGGCACGCTGGCCCGCACGCGCGCCGTGCGGCTCGCCGGGTCGATCACGCTACCGACGAAGTCCACCTTGCCCTTGAACGCTTCCTGGGGGTAGGCCTCGCTGCGCAGGGTCACCTCGACGCCCTCGCGGAGCTGGGCGAGGTCTTTCTCATAGGCCTGCATGAAGACCCAGACTGTCGACAGGTCGGCCAGCGTGAGCAGTGGCTGCAGCGCCTCGAACAGCGCCCCGGGCGTGACCTTGCGGTCGATGACGCGGCCGGCGAACGGGGCCCGCAGCGCGAGCGAGGCGCCGTCTTCGGGGTCGTGCCCGAGCCCGCGCGCGTCGGCCCGAGAGCGGATGCGGGCCACTTCTTCCTGGCTCTCGCCGAGCAGGTGGAGGGTGCGCTCCGCGGCCTCCGCGGCGGCCTTCTTCGCGAGGTAGTCGCCCTCGCGCGCCTGGAACTCGCCGGCGCTGATGGCTTTGGCCTCGACCAGCGACTTCGCGCGTTCGTACGCGCGGACCGCGACATCGAGGGTGGACAGCTCGCGCGCCAGTTCTTCGCGGGCGCGGCCCAGCTCGACGCTTTCGATCGTCATCAGCACGTCGCCCTTGCCGACCCGGGCACCGAAGTCGACGGGGATCGAGACGACGCGGCCGCGGACGTTGGCGCCGACCTGCAACAGGCGGTTCTCGTCGTGGCTGACCTGGCCGTTGAGCACGAGCAGGTGCTGGAGGTTGATCGGCTTGACGAGCCAGGTGCCGATGCCCGCCTCCGCGATGGCTGCAGAAGTCAGCCGGACGGTTTCTGGCAACTCGCCCTCGTGATGTTCGTCCGCGCCTTGCGCAGCCGCCTCGGTTCGGCTCGCTTCCGGCGCGGGAGCTTCGGCCGGCCGAGAGCCGCAGGCGTGGAGCGTGGCGGAAAGGACGGCAACGAGAAAGGTGCGCGTGACAATCGGTCGCATGCTCATCTCCCGAAGTCGGGGCCCACCAGCCGACGGATGTCGGCGAGGGCGAAAGCCAGGGCCAGGCGGGACGCGGCGACCTCGCGCTGCGTCTCGCGGAAGGTGCGCTGGGCGTCGAGCAGGTCGAGCAGGGACGTCTCGCCCTCCTGGTAGCTCAGCCGTGCCAACTCCAGACTGCGGGCCGCGGCCGGCAGGATTCGCGCGCTCACGATCTGGGCCTGGCGGGAGGCCACGTCGAGTTCCTGCCGCGCCTTCTCGAGGCTGCTCTCCAGCTCCAGCAGCGCGCGCTGGGCGCCTGCGCTCGCCAGCGCGGCCGCCGCCTCAGCACGGGCGATCGCGCCGCGGTTCGCGTTCCACAGCGGCACTCGAACCCCGAACTGGAAACCGGTGGCGGTCTTGTCCAGCTCTTCGTCGCGGAACCAGGTGACGTCCAGGTCGGGTACGCGGCTCCGCCGCGCGACGGACGCGAGTTCGGCCTCACGGGCCGCCGCGGCCTGCGAAGCGAGCAGCCCGGGGTTGGCCTGCAGCAGCCGCGCCCGCAGGTCGTCGCCGTTGGTGTCCGGCACGGGCTCGGGCAGTGCGCCCGTCACGATCAGGGGTCGGGGCAGCGGCTCAACGGCGAGCTGGCGAAGGATGGCCTCGACGGCCTCGGCCTCGCGTTCGAGCGAGCGCCGCGTGCGCTGTTCGCGGAGCCACTCCACCTCGGCCTTGATCCGATCTACCTCGCGGGACTCGCCCAGGTCGGCTCGCCGGGCCGTGAGGTCCTTGAGCGCGAGCGCATCCGCCTCCGCGGAGGTCGCGATCTCCAGGGCCGCGCGGGCGTAGAGCAGGCGCGAGAACGTGGCGCGGGCGACGATCTCCAGCTCCCAACGCGTCGCGACGCCTTCGTTGCGGAACACTGCGGCCTGCTGGTCCGCGGCTCGCTTGCCCGCCGCGAACGTGGCCGGCCATGGGATCGGCTGCGAGACCGACCACCCCGTCTCCGAGCCGCTTGCTCCGCCCTGCGGGTGGGCATCGGCCCTCGAGAAACCGAGCACCGGATCTGGAAGCAGGCGAGCGGAACGGCTCTCGGCCTCTGCTGCGGCGGCGAGGGCGGTGGACTGACGCGCTGCCGGGTGGGCCCGGAGCACGACCTGAACGTACGACTCCTCGCCGAGGGGCGCTTGGGCGGGGGCCTCCGGGGCGAGGCCCGCGGAAGCGACGGCGAGCACGACGAACCAACGTCCGGGCAATGCGGACAAGACACTCCTCCTCGTTCGGACGGCACGACCGGGGACGCGCCGTCGCGGATCGCCGAAGCGATCCCGCGGACGTCGCGCGGCTGCGGGCGATCAGCCGCGGAGGAGCGGGGGGGGGACGGCGACGGGGCGCACACCCAACGGCCAGCGCGGGCTCGCGGGAGGCGTCGAGACTGCCGCCAGCGCGGGGCGCGGCGGCGCCACGTCGGCCACGGCTCCGACGGAGCGCGAACAACAGAAGCAGTCCGGCACACAGAACGACACGCAGGGTTCGTCGGAGCCGCGGTCGAGGCCGCCGGCCACGAGCGCCGAGTCCGCGACGGCGGCTTTCGCGTCGACGTCGCAGCGCGCATCGGCCACCAGGTCGGCGCAGATCAGGGCGAGCAGCAGCGCGGCCACGAGGCGGGCAGCCCCGGCCCACCGTCGCGATCTCGTGCGGAACAAACCCTTCACGACTCCCACGGTATCACGGCCTGACGAAGGGCGCGCAGAAGCTTGTCAGAACCCGTAGCCCACGTTGACCGTGAAGACGCCGACGGTCCGGGTGTCGCCGTCGCCCAGCACGACCAGGGCGCGGCCGTCCGGCCGCAGCACGAGGCGTGAGCCGAGGTCGATGCGCAGGCCCGCGCCGACGCTCACGGCCGGGTCCGTGAAGGAGCGTTGCCCGGTGGCGCGGCCGTCGGGGCCGAAGGACATCGCGCCCATGCGCGAGCCGTAGAACATCGGCATCGAACCGTAGTTCCAGGTGCCGGGGCCCGCAGCGGGGTAGCCCGCGCCCATCATCCCGTAGTTGCCGTAGCCACCGCCCATCATTCCGTAGCCCGTGGCGCTGTTCGCCGAGCGGCCGCTCATGGGGCCGCTGAAACGGCCGTTGCCCATGTCGAACGAGGTGCGGTAGATCCCGCCACCGAGGGTCAGGTACGGGACCGTGCGCTCGCTGCGGGGGCGTAGCAGCAGGTGCACGTTCGCCGAGGCGCTGAGGGCGTCGGCCCCCATGCCCTGGCCGTGGTACGTGCCAGTGGCTTCGAGCGCGAGGCGGGCGTTGAGATCGGTCACGATCGTGCCACCGAGCGAGGCTCCGTTCGAGCCCATCGATCCGGAGGCGACGCCGGCCTGGAGCGACGCAACGGTCCGCGGGGATTCAGGCGCCTGCGGGGACTCCGCGCTCAGAGGGGACACCAGGAACACCGCCAGCAACACCGTTCGCGTCCGCATGTGCGTCCTCCAGCGACGAGATCAGGCTCGCCGCCCCGGCCACGTGCATCCGGCGTGCCAGCCGTGGCCGGGGCTGACCGGTTCCCTTCAGTGTCCGGAGGGCGCCGAAACGCCAGGACTGCGGTTCTCTGAGGAATCCCTAATCGAACCTTGCGGCGTACGCGCACCCGCTTGCGGGAGCAGCACCCGGCACTCGGCGCCGCCGCCAGCGAGGTTCGCCGCGACGATCGACCCGCCGTGGGCGGCGACGATCCAGGCCGCGATCGCGAGCCCGAGGCCCGAGCCCTCGACGCTCGACCGCACGGAGTCGGCCCGGAAGAAGCGGTCGAAGACGTGCGGCAGCGCTTCGTCGGGGAACCCGGGCCCCGAGTCCGTGACGGTCAGCTCGGCGCCCTCGGCGCGGGCCGCCACCGCCACGGCGACGAGCGGAGCGCCCGCCGCTGCCGGGGCCGCCGAGAACTTGAGCGCGTTGCCGACCAGGTTGGCGAGGAGCTGGCGGAGCCACCGCTCGTCGCCGAGGACGCCGACGGCCGTGACCGCGCCCATCGTCAGCGCCACGCCGCGCTCGGCGGCCGCCGCCTGGAACGCCTCGACGACCTCGCCGGCCAGCACGTCGAGCCGGACCGGCTGCCGTTCGAGGGCGATGCGCCCGGCATCGGCCCGGGCCAGCAGCAGCAGGTCGCCCACGATCGCGCGCAGGCGGTCGACGTCGATGCCGACGCCGCGCAGCGCGGCTTCGTACTCCGCGGCCTCGCGCGGCCGGCTGAGCGTGACGTCGATCGCCGCCCGCATGTGGGCCAGCGGCGTGCGCAGCTCGTGCGACGCGTCGGCGGTGAAGCGGCGCATCGCGTCGAACGACGCGTCGAGCCGGCCGATCATCTGGTTGAAGGTCGCGACCAGGCGCCCGACCTCGTCCTCGGCGGCGGGCTCGGGCAGCCGCCGGCCCAGGTTGTCCGCCTCGATCTCGCGGGCGAGGCGGGTGATCTCGTCGACGCGCGCGAGGGTGCGACCGACGAGCGCGTAGCCGCCCACCGCCGAGACCAGGATCGCGACCGGCCCCATCACCAGCAGCGCCAGGCGCAGGGAGGCGAGCGGTGCCACGACGTCGCCCAGGCCCTCGAGCACGTGGATCACGCCGCGCCGCCCGGAGTGCGCTCGATACGGCAGCGAGAAGGCGCGGACCAGGCCCTTCGCGGAGTCCAGCGTGCGGAACGTGCCGTCTTTCGGCAGCGCCTCGTCGCCTGGCGGCACCGGCAGCGCCTCGGAGTCGGCGGAGCGGTAGAAGACCCGGCCCCGGGCCTCGGCCTCGTGGAACAGGACCACGTGGCCGAGGCGGTCGAGGGCGGCGACCTGGGTGGCCGTCAGCCGCTCGCAGTCGGCCTCGCTCGCCAGCACCGTGGCCGCGGCGCCCGCGGCGTGACGCAGCTCGCCGTCGTGGTGGACGAGGAGCTGATGCCGCACCACGCCGTACAGCAGCGCGCCCAGGGTGACCAGCACGACGGTGAGGTTCAGCGCGTACCAGGCCGTCAGCCGGGCGCGGAGGCTGCGCGACCCGATCGTCACTCCGCCTCCCGCAGCGTGTAGCCGAGGCCGCGCACCGTGTGGATCAGCTCGTGGCCCGGATCGACCTTGCGCCGCAGGTAGTTGACGTAGACCTCGACCAGGTTCGACCCGCCGTCGTACTCGATGCCCCAGACCTGGTCGAGGATCATGTCGCGCGTCAGCACCATGCCCGCCTTCCGCATCAGGTACTCGAGCAGGGCGAACTCGCGGGCCGTCAGCTCCACCCGCTGTCCGCCGCGGCGCACCTCGTGCCGCGCCGGGTCGAGCTCCAGGTCGGCGACGCGCAGGACGGTGCGCGGTTCGACGTCGGGCCGGCGGGTGATGGCGCGCAGTCGCGCCAGCAGCTCGGCGAAGTCGAACGGCTTGGCGAGGTAGTCGTCCGCGCCCAGATCGAGGCCCCGGACGCGGTCCTCGACCGCGGAGCGCGCCGACAGGACGAGCACCGGCAGACGGCTGCCGGCCGCGCGCAGGTCGCGCAGCAGGTCGAAACCGCTGCGCCCGGGCAGCATCACGTCCAGCACCAGCACGCCGTAGTCGCCAGAGGTGGCCAGCTCGAGGCCCAGCTTCGCCTCGTGCGCCACGTCGACGACGAAGCCCTGCTCGCGCAGGCCCTGCCGCAGCAGCGCCGACAGCCGCGGATCGTCCTCGACCACCAGGATTCTCACGCCCGCCCCATTTCGAGGGGAATGGTACGGCTGGGCCGCCTAATGTGCCTCTAACGTTGACCCTGTAGCTTTCTCGCCCATGACGCGGGCTGCGAAGGCCGGATGGGCGGTGCTGATGGGTGCGGGGGCCGGGCTGGCGGGGCTGGGGTTCCTCGTATCGGCGGGCTTCAGCGCCCGCGACGAGCCCACCGCGGTCGAGGCCTTCGTCGCCCGGCGGCTGCGGAACTTCAGCATCCCGAGCGCGCATCGCGACGCCCGCAACCCGGTCGCGCTCACGCCTGCCGTGCTGGCCCGGGCCCGCGCGCACTTCGCCGACCACTGCGCCTCGTGCCACGGCAACGACGGCCGCGGGCAGACGACGCTCGGCCGCAACCTCTACCCCAAGGCGCCCGACATGCTGCTGAGCGACACCCAGGCGCTGCCGGACGGGCACCTGTTCTGGATCATCAAGAACGGCGTCCGCCTGACCGGCATGCCGGCCTGGGGCGAAGACACGCCCGCGGACGACGAGACGACCTGGGAGCTCGTCCACTTCATCCGCCACCTGCCGAAGCTGACTCCCGAGGAGCTGGCCGAAATGCGCGAGTTCAACCCGCGCGGCCGGCGCGACTGGGAGGCGGCCGAGGCCGAGCGGCGGTTCCTGGAGGGAGGCGACATCGCCCCGGCTCCTCCCTCGTCACACGCGGGGCACTGAAGGAGGTCGCAGCGCCATGCGCAAGGCCGTCGCCGTCCTGTCGTGGATCGCACTCTTCGCCGCCGCCGGGAACGTCCAGGCCCACGAGGGCCATCAGCACAAGGTGATGGGCACCGTCGCCCAGGTCCACGTGGAGAAGGTCGCCCACGTCGAGGTGAAGACGACCGAGGGCAAGACCGTGATCCTGACCTGCGACGACAAGACGCAGTTCATGAAGGGCAAGAGCGCCGCGACGCTCAAGGACGTGGTCGCCGGGGTCCGCGTCGTGGCGACCACGGTCGAGGAGGGCAAGACGATCCGCGCGGTCGAGGTGCAGGTCGGCGAGATGGACGCGGCCAAGCCCGCGGCGGACCCTCACAAGCACTGATCGGCGAGGAGCCGCGATGAATCACCGTTCGTCGATCCTGGCGCTCGCGGCGACGCTGAGCCTCTGCGCCCCTGCCCAGGCCGACCCGCCCGCGCTCACGGGCGAGGTCGCGGCCTGGCTGAAGGCCTACGACACGGCGTTCGCCAGCCGCGACGTCGAGCGCCTGACCCCCTTCTATCACCCGGAAGTGACGATCTTCGAGGGGGGCAGCGTCGATCTCGGCTGGGCCGCCTACCGCGACCATCACCTCGGTCCCGAGCTGAAGGAGATGGAGGGCCTGGTCTTCACCCACTCCGACGTCGCGGCCCACGCGCTGGGCGCCGACGGCCGCTCGGCCTACGTCACCGCGGAGTACCGCCTCCAGGCGCGCATCGGCGACCGCGATGTGGACGCCGGGGGCCTCGAGACGCTGATCCTCGTCAAGGACGCGAGCGGGGCCTGGAAGATCCGCCACTCCCACACGTCCAGCAAGCGCCGACCGGCGCCGCCGGCCAAATGAAAGAGGTCCGCGCTCGTCGCTCCGCTGGCGCGCGCGGACCTCGACGCTCGCCTTTCGCATCGCGGCACGATCTGCGCGGATCGCACTGGCACCGAGCGTGCATGACGGTGAGGATGTGAGCATGATTCGCAGCCTCGTTCGCCGCCGGCTCTGGGCGACCTGCCTCGTGGCGCTCCTGATCGCATCGGGTATACCCGCGACCTGCCGTTGCCCGGCGACGAATCTCGAGGCCCGAGGGGCGTGTCACCCGACACCGACCTGCTGCGATCCGGCCAGCACTCCCTCGGTCAAGGCGCCACCTGCGTGCTGCGACTCGGCCACGGCCGACACGACGACGACGCTGAGCACCGACTCGGCGATGCCGGGGCACGAAAGCGTTCAGCACGCCGTCGGGCTGGCCGCCCCCCACTCCCGCGAACGGCTCTCGCACCCAGCGCTGGCCATCCAGTGTCGAACTCCCCGACAGGTCGTGCTGAGGATCTGATTCGGATCGTCGCGTTGGCCGCCGGCCGCCGCGACTGATCTCTGCAAATGCCAGCGCGGCTCGTGAGGCCAGCACTGGCGAGATTCCAGGGTTCGATCTTGCTCGGGAGTTGCGATGTCCAAGAGGAGTGTCGTATCGGCTTGCTGGCTCGGCGTGTCTTTGCTCGCGGCCGGCGTTCACGCGACGGCGCCTCCGGCGGATTCACTGCTGGAGGACCTGGTCCAGGAGGCGCTGCGGAACAACCCGGACCTGCGGGCCGCCGAGGAGGCCGCGCGCGCGGCGAAGGAGCGCCCGGTGCAAGTCGCGTCGCTGCCGGACCCGCGAGTGTTGGTCAGTTACACCAACGAAGGCTGGCAACCGAGCCTCGGCACCATGCCGGACTCCAATCTCGCGCTGATGGCCAGCCAGGACCTGCCGTTCCCCGGAAAGCTCCGGCTGCGTTCGGACATCTCCCGGGTGGAGGCCGATCGCAGCCAGCTCCAGGTCGCCCGCGCGCGCCTCTCCATCGCCGCGGCCGTGCGCCGCGCCTACTACGGCCTGGTGCTGGCTGAAGCTCAGCTCGCTCTCGTTCGCGAGCAGGGCGAGATCTGGCGCCACGTGGAGGCCGTGGCCCGCGCCCGCTACGCCGCGGGCCAGGGCACCCAGCAGGACGTGCTGCGGACCCAGGTCGAGGTGACCCGCAACGGCCAATTCGTCCTCGCGCGCAGGGCCGAAAGCGCAGTCCGCACGGCGGAGATCCAACGGCTCCTCGGCCGCGCCGCTGGCGAGCCGGTACCGGTCGCTGCCCACCTCGCCGACGTCGCCGAGACGCCCGACCTGGACCGCGCGATCCAGGCGGCCCTCCAAGTGAGCCCTGAACTGGCCGCTGCCCGCCTCGACACGCAGCGGGCCCGCCTCGCCGTCGACCTGGCGCGGCGCGAGTACAAGCCCGATTTCTTCGTCCAGGGCGGCTACATGAACCGCGGCGGGTTCGACCCCATGTGGCAGGCGAGCGTGGGCTTGAACCTCCCGCTGCGCCGAGCCCGGCGCGCGGCGGCGGTGGCCGAAGCCGAAGCCGCCGCGCGCGCCACCGAGGCGCGTGTGCAGTCGGTCGAGCTGGTCCTGACCCAGCGCACGCGCGAACGCGTCGCCGAGCTCGACGCGGCAAGGCAAACGGCGGCGCTCTATGCCGGCGGCATCGTCCGGCAGGGAGAGAGCAGCGTCGAAGCCGCGCAAGCCAGCTACCAGACCGGACGCGTTCCGTTCGTGACCGTACTGGAGGCCCTCAACTCGCTGTACGCCGACCGGAGCCGCTTGCTCGACCTGCGCGAGGCGCAGGCGCGCCTGCGCATCGACCTCGACGAGGCCTCGCTGGAGCGGGGAGGGGCCGCGATGGCTCCTGGCGCACCCGCAGCCGCAGCACCACCCGCCGCCGCCGACGCGCCGGCCATGGGCTCGATGAGCCGCTGAAAGGACATGCCATGACCGCCGCACGCAAGACCTTCCTGTTGGCAGTCGCCCTGCTGGCCCTGGGCGGAGCGATGACGACGGCGTGCCAGCGCCAGCCCGAACCAGCCGGCCGCTCCGAGCAGTCCGCGCGCTATCACTGCCCCATGCATCCCACCTACGTCTCGGACAAGCCGGGCGACTGCCCGATCTGCGGCATGCGGCTGGTTCCGCTCGAGGACAAGGCCGCGGCCGCCCCGGCCGCGACCGGCGAGCGCAAGGTCGCCTACTACCGATCGCCGATGGATCCCTCCGTGAGGTCCGACGTGCCGGCCAAGGACTCCATGGGCATGGACTTCGTCCCCGTCTACGAGGACGAGCTGGCCGGCGCCGGCGCTGTGCCCGGGCGAGCCACGGTGACCCTCTCGGCCGAGCGCCGGCAGGTCCTCGGTCTGCGGTCGGAGCCGGTCCGCGTGGGCAGCCTGGCGCGGCCGATCCGGACCGTGGGCCGCGTCGCTCCTGACGAACGGCGACTGCACCACGTCCACACCAAGTTCGAGGGCTACGTCGAAAAGCTGTACGTCGACTTCGTGGGGAAGAAGGTTCGCAAGGGCGAACCGCTCGCCTCGATCTACAGCCCGGAGCTCGTCGCCACGCAGGAAGAGTACCTGCTGGCCATGCGCGCCGAAGAGCGCCTGTCGGGGGCCGAGGTTCCGTCCGTGGTCAAAGGGGGCCAGGACCTCGTCGCGGCGGCCCGCCGGCGGCTGCTGTTGTGGGACATTCGCGCCGAAGACGTCGACGCGCTCGAGCGGAGCGGCACCGTCCGACGGACCCTCGACCTGTACGCCGAGGTCGAGGGCTACGTCGTCGGGAAGACCGCCCTGCAGGGCATGCGGGTGATGCCCTCCGACCCGCTGTTCGACATCGCCGATCTGTCCCACCTGTGGGTGCTGGCCGACGTTTACGAGGCCGACCTCCCAGCCGTGCGCCTCGGCATGCAAGCGGAGCTCTCGATCGCCTACATCCCGGAGCGCAAGTGGCGCGGCACGGTCACCTGGATCGCGCCCGCGGTCGAGGAAAAGACGCGCACCGTCAAGGTCCGCGTTGAGGTCGACAACCGCGACGACCGCCTCAAGCCCGAGATGTTTGCGGACGTCGTGCTGGAGGCCGGCGTCGGCCGCGGGCTGATCGTGCCCGAGACGGCGCTCGTGCGCTCCGGCACCCGGACCCTGGTCTTCGTCGACCGTGAAGGAGGCGTGCTGGAGCCGCGTGAGGTGCAGGTGGGCGGCCGTACCGAGTCAGGCGTGCACGTTCGCAGCGGCCTGGGGGAGGGAGACCGGGTGGTGGTCTCCGCCAACTTCCTGCTTGATTCGGAGTCCAGCCTCCGGGCGGCCCTCGCCCAGATGGCCGCTCCGGCCGCCCACGCGGGCCACTGAGGTGCAGCGATGATCCACTCCATCATCCGCTTCAGCGCCACCAACCGCCTGCTGGTCCTGATGATCACCGCGGTCGTGGTCGCCTACGGCATCTACACGGTCAACCACATTCCTGTGGACGCCATCCCCGACCTGTCGGACACCCAGGTGATCGTGTACTCGCGCTGGGACCGCTCCCCCGACATCATCGAGGATCAGGTCACGTACCCGATCGTCACGGCATTGCTGGGCGCGCCCGGCGTGAAGGTCATCCGCGGCTTCTCCGACTTCGGGTTCAGCTACGTCTACGTCATCTTCCAGGACGGCACCGACCTGTACTGGGCCCGGAGCCGGGTCCTCGAGTACCTGAGCAAGATCCAGCCGCTCCTACCCTCGGGAGTGAAGACCGAACTCGGGCCGGATGCCACCGGCGTGGGCTGGGTCTACCAGTACGCGCTGGTGGACGACTCGGGCCAGCACTCCGCGGCCGACCTGCGCGCCTTCCAGGACTGGAGCCTGCGCTACCGCCTCCAGTCGGTTCCCGGCGTTGCCGAGGTCGCCTCGATCGGTGGTTTCGTGCAGCAGTACCAGGTGACGGTCGATCCCAACCGGCTGAAGGCCTACGACCTCGACATCATGCGCGTCGCCGAGGCGGTGCGGCGCAGCAACAACGAGGTCGGCGGACGCCTGATCGAGTTCTCCGGGCGCGAGTACATGGTGCGCGGCCGCGGCTACGTCGCCAGGCTGGAAGACCTCGAGCAGGTCGTGCTGAAGACGGACGAGCGCGGCACCCCCGTGTTGCTCAGGGACGTGGGCCAGGTCGCGATGGGGCCGGAGATCCGGCGCGGAGTCAGCGACCTCGACGGCCGCGGCGACGCCGTCGGCGGGATCGTGGTGATGCGTCACGGCGAGAACGCGAGGGCCGTCATCGACCGCGTCAAGCGGCGGCTCGAAGAGGCGAAACCGTCGCTGCCCGCTGGCGTGCGGGTCGTCACCACCTACGATCGCTCGGACCTGATCCAGCGATCGATCGACACCCTCAAGCACGAGCTCGTGCTCGAGATGGTGATCGTCAGTCTCGTGATCCTGGTCTTCCTCTGGCACATCCCGTCCGCGATCGTGCCGATCATCACCATCCCGGTCTCGGTGCTGCTGGCCTTCATCCCGATGAGCGTGATGGGCATCTCCTCGAACATCATGTCGCTCGCCGGCATCGCCATCTCGATCGGCGTGCTCGTCGACGGCGCCATCGTCGAGGTAGAGAACGCCTACAAGAAGCTCGAGCTGTGGGAGCACGGGGGCCGCCAGGGCGACTTCCACAAGGTGCGGCTGGACGCCCTGCTCGAGGTCGGCCCCTCCGTCTTCTTCTCGCTGCTCGTGATCGCGGTGGCGTTCCTGCCGATCTTCACCCTGGTCGACCAGGAGGGCCGCCTGTTCCGGCCGCTGGCGTGGACGAAGAACCTGGCCATGTTCATTGCCGCCGGCCTGGCGCTGACTCTCGACCCGGCGCTGCGCATGCTCTTCACGCGCATGGACTGGGTTCACTTCCGCCCGCGCTGGCTCAGCTACCTGTTCAACCAGGTGACCGTCGGCCGCTACTACCCGGAAGAGCGGCACCCGATCAGCCGCCTGCTGTTTCGCATCTACGAGCCGGCCTGCCGGCTGGTGTTGCGCCACCCGCGATCGACGATCGCCGTGGCCCTGTTGCTCGTCGCGACCACGATCCCGGTGTACCTGAAGCTCGGCCACGAGTTCATGCCGCCGCTGAACGAGGGGACGATCCTCTACATGCCGACCACGCTGCCGGGGCTGTCGGTGACCGAGGCCAGCCGCGTCCTGCAGACTCAGGACCGCATCCTGGCCGCCTTCCCCGAGGTCGAGAGCGTGTTCGGAAAGGCGGGACGGGCCGAGACCTCGACCGATCCCGCGCCGTTCTCGATGATGGAGACGACGGTCGTGCTCAAGCCGCACGACCAGTGGCGGCCGAAGCAACGCTGGTACTCCGCGTGGTCGCCGGAGTGGCTGAGCGACCTGGTCTTCCGCCGTGTCTGGCCGGACCGCATCTCGTGGGAGGACCTGGTCACCGAGCTGGACAAAGCCCTCCAGATCCCCGGCACCACCAACGCCTGGACCATGCCGATCAAGGCCCGGATCGACATGCTGACCACCGGCATCCGCACTCCGATCGGGATCAAGATCTACGGCGCGGACCTCGCCCGGATCGAATCGCTCGGCCAGGCGATCGAAGCCGCGCTGCGCGACGTGCCCGGCACCCGGTCGGTGTACGCGGAACGCGTCGCGGGCGGCTACTTCGTCGACTTCGAGCTGCGGCGCGAGGCGCTGGCCCGACACGGCCTGAGCGTGGCCGAGGTCCAGGACGTGATCATGTCCGCCGTCGGCGGCGAGAACGTCAGCACGACGATCGAGGGCCGCGCCCGCTTCCCGATCAACGTCCGCTACCCGCGCGAGCTGCGCGACGACCTCGACGCGCTCGGCCGCGTGCTGGTCATGACCCCGGCTGGCGCGCAGGTCCCGCTGTCGCAGCTCGCCGACCTGAAGATGACGACCGGCCCCGCGATGATCCGCAACGAGAACGGGCTGCTGGCGGGCTACGTCTTCGTCGACATGGCGGGCCGCGACATCGGCGGCTACGTCGACGAGGCCAAGGCTGTGGTCGCTGCCAAGGTCCGCCTCGAGCCGGGTTACTCGCTCGAGTGGAGCGGCCAGTACGAGAACATGATCCGCGTCCGCGAGCGGCTGAAGCTCGTGCTGCCGATCACCGTCCTCACCATCTTCCTGCTGCTCTACATGAACACCCGGTCCGGCGTGAAGGCTGGGATCGTCATGCTCGCGGTGCCGTTCTCGGCGATCGGGGCCGTCTGGCTGATGTGGGCTCTCGACTACAACGTCTCGATCGCCGCCTGGGTCGGGATGATCGCGCTGATGGGTCTGGACGCGGAGACGGGCGTCTTCATGCTGCTCTTCCTTGACCTGTCGTACGAGGAGGCGAAGGCCAAGGGCAGGCTGCGCAGCCTGGCCGAGCTGCACGAGGCGATCGTCCACGGAGCCGTCAAGCGCGTGCGGCCGAAGGCGATGACGGTGGCCGCCGCGATGATGGGCCTGATGCCGATCATGTGGTCGACCGGAGCCGGCAGCGACGTGATGAAGCGGGTCGCGGCGCCGATGGTCGGCGGCCTCGCGACCTCGTTCCTGCTCGAACTGCTGGTCTATCCGGCCATCTACCTGTTGTGGAAGTGGCGTTCCGAGGTGCGGGAGATGGCCGAACAGGCCGCGACCCAGGACCCCGGAGCGGCGGTCGTTCACCCGTGACGTGGTTGTTCGGGCCGGAGCTTCGGTCGTGAGCCATGGGAGCGGGCCGGATTCCCGCGGCGCCTCGCCGTTCGCCGACCTCAGGCAGTGGTCGCGCGAGCACGGGGTCGTGTGCGAGGTCCGGCCCGCTCTCGCCCTTCATCGCGGCCTGCTCCGGTCGACCGGTTTCGAGGTGGCGTTGGCGGTGGTCGTGGCCGACACTCGGCCGGCGTGCGCCGCGTGCGTGGGCACGTTCGGCCGGCTGCGGACGATCGCGCAGGCGGCCATGGCCCTCGCCGAGGGCCGGGGCGGAGGAGCGCCCTGCCGGCTGCGCGGTTTCGACAGCGCCCTCCGCTTCCGCTGGGATCGTGGGCGGCTCGTCGCCGAGGTCCAACTCGTGCTCGATGTCGAGCACGAGCACACCTCTTTCGAGGGCCCCGACGATGCTCAGCTTCGTTGCGTCCACGCGCTGCAGGAAGAACTGGCCGCGCTCGGTGTCCGTCCGGCGCACCGCGCCTGAGGTGACGCGCCCGACGGGCCTCGGCCTGTGGCCCGGAGCTCGACGATGAACGACAGAAAGGCACGCCGGCGGCTGCCGAGAAAGAGGCCGGGGCTCGGCCACGGGTCGTGGGTGCTGCTCGCGCTCGCGTTGGCGGCGACCCTGATCGGCACGCTGATCGCGAGGCGCGCCACGCGTGAGGAGACGCTGTCGCCCCTCCCCACCTTCTCGGGAACCGAACAGGAAGCCGAGGCGTTCGCAGCCGCAATGTCGGAGCGCGTCTCGCCGCCGCAGCGCCGGATCGAGCGCGCCGTACTCGACGGCATCCGGTCGCCCTGCTGCGGACGGCACCGGATGAGCGGGCGTTGCTGCGGATGCCTGCTGAGCCGTGCCATAAGCGGCTTGACCCGCGGGCTCGTGCTGCGCGGCGGCCTGGATGTCGACGCCGTCCGCCAGGCGGTGGAGGGCTGGATCCGAGCGGCGCGACAGCAGGGCTTCTCCGGAAAGGCCTGCGCCGAGCAGCGGTGCGCGCGCCCGTTCGCCGGGGACGGGTGCGGGGGTGGGATGCCCCCCGGGGGCCACTGACGCGCGAGGAGGCCGGCCAGCCCGCGATAGACCTGGGATGCGGGCCGGCCGTCGGGGTGCGGGTGGTACCAGTACGTGCCGCCCGGCTCTTCGACGAGGAATCCGTACGAACGCTGGTCTCCCGGAGCCACGACGTCGGTGGGCTGCCCGCCGGCTTCGGGCGGAGCCGCGAGCCCATGCCAGTGGAGGTTGGTCGTCTCGGTCGTTGCGCCACAGCGAGTAGGTCACACCGCCGGACTCGCATCGTGCGGGAAGGGACACTGTCCCCCAGGGTGAGGACGCCTGTCGGCTGCCCGGGTCAGATCTCTCGCTGGCTCACCGACGCGACCAGCGGCGTGGCGGCCGCGGCTTGCGCAAGCAACCGGCCAGTCGGGCCTGCCGCCAGCGCGCCGGCCGTTGCTATCAAGCCCTTCGTGCTCGGCACCTTCGGCCCGCAGGGCCGGACGCGGTGCAGCGGGCTGCCGGTGCAACGCTGCGACGTGGCCGGCCTCGTCGAGCGGGTCGGCGCCGGGTTCGAGCTGCTGCGTGGGTTCGAGCGTCGCCACGTCACTCCGGCGGGCTCTCCGCAAGACTTCACCCACGTCGTGCTGCGGCGCCGCATGCCCGGGACGTGATCGGAAGTTCGGTGGCGCCGGCCGCGGGCGGCGCCGGCTACGTCAGGTCGCGTGCGATCGCCTCAATGGTGCGGATTCCCGAACCGAACCGCGCCATCACCTCGCGGTTTCGTCCGAGTTCTCCGTAAGGCACGAAGCGGACGGACAGGTCACCGATGCGTCGAAACGCCGGTCGTCGGACCTGAGCGCGTACCTCCGCCTCGCGCTCGTCGGGGGCGACCAGGAACAGGTTGCGCGTGGGCCCGCTTGGCGAGCTCCACGCGAGGTCGAGCAGGCGGACGATCCCCGAGTAGATGGACGTCGAGTGCTCGACCTCGAAGGCTGCCGCCACTTCTGCGCTTCCGCGCTCGAGCCAGAGGATGTCGATCAGCCGGACGGCGTCCGCACCGGCCACCTCATCGAGGCCGCCAGGAAGCGCCTCCAGGCACCCGTCGCAGAGGCGACCCCCGGCGTACTCCCGACTCCGATCGTTGGCCGCTATCCAGACGTCGTAGCCGAGCGCGCGGCCCAGGTCGCGGAGCCAGCCCTGGACCTCGGTGTGAGTGTGGTCGCCGATCCCGTCGCGGCGTGCCTTGTCGCCGTCGCTGCGCGCGCGCGCGAGGTCGTCCCGCCAGGCCGCGACGGCGGCTGCGTCGTCCGCGCGGGGCGGGGCAGAGAAGCGCCCGCTGCCGATGTCGAACAACAGCCCGGCTGCTGCCCCCAGGTCGTTGGACAGCAGGTCGCGGTACTCCGCGTTGAGGGCCAGCACGCCACGCCTCATGGCGAGGTACTCGCTCCAGCGGCCGAGCTTGACGCGGGACCCGGTGAGTGCGTTAAAGCCCTTGACGATAGCCGTGTTGGTCGGCGGCACCAGGGTCGGATGCAGGAAGTACAGCAGGTTCGCCGTTGCCGGGCCGAGTCCCTTGATCGATTGCGCGTCGAGCCGACGGATCGCGTCGAGGAGTCCCGATTCCGCGTTGCAGCAGGCGCAAGCGGCGAGGAAACGCGCGAACGCGAGCTGGTTCTCGCGGTTCTCGTAGATGTCCGGGATGCGCAGCTTCGGCTTCCAGAGGAAGGCATGGTCGGCACCCTTGAAGATCTGCCGCTGCTCCGCGATCGAGCCGACCACCGTCTGCAGCGAGGAGCCCTTATAGGTCGTGCCGAAGGTGCCTGTTTCGATGCCGGCGACGACCTCGGCCAATCCGCGGCGGATCGAGCGAAAGTTCTTGAGGCGCTCCTCCCAGAGGAACCACGAGCGGTACGTGCCTCCGGCGTCGTCTCGCCAGCGCTCGATCAGCGATCGCACCGCTTCCGACATCGCAGCAGCCCTCCGCGCCGTGGCCGATTTGGAAACCATACCATTCCGGGCGTCGCGACACCGGGCGGGAGGGGGGGAGGGCCGGTGTTGGCCCTCCCCCGTTGCTCACGCTGTCGTGAACGGGAACGCCATTCCGTAGCCGCCGCAAGCGTCGAACCAGCCACCCATGTCGCCCCAGCTCATGCCGCCGTGCATCGCCGCCGATATGCCGCCAGGACCGATCCACTGCCCGCCCGTCATCGAGGCACCGGCCCCGCAGGCGCCGTTACCGGACGTCATGCCCCCGCCCACGTGCGTCATGTAGCGGGTGCCTGGCTGGAGCGAGCTGGCTGGCATGCAAGTGAGGGCCGCCCGATCGGCGGAGGCGGTGCAGGCGAGCGCCACCGTCGGCCCGGACAGATCCCCGACGTGGAGGTCGACCTGGAACCCGATCGCAGCAGGCATCGCCCCCGAGAACCGGATCTCGATCGGGGCGTTGGTGGCCACCCCCGTCGATTCGCTGGCGGGCGACATGCCGACGATCGAGTTGCCCGTGCCCCCTCCCGACATCATCGAAGCCGGGCTCGTGGACGAGGGCCCCATCATGCTTCCGCCCATCGATCCGCCTCCGCCGCAGCCAGCGGCGCCGACCGAAGCCAGCGCGATTCCGATCCCGATTGCGGATTTCCACATGACGATGTCTCCTTCCCCTTTGGCTGGTTCACGACGAACTGCTGGTGAGGCGACCGACTTCGAATTGGGCGTGGACGCGCGATGGCCCGGGTGAGGGCGACAGGCCGGCGCCGGCGGCCTCGGCCGCACGCGCCCACCGGGCGCGCGGGATCCCGAGGAACGCGTCGACGACCAGGGGGTCGAACTGCGAACCCCGCCCCGCAGCGATCGTTCGCGCAGCTTCTTCCCAGGTTCGCGCCGTCCGATACGGGCGATCGGTCGTCAGCGCGTCGAGCGCATCGGCGACGCCGAAGATTCGGGCGCCGAGGGGGATCGCTTCGCCGCGCTGGCCGCCTGGGTATCCGAGTCCGTCGAAGCGCTCGTGGTGGGCGAGGATCAGCTCCCGGATCGAGGCCAGTGAAGCGATGTTCCCGATCAGGGCGGCGCCGGACTCCGGGTGGCACCGCATCAGGGCCCACTCGTCGGCGGTCAGCGGGCCGGGCTTGAGCAGGACGCCGTCCGGAACGCCGATCTTGCCCACGTCGTGGAGCAGCGCCGCCGCGGCCAGGTTCGAGAGGAAGGCCGGCTCGCGGCAGCCCATCTCGCCCGCGAGCAGCAGGGCGTAGGCGCGAACCCTGTGGGAGTGCCCGGCCGTGCAGCGTTCCCTCAGCTCGAGCGAGCCGGCAAGGGCGACCAGCGTCTCTTCGTGAGCTTCACGCGTGCGCCGGTCGGCTCGCCGTTCCCGGGCGAACAGCGCCGCCGACACGAGGCCCACGATCCAGAATGACACGACCTCGGCGAGTTGTTCGGTCTGCAGCATCGTGCTGCCCGACCAGGCGGCGGCCACGTGGACGACCGTGAGGAGCGATGTCGCCGTGACGACGGCCCCGACCGTGCCGGCCCTGAACCAGGCGGCCGCCAGCACGATCGGGAGGTAGTAGAGTTTGGCCGCCGCCACGTGCAACCAGTGCCAGTGCTGGACGCCCGCGGGCGTCAGCCAATGCAGTGCACCGGCGAACAGGACGAGCACTGCGACCACCCGCAGCCTCGCGGCCCGCACGGGAAGCGCGTCGCCCAGATCGTCAGCAGTGGCCACATCCGCCTCCTCGCTCCCGTCCCGCGAGGGTCGAATCGACCGCAGTCAGCGCCGCCGCCGCTGCGTCTCGGGCCTGGCCGACGAGTCTGGCGGTCTCCTGATCGAGGGCCCCACCATCGATCGAGGCGAGGCGCCGATGCTGGCGGACCAGGGCCTGCCGTGTGCGCTCGGCGTCCCGAGCGTCGATGCCCGCGCCCGGCCCCGCGGCCAGGAAGTGCCGTTCCACCCAGCCGACGAGGCTGAGGTAGTCGCGCGCCGCCTGCGCGCCGCCGCCGGCAGAACCGGTGGCGCCACGCGCGGCCTTCTCGAGGGCGCCGAGCGACCGATCGGCAGCCTTCAACACGTCCTTCAGGTGCAGGGCGGTTTCGGGTCGCGGGCCCGGCCGCGTGGCCTGCGGCGCACTGCCGTGCTGGTGCTGGTACGCGAGAGCCGCCGGTGGCGCCGTCGAGAGCGCCCACGCCGCTACGAATGCCGCCCTTCTCCCGTATTCCACGGTCTTCCTCCTTCCGAAAGGGGCGCGAAGCACCTGACGGCCTCCGCGTCGATCGCCGACAGGAACTCCCGTCGGCCAGGGCCGGCCTCGTGAGCCAGGCTCGACCTCAGGCGAGCCAGCACCGAGGCGACCGCGCTCCGGCGTTCCGCCTCGAGCCACTCGTGGACTTGTCGCTCGAGGCTCGGACCCAACTGCTCGAGCGACGTTGCGACCTCGGCGATCTCCGCGTCTCCGGGCGGCAGGTGCGGAGCCCATCCGCGACCGTCCCGGATCAGCGAGATCTGGTGGGCCAGGGCGCGGAGCGGCACCACGAGGTTGCGCCGGAGGATCCATTCCGTGGCGCCCAGCAGTGCCGCGAGGGCGACCAGGCCGTGCGCGGCGTGGATCGCCGCGGCGCGCATCACGGCACGACGCGCGTGGGCCGGGTCAACGCGGTACTGCAGCTCGAAGAGTCCGTCCACGAGCCGGACGGACCTTCGGGCGACGACGGGCCAGGCCGACGGGGGTTCGTCGCCCTGCGCCAGCAGGTCCACGCGGCTGACGGTCGCGCCCGACAGCGCGTGCGCCAGGCTGGCGCGCGCGTCTCTGCTCCGCGCCTCCGGCGCGAACTCCGGCATGTGAGCGAGGTGCGCGAGCAACAGCGTCGCGTGGAGCGAGGCGTTCTCCGCGGACAGCCGCTTCTCCTCGACGATCGCAGCTCCGGTGAAGGCGGCCAGCGTCACGACGGCGACGGCGAAGATGGATCTCCGCAGGCGAGCCCGCAGGCTCGATCGCCGCTGGGCACCCTGCGCGACAGGCGGGATCTCGGTCACGGCGGGCTCCGCCGCCTACAGCAGCTCGGCTTCGTTCATCCCGCCGCAGCCGTCGTGCGCCGTCGGGCGGTTGCAGCGGCCCTTCGTGCAGGCCTCGCCGCTGAATCCGTTCGGGTTGACGAAGGCCAGCCAGTCGACGGCGGCCTGGCGCACCTGCTCGACGCCCTGGCCCTTCTCCGTGATCAGCCACGCGGCCATGCCCCAGACCGCCTTCGACATGTTGCAGGGGCAGCAACAGGTGGCCAGCGTGAACTTGGAGCAGCAGGGCGCTGCCAGCGCGGAGAGGGCCTCCACCTTGATGCGTTCCTGCTCCGGAGTCAGCTTGATCGTCCGGTAGTAGCCGATGAACTGCTTCGTCTGGCGGGCGGCGTCGGTGAACTGCAGCACGGGCGAACCGCTGCTGGCCGCGACCGCCGCGACGGGCGCTGGGGAGTGCTGGTGGTCAGGGACCGGCCGGGTAGCCGGCGCCGCGGTCGCCGGCGCGACGCTCGGCGGCGGTGGCGTGTGATTGGTCTGCAAACAAGCGGCCCCGAAGAGGCCGAGGCCGACGGCAACCCACGTCCACGAGGATGGCGTCTTCATCGCATGTCTCC
>WYBL01000119.1 GCA_011526565.1 Acidobacteriota bacterium | reverse complement strand
CGTAGTCCTTGAACAGGTGGGCGAAGAAGGTGCCGGGCACCACCGCCCCGTTGCTGCCGAGGATCAGGCTCTGCACCCGGCCCTCGATCCGCCCCAGCCGCGGCAGCCCGCGGCCGCACGGACAGGGGACCGCGGGGTCCATCGCCACCGCCAGGTCGCCGATGCGGTAGCGGATGAACGGCAGGCACAGGTTGTTGAGGTCGGTGATCACCACCTCGCCGACCTCTCCGGGGAGCGCCGGGCGGCCGTCGCGCAGCACTTCGACGACGTAGCTCTCGGCCACCACGTGGTGGCCGTCGTGGGCCTCGCACTCGTAGGCGATGCCCGAGAACTCGCGGCTGCCGTACTTGTCGAACACGCGGCAGCCGAAGGCGCTCTCGATCAGCTTGCGGCTCTCGTCGTCGAGCGCCTGCGCCGACGAGATGATGCCCTTCGGCTGCAGCGCGAGCGGCCCGCGCCGGCGCAGGTACTCGGCGATGTAGTGGAACGACTCTGCGTAGCCGTCGATCAGCACCGGCCGGTAGCGCTCGAGCTCGCGCACGAAGCGCTCCAGCCGCTCCTCGCTGATCTCGAACGCGGGGATGAACAGCCGCCGCGACAGGAGCGCGTCGAGCCGCTCGCGGAAGGCCTGTGACGGGCTCATGCCGATCGTCTGGTGCCACAGCCGGGCCTGCCGATCGCCGAAGCGCCAGCCGGTCCACTCCATGCTGCGCAGGGTCGAGGCCCAGCGGATCTCTAGCTGGTGCTGGTCGGCGTAGCAGACGAACGGCTCGCCGGTGGAGCCGCTGGTGGCGACCTTCAGCACCCGTCCCTTGTCGAGGTTGTCGGCCAGCAGGTCGAAGTGCAGGTTCTCGCGCACGTCGGCCTTGCCCAGCATCGGCAGCCGCGGCAGGTCGTCGAGGGTCCGGATGTCGGCCGGGCCCAGGCCCAGCTCGTCCATCCGCTGCCGCCACCAGCCGACGTGGGCGTAGGCGTGGGCGACCAGCCGCCGCAGCTTGCGCTCCTGCAGCTCGCGCACCTCGGCGCCCGACAGCCACTGCGAGTCAGCCAGCTCCTCGTAGTAGCCGCGGGCCTGGCGCGTGATCATCCACTTGTGCGCCGGCATGGTGGCGAAGAACAGGTCGAACAGCCGCCGACGCCAGCCGCGCAGCGGCGCCGAGCGCCGCGGCGAAGGCGCGCGGCCGCGGAGGAAATCCGCCAGCAGGGTGTCGCGGCGCCGGGCGAAGCGGAACTCGACGAGCCCCTTGGCGAGGTCCACGAAGCAGCGCAGCACCACCCGCACCGGGAAGCTGGGCATGAACGACTCGCCGAGCAGCCGGCTCTCGAACAGCGTCTCGACCTCGCGGATGCTGTAGCCCTTGGCCCGCGCCGCCACGGTGATGAAGGTCTGGAAGTAGTGGTAGCCGTAGCGGCGGTGGAGCACGTCCTGCAGCGTCTCGCGCCGCGCGATCACGAAGCCGGACTTGTTGTCGCGGGCGTCCATGTCGAACAGCGTGTTGAGCAGCAGGTTGAGGCCCTTGCTCAGCAGGTAGCGGGAGTCGCGCTCGCGGCCGAAGGTGCTGCGCCAGCCCTGGACCAGGTCGGCGTGCGAGAAGCGGATCTCGCGGTAGAGCCGCCACACGTCCTCGGGCAGGTTCTGCAGGTCGGCGTCGATCAGGCAGACGTACTCGCCTTCGGCCCGCGCCACGCCCGAGTCCCAGCCGGCGGCGATGCCGCGGTTCACCTCGTGGTGGACGACGGCGACGTGCGGGTGGCTGGCGGCGAGCGCATCGGCGACGGCGCCGGTGTCGTCGCGGCTGCCGTCGTCGACGAGCACGATCTGGCCGCGCAGGCCGCGCTTCTCGAAGACGCGAGAGAGCCGGGCCACCAGCTCGGGCAGGTTCTTCGCCTCGTTGTAGCAGGGGGCGACGACGGACAGCTCGTACGCGTGCGCTGCGCTCATCGGTGCCTGCGCACCCAGTCCCACGTCTCGCGCAGGCCGGTCTCGAGCGGCGTGGTGACGCGGAAGCCCAGTTCCGCCGCAGCGCGTTCCGGATCGCCCACCCGGCGGGTGCCGGCGGTCCAGTCGGCCGGCGCCGGCTCCGGCTCGAGGTCGGGTCGCCCGGCGACCTCGATCATCGCCCGCGTCAGCTCGCCGATCTCGAGTCCGCGGCCGCTCGCCACGTTCAGCGTCGAGCCCGCGGGCGCGCGCTCCATCGCTGACAGCAGCGCCGCCACGGCGTCGTCGAGGTAGACGTAGTCGAGCGCCTGCCGGCCGTCGCCGCGGACCAGTGGCCGCTCGCCCCGGGCGAGGCGCTCGAAGTTGCCGACGATCACCGACTTGTAGCCCTGACCCTGCCACTGCCCGGGGCCGTAGACGAAGAAGAAGCGCAGCGCCACCCAGTCGAGGCCGCGCTCGCGGGCGAAGTGGGCGCACAGGTGCTCGCCGGCCAGCTTCGAGATGCCGTACACGGTGGTCGGCTGCGGGACCTCGGACTCGCGCATCGCCTCGCCCTGGAGGCGACCGTAGGCGTAGAGCGAGGACGCGAACACGAGGCGATTCACGCCGGCCCGGGTCGCGGCATCGAGCAGTTGCCAGGTGCCGGTGACGTTGGCGCGGATCACCTCGGGCGGCGCGTCGCGCGACTGGTTGTGCTTCTCCGCGGCCAGGTGGAAGACGTGGGTGATGCCGTCGAGCGCCGCGGGCAGCCGCGCCGGATCGTCGCGGCCGAGGTCGAACGGCAGCACCTCGACGCGGCCCTCCGGCAGCCCCGCGAGCGACTCGCGCCGCCCGTAGCGCAGGCTGTCGAGCGCCACCACCCGCCGCGCGCCGCACTCCACGAGGCGCGCGACCAGGCGCGAGCCGATGAAGCCGCAGCCGCCGGTGACCAGCACGTCGCGCCCGGCCAGGGAATTCGCGAGGGCCTCCACGGGGCGGGACTCTACACGATGCGAAGGGGCGCTCAGAGCCCGGCCAGCGGCGTGTGGCGCTCGAGCACCTGCTGCGCTCAGCGGGTGAAGTGGGCGAGCAGCGCCTCGTCCAGCCGCCCCGGGCAGGCCGCCTCGATCTCGGACAGCGTCCGCAGCCCGAAGACGAAGGCGACGGCGAGAGGATCGACGCGCCACTCGGTGTGCCCTTCGTAGAAACCGTAGCGCCGGATGTACTCGGGCTGCAGTTCTCCGGTCTGGATCGTGGTCAGGCGTTCGGCCAGCACTGCACGGCGCTCCTCGGCGAGGAGCGGGTAGGCGTCCTTCAGGAACCGGGTCTCGTCGGGAGTCAGCTCGCGCCGGACGCGGATCCAGAACGCCCCGGTGAGGCCGTCGTCGAAGATCGACTCCTGGCCGCCCTTGGTGTCGCGAGCTTCGACGGACACGACTCGTCCGTCGAACGGCAGAGCCGGCCCCTGGTTCCAGCGGTGATTGGCGGCGTCCCAGCGACCCGAACGGCAGTCATCCTGGATGCGTCGTGAAACGTGGAGCATCGGGCGGGCCAGCTCCAGGTGGGTGAGGCCGAGCGCTGCGACGAGGCGGTTGTCGCCGATCAGGACGCTCTGCACGTCCTCGTCCGCGGCCATGAATCCCGCCGCCGACAGCGCCTCCGGTCGCCCAAGGTCCGTGATCTCCGCGAGCGAGCGGCCCGTGATCGTGACCGCACTCTCCAGCTCGCTCTCTGCGTGGAGCCCCGTGCGCGCGAGCGTCGGGAAGTCCCCGGAGTGCCGCCCCGCTCGCCGTGCGGCCGCAGCCGCGGCTTCGTTGCGCAGGCGCCAGTCCGGGTCGTCGCGCAGCCCCTCCAGGGCCTGCCAGGCGGCATCGCCGCCGATCTGGCCGAGGACCCAGGCCACAGGCCAGCGCCGCTCGGGGGCGGCGTCGTCGAGTGCGCGGCGCAGCCGGCCCACGGCGGGGGCGCCGACCTCGGCGAGAGCCCGGCGAGCGCGGAGGCAGACCTCCCAGTTGCCGTCGTGGAGAGCCTGCGCCAGCCCCTCCACCGCGAGGGGCGTGCGAAGCCGCCCCAGGGCCTCCGCGGCTTCGGCCCGCACCCACTCCCATTCGTCCCGAAGGGCGGCGACGAGTGGGAGGACGGCAGCCTCCGATCCGATGCGCCCGAGGGCGCCTGCGGCGATCTGCCGTGCGCGACGGTCGGGGTCGCCGCGCACGGCGGCGGCAAGGGTCAGGACGCTCCGCTCCGCGCCCACGTGTCCGAGCGCTGCCAGCGCACCCCGGCGAACCGACACGTCCTCCGATCGCGTGGCCGCGTCCACGGCGTCCAGGGCGTCTGGCGTGCCGATGCGGGCCAGCGCCGCACACGCGTCTCCCCCGCGGCGGCCGCCCAGGCGCGCCACCTCCACGAGGACCGACACGGCCGGGGCACCTACGGCCACAAGCCCCTCGATCCCCGCAACCGCCTCGCGAGTGCCGAGCATCGCGGCCAGGGCACGGACACGCGACTCCCCTTCGTCGGCCGCCCCGGGCCAGCCCGGCGCACCGAGCGCGATCAGCAGCAGCGCCGCGCAGGGGCCGATCATCGCGATCCCTCGGAGGATTGTCGCGCCGATCGCGGCCCTTGGGGAAGCAAGCACGTCGAGCGGCTTGTCGGCAGCGGAGCCTCTACACACCGGTGTTCATGCGCTGAACACGATGCGGGGCGTGCTCAGAGCCCGGCCAGCGGCGTGTGGCGTTCGAAGAACAGGAGCCAGGCCCGGCCGAACGCGACGACCAGGCCGACCCCGAGCACGACCGCGGCCGCGAGCCCCGCGCGTCCGCGCCGCGCCACCGCGTCGAGGCTGGCGGCGGCGCCGATCGCCAGCAGCGGGGCCGCGAACTCCACCTCCTTGAGATCGCGGAAGAGGCCGCCGCCGAGGCCGCGCAGCGCGACCAGCACCGCGAACGCGAGCAGGTAGGCGAGCAGCGCGACCCGCGGAGCGCCGCTGCGGCCCGCGGCCAGCAACCGCCACCAGCCGGCGACCGCGAGCGCCGCGGCCAGCGGGCCGGCGAAGCGGCCGACGCGGAGCACGGCGTCGGCCAGGCCCGGGGCTGCGACCGGAGCGCCCGCGTCGGGGGCCACGCCGCCGCCCGCGAGCAGCGCGGGCACGATCTCGGTGACGAACAGGATCACGAACCGCGAGTAGAGCAGGCCGATCGCCACCACCGCGGCCAGCCCGAACGCGGCGACGGCCTGCCAGGCGAGGCGCCCGCCGAGCGGCCGGCCGTCGTCGGCGCGCTCGCGCCGTGCGAGCCACAGCGCCGCCAGCGCTGCCACGCACAAGGCACCCATGTTGAGCAGGCTGGAGACGTAAGTGAGCAGCGCGGCCTGCGCGGCGGCCCACAAGAGGGCCAGCCGCAGCGGGCCAGGGCGGCGCAGCCAGGCCATCAGCGCCAGCACGGCCAGCACGTCGAGCAGGTGTCCCGCCACGGTCGACCACATCGCGTAGAGCAGCCGCGACTGCAGCGGCGGCAGCAGCAGCGAGACGGCGGCGGCGAGCAGCCCCCCGGCGCGGCCGAGCAGCGGCAGTGCCAGCGCATAGGTTGCGAGACACTCGAGCGCTGCCGCGATCAGCGCCGTGGCGGCGATCGCCCGCACGATCTCCTCGCCCGACTCGATCGCGGTGAACGGCAGGTAGAAGACCGCCGAGTAGGGGAACGCGTAGGGCTGGCCGGCGACGATGCGCGGGTAGGCGACGTTGAGCCGCTCCTGCATCGCCCGCGTGCGCTCCTCGAGCCCGCCGCCCTCCGCGTCCGCCAGCACGTGGACGAGGCGGTGGTTCTGGCGCGCGTCCGGGTAGAAGTAGGAGGGGTGGAAGAGCGCCGCCGACTTGATCGCGAGGCTCAGCGCGAAGAGCGCGACCAGCCCGGCGGGCGCGCGCGCGAGCCGCACGCCCGTGGCCACGAGCAGCAGCGAGGCGGTCGAGACCGCGCCGGCCGTGGCGAGGGCGTGGGCCGTCGCGAACGGCGTCCACGCCGCGAACGCGGCGAGGGCGAGCGCCGCTCCCAGCGCGGCCGCGGCGGCCAGGGCGGGCCCGGCGCCGGCGAGCGCGAGCGCGCCGCCGAGCGCCGCGGGGCCGACGTGGGCCCACGGCACCCGCCACGGGATCGCGAGCGGCACCTCCGAGAGCCGCACCCAGTCGAGCGCCACGCCGCGCTCGGGGTCGTCGCTGCGCAGCTCGATCGTCAGCGGTCCCGCCGGAACCGGCGCCGACAGCGAGTGACGCTTGAAGCCCCCGGGGCGAGCCTCGAAGTGGCCGAACACCACGCCGTTGACCCACACCTCGATCCGGGCCGGGCTGTCGACGAAGCGCGCGGCCCGCACTTCGAGGCGCCCCTCGGGGCTGGCACCCGCGTCGAGCGGCAGCTCGAGCCCGGCGCGCGCGCGGCTCCAGCGGAAGGTGGCGGGCAGCGGCTCCTCGCCATCGCCGAAGCCCCAGCTCCAGCGGCCGGTGCCGAGCGAGAGGTCGAGCAGGGTCGGGACCGGCGTGCGGGCCGCCGCTGCCAACCCGAGCTGGGCCGCGACGAGCCCGACCAGCACCGGCCCCAGCACGCCCCAGCTCCGCTTCATCGGGGCGCGAGTATACGGGCCCGGCGTCAGGTGCCCGGCGCGAACTCGGCCCACACCGGCGCGTGGTCGGAGGGCTGCTTGCCCTTGCGCTCGTCGCGGTGGATGCCGGCCGCGACGCAGCGCGCGGCCAGCGGCTCGGTGGCCAGCACCAGGTCGATGCGCAACCCGCGGTTCTTGGGGAAGGCCAGCATCCGGTAGTCCCACCACGAGTACAGCCCCGCGTCCGCGTGGTGCAGGCGCAGGGTGTCGCGCAGGCCGAACGCGGTCACCTCCTGAAGCGCCGCGCGCGCCTCGGGGTGGTACAGCACGCTGTCCTCCCACGCCGCCGGGTCATGCACGTCGCGCGCCTCCGGCGACACGTTGAAGTCGCCGCAGAGCACGAGCGGTTGCTTCGGGTCCGCGTTGCGGTCGAGCCACTGCCGCAGCCGCCGCAGCCACGCCCGCTTGTAGTCCCACTTGTCGGAGCCGACCTCGCCGCCGTTCGGCACGTAGACGCAGACGACGCGCACGCCGTCGACGGAAGCCGCGATCAGCCGCGCCTGCGGGTCGTCGACGCCGTCGCCGAGCCCGCGCACGACGTCGCGCAGCTCGCCGCGCGCCAGGATGCCGACCCCGTTGTAGGTCCGCTGCCCGTGCACGACGGCGCGGTACCCCAGCGCCTCGATCTCGAGCGAAGGGAACTCCGCGTCTTCGACCTTCAGCTCCTGCAGGCAGACGACGTCGGGCTTCTCCTTCTCGAGCCACGCCAGCACCCGCGGCAGCCGCGCCCTCACGGAGTTCACGTTCCAGCAAGCGAGCTTCACGCCCGCGAGTATGCCTTCTCCTATTCGCTGCGCAGGCAGTGAGCCGGCTGGACGCGCGACGCGCGCCAGGCGGGGATCATGCTGGCGAGCAGGGCGACGGCCGCGAGCAGGGCCGGGGCGGCGACGAAGACCACGGGATCGCGGGTCGCGGTGTCGAAGAGCAGGGCCTCCAGCACTCGGGAGGCTCCCCACGCGAGCGCGAGGCCCAGCGCCAGGCCGGCGGCGGAGAGGGTGGCACCTTCGCCGAGCACCTGCCGGAACAGGTCGCCCGGGCGCGCGCCGAGGGCGAGCCGCACGCCCCATTCCGGCTCGCGCTGTCGCACCGTGTAGGCGAGCAGGCCGAAGAGACCGAGCCCGGCGAGGCCGAGCGCGCTGGTGGCGAAGGCGCCGAGCAGGGCGAACGTGAAACGCGGGCGCTGCAGCGTGCCGGCCACGACGTGGTCCAGGCGCTCGGGCTTCGCGAGCGGCAGCGCGGGATCGAGCGCCGCCAGCGCGCGCTTCATCCCGGGCAGCAGCGCCTCGGCGTCGCCGGCCCCCTTCGCGCGGGCGACCACGGTCATGAACGCATTGGGCACCTGCGACACGGGCCACCACAAGGCGCCGCGCGGCGCCGTGTCGAGCGAAGCGAGCCGGACGTCGGCCACCACGCCGACCACTTCGGCGTCGATCGTGCGGCCCCAGTCCATGCGGATGCGCTGACCGAGCGGGTTGCGGCCAGGCCACATGTCGCGGGCGAGGCGCTCGTTGACGATCACCACGGGCGTGCGCTCGGGAGTGTCGCCCGCGTCGAAGTCGCGGCCCTGGACCAGCGCGATGCCGAGCGTCGCGAACAGCCCCGGCGTCACCATCCGCACGTCCGCGCCGGGGGACTCGCCCGGCGCGGGCTCGGGCCGGTCGAGGGCGCGGAAGGAGGTCGCGGACCCGGTGCCGAGCGGGCGCCACGAGATGGCGGCGGCGCTCGCGACGCCCGGCTCCTGCCCGATGCGCTCGACGAGCCGCGCGAAGAAGCGCGACTGCGCCGCGCCGTCCTCGTAGCCGGCGCCGAGACTCACGGCCGCGGACATCACGCCCTCGGCGCGGAAACCGGGGTCGACCTGCGAGAGCCGGGCGTAGCTGCGCAGCAGCAGTCCGGCGCCCACCAGCAGAGCGAGCGAGACCGCGACCTCGACGGCGACGACGGCCCGGGTGGCCTGCCGGCGGCGACGGCTGATGCCGCCCCGGGCCCCGTCGCGCAGCGCGGGCTCGAGGTCGCGACGGACGAGCTGCCACGCGGGCGCCATGCCGAAGAGCAGCGCCGATCCGATCGAGAGTGCCAACGCGAACGCCAGCGCGCGGGGATCCACGCCGATCGCGAACAGCGCACGCACCTCGGCCGGCACGACGGTGAGCAGCGCGCGGGTGAAGCCGCTGGCCGCGAGCACGCCGAGCGAGCCGCCGACCAGCGCGAGGACCAGGCTCTCGACCAGGAGCTGGGCGACGATGCGGCGCCCCGAGGCGCCCAGCGCGCGGCGCACGGCGATCTCGCGCTCGCGGGCGAGCGCCCTCGCCAGCAGCAGGTTGGCCAGGTTGGCGCAGCCGACGAGCAGCACCAGCAGCACGGCGCCGAGCAGGACCAGGACCGCGGGCCGCGCCTGGCGCACGAGGTCGGCGTGCAGCGGCTGGGCGTTCACGCTCCAGTTCGCGTCGCGGTCGGGGAACTCCTTCGCCAGCGCGGCGCCGATCGCGCGCATCTCCTCATGGGCCTGGGCCGGGGTCACGCCGGGCTTCAGGCGCGCCACCGGGACCAGGTAGCGGCCGCCGGCCGTCGGGTTGAGCGGCAGCGGACGCCACAGCTCGGCGCCGGGCGGGATCGCGAAGCTGGCCGGCATCACGCCGACGATCGTGGTCGGCCGTCCGTCGAGCACGACGCTCTGGCCGATCACGCCGGGGTCGCCGGCGAAGCGCCCACGCCACAGGCCCTCCGACAGCACCGCCACCCGCGGCGCGCCTTCGTCGTCGTCCCCTTCGACGAAGCCGCGGCCTTTCAGCGGCGCGACGCCGAGCGTCTCGAACAGGTTGGCGGTGGCGGCACCGAGCACGAGGCGCACCGGCTCACCGCGGCCGGAGAGGCTCGTGGTCCAGGGAGTGAAGGCGGCGATCTGCTCGAAGGAGGTCGCACGGCGCCGCCACTCGAGCACGTTCGCGGGGTTGGCGACGTTGTGGTCGTTGTCGCGCGGGCTGTGCTCCCACAGCAGCATCAGGCGCTCGGGCTCGCGCAGCGGCAGCGGCCGCAGCAGGACGCCGTCCACGAGGCTGAACACGGCCGTCGAGCCACCGATGCCGAGCGCGAGCGTGGCCGCGGCCACCGCCGTGAAGCCCGGCTGGCGGCGGAGCATGCGGAGCGCGAAACGCAGGTCGTGGAGCAAGGCGCGTCCTCCCTCCCGGTGCGCGAGCAAGCCCCGCGCCAGCGGCCCCCGGCTCGAGAAGCTCAGCCCCATCATGCGCTTGCACGCCCGTCGGGGGCCCCCCGGCCGGGGCGCCGGTGTTCGCTGGCGGACGCTGCGGGACCGCTCGCGGCACGCCTGGCGCCGCCCCGGCGGATAATCCCCGGCGGAGGACCGATGGACGAACTGCAAGCCCCGGAGACGCTCGAGGGCTGGTGCCTGCTGCACCAGATGTTCCGCATCCGCTTCGACCGCCTCGCCGCCCACACCCGCGAGGAGCGCGAGGCGATGGCAGCCCGCGCGGCCGAGGCGCTGGCCGCCATGCGCCAGGGCGAGAACGGCACCACCGCGCTGTCGACGCTGCTCGGCCACAAGGGCGACCTGATGCTGATCCACGCCCGCCGCGACTTCGCGGGGCTGCAGCAGGCCCAGCTCGACGTGGCGCGCCTCGCCCTGGCCGCGCACCTCGAGCCGACCACGAGCTACGTCTCGATCGTCGAGCTCGGCATGTACGAGATGACCGCGCAGATCCACGGCCGGCTCCTGGAGCGCGGCCTGAAGCCGGGCGGCGTCGAGTACGCGGACGCGCTCGAGGTCGAGATGGAGGGCCAGCGCCGACGGGTGATCGGGCGGCTCTACCTGGACATCCCGCAGCGCCGCTACGTCTGCTTCTACCCGATGAACAAGCGGCGCGGCGAAGCGAAGAACTGGTACGCGGTGCCGTTCGCGGAGCGGGCGCGGATGATGCTCGACCACGGGAAGATCGGCCGCAAGTACGCGGGCGAGGTCAACCAGATCATCTCCGGGTCGATCGGCTACGACGACTGGGAGTGGGGCGTCGACCTGTTCGCCGACGAGCCGGTGGTGTTCAAGAAGCTCGTCTACGAGATGCGCTTCGACGAGGCCTCGGCCTGGTACGGCGAGTTCGGCCCGTTCTACACGGGCCTGCAATTCGCCGCCGAGGAACTGCCGAAGCTGCTCGCGGGCGAGGTGCCGCTGCCCATTGGCTGAGGCGGCGGGAGCGGCTGGGGCCACAGCGCCGCGCGTCGCCTTCGTCGCGGCCGGCAAGCTGCACGTGTGCCTGGCCGGGCGCGGGCCGGAACTGGTCGAGAGCGCGTTCGTCAGCACGGTCCAGGAGCGGGCCCGCGAGATCCAGCGCCGCCACGCGTGGAAGGGCGCGCAGGGCGGGTTCGGCGCGCTGGCCTGGGGCCGCCAGCCGCAGGCCCCGGACACCGTGCACTCGCTCTACACCGGGCTCTCGCGCGGACCGAAGCCGGGCACGATCGTCTACTCGCTCGAAGTCGACCGCCTCGGCGCGGTCTGCAGCTACGACCCCGAATCCGGCATCGAGCGCCGGCTGCTGCACGGCTCGGAGCGGAAGCTGCGCGACCTGTGCGCGCGGGCCGGCGGACCCGAGATCGCGCTCTCGGTGCTGCACCCCGACGGCAGCGGGGCGATCGCGGTGATGAGCGCCGACGCCACCGACCTGCGCGAGCTGACCGAGGGCGACTCCGTCGACCTCGGGCCGGCGTGGGCCGACGACGGCACGCCGCGCATCGTCTACCAGGCCGCGGGCGTCGGCCGCGACGGCACCGGGCGCCCGCGCGGCTTCGGCGCGTTCGAGATCCACGCCCTCGACCTGCGCCGCGGCGAGGTCGAGACGCTGGCCAGCGAAGACGGCGCCGACCTGGTGCAGCCGCGGCTGGGGCCGGACGGCGCGCTCTACTACCTGCGGCGCCCGCGCGGAGCGCTGCGCGGCACGGTGACGCACGGCGTGAAGGAGGCGCTGCTCTTCGTGCCGCGCCTGTTCTACGCCCTGTTCCAGTACCTCAACTTCTTCTCCGCGCGCTACACGGGCAAGCCGCTGACCACCGCCGGCGGGCCGCAGAAGAAGACGGACCTGCGCAAGATGCTGGAGTGGGCCAACCTCGCCGACGCCGACCAGGGCGCGCAGGATGCCGAAGACGAGGCCGGCCGCGCGCCCGTTTCGCATCGCATCGAGCGCCGCCGCGGTGCCGCGGCGCCCGAGGTGCTGGAGACGGGCGTCGCCGCCTACGACCTCGCCCCCGACGGCACGCTGGTGTTCGCCGCCCACGGCGCGGTCTGGGCCCGCACCGCGGACGGCCGCCGCACCCGCCTGTGCGACGCCACGGGCGTGGAGCAGCTCGTCGCGTTCTGAGGAGCTAGTTCACGCGGTCGAATTTCCAGCCGGCGCCGGCGAACTCGAGGTTGCGGATCGAGCCGTCGGCGCCCTGGCCGAACAGCAGGTACATCCACCCGCCGCGGCCGTCGCCGAGCTTCACGCGGAACGTGTCGTGGTGCCAGTGCTCGAGGCGTCCCGCGTTCTGCGGCGAGGGGCCGAGCCGCAGCACGAGCTGGCCGTTCTCGTGCGCGACGTCGACCGGGCCCCACGTCTCGTGGGCGAAGCGGCCCGCGTAGTCGGCGAGCGCGTGCGACGGGCGGGTGCCGGCGATGCGCGCCGACTCCCGCTTCGCGACCGCCTGCTTCGCCTTGTCCTGGAGCCCGCGGTAGAGCGCCAGCACCTCGGCGTGCCAGTCGCGCTCCGGCGCGTCCGTCCACAGGTCGATCACCTTCCACAGCAGCGCGTGGCGGAACTCGGCGTGGTCGAGGTTGCCGAGCACGTAGACTCCCAGCTTGCGCTCGGGGACCAGGCCGGCGATCGCGATCCGCCCGTCGAGGCTGCCCGTGTGCATGGCCACGAACATCCCGCGGTAGTCCTGCAGGAACCAGCCGAGGCCGTAGGTCAGGAAGCGCGAGCCGACGAGCGACGCGGTCGGGTAGGTCGGCGGCGTCACGAACTGCGGCCGGAACATCTCGGCGAAGTTCTCCACGCTGACCAGCCGCTGGCCGTCGACCTCGCCGCCCGCGAGCAGGAACGCGATCCACTTCCCGGCGTCGCGCGCGGTGGTCCATGCCGCGCCGGCGGCCGGCACGCGATCGGCCAGGCTCTCCTCGATCACCCGCACCGCGCCGTCGATCTCGTAGTGCGGCCGCGAGGTGTTGGCATCGGCCCGCGTCGCCACCGCCGCCGCGCTCGTGTACGAGCGGGTCATGCCGAGCGGCGCGAAGATCCGGGTCTCGACGAAGCGCTGCCACGGCATGCCGCTGGCCGCGGTGACGATCTCGCCGGCGACCTGGTAGAGGACGTTCTGGTACTCCCAGCCGGAGCGCAGCGAGGCGAGCGTGGGCGCCGTGCGCATGCGCTCGAGGATCTCGCGGGTCGACAGGTCCTCGCGGGCCCACAGCAGGTCCGCGTTGGCCATGCCCGACGAGTGGCGCAGCGCGTCGCGCACCGTCACGTGGCGGGTCAGGTAGGGGTCGGGGAGCACGAACCAGGGCAGGTGCTTCGCGACGGGATCGTCCCAGCCGACCTTGCCCTCGTCGACGAGCATCGCCATCGCGGTCGCGACCAGCGCCTTGGTCGTCGACATCATGCCGAACAGGGTGTCGGCGTCGACGGCGCCGGGGTCGCCGAGCTCGCGCACGCCGAAGCCCTTCTGGTACACGACCGCGCCGTCGTGGACGACGACGAGCGAGAGGCCGGGCAGCTTCCAGTCGGCCATGCCGCGGGCGACGAACGCGTCGAGCGCGGCGGCGCGGGCGTCCGGCGCGGGCTGCGCCAGCAGCGGGGGACAGCACAAGGCGAGCAGCAGCACGACGACGGCGCTTCGGCGCATGGTTCGGGGCTCCTCCGATCGCGCATCGTAGCGCGCCCGGCCCGCCGCGAACCGGCGGTAGCATCGCGCTCGCATGGATCACGATCTGCTCTCGCGCGCCCGGGCCTGGCGCGACGCCGACCCCGACCCCGAGACGGCGCGCGAACTCGACGCCCTGGTCGCGGCAGGCGACGAAGCCGCGCTGCGCGACCGCATGGACACCCGCCTGGAGTTCGGCACCGCGGGCCTGCGTGGCCTGCTCGGCGCCGGCCCCAACCGCATGAACCGGGCGGTGATCCGCCAGACCGCGGCGGGCCTCGCCCGTCACCTGCTGGCGGCGGTGCCCGACGCCGCGCAGCGCGGCGTGGTCGTCGGCCGCGACGCGCGGCGCGGCAGCGAGGTCTTCGCCCGCGACACGGCGGGCGTGCTGGCCGCCCACGGCATCCCGGCGCTGTGCTTCGCGGAGCCGGCACCGACCCCGCTCGGCGCCTTCGCCGGCCTGCGCACCGGCGCGGCCGCCACGGTGGTCGTCACCGCCAGCCACAACCCGCCCGCGTACAACGGCTTCAAGGTCTACGCCGGCAACGCCGCCCAGATCGTGCCGCCGACCGACGCGGCGATCGCCCGCGCGATCGAGGCGGCGGGCCCGGCGAACGCGATCCCGGTGCTGGACGAAGCCGAGGCGCGCGCACGCGACTTGTGGCGCGACCTGCCAGCCTCGCTCGGCGACGAGTACCTGGCGGCGGTCGAGCGCCAGCTCCTGCACCGCGGCGAAGGCCGCGCGCTGCGGGTCGTGACGACGGCGCTGCACGGCGTCGGCGGCAAGTGGACGCAGGCGGCGCTGCGGCGCGCCGGTTTCGCGGAGGTCCACGCGACGGCCGAGCAGGAGACGCCCGACGGCTCGTTCCCGACCGTCGCCTTCCCCAACCCCGAGGAACCGGGCGCGCTCGACCTCGCGCTGGCGCTGGCCGAGCGCGTGAGAGCGGACGTGCTGCTCGCCAACGACCCCGACGCCGACCGCCTCGCCGCGGCGGCCCGCGACCGCAGCGGCGCGATGCGGGTGCTCTCCGGCAACCAGCTCGGCGTGCTGCTCGGCCACGACCGGATGACCGCGGTGCGGCCGCTGCCGCCGTCGCCGCTGGTCCTGACGACGATCGTGTCCTCCTCCCAGCTCGGCCAGATCGCGCGCGACCTCGGCATCGGCTACGAGGCCACGCTGACCGGCTTCAAGTGGCTGATGAACCGCGCGCTCGAGCGTGCGGCCGCGGACGGCACCACCTGCCTCTTCGCGTACGAGGAGGCGCTCGGCTACTGCTGCGGCGACGTGGTGCGCGACAAGGACGGGATCTCCGCCGCGGTCGCCTTCGCCGACTTGGCGGGCGCCTGCGCGGCACGCGGCCTCACGGTGTGGGACCGGCTGGAGGAGATCGAACGCGCGCACGGGCTGTTCCTCTCCGCGCAGCGCAGCGTGACGATCGCGGGCCCGGCCGGCGCGGCGACCATCCGCGGGATCATGGACAGCTTCCGCGCGCGGCCGCCCGCCGCGATCGGCGGCCTGGCGGTGACCGCGGGCCACGACTACGGCACCGGCGCCGGCGGCCTGCCGCCGTCCAACGTCGTCGCCTACGAGCTCGCGGGCGGCTCGCGGGTCACGCTGCGGCCCTCCGGCACCGAGCCCAAGATCAAGTACTACTTCGAGCTGCGCGAGGCCGTCGGCGAAGGCGAGGCGCTGGCCGCGGCCCGCGCGCGCGGCGAGGCGCGGCTGCACGCGCTCGTCTCCGACTTCGTGGCGCTGGCCGTGGAGCGCGGCCAGCCCGCCTGATGCCTCGAGCGCTCGGCGGGCTCGCCGCCCTGCTGCTGGTCCTTGCCGCCGGCCCCGCGGCGGCGCAGCAGTACGTGTGGAGCGTGCCGAGCGCGGACGTGCTCGACCGCGGCAGCCTGCTGTTCGAGGGCTACGCGTACTGGGGGCCGCAGGGGCCCGACGCGTGGTACCTCGGCCCGCGCGCGACGTTCGGCCTCGGCCACCGCATGGAGCTGGGCGTCAACCTCACGGCCAACGTGACGCCCGTGCGCGACCTGCGCCTCGAGCTGGCGCTCAAGGGCCAGGCCTGGAGGTCGCAGGACGAGCGCTGGACGCTCAGCGGCGGCGGCATCGCGTACGTCCCGCTGCACGGGCTCGACTACGCGGCCGGCGCGTTCGGCTGGGCGCACCTGACGCGCTCGTTCGCGTCCGGAGCGTCCGTCTCGGCAGGGTTCTACGGCTACACGCGCGGCGTGATCGCCGAGCCCGGCCGCCGCGGCGTGGCGCTGGCGCTGGAGCATCCCGTGAGCAAGCGTTGGACCCTCGGCGCCGACTGGATGAGCGGCCCCGAGGGCTACACGACCGCCGGCGTCTTCTACGAGGTGAACCCCGCCCTCTACGCGTCTGCGGGCTACGTCTTCGGCAACGAGGGCCTCTCCGATGGCAACCACTACCTGCTGCTCGCTCTCTCCTGGTACCCGCGGTAGCGGCGCTACCATGATTCGGTGCGCCCCCACCCTGCCGCCGCCGCGCTGATCGCCGTCGCGCTCGGCTGCGGGGGCGCGCCGCCGACCGATGGAGGCGCGTCACCCGCGGCCACTCCGACGCCCGCTCCCGCAGCCGGGGGGGCGTGCTCCGCGGCCCCGGTCTCCGGTGTGCCGGCCTTGCAGGCGCAGCGCGTGGCCGCGGGCCTGCAGGGCCCGGTCGACGTGCAGGCGATCGCCGGCGACCGGAGCCGGCTGTTCGTCGTCGAGCAGCCGGGCCGCATCCGACTCCTCCGCGACGGCACCCTGTCCGTGGCGCTCGACATCACGGATCGCGTCGGCAGCGGCGGCGAGCGCGGCCTGCTCGGGCTCGCCTTCCATCCCGATGCCGGGCGCAACGGCCGCCTGTTCGTCAACTACACCGACCGCGGCGGCGACACCCACCTCGCCGAGTTCCGCCTCGCCGGAGACGTCGTCGATCCCGCCTCGGAGCGCACGCTGCTGGTGGTGCCGCAGCCGTTCACCAACCACAACGGCGGCGCTCTCACGTTCGGGCGTGACGGCTTCCTCCTCGTCGCGCTCGGCGACGGCGGTTCCGGCGGCGACCCGCGCGGCTTCGCCCAGGACCTCGGCTCGCTGCTCGGCAAGATCCTGCGCCTCGACGTGGACGGCCCCGCGCCCTACGCGATCCCGGCCTCGAACCCGTTCGTCTCGCGCTCGGGCGCCCGGCCCGAGCTCTGGGCCTACGGCCTGCGCAACCCGTGGCGGATCTCGATCGACCGCGCAAGCGGCGACCTGTGGATCGGCGACGTCGGCCAGGGCGCGCGCGAAGAGGTGAACGTGGGGCTCGCGGCCCGCGCGGGCGGCGAGAACTACGGCTGGAACGTGACCGAGGGCACGCTGTGCTTCAGCCCCGCGTCGGGCTGCGACACCACGGGCATCACGATGCCCGTGCTCGAGTACGCGACCCGTGGAGAAGGCTGCGCGATCACCGGCGGCCACGTCTACCGCGGCTGCCGGATGCCCGCGCTGCAGGGCCACTACTTCTACGCGGACTACTGCGCGGCCTTCGTGCGCTCGTTCCGGCTCGAGGGCGGGGCCGCCGTCGACCGCCGCGACTGGACCGCACAACTGCGCGGGCTCTCGGCACCGACCTCGTTCGGCGTCGATGCCGAAGGCGAGTTGTACGTCGCCGACCAGGACGGCGAGGTCTACAAGCTGGTCCCGGCGAGCTGAAGACCGAGCGGCCCGCGATCGGCGGTCGTGAACCTTGACACGCCGCAGCCAGCCGACTAGCGTGCGGTCGTGAACGCCCCGGTCCGGTTGCCGGCGGCCGTCGAGGGACGCCTGGCCGCGCTGGGCGAGGTCGACATCCTGGTCGGCATCCCCAGCTTCAACAACGCCCGCACCATCGGCCACGTCGTGCGCGCCGCGGCCGCGGGCCTCGCCAAGCACTTCCCGGGCGCCCGCGCGGCGATCGTCAACTCGGACGGCGGCTCGCGCGACGGCACCGCCGAGGTCGTCGCCGGCGCCGAGTTCTCGCCGGCCACGATCCTCGTCGCCCACCCGCTGAGCCCGGTCCACAAGATCGTCACGCCGTACGACGGCATCCCCGGCAAGGGCAGCGCGCTGCGCTCGATCTTCGCGATCGCGGAGCGGCTGAAGGCGCGGGCCTGCGCGGTGGTCGACTCCGACCTGCGCAGCATCACCCCCGAGTGGATCGAGCTGCTGGTCGGCCCCGTGCTGCACCAGGAGTTCGACTTCGTGGCGCCGATGTACCTGCGCCACAAGTACGACGGCACCATCACCAACTCGATCGTCTACCCGCTGACCCGGGCGCTCTACGGCCGCGAGGTGCGGCAGCCGATCGGCGGCGACTTCGGCTTCTCGGGCCGGATCGCCTCCCACTACCTGAAGCAGCCGGTGTGGGAGTCGAACGTCGCCCGCTTCGGGATCGACATCTGGATGACGACCACGGCGGTGGCCGGCGGGTTCCGCGTCTGCCAGAGCTTCCTCGGCGCCAAGATCCACGACGCCAAGGACCCCGGTGCCGACCTGGCCGGCATGTTCGTGCAGGTGGTCTCCTCGGTCTTCGACCTGATGAACACCTACCGCGAGCGCTGGCCGCAGGTGCAGGGCGCGGAGAGCGTGCCGCTGTTCGGCTTCCCGCACGGCGTCGGGCTGGAGCCGGTGCCGGTCAACACCGAGCGCATGCTGGGCGTGTTCCGCCAGGCCGCGCGCGATCTGCGCGAGATCTGGCAGCGCGCGCTCGACGAGCCGACGCTCGCCGAGCTGGACGCGATCGCCGCGGGCCCGGCGGCGGGCTTCCGCTTCCCCGACCGGCTCTGGGTCCGCCTCGTCTACGACTTCGCGACGGCCTACCACCGGCGCGTGATGGCAGCCGACCAGTTGCTCGGATCGATGGTTCCGCTCTACCTGGGGCGGACGGCCTCCTTCGTGCTGCAGACCGCAGACAGCGGCCCCGACGAGGTCGAGGTCGCGATCCGCAACCTCGCCGACGAGTTCGTGGCCCAGAAACCCCACCTGCTCCAGCGCTGGAGCCAGGGTCGATAGGAGGCGCGCCATGTGGCAGTTCCTCGGCGACGTGATCCAGAAGACGCTCGCGGGCTTCGGGGAGCGGCTGGTGGCCTTCGGCCCCAACCTGCTGGCGATGGCCGCGATCCTGCTGGGCGGAGTGCTGGCGGCCGGTGCCGTGCGGCTCGTCTTCCGCTTCCTGCTGCCGCGCCTCGGCTTCGATCGCTTCGCCCAGCGCCTGGGCCTGACCCTGGTCCTGCAGAAGGGCGGCATCACGCAGCCGGCTTCCCAGGCGGCGGCGACGCTGCTGGCGTGGGGCGTGCTCGCCGTGTTCGTGCTGCTCGCGATCGGCGCGCTCAACCTCGAGTTCGCGATGGACCTCGTCTCGCGCGCTTTCAGCTACCTGCCGCAGGTGTTGATCGCGATGGCGCTGCTGGCACTGGGCGCACTGGTCAGCGCCTTCGTGCGCCGCTCGGTGCTGGTCGCGGCCGTCAACGCGGGCCTGCCCTCGGCCCGGCTGCTGGCCGGCGGCGCGCAGACGGCGCTGATGATCCTGTTCACCGCGATGGCGCTCGAGCACCTGGGGGTCGGGCGCCAGATCCTGCTGGTGTCGTTCACGATCCTGTTCGGCGGCGTCGTGCTGGCGCTGTCGCTGGCCTTCGGGCTCGGCGGGCGTCACCTGGCCCGCGAGTTCCTGGAGCGCCTCGTGCGACCCGCTTCCGCGCCCGAGGACGACAACCTGCGCCACCTCTAGGGGCGATGCCGCCCCGACCGTTCGCTCAGGCCACCTTCTCCACCACGAGGACGAAGTCCACGCGGTGGGCCCAGAAGAAGCCGAGCGTCACGTTGGGCACGATCGAGACGACCTCTCCCTCGAGGCCGTTGAGGAACTGTTCCAGCCTGTCCTGGTCGGCGGTCATCCGCAGGCCGAAGCGGTGGACGCGATATTTCGGGGACATGGGAAGCTCCTTGCTGGCTCGATCGTAGCCAGCCGCCCTCGTCGCTGCCACCCGCACCGAGCCGTTGCCGGCCGCGCTTCAGCGGAAGCGGACCTCGCGGTCGGTGGCCGAGAGGTATCGCACTCGCGCGTAGGCGCGGTTGCGGCCGGCCTCGAGGACGATACGGGTCGCGCCTCGCACGGGGCGGCCGCCTTCCGGGCCGCCGGAGATCGTCAGCTCGTGCGGACCGGCGGCGAGCCCCTCGATCTCGGTCCGGCCCCGGCCGTTCTGCCGCTGCACACCACGGGCTCCGAACTGCACGCCCACGGTGCCGATGCGCTGGCCGTCGAGGCGGACGTCGAAGTTCATGGCAGCGACGGCGTCCGCGGAGTGGGGGTCCTGCGCGGCCTCGATCTCGACGAGCAGCGAGCCGCGGACGACGGGCGGAGCGGGCGCGGGAGGCGGCGCGGCGGGGCGAGCGAGGGGAACGCCCCCGGGAGCGGCCGGGCCGCCGCCAGCGAGGGGAGCGGAGGCCGGGAGCACCGGCGAGGCGCCGGCCGGTGCCTCGCCGGGCGGCAGCGGCGTGGCGCCGAGGGCCGGCGCGCCCCCGCCCGGCAGCGGCGGAGGCGGCGTCGGCGACGGGATCGCCGGCTGGCTCGCCTGCTGCAGCGGGCGCCACCAGAACGCGTAGGCCGCGACCGCCGTCGCCACCGACACGACACCGGCGACGATCAGCACGAGCGCCGCGCCCCAGACCCAGCGCGTGGAGCCGGCCTCCCCGCTCATCGCTTCAGTTGGCCCTGTACTTCGCGGCTTCTTCGTCCTGGTAGGTGACCTTGCGGCCCGCGCGGGTCTCCAGGATCGTGAGCGTCGTGCGGATGATGTCCTTGCCCAGCTCGAAGATCACGGCCTGTTCCGTGCCCCTGGAGTCCTTGTAGGTGATCGTCAGGAAGTGGGCCCGCTTCCTGGAGAACAGGAACAGCGGCGAGAGCAGGATCGCTTCGGCCACCCGGCGGCCGGACTTCTGCCCGTACTCGAGCTCGACCACCCGCTTGTAGGGCACCTCGATCAGGCCGCCGCTCTTCTCGGCGACGAACACGAACTTGCTCGCGTCCGTCGTCGTGACCAGTCCCTCGGCCTTGACCGCGACCGAGTTGATCGTGCCGCCGAGGTACTTCGCCTTGTTCTTGCCGACGGCGAGCGCCGCCGGCGCCAGCAGGGCCAGCACCAGCCCCATCGCGAGAATGCGCCGCCCCGAGGCGACGAACGTGTCTGGGTTCATTGTGGGGAATGACCTCCACCCAAAGACGCGCAATCCGCGGAGAAACGGGTCACCCCCGAACCCGGGAGGCGCATGATCCGGATGTCCGCCCTCGGCGCGGTCGCGGCTCGCAGCTCCGCCAACAGCGAGGGGGCGAAAACGACGTGGCTGGTACACTCGCCCGCGATGGACGTTGGCGGCGACGGTCGGAACGGGGCTCGGAGGGCGAGCCTTCCAGGCGCTTTCCGGGCCGCGGCGATCGTCGCCACAACCCTCGCGGTTTCCGCCGCCCTCCTGCTCGCGTGGGCTCACGCCAGCACGGGGCTGTCCCTGGATGTCACGGCACCCGGGGGCGGCGTGCTCGGCCGTCACCCCCTCGCGGCACTGGATGCGACCGCGTTGAACGACGCTCCCGCCGGGTCGGTGGCGCGCTGGCACGGCTTCTGGGATCCGGGTCCCGCGGGCGAGCGGCGCCTCTCGGTGCGTTCCGACGGCCGGGTGCGAATCGCGGTGGATGGCCTGGAGATCCTCGCCCGCAAGGCGGGAGCGAAGAACGCCCGCACCGATGTCGTGGCGACGGTCGCGGCGGGGCCACGTCCCATCGTCGTGGAGCTCACGGCCCCGGCCAGCGATCTGAAGGTACGCGTCGCCTCGCTCGACGGGGGCTACGGCGACCTGTCCCGCGTCGGGCTGTCGTCCGCGCCGCCGTCGACGGGTCACCGCGCGCTCGTCGTGGCGGTCCGCCTCCTGCCGCGGCTGGCCGGGATCGCTCTCGCAGCGGCCCTGCTGCTCGGCCTGCTGCTGCTCGCGCGCGCGCCCACCGAGCGAGCCCGGCGGTGGGCGATGGCGGCCGCCGCGCTGCTCTTCGCCCTCGGGCTGGCGCTGCGCTTCGAGGCGCTGCTGGAGCGCTACTGGATCGCCGATCGGCCGGCCTGGGCGGAGGCGTTGCTCCCGGCGATCGACGAACTGCACCCGGATGCTCTGCGTTGGGAAGCGGAGGAGAGGCCGTACCAGGGCGACCCGGACGCGTACCTGCGGCACGCGCGGGCCATGCGCAGCTTCTACGAGGCGCGCTTCCGCGAGCCGTTCTTCGTGGCCTCCGCGAAGGTGGGCATCGCCCTGACCGGCGGGAGCGACCTCGGCATCAGCCTCGCGTCCATGGCGTTCTCCGCGCTCACGGTGCTCGCCGTCTACGCGCTGGGCCACCTGGCGTTCTCGCCGGTGGCCGGCCTGGTGGCGGCCACCGGGCTGGCCGTGGACCGCTGGATGATCGAGCTCAGCGTCGAAGGCTGGCGGGACGACACGTTCTCGTTCTGGGTCGTGATGGCTGCGGTGCTGGCCCTCAAGGTCCACGACACGGGGCGACCTGCGTGGGCGATCGCCCTCGGCGCCACCCTGGCCGCGGCCACGCTGACTCGCATCACGGCCCTGACGATGGTCGTTCCGCTGGTGGCGCTGCTGGCCTTTGTCCCGCGTCATCGGCCGGGGCGGGCGCGGGCGCGGGCCGCCGCGGCTGCGGCGCTCGTCTGCCTGGCACTCGTCGCGCCGTTCCTTTTGAACTGCTGGATCGTCTACGGCGATCCCTTCCACTCGATCAACGGCGTCGCGCCCGCCTACTACGTGTCCGGGGAGCCGGCGCCCGCCGACGCGACCGTGGGCCACTACCTGCGCACGCGCCTTCGGCCATTCGAGATGCTCGACAGCGTCCTGGTCGGCTACACCGTGTATCCCTTCGCGAGCAAGTGGCAGTTCGACGCCTGGTGGCCCCCGCTGGGCGGCCTGCTCGCCGCGCTGTCCCTTGGAGGGGCGCTCTTCGCGCTCTCGATGCCCCGTGCGCACGTGCTCTGGGTCACCTGGGCCGGCGCGCTGTTTCCCTTCGTGTTCACCTGGCGGGTGCCTGGTGGAGCCCCGGCGCGGCTCACCACGTTCGCCTATCCCTTCTACCTCGCCTGCGCGGGCGCGGCTGCGTGGGCGCTGTTGCGCCTCGCCTCGACTCCGGAGGCGCGGACCAGGGCGGTGGCCGGCCTGCGCGCGCTGGGCTCGCGGCGCACGGCGGCCTGGCTCTGCGTTGCCCTGGCCGCACTGTGGTTCGCGATCCAGGGGCTCTACTACCTGAGCGCGCGGGAGGCGCTCGCCGCCGGCTCGCCTGCCACCATCGCCGCCGGCCTGCGCGACGGCCTGCTGTTCGGGGACGGCTGGTCGGAGCCGGTCGACACCGGCAACTTCAGCGTCCGCAGGACCAGCCCCCCTGGCGGTCGCCTCGAGGTCCCGCTGCTCGGCAACCGCGCTCACGAGATCCTGCTGCGCATGGAACCGGGCGCGCCGGGCGCGCCGAACCCCGTGGTGCGGGTCGTGCTGAACGAGACGGTGCTGGGCGTGGTGCGGTTGACCCACGATTCCGAAGTGATGGGGACCTACAACTTCATGGCCCCGGCCGCGGCGGTCCTCGACGGCACGAACGTGCTGAAGATCGAGCCGGACGCGGAGATCGCGGTCTGGTACGTGCGCCTCACTCCCGCCGCGCAGTAGCCCGACCGCTGCGAGCGCTAGGACTTCTCGAAAGCCAGGGCTGGGCGCCTGAAGCGTCGGGCCCGCTCGACGGGCTCGACCAGCCTGCGGATCAGGCTGAACTCGCGGAAGCGGCGGTCGCCCTTCTTGCGCGGGGCGACCGACACCGTGTCGAAGCAGATCGGCCGATCGAGCGGCTCGTCCGCGAAGAAGGGAACGGGCCAGTTCCCGCCCCAGGCCAGGTTGAAGAAGTGGATGAACCGGCGGGTGTCTTGCGGGCCGAGACAGTTGTCCAGGTCGAACTCTCCCCAGCCCGTGCCTTCGTTGCCGCACGCGTGGGGGCCCTGCCAGCGGAACCACGGCTTGAAGAGGTCCGCGTCCGTCAACCGCCGCATCCCGAGCTGGCGTCGGGTCTTCGGGGGAAGCCCCAGCGCGAGCCCGGGATTCGCGACGCTGTGGATCTTGCACACGGCTCGCAGGTCGGCGGGCGGCAGTTCGCCACGCAGCACGCCGCCGAGCGCGGTCGCGATCAGGACGCCCGGCTCGCTGAGGTACTGGGAGTCGGCACCGCAGATCGCGTCTTCGAAGGCGGGCAGCTCGCAGACCAGGCCCGCGAGGGCGTGGAACTGGATGCGGCTCCGGCTCAGGGTGCGGCGGACGGTGTCGCCCGAGAGGATCCGGTCGAGGCGAGAGAGGTCTTCGTCGTCGAGCGCGAACTCGACGATCTCCCGGAGCCGCTCGCGGCGGGCGGGAGCGAGGCCGCGACCGATCTCGCTCCAGCGCCGCCCCCACAGCGGCGCCAGTGCCGCGAGATCGAAGAAGTAGTAGTTGACGTCGTGACTCATCCCGGTCCGGACGCATCTTGCGAGGGCGTAGTGCCGCGCGGGGTCCGGTCCTGCCCTGGCGATCCACGCCCCGAGCCGCCAAGGGTAAGGTGGCAAAGCTCCGCGCAGGTGTTCAGGCGGTTGCCCTTCTTCGCCTCGTCGCAGGCGAGATCGAGGCGGCGATCGAGACGTTGTAGTCGAGCGCCCACATCAGCCACACCGCGCCGATCGCCGAGAACGGCACCGCCAGCAGCACCATCGCCGTCTTCACCGCCGAGCCGGTGTTGGCGTAGAGGAGGAGCAGGATCAGCACCAGCGTCACCGGCACCACCAGCTTCAGCCGCTCGCGGACGCGCAGCATGTTCTCGTACTGGCCGCTCCACTCGATCGAGTAGCCGGAGGGCAGCGTCACCTTCTCGGCCACCGCCCCCTTGGCGCGAAGGACGTAGCCGCCGATGTCGCTCTCGGCGGTGTCGACGAAGACGTAGCGGGCGAGCAGCGCGTTCTCGTTGCGGATCATCGCGGGGCCGGTCACGGTGCGCAGGTCGGCGACCTGGGAGAGCGGGATCTGGGCGGAAGCGGCCGTGGCCCTCGATCGTGGTCGCCACGCTCTCGCAGGCGGTCCGCAGCTCGGACCCTCGCGGGTGGTATGTTTCTGGGTATGCGAGTGAAGACATCGGTCACGATCGACGAGAGGGTTCTGAAGGCAATCGACCGGGCGACCACGCCGACCCGCAGCCGTTCGCGGGTGATCGAAGAGGCGGCCCGCGACTTCCTGACTCGCCGTGCGCGGGCTGCGCGCGAGGCCCGGGACCGCGAGATCCTCGATGCGGTTTCGGAAGAACTGAATTCCGAGATGGCTGACGTCCTCGAGTACCAGGCAGAAGTGTGAAGCGGGGGGATCTCTTCAGAGTCGCCCATCCGGGAGCGGGGGATCCCAAGCGGTCCCGCGTCTTCGTCGTCGTCAGCCGCCCGGCACTGGTCGAGTCCCGCTTCTCGACGGTCGTGTGCGCTCCGGTCTACTCCCGAAGAGATGGCCTGGCGACCCAGGTCGACCTCGGTCCCGACGACGGCCTGAAGCACGACTCGAGCATCCACTGCGACGCACTGGTCAGCCTGCCGAAGGCGGTCCTGACGAACTACCTGTCCACCCTGGCCCCGGCTCGCGTGCGTGCGTTGAACCAGGCCCTGCGGGTGGCGCTCGCCCTGGACTGAACTCGCTCCTATCGAGCGCGAAGCTGGTGGCGAGGCCGCCGACCATCGGGGCCGCGACGCGCTTCATCAGGTCGGAGCCGGCAGGGCGATCACGCCGACCCAGGCCGCGATCGAGACGTTGTAGTCGAGCGCCCACATCAGGCACACGGCGCCACTCGATGCCGTCCACAGGGCGGGAGTCATTCATCGCGACCTGGAGGCGTCCAACGTGATGGTGACGCCAGACGGGTCTATACGCCTGATGGACTTCGGGATCGTTCGCTGATCATCCAGGTCAACCAGGCCCGGGTCGACCTGTACGCGGGCCGCCACGCGGAGGCGATCGCGGGCCTGCGGCGGGTGCTGGCCAAGGACCGCGACTTCTTCTGGGCCCACGGTTACCTCTCGCTGGCGCTGGCGCGGTCGGGGGACCTCGCGGGCGTCGGCGGCGGGAGCAGGTCCCGCCGCCGGCCCCCGCAACTGACTAGCGAGTCAACCCGACCTCCCACTGGCCGTTGCCGGTGTCGCCCGGGCCAGTGTTCTCGAGCCGAATGGTGAAGAAGCCGGCGCTGACGCCGACGCTGGGCACCGTCGCCGGGCTGGCGCTGGCGATGCCGGACGCGACGGGCGTCCCGCACTGGCCAGTCTCGGCCTGAGCCGCGGAGCACGAGCCCGAGTAGATGTGGAGCCGCACCAGGGCCGCGGTCGGCCAGGTCGCGCGGGCGTCGAGCCGGCCCGCCTCGGTGACCTGGAACGTGAACAGGCTGTTGGTCGCGGCGAACGACGCGCCGGGGGCCGCCTCGGAGAACGGTCCCGAGCTGACGATGGTGCGATTGGAGGGCGTCGGGCTGGCGGCCGGCGTCGGACTGGCGGCAGGCGTCGGACTGGCGGCAGGCGTCGGGCTGCTCGCGGGCGTGGGACTGGCGGCCGGCGATGCCGCGGGGCTGGCGGCGGGCGTGGCGGAGGCGGACGCCGTCGGCGTCGGCGAGGTCACCCCGGACGGGCCGGCCGGCGGCGGGTCGCTGCACCCCGGCAGCATCGGGAGCGAGAGGGTCGAGAGGAGCGCGAGGGCGAGGACGACGCGTTCGTCGAAGGTGCGCAGCTTCACTGTGCCTCCTTGGGGCAGGTTCGAGGGGCGGGGCGCGCGCGGAGCCGCGTCGCGTGCGGACGGACCAGGGTCGGAACCGCGAGCGCGAGCAGCCCGAGCGAGAGGACCTGGGCCTGCGTGAGCCCGAACGCCCACGCGTCGTTGAGCCGCAGCAACTCCACGCCGAGCCTCGCGACCGAAGCGAGCGCGAGGCCCAGCGCGAACAGCCAGCCCGGGGGCGCGGCCGTGCGCCTGAGCGCGACCAGCAGGGTGCCGATGGCGAAGGCGAGGACGGCCTCGTAGATCGGCGTGGGGTGGACGGCGATGTCCGCCGGCACGGGGACCCCGGGGAACAGCTCCTCGAAGCGGCCGCGCAGGAGGGCGTTCTGCGCCGCGAGGGTCGGGACCAGGCCGTGCGGGAACGTCATCCCCCACGGCAGCGCCGTCGGCACGCCGTAGCATCCGTCGGCGGCCAGCAGGCAGCCGATCCGCGCGGACACGTAGCCGAACAGCAGGCCCGGGATCGCGGCGTCGGCGGCGACGCCGAAGCGGATGCCCAGCCGGGAGAGCGCCAGCCCGATGACGGGCACGGCGCACACCAGCCCGCCCAGGTAGGCGAGGCCGGCCTGGTGGACGAAGACCCTCGCCGGCGCGCTCCAGAAGGCCGGCTGTTCGAGCGCCGCGAAGAGCCGGCCGCCGAACAGGCCCGCCGACACGCCGAGCAACAGGGCGAGCGGCGCCGCCGCGGGGTCCTCGCCGCGACGGCTCAACTCGGCCCGGAAGGCGAGCGCGCCGACCAGGAAGGCGAGGCCGAGGAAGGCGCCGTACGAGTAGACGGTCAGCCAGCCTGTTTCGAGCAGGATCGGGTGCAAGAGGGGCTCCTGAAGGGAATCGCGCAGGAAATCGCCGCGCGGGCCGATGGCTGACGCACAATCTCGCGCCATGAGCGGTCGATCGGCCGGCGCGGCGGCGGCGGCGCGGGTCGCGCGCGCCCGGCGAGGGCTGCGACCGGGCCTGCTCGCGGGCCTCGCGCTCGGCGCGCTGGCGGCGTTCCAGGTGGTCGCCCTGCGCCACCTCTGGGCCCCGGGCCTGCCCCTCGGCTGGGACTCGGTCGGCCACTTCCTGAAGGTCGTCCACGTCGTTGAGGAGCTTTGGCCGGCAGGCGAGCCGGACGGGTGGTTCCCCTACTGGCACGGGGGCTTCCAGCTCTTCCAGTTCTACCCGCCGGGCTTCTACTACTGCGTCGCGGCGCTCGCCGTCGCGCTCGGCCCGGAGCCGGCCTTCAAGCTCGCCATCGTCGCGGCGCTGCTCGCGCTGCCCCCCGCGACCTTCGCCCTCCTCCGAGAACTGGGCCTCGACCGCGTCACCTCGGTCACGGCCGCCGCGCTCTCGGTCTTCGCGGGCTCGTACTTCGGCGGCCTCTCGGGAGCCCTGACGCTCGGCCTGATCCCCAACGCGGCGGGGTTCGCCCTGTTCCCGCTGGTGCTCGCGCTCTGGCACCGCGCGTCGACGCGGCCGGGGCCGCACGCGGCGCTGGCGGCGGGGACGGCGCTCGGGCTGCTGCTGCTGGTCCACACCTTCTCGGCGTGGATCGCGCTGTTCGCGCTGGCCGTCCACGGCGCCCACCGCGCCAGCCGCCGCGGCCTCGTGCGCGTGCTGCCGGTCGCCGTCGCCGTGTCGCTGGTCGCCGTCAGCCTGGCCGCGTTCTGGCTGCTGCCGATGCTGGTCCGGTACGGCGAGCGGGGACCGATCGGCGCCTGGACGGCCGGCACTCCGGAGCAGACGCTGCTCGCCCACCTGCGCGGCGAGATCGTCCGGCTCCCGACGCTGTCCGCGCTCGGATGGCTCGGCCTCGCGCGGGCGATGACCCGCCGCCACGCCGGGAGCCGGTACCTCGCCTGGCTCGCGGTCGCGGGGCTCGCCCTCGCCTTCAACCTCCCCAACCGGTTCCTGCCCTTCGCCGAGGTGCTGGGGAGCAGCCAGCACGTCCGCTTCCACCCGCTGCTGGCCTGGCTGTGGGCGCTCCTCGGCGCGATCGCGCTGGGCGAGGCCGCGCGCATCGCCCGCGCTGGCTGGGGCGCGTGGCAGCGGCGGCGGCAGCGGCGCCCGGCGGCCCTCGCGGCGCTCGCGGCCCTGGGGCTGGCGGTCGCCGTGCCGCGGCTGCACGCGGAGATCCGGGCCGAGTGGTCCGCCGCGCTGGAGGGATTCAAGGTCGAGAGCGACGTGCCGGCGCTGTCGGCGGTCGCGGCTGCCGCGGCCTGGATGGGGCGCGCAGTTCCGCCGGAAGAGCGCGTGCTGGCCGAGTTCTCCTGGCGCCTCCGCGCCGACTTCGGCACGCCGCACGTGCTCGACCAGTGGGTCGCGCTGCGCGCGCGCCGCATGGACCTGGGCGGAGGCTTCGCGGAGGGCACCCGCGCCGCGGCGCCGACCCTCGGCCTAGCCCAGTCCCTGGCCGCGCCGGCGCACGACCTCGAGTCACAGCTGCGGGCGTACGGCGTCGGCTGGGTGGTGGTCATCACCCCGGAGGCGACCGCCGCGCTGCGCGCCCGGCCGGGCTGGCAGCCCGCCTTCGTCGCGGAGCCCGTCCACGTGTTCCGGGTCCCGGCGCCCGAGGCGGGAGCGCCCGGCCCGCTGCCGTTGCAGCGGAGCGGACTCCACCGCCTGACCGCCGCGGTCCGCACCGTCGAGCCGGCCACCGAGGTCGTGCTGTCGGTGGGCCACGCCCCGAACTGGCACGCCTTCCTCGACGGCCGCGGCGTCGAGGCGCGACCCAGCGACCGCAACCTGGTCGCGGTGAGCGTGCCCCGGCCCGGCCGCCACCACCTCGAGCTGCGTTACGAGTGGACTTGGTGGGAGCGGGCCGCGCGGGCCTGGAGCCTGCTCGCGGCGCTGATCGTGGTCGGCGGTCGGCTGGCGCCGGAGTCGGCCTGGCGAGCGCTCGCCCGAGGCGCGGGATCGCCTCGGGGCCGGGCTACGGCGAATGGTGCTAGCCTCGCCGAACCTCCGCAACGAACCTGACCTTGGCGACCGCCCTCGAACCCGAAGACTGGGCGCGGGCCCGGGAGTTGTTCGCGGCAGCGCTGGCGTGGCCCGCCGCGCTGCGATCGCAGCGGCTCCGCGAGGCCTGCGCCGACGCGCCGGCGGTGCTGGCCGAGGTCGAGTCGCTGCTCGGCTTCCACGAACGCGCCGGCGGCTTCCTCGAGGCCCGGGCGCTGGCCGCCGCGGCCGGCCTCGAGCCGCTGCCCGGCCTCGAGGGACTGCGGATCGGCCCCTATCGCGTGCTGCGCGAGCTGGGCCAGGGCGGGATGGGGGCGGTCTACCTGGCCGTTCGCGACGACGACGAGTACCGGAAGCAGGTCGCGATCAAGCTGGTGCGGCGCGGGTTGGAGACCCCCGAGCTGGTCGCCCGCTTCCGCGCCGAGCGGCAGATCCTGGCCCGCCTGGACCACCCGGGCATCGCCCGGCTGCTCGACGGGGGCACGACCGGCGGCGGGCTCCCGTACCTGGTGATGGACCACGTCGACGGCGAGTCGATCACGGAGCACTGCCGGCGAGCCGGGCTCGCCGTGCGCGCCAGGCTGCAGCTCTTCCTCGCCGTGTGCGCGCCCGTCGAGCACGCCCACCGCAACCTCGTCGTCCACCGCGACCTCAAGCCGAGCAACGTGCTGGTCGACCGCGAGGGCCGGCCGCGGCTGCTCGACTTCGGCATCGCGAAGCTCCTCGACGCGGACGCCGGGGAGGCCGCGACCACCCACGGGCTGCGGCCGATGACGCTCGCCTACGCGAGCCCGGAGCAGGTCCGGGGCCTCCCGGTCACCACCGCGTCCGACGTGTACTCGCTGGGCGTGATGCTCTACGAGCTGCTCGCCGGGCGCCACCCGATCGCCACCGCGGGACTGCCGGCGCACGAGGTGTCGCGCCAGGTCTGCGAGGCCGACCCGCCGCCGCCGAGCGCGGCCTGCGCGGCCCTCCGGCGCGAGATCGAGGGCGACCTCGACACCATCGTGCAGGCCGCGATGGCCAAGGACCCGGAGCGCCGCTACGCCTCCGTCGAACGGCTCTCGGAGGACCTGCGCCGCCACCTCGACGGCCGCCCGGTGCTGGCGCGCGGCGACGGCGCGGGATACCGCGCGGGCCGCTTCGTCCGCCGCCACGCGGCCGCGGTCGCCGCCGCCGGGCTGGTGCTGCTGGCGGTGCTGGCCGGGGCGGCGGCCACGGCCTGGCAGGCGGCCGAGGCGCGGGCGGCCCAGGCCCGGGCGGAGCGCCGCTACGATGACGTGCGGCGGCTGGCCCACCGCCTGCTGTTCGACTACCACGACGCGATCGAGCCGCTGGCCGGGTCCACCCCCGTCCGCCAGCGCCTGGTGCAGGACGCGCTGCGCCACCTCGACGCCCTCGCCCGCGAGGAAGAGAGCGATCCCTTCGTGCGCCGCGAGCTCGCTTCCGCCTACGAGCGGGTCGGCAAGCTGCAGGGCAACTCGTTCTACTCGAACCTCGGCGACACGACGGGGGCGCTGGCCAGCTACCGCAAGTCGCTCGCGCTGCGCGAGGGCCTGCTGGCCGCGGCGCCCAGCGAGCCGGGCCTGCGCCGCGAGCTGGCCAGCTCGCTGGAGGGGATCGGCGACGTCCTGTGGACCGCGAACGACCTGCTCGGGGCCCGCGCGGCGTACGAGCGCGCGGCAAGCCTGCTCGAGGCGCTGGCCGCGGAGCGACCCGGCGATCGCGAGCTGCGCCTCTCGCTGGCCACGCTCACCGCCTCGCTCGGCGACCTCGCCGGCAATTCCTCCTACGCGAACCTGGGCGACACGGCCGAGGCGTTGCGCCGCCACCAGCAGGCGCTCGCCGTGCGCGAGGCGCTGCGCGCGTCCGACCCCGGCGACGAGCGCGCGCGCGACGCCGTCTCGGAGAGCCTGTACCACGTGGCCGGCATGCGCCGCACGACCGGCGACGTGGCCGGGGCGGCCGAGCACTATCGGCGCGCACTGGCGATCAAGCTGGCGCTGGCCGCGGACGATCCGCACAACGGAGAGCGCGCGCGGCTGGTGGCGGCCGTGCGCAACGCGCTCGCCCAGGCGCTCGAGGACGACGGCCGGTTCGCCGAGGCCACGGCCGAGCGGCTGCAGGCGCTGGCGATCGCCGAGCGCCTGCTCGCCGCCGACCCGCTCGACACCAAGCGCCGCCGCGCCGTCGCGGTCTTCGAGCGCGGACTCGCCAGCCTCGCGCTGCGCTCGGGCCGGACGGACGAGGCGCTCGCGCGCGGACGGCGCGCGCTGGCGGCGGCGGCCGACCTGGCGCGTCTCGACGCCGCCAACGCCGACGCCCGCCGCGAGCTGCTGGCGAGCCATCGCCTGGTGGGACGCGTGCTCGCGTCCCGCGGCGAGTGGCCGGCGGCGCGCGACGAGCACGCCCGGGCCGCGGCCCTCGCGGAGGAGCTGCTCGCGCCCCTGGCGGCCAACGCGCAGGCGCGGGGCGACCTGGCAGCGGCGCTCCAGGGGCTGGGCAGCGCCCTGTGCCACACAGGCGAACCCGGCCGCGGCCAGGACCTGCTCCGCCGCGCCGTCGAGCTGCGGCAGGCGTTGGCGGCCGCCGACCCGGCCAACGCGCTCGCGCGCGCCGACCTGGCCGAGGCCCGCGCGGCGGCGGAGCGGCCCTAGGCCTCGAGCCGCCGCAGCAGCCAGGCCCGCGCCATCTGCCAGTCGAGCTTGACGGTGGAAGGTGCGACGTCGAGCACCTCGGCCGCCTCCTCGACGGTGAGCCCCCCGAAGAAGCGCAGCTCCACTCCGCGGGCCTGGCGCGGGTCCTGGCGGGCCAGCGCGTCGAGGGCGGCATCGAGCGCGACCAGGTCGAGGTCGGGCCCGTCGGCGATCCGCGTGGCCTCGGTCAGCTCGACGCGTACGGGGGCGGCGCCGCGGCGGGAGGCACTGCGGCGGCGGGCGTGATCGACCAGTACCCGGCGCATCACGCGGGCCGCCACGCCGAAGAAGTGGGCCCGGCTCTGCCAGCGCACCTGGCGCTGGCCCGCCAGCCGGAGGAAGGCTTCGTTGACCAGGGCCGTGGGCTGCAGCGTGTGGTCGCCGCGCTCGCGGCGCAGCTCGCGCGCGGCCATCCGGCGCAGCTCGGCGTGGACGACGGGCACCAGCGACGCCAGCGCGTCGCGTTCGCCGCGGCACCAGGCGTCGAGCAGGGCGGTGACCTGGTCCGGCTCGGGCAGCGGGCGAGCGACGGGCATCGGCACCGGATTCTGGCCCGGCGGCGCGCGCGGGTCCAGGCGCGCCCGCCGGCGCGCCCCGCGCCGAGGCCGTAGAATCCCGCCTGCTCATGCGCTCCGCGGGACGACCTGTCCCCAGCGACCCTGCTCGTCGGCAGCTTCGTCGCGGCGATCTTGATCGGTGCCGTGCTGCTGATGCTGCCGGCCGCCGCCACCGGCGCACCGCTCACGGCGCTCGAGGCGCTGTTCATGTCGACCTCGGCGGTGTGCGTCACCGGCCTGGCGGCTGTGGCTGCGCTGGCGCTCCGACTTCGCCGACGCCGCCTACCTCAGCGTGTTCCACGCGGTGTCGGCGTTCTGCAACGCCGGCTTCGCGCTGTTCCGCGCGTAGGTGAAACGAGCACGATTCGGTGCGAACCCTCCGGAGTAAAAGCGCTCTCGAGGGTGCCCGGGAGCGCGGGCATCCGCTGGCAGGCCCGGGCGAGCTGGCGCCACTCCGTCTCGCTCAGGTGCCCCGTACAACGCCTACAACCCGAGCTGGCCGCGGCGCCAGAGCAGGTAGACGGCCGGGTAGACGAGCAGTTCAAGGGCGAAGCTGGTGGCGAGGCCGCCGACCATCGGGGCGGCGACGCGCTTCATCAGGTCGCTGCCCGTGCCCGTCGACCACAGGATCGGGAGCAGGCCGACCATCGCCGAGATCACCGTCATCGCCTTCGGGCGCACCCGCTTGACTGCGCCGTGGACGATCGCCTCGACCAGCTCGGCGTACGTGTTGAGGCGGTTGCCCTTCTTCGCCTCGTCGTAGGCGAGGTCGAGGAACAGCAGCATGAACACGCCCGTCTCGGCGTCGAGGCCGAGCAGGGCGATCACGCCGACCCAGGCCGCGATCGAGACGTTGTAGTCGAGCGCCCACATCAGCCACACCGCGCCGATCGCCGAGAACGGCACGGCGAGCAGCACCATCGCCGTCTTCACCGCCGAGCCGGTGTTGCCGTAGAGGAGCAGCAGGATCAGCACCAGCGTCACCGGCACCACCAGCTTCAGCCGCTCGCGGACGCGCAGCATGTTCTCGTACTGGCCGCTCCACTCGATCGAGTAGCCCGAGGGCAGCGTCACCTTCTCCGCCACCGCCTGCTTGGCGCGCTCGACGTAGCCGCCGATGTCGCTCTCCGCGGTGTCGACGAAGACGTAGCCGGCGAGCAGCGCGTTCTCGTTGCGGATCATCGCGGGGCCGGTCACCGTGCGCAGGTCGGCGACCTGGCTGAGCGGGATCTGGGCGCCGGCGGGCGTCATCACCAGCACCCGGCCCAGCTTGTCGAGGTCGTCGCGCAGCTCGCGCGGGTAGCGCACGTTCACAGGAAAGCGGGCGCGGCCTTCGACCGTGGTCGTCACGTTCTCGCCGCCGACCGCCGAGAGGATCACCTGCTGCACCTCCTCGACGGAGAGGCCGTGGCGGGCGAGCGCCTCGCGGCGCAGCTCGAAGTCGACGAAGTAGCCGCCGGCCGCGCGCTCGGCGTACGCGCTGCGGGTGCCGCTGACGTGGCGCAGCGCGCTCTCGACCTCCTGGCCCAGCCGCTCGATCTCCGAGAGGTCGGGGCCGAAGATCTTGACGCCCACCGGCGTGCGCACGCCGGTCGAGAGCATGTCGATGCGGGCCTTGATCGGCATCGTCCAGGCGTTGGTGACGCCGGGGATCTGCATCGCGCGGTCGAGCTCCGCGATCAGCTCCTCGCGGGTCAGCCGCTCCGGGATGATGCGGCGCAGCACCGTCTCCTTCAGCCAGTCCGGCGCCCAGTCGGAGTAGAAGCGTTCCTTCGGCCGCCACTGCGACGGGTCCTTGAGCAGCACGACCGTCTCCATCATCGAGAACGGCGCCGGGTCGGTCGAGGTCTCGGCGCGGCCCGCCTTGCCGTGCACCCGCTCCACCTCGGGGAACGACTTCAGGATGCGGTCCTGGACCTGCAGCACGCGCGCGGCCTCGGTCACCGAGATGCCGGGCAGCGTGGTCGGCATGTAGAGGATCGAGCCCTCGTCGAGCGGGGGCATGAACTCGTGGCCGAGCTCGAAGTACACCGGGACCGTCGCCAGCAGCGCGACGAGCGCCAGCACGATCGTCGTCTTCGGCCAGCGCAGGGTCCAGCGGCAGGCGGGCTCGTACAGCGCGAACATCACGCGGCTGACGGGATGGCGCTCCTCCTTGTAGTAGGTGCCGACCGACACCATCGTCGCCAGCTTCGCGAGCCAGCCGGGGCGGAACGTGTACGGGTCCATCCGCGTGAAGAACATGCGCAGCGCCGGGTCCAGCGTCAGCGCCAGCACCGCGGCGATCGCCATCGTCAGGTTCTTGGTCCACGCCAACGGCGTGAAGAGGCGACCCTCCTGGTCGACCAGCGTGAAGATCGGCAGGAACGCGACCGCGATCAGCAGCAGCGAGAAGAACACCGACGGCCCGACCTCCAGCAGCGCCTCCAGCCGCACCTTGTGGAAGTCGCCTTGTCGCCCGCCGTGCTCCCACTGCTCGAGCTTCTTGTAGGCGTTCTCGACCTCGACGATCGCGCCGTCGACCAGCACGCCGATCGAGATCGCGATCCCGGCCAGCGACATCAGGTTCGACGAGATCCCCATCCACGCCATCGGCACGAAGGCCAGCAGCACCGCGATCGGGATGGTGAGGATCGGCACCAGCGCCGACGGCACGTGCCACAGGAACAGCAGGATCACCGCCGAGACGATCACGATCTGGGTGACGAGCTCGTGCTTCAGCGTGTCGAGCGCGCGGTCGATCAGGTCGGAGCGGTCGTAGGTGGTGACGATCCGCACGCCGGCGGGGAGCGACGGCTCGACCTCCTTCAGCCGCTGCCGCACGCGCTCGATCACCGCCCGCGCGTTCTCGCCGTGGCGCATCACGACGATGCCGCCGACGGTGTCGCCGAGCCCGTCGAGGTCGGCGACGCCGCGCCGCAGCTCGGGTCCGATCGCGACGGTGGCGACGTCGCGCAGCAGGACCGGCGTGCCGCCGGGGGTCGCGCGCAGCACGATCTGCTCGAGGTCTTCGCGGGACTTCACGTAGCCGCGGCCGCGCACCATGTACTCGCGGCCCGCGAACTCGACGAGCCGCCCGCCGACGTCCTCGTTGCCCTTGCGCACCGCGTCGGAGACCTGCATCACCGACAGGTCGTAGGCCTTCAGCCGGTTGGGGTCGACGGTGACCTGGTACTGCTGGACGAAGCCGCCGAGCGAGGCGACCTCGGCGACGCCGGGCACCGACTGCAGCCGGTAGCGCAGGCTCCAGTCCTGGAACGTGCGCAGGTCGGCCAGCGAGTGCTTCCCGCTGTCGTCGACCAGCGCGTACTGGAACACCCAGCCGACGCCGGTGGCGTCGGGCCCGAGCTCGGTCTTCACGCCCGAGGGCAGGAGCGGCTGGATCTTGGAGAGGTACTCGAGCACGCGGCTGCGCGCCCAGTAGAGGTCGGTCTTGTCCTCGAAGATGACGTAGACGTAGCTGAAGCCGAAGTCGGAGAAGCCGCGGATGCTCTTCACCTTCGGCGTGCCGAGCAGCGCCGACACGATCGGGTAGGTGACCTGGTCCTCGATGATGTCGGGACTCCGGTCCCAGCGCGAGTAGACGATCACCTGGGTGTCGGAGAGGTCGGGGATGGCGTCGACGGGGATCGTGCGCAGGGTGTGCACGCCGTAGAGCACGGCGAGCACGGTGAGCATCAGCACCAGGACGCGGTGCTCGGCACTCCAGCGGATGATGGATTTCGTCATCACTTCATTCCGCGCAGGGCGGCCTCGAGGCTCGACTCGGAGTCGATCAGGAAGTTGGCCGCGGTGACGACGCGGTCGCCCTCGTCGAGCCCCGCGAGCACCTCGTAGCCGCCTTCGACGCGGGCGCCGAGCCGCACCTCGCGCGGCTCGTAGCGGCCCTCGCCACGGTCGAGGAACACGAGCCGGCGCTCGCCGGCGTCGATCACGGCCGCGAACGGCACCACCAGGCCGGGGGCGCCGCCGGTCTTCAGCGTCACGTCGACGTACATGTCCGGCTTGAGCACGGCGCCGACGTTCTGAACCTCGAGCCGGACCTTGACCGTGCGGGTCTTCTCTTCGACGGTGGGCGCCACGTAGGTGACCGTGCCGCGGAAGGTGCGGCCGGCCAGGCTCGGCACCGTGATCTCGCCGGGCTGGCCGAGCTTCACGTTCGGCAGGTCGTGCTCGTAGACGTCGGCCAGCACCCACAGCCGCGACAGGTCGGCGATCTCGAACAGCGTGTCCTGCGGCATCACCCGCTGGCCGTGATCGACGTTCTTGGCGACGACGTAGCCCGAGGTCCGCGAGCGCAGTTCCAGCGTGCGCTGCGGCGCCCCCGAGACCTTGAGCCGCGCCAGCTCCGCCTCGGGGATGTCCCACAAGAGCAGCCGCTGCCGCGCGGCCTCGAGCAGGCCGCGACCCGCAGCCGCCGTCTCCGGCGCGCCCCTGCGCTCCATCTCGCGCTGTGCCTTCAGCGCCAGCAGGTACTCCTGCTGGGTCGCGACCAGATCGGGGCTGTAGATGGAGAGCAGCGGCTCGCCTTCCTTGACGAACTTGCCGGTGAAGTCGACGTGCAGGTGCTCGACGTAGCCCTCGAAGCGGGTGTGCACGTGGTGGAGCCGCCGCTCGTCGACCGCGACGACGCCGACGGTGCGCAGCGTGCGCGCGCCGCTGCCGCGCCGCACCGGTTCGCTGGCGACGCCCAGGACCTGGCGCTTCTCCGCCGAGAGCGTGAGCGGCGCGCGGCCGGCGACGACCTCGCCTTCGGCCGCGGCCGGCGCGTCGCCGGGGCCGTCGACCAGGACCAGGTCCATGCCGCAGATCGGGCACGGCTGCTGGCGGTCGGACGTGAACTCAGGGTGCATCGGGCAGTGCCAGAGCTCCTTCTTCGCTTCCGCCCCGGCGTGGGGCGCGTGGCGGGTGCCGGCGTAGTAGCCGGCGCCGACGAGGACGCCGGCGGAGAGGAGGACGAGGACGACCTTGGCGATGCGCATGACTTACTCCTCCAGCCCGGCCTCGGCGAGGTCCGCCGAGTGCCACAACACGTGGGCCAGCAGTTCCAGGTACTCCCAGCGGTCCTCGAAGTCGGTGGTGTGGGCCTCGAGCACGCTGACGAACGGCACGCGGCCCGCGCGGTACGAGGCGAGCGTCGACTCGACGGCGAGGCGGTCGGCGATCAGCACGCCCTTCTCGAACGCGCGCGCCTCCTCGACGGCCGCGACGTACTCGGCCAGCGCGCGCTGGGCGCGGGCCCGCACGGCGAGCGCCACGGCCCGGGTCTGCGCCTGCGCGACGTGGCGCATCGCCTCCGCTTCGGCCGCCATCCGCTGCTGCTTGCGGCCGCGCCACAGCGTGGGACGCACGCCCACCTCCAGCGCCCACATGTCGGGCAGCGAGCCGCGGTACGCCCAGCGCCCGCCCAGCTCGAGGTCGGGCTTGCGCTCGGAGCGGGCCACGTCGTGTCGGGCTGCGGCGACCTGCTCCTCGGCCCGCGCCTGCGCGACCCACGGGCTCGCCGCCACGGCCCACGCGGCGACCTCCGCCTCGGTCGGCAGCGCCCACTCGCGCCGCGCGACGTCGTTCAGCGTCGCCGCCGTCTCGACCGGGGCGGTGGCCTCGCGGTCGAGCAGCGCGTTGAGCGCCGCCAGCGCCATCCGCTCGTTGCCGCGCTCGTGGGCCCGCATCTGCTCGAGGCGGGCGGCTTCGGCCTGGGCCCGCAGCACGTCCGGCTGCTCGGCGAGGCCGACCGCGTAACGCGAGCGGGTCAGCGCCTCGAGGTCCGCGATCGTGCCCTGCTGTTCCGCGAGCAGCACGAGGTTGGCGCGGGCCAGCAGCAGGTCCGTGTAGGCCCGCCGCACCGCGCGCTCGAGCGCGCGCCGCTCGCGTTCGACCGGGGAGGCGTAGGCCGCGGCTTCGGCCCTCGCGGCCGCCTCGCGCAGCCGCCGCTTGCCCGGCCACGGCAGCTCCTGCATCACCCGCAGCGAGATCGCCGCGTCCATGTCTTCGCCGATCCAGCCGGGCCCGCCGCTGCCCTCGGTCTCGAGCGCGACGAGCGGCTCGGCGAGCGCGCCGGCCATCGGCACGCGGTGCTCCGCGGCCCGCTGCTCCGCGGCGGCGAGGGCCAGACGCGGGTGCCGCGCGAGGGCCTCGGCGACCAGCGCCTGCAGCGCCGGGTCGTCCTGCAGCGGGAACGGGTCGACGAACTCCGGCGCCGGAACGGCGGGCGGAGCCTGGGCGAACAGCGCCGGGGCGAAAGCGAGCACGGCGAGACGAAGTGCGGAGCGCGGCATCGAAGAACCTCCAGGGACTCGGGACCGGACGCGGCGGGACCGCGTTCCGGACGGCGGACGGACGAGTCACGCGGGCGCACGAAGGCGTGCGGCGCGCGGAGGTTCGGGCTAGAGGCGGAGGACGGCGGGGCGTGCCGTGGCGGGGGGCGAGTGCGCGGGGACCGGGGCCGCGGCGAACGCGGCGGCGAGCGGCACGTCGGAGAGCGAGACGCTCGCGGCCAGCGCGGGCGCTTCAGGGCCGGCGTGGCGGGCGGCCCCGTCCGCGCTCTCCCGCGACGGGCCGTCCATCTGCGGGCAGCAGTCTTCGGCGGCGCGCCAGCCGGGGGTCGAGGCGCAGCACGAGTGGTCGGCGGCCATGCCGTTCGCGCCGGCGGCGCCTTCGGCGGCCGGCAGCCACTCCTGGCCGCACGGGCAGAGGGCGAACAGCGGCAGGACCAGCGCGGCCACCAGGCCGAGCACGATCGAGGCGCGCCGCGCCGTCCTATACCCCCTCATGGTATAGGGAGGATGCGCTCCGGGACCGACCCCTGTCAAGGACCGAAGCACTTTTTCACTCGGGAGGCACGATCAGCCGCGGCGCCGGCGGCTCGGCCGCGGGCGGCGGCGGCCCGCCAGCCTCGGCCAGCATCCGTCCCGCGAGGCGGGTGGCCGTGTCGAGGAAGGCGCTTGGCCCGGAGGCCTCGCGGAGCGTCGACTCGACGGCCTTCTGGAGCGCCTCGAGCACGCGCAGCAGGCTGGCGTCGCGCGGGCGCACGATCGAGCCGTCCTCCTCCTTCACCTCGTAGAGCCCCGACAGCTCGCGCACGGCCGCCTGGGTCAGCCCGTCTTCGACGGGGTGCTCGTAGAGGATGCCCTTCTCGCGGGTGGCGACCGTCTTCGCGAGCGCGCCGAGCGCCTGGTGCAGGGCGGCGTCGTCGAGGCCGCGGACGCGGGTGCGGATCGCGGGCAGCGACGCGATCGTCATCAGCACCAGCGGCGCCTCCTCCTCCTCGTCGAGCGCCTCGAGGAACGGGCCGACGCGGCGGGCGTCGCGCCGCATCTCGGTCTCGCGCCCGTCCCACGCTCCGGCGTGGGACCCGGTCAGGTAGGGGCAGTCGTCCGGACAGGCGACTTCGACCCGGCGCTTGCTGCCGCAGCAGGCGGCGCAGATCAGCTCGCCTTTCGCGGGACAGTGGCGCTTGCCCTTGCGGCGCGCACACAGCGGGCAACTCATGACCCCGGAGTATGCCCGTTCGTTGACTCCCGCGGGGGGGCGCTATATCTTCGTCAGGACTCCACTTACGCCTTTTCGTCTCCCTGACGCAAGGAACGCTGCGGGCAGCTTTTTCAAATGACCACGGGCCGACCCAAGGCCCCCCCCGGCCCCCCGAAGCAGGCGCCGGAGGAAGGCGATCTCGTCACGGCGTCCGACCTGTTCGGCGACATGGTCGACGTGCCGGCGACCGAGGCCGAGGTGGCGCCGCCTGCCCACCGCCACGAACGCATCAAGGTGCAGTTGCCGGAGCCGGGCTCTGCCGGCAAGGCGAAGCGGCCGCCGGACCAGGCGTTGCCCGAGGAGATGGCCGCGCTGCTCAGCGCGTTCGACGACCCGACGCCGGCACCCGCCACCACACCCCCCGAGCCCGCGCCAGCGGCAGTGGCCGCGCCGGCTGCCCCGCCCCGGGTGGCCGCTCCGCCTCCCGCAGCGCCGGCGCCAGCCAGTCCGCAGGCGGCGGCTGGCGACGCAGCGGACCTGCTCGACGATCTCTTCGGCGCTGCGGAGGCGCCGGCTCCTCCAGCCGCGGCGCCCGAACCGCCGCGGCCACCGGCCGCCGCTCCGGCTCCGGCTCCGGCTCCGGCCAAGGCTGCGCCAGCATCCGCATCCGCATCCGCGCCCGCGCCCGCACCTGCGCCGACACCTGCGAAGGTCGCGCGGCCCGCGAGCCCCGAGGTCGACCGCCTGCTGCAGGGCGTGCTCGGCAGCGTGGAGAAGCCGGCGGCGCGCACGGCGACCAAGTTCAGCGTCGCCACCCCGGCGGCACCTGCGAGCGACGGCGGCCTCGACCTGCTCTCGCTCGCGGCCGACGCCTTCGGGGGAGCGTCCGCCGCGCCGAAGGCTGCACCGCCCGCCCCCGCGCCACCCCCGCCGCAGCCGCCCGCCGACCCCAACGCGTTCGGCCCCTACGTGCTGCTGGGCAAGATCGCGATGGGCGGCATGGCCGAGGTGTTCCTCGCCAAGCGGCCCGGGGTCGAGGGCTTCGAGAAGGTGCTGGCGATCAAGCGCATCCTGCCCCACCTCTCGGACAACCAGGAGTTCGTCTCGATGTTCGTGGACGAGGCCAAGATGGTCGCCGGCCTCTCCCACCCGAACATCGTGCAGATCTTCGAGCTGGGCAAGCTCGAGCGCAGCTACTTCATCGCCATGGAGTACGTGCACGGGCGCGACCTGCGCACGATCGAGAAGCGGGCCCGCGAGCGCGAGACGCCGTTCCCGGTCGGCCTCGCGATGCTGATCACGGCCCGGGTCGCGGCGGCGCTCGAGTTCGCCCACCGCAAGAAGGACGAGAAGGGCCAGCCGCTGGAGATCGTCCACCGCGACGTCTCGCCGCAGAACATCCTGATCAGCTTCGAGGGCGACGTGAAGCTGACCGACTTCGGGATCGCCAAGGCCGCGGCCAAGGCCTCGACCACGGACCGCGGCGCGCTGCGCGGCAAGCTGCTCTACATGAGCCCCGAGCAGGCGTGGGGCAAGCCGGTCGACCGCCGCTCCGACGTGTTCTCGCTCGGCATCGTCTTCTACGAGCTGCTCACCGGCCGCAAGCCGTGGGCGCAGATGCAGGACGTGAGCGTGCTGGAGATGGTGCGCAAGAGCCCGATCACGCCGCTGCGCGACGTGAACCCCAAGGTGCCGCCCAGCCTGGCGGCGGTGGCGATGAAGGCGCTCGAGCGCGACCACGAGCACCGCTACCAGGACGCCTCGGAGTTCCTCCACGACCTGGAGCGCACGCTGCGCAACGTGCCGGTGACGACGGCCGACCTGGCCCGCTTCATGCGCCAGCTCTTCGACGAGCAGGAGCGCGGCGAGAGCGAGCCGCCTGCCCCCGGCACGCCGTCGCACGGCATCGACACCAACCCGACCGGCAACCCCGGCCCGCGCGAGGAGGACCGCACTGCCCCCTCCGTGCCCCGCGACCCGGCGGCGATCCAGCGGTTCCTGAAGAACTTCGGGATCAAGTAGAGTCGCACGGCAGGAAGCGAACCCACCAGACGAGGAGATCGAGGATGGCGCTGTCGAAGGAGCAGACCCAGTTCTACCAGACGACGATGGAGATGACCCGCAAGCAGATCGCGGATCTCAACCAGCAGATCGAGGAGGAGCTGGCCAAGGTCAAGGAGCGGCTGGCGGAGCTGCAGAACGCCAAGGAGGCCGCCAAGCAGATCTACGGCGGCGCCTGCAAGATCCTCGGCGTCGAGAACGACCTCGAGAAGGAAGAAGACGCGGCGGCCGAGTAGACTCGCGCCGTGGCCTGGTTCCGACGCGACAACACCCCGCTGGCCTCGAGCGAGCAGGCCAGCCGCGTGCCCGAGGGCCTGTGGATCAAGTGCGGCGCCTGCAAGGAGATCCTCTACCGCAAGGACGTCCTCAAGAACCACTCGGTGTGCGCCAAGTGCGGCTTCCACTTCCGCATCACGGCCCGCGAGCGGCTGGCGCTGCTG
>WYBL01000118.1 GCA_011526565.1 Acidobacteriota bacterium | reverse complement strand
GTAGGCGACGTGGACGAGCCACCGCAGGCGGCGAGGCCGGCGAGCACGGCGAGCAGGAGGCTGGTCACGAGCGACGTCGGTCGCTGCAAATGCCTCATGCTACTGTTCGTTCCGACGATGGGTCAAAGCGCGCACACTCCGGGAGAACTGCCCGGCGGACGGCCGATTGGCATCCAGGATGCCCTCGGCTCCGGCGGGTCCGCGCTCGCGAAGTACCAGGACCTGGTCGTGGGCTCGCGCTCGCTCGGCGCCCTGATTCTCCACGAACTCGTGGTCACGCTCACCTCGTGGGTCCCGGGGGCGCTCGGCCTGGTCCTCCGCAAGCTGGCCTACCCGCTGCTGCTGGGGAGCTGCGGCAGGGGCGTGACCTTCGGCGCTGGCGTCGTGCTTCGACACCCGCGCAAGATCCGGATCGCCGACGGCGCGGTGATCGACGACCTCTGCGTGCTCGACGCCAAGGGGGCCTCGAACCGCGGCATCGACGTTGGCCGCGGCGTGTTCCTCGGCCGCGGCACGATCCTCTCGTGCAAGGACGGGGACATCGTCCTCGGCGACCACGTCAACATCGGCTTCCAGAGCGAGATCTTCAGCGGCTCGCGGGTCGAGGTGGCCGAGTACGGCCTGTTCGCCGCGTACACCTATCTCGTGGGCGGCGGCCACGCCTTCGACGAGTCGGGCGTGCCGATCACGCAGCAGGAGCGGACCTCGAAGGGGATCACGCTCGGCAAGCGGGTGTGGCTGGGCACGGGCGCCAAGGTGCTCGACGGGGTCACGCTCGGCGACGACGTCGTGGTCGGCGCCAACGCGGTGGTCGCGAAGGACCTGCCGGCGGGCGCGGTGGCCGCGGGAGTGCCGGCCCGCGTGATCCGCACCCGCGGCGAGGCGGGGGCGGCCGCGGCCGAATGAAGCGGGTCCTGGTCGTCACCTCCGGCGCGCTGTTCGTGCGCGGCGGGCACCTGGTGATCGCCGAGGAGACGGCGGCCGCGTTCCGCCGCGCGGGCCACCTGGCGGAGGTGCTGGTCACGCCGCAGAACCGCTTCGGGCGCCAGCTCTCGGCCTACGCGGCGACCTGGCTGACCGACGTCGGGATGACCGCCGACGGCCACCCGGTCGACCACGTCGTCAGCTTCCGGTTCCCCTCGTACGCGGTGCGCCACCCGCGCCACGTCTGCTGGCTCAACCACCGGATGCGCGAGTACTACGACCTGTGGGAGCGCTTCACGCGCGGCCTGGGGCGCAAGGGAAAGCTGAAGGAGGGCGTGCGGCGGCGGGTCTTCCACGCGCTCGACGGCCACCTGCTGCGGCGCAACGTCACGCGCCTCGTCGCGCAGTCGAAGACGATCCAGGGCCGGCTGCAGCGCTTCGGCGGGATCGCCTCCGACCTGCTCTATCCGCCCGCCCCGGAGCGGCCGTACCGCTGCGACGGCTACGGCGACTACGTGTTCGCCGTCTCGCGGCTGCACCCGCTCAAGCGCCTCGACCTGCTGGTCGAGGCCGCGGCGCTGATGAAGAACACGAGCCTGGGCATCAAGATCGCGGGCACCGGCGAGGACGAGCCGAAGCTGCGCGAGCGGATCGACGCGCTGGGGCTCGCGGGGCGGGTGGAACTGCTGGGCGCGATCGACGACGCGGCGCTCGTCGACCACTACGCGCGCTGCCGCGCGGTGTGGTTCGCGCCGTGGAACGAGGACTTCGGGTTCGTCACCCAGGAGGCGTTCCGCGCGGGCAAGGCGGTGATCACCGCGCCCGACAGCGGCGGGCCGTCGGAACTGGTGATCCCGGGCGAGAACGGTCGGCTGGCGGCGGCCGATCCGCCGGCGATGGCCGCGGCGCTCGACGCGATGGCCGACCGCGCGGAGGCCGAGCGCCTCGGCCGGGGCGCCCTCGCCACCTCCCGCGCCCACACCTGGCAGCACGCGGTCGAGGACCTGCTGCGGACCTGAGCCGCGCGAGGATCGCGCGGGGAGGGGCGACTGGGCCGGCGAGCGCGCGGGTATCGCATCGAGTACACGGCCGAAGCGGTCGAGCACCTGCGCCGCCTGACCGCGCGATGCGAGCCGCGTGCTCGACTCTGTCGCGGTGCAGTTGCGTCACGAGCCCGGGGTCGAGACCCGCAACCGCAAGCGCTTGCGGCCCAATCCGCTCTCGCCCTGGGAGCTCCGCGTCGGGTCCCTGCGCGTATACTTCGACATCGACGAGCCCTCGCGGCTGGTGACGGTGCGCGCGGTCGGGCTCAAGCGGCCGGGCAACCGGCTCTTCATCGGCCGGGACGAGGTGGTCATCGGTGAGGACCCTCAAGCTGACTGAGATCACGGGCTCGCTCTCCGACCTCGCGCGCGAGGGGCTGCGGGAGCCGGTGGTCGTCACCCGTCGGGGCAAGCCGGTGCTGGCCCTGGTCCCGCTGGATCGCGAGATCGCGAAGGAGGGCGGGGCGGGCGGTGAACGCCTGCAGGCGCTCATCGAGCGGTCGCGCCGCGAGCATCCGCCGGGGACGGGGTTCTCGACGGGCGAGGTCCGCCGGCTCCTCGGGCTCCGGCGGCGCTCGGGCTGACCCACGCGCAGATACAATATCCGCTTCGCAGGAGCGACCGAATGAGCAAGGCCCTCGAGGAGAAGGCGGCGCCGCCGCGCACGCGACCGTTCACGACGATCTCCGGCCGCGAGATCCGGCCGCTGTACCGCCCCGAGGACGTGCAGGGCCTCGACTACGCGCGCGACCTCGGCGACCCCGGCCAGTACCCCTACACCCGCGGCGTCCACCCGACGATGTACCGCGGCAAGGTCTGGACGATGCGCCAGTTCGCGGGCTTCGGCTCGGCCGAGCAGACGAACCAGCGCTTCAAGTACCTGCTGGCCAACGGCGGCCACGGCCTGTCCGTCGCCTTCGACCTGCCGACCCTGATGGGGCGCGACCCCGACCACCCGCTGTCGCTGGGCGAGGTGGGCAAGTGCGGCGTGGCGGTGACCTCGCTGGCCGACATGGAGACGCTGTTCGACGGCATCCCGCTCGGCGAGGTCTCGACCTCGATGACGATCAACTCGCCCGCGGCGATGCTGGTCGCGTTCTACATCCTGGTGGGCGAGAAGCAGGGCGTGCCGCAGGCACAGCTGTCGGGCACGGTGCAGGCGGACATCCTCAAGGAGTTCATCGCCCAGAAGGAGTACATCTTCCCGCCCCGGCCGTCGATGCGGCTGATCGTCGACATGATCAGGTACTGCACCGACCACATGCCGAAGTGGAACTCGATCTCGATCTCGGGTTACCACATCCGCGAGGCGGGCTCGACGGCGGCGCAGGAACTGGCCTTCACGCTGCGCGACGGCATCGAGTACGTGCAGTGGTGCGTGGACGCCGGCATGGACGTCGACAGCTTCGCGCCGCGGCTGTCCTTCTTCTTCAACTCCCACTCCGACTTCTTCGAGGAGATCGCCAAGTTCCGCGCCGCGCGCCGGATCTGGGCGCGCACGATGAAGGAGCGCTTTGGGGCGAAGAACACGCGCTCGATGATGCTGCGCTTCCACACCCAGACGGCGGGCGTCAGCCTGACCGCGCAGCAGCCGTACAACAACGTCGCGCGCACCGCGCTGCAGGCGCTGGCGGCGGTGCTGGGTGGCACCCAGTCGCTGCACACGAACTCGCTCGACGAGGCGCTCGCGCTGCCGACCGAGGAGGCGGTGACGATCGCGCTGCGCACCCAGCAGATCGTGGCCGAGGAGACGGGCGTGATCAACGCCGCCGACCCGCTGGGCGGCTCGTGGTTCCTCGAGAAGCTGACGAACGAGATCGAGGCCGACGCGCTCGAGTACTTCCGCAAGATCGACGCCATGGGCGGCATGGTGGCGGCGGTCGAGAAGGGCTTCCCGCAGCGCGAGATCCAGGAGGCCTCGTTCCAGTTCCAGAAGGCGGTCGAGCGCAAGGACAAGGTGATCGTCGGCGTCAACGACTACGTGATGGAGGAGAAGCCGATGCCGATCCTCTACATCGACGAGACCACGGCCCGCGAGCAGACGGCCCGCGTCGAGGCGCTGCGGGCGACCCGCGACCAGGAGCGCGTGCGCAAGGCGCTCGCGGAGCTGCAGCAGGTCGCGCGCGGGACGGGGAACCTGATGTACCCGATCCTCGAGGCCTCCCGCGCGTACGCGACGATCGGCGAGATGTGCGACGCCCTGCGCGAGGTGTGGGGCGAGTACGAAGAAGCCCCGGTTTTCTGAAGAGGCGACAGCGATGACGAACGACCGCAAGATCCGGGTGGTGGTGGCGAAGCCGGGCCTCGACGGGCACGACCGGGGCGCCAAGGTCGTCGCCCGCGCGCTGCGCGACGCCGGCATGGAGGTGATCTACACGGGCCTGCGCCAGAGCCCCGAGCAGATCGTGGCGGCCGCCGCCCAGGAGGATGCCGACGTGATCGGCCTCTCGATCCTGTCCGGCGCGCACCTGCCGATCTGCGAGCGGATCGTCGCCCTGCTCAAGGACAAGCAGATGGCCGACGTGAAGCTGGTCGTCGGCGGCATCATCCCGGCCCAGGACATCCCGGAGTTGCAGAAGCTGGGCGTCGCCGGCGTCTTCCTGCCGGGAGCCTCGCTCCAGGACATCGTCGACCAGGTCCGGGCCGTCGCTGCCTGACGGCGCCCCGCGCGGGCTACATTGACACTTTAACCGCGGGCGTCTATCTTCAGGCCCACCAATCCGTTTCAGGCCGTTCCCGAGGTGAGGGCGATGGGCAAGAAGATCCTCCTGGCCGACGACAGCATCACCATCCAGAAGGTCATCGAGCTGACCTTCTCCGACGAGGACTTCGAGGTCACGACCGTCGGCAACGGCCGGCTCGCGATCGAACGCCTCGCGGAGATGCGCCCGGACGTCGTCCTGTGCGACATCATCATGCCGGAGAAGGACGGCTACGAGGTCTGCGATCACATCAAGAAGACCCCGGGGCTGGCCGGCGTGCCCGTCCTGCTGCTGACCGGCGCCTTCGAGCCGTTCGACCAGGAGAAGGCCAACCGCGTCGGCGCCGACGGCTACCTCGCCAAGCCGTTCGAGCCGCAGTCGCTGATCGCCAAGGTGAAGGAACTGCTGGCGCGGCCTGCGCAACAGGCCCCGGTGGCGGCTGCGCCCGCGCCGCCCGCGCCCGCGCCGCCTCCGGCCCCAGCGCCTCCGGCGCCTGTGGCCGCCGCGGCACCCGTGGCGGAGCCGGAACCGGTCGAGGAGTTCGTCGCGGAAGAGGCCCCGGTCCCCGCGCCCACCGAACCCGAAAACGAGTTCGTGTACGAAGAGGCGCCCGAGGCGCCCGCCGAAGAGTTCGCCGAAGCGCCGGCCGCGGCCGGCGCCGAGGAGTTGCTCGAGGAGGCCGGCTACGAGGTCGCGCCGCCCGAGGAACCCGCGCTCGACCAGGACCTCTACGCCCCGGCGGAGGCGGCGATCGGCGAAGACGAGCGCGCGTCGCTGGGCCTTGTCGAGGAGCCCGTTCCCGAACCGGCTGCTGCGGCGGCGGAGGCCCCGGCCGCCGAGGCTCTCGAGGAGCCCTCGGCCGCGACGCTTCCGTGGACGCAGCCGACCACCGAGGTCTCGATGGAGGAGCGGGCGCGCGCCGCCGTCGAGGCCGCCCGCGCCGAAGCCGCCGAGTCGGCCATCGCCGAGCCCGCAGAAGAAATGGGCTTCGAGGCCGCCCCCGAGGCGCCCGCCTTCGAGCCGGAGCCGCCGGCGTTCGAGCCCGGGCCGCCCGCCTTCGAGGCCGAGGCGCCGGCGTTCGAGCCGGAGCCTGTCGCGGCCGAGGCCGCGCCCGAGTCGCCGGCGTTCGAACCCGCACCGCTCGAGGACGAGGCGCCCGCCGCCGCCTTCGACGCGTCGGCGACCGTCGCCTACGAGCCGCCGCCGGCACCCGCCCCCGAGCCCGCGCCCATCGCCGAACTCGAGGAGCCGGAGCCGCCGGCCCCGGCCGAGGCGGCAGCGCCGGCGATGGAGGAGCCCGCGGCGTTCGAGCCCGCGGCACCGGCGTTCGAGCCCGAGCCGCCCGCGTTCGAGCCCGCGGCCGCGGCGTTCGAGCCCGAGCCGCCCGCGTTCGAGCCGTCCCCGGAGGGGAGCCCGGCCTTCGAGCCGGGGCCCGCCCCGGTCGCGGCCGCTCCCGAGCCCGTTGCGGCGGAGGCTGCGGCCGCCGAGGCGCCTGCTCCGAGTTTCGCCGACGTCGCGCCCGTCGCTGCTGCAGCCGCCGTCGCCGCGGCGCCGTCCGCGGCCGCCGAGATCGGCGTGCCGGCGGACATGGTCGAGAAGATCGCCCAGCGCGTCGTCGCGCAGGTGTCCGAGAAGGTGATCCGCGAGATCGCGTGGGAGGTGATCCCCGATCTCGCCGAGAGCCTGATCCGCAAGGAGATCGAGCGGCTCAAGTCCGAACTGGCCGCGCTGTAACCCCTTCCGAGAAACCGCCCCGAATCGCCCGCATCGCCCGCAGGGCGCGCCGACGACGCCACTCGCGCGAGCCCCGGCGCGACCCCCCGGGCCCCGAGAGGATCCATGCGCACTCCGGTCGACATCGCCTCGCTCCCGTCCCACTTCGACTCCGTCGCCGCGGAGCAGAAGTGGGACGAGCAGTGGGCCCAGGACGGCACCTACCGCTTCGACGAGCAGGCCGCGGGCCCGCGCTACGTCGTCGACACGCCGCCGCCCACCGTCTCCGGCTCGCTCCACGTCGGCCACGTGTTCAGCTACACGCAGACGGACGTGCTGGCCCGCCACCGCCGGATGCAGGGCCGCAACGTGTTCTACCCGATGGGCTGGGACGACAACGGCCTGCCGACCGAGCGCCGGGTTCAGAACTACTTCCACGTGCGCTGCGAGGCGGGCGTGCCGTCGCAGCCGGACCGCCGCTTCGAGATGGCGGACGACGCGAAGCGCAAGGCGGAGCCGCCGACGAAGGTCTCGCGCGCCGACTTCATCGAGCTGTGCCTGCAACTCACCCACGAGGACGAGAAGGCGTTCAAGGCGCTGTGGCAGCGCCTCGCGCTGTCGGTCGACTGGGCGCTCGAGTACTCGACGATCTCGAAGCACTCGCGGCGCATGGCCCAGCTCTCGTTCCTCGACCTCGTGAAGAAGGGGGAGGCCTACAGCCACGAGGCGCCCACCATGTGGGACGTCGACTTCCGGACGGCGGTGGCCCAGGCCGAGGTCGAAGACCGCCCGATGCGCGGCGCGTACCACGACCTGCGCTTCGGCGTGAAGGGCTCGGAGGAGAGCTTCGTCATCTCGACGACGCGGCCCGAGCTGCTGCCCGCCTGCGTCGGCGTCGCCGCCCACCCCGAAGACGAGCGCTACAAGCCGCTGTTCGGCCGCGAGGCGGTCACGCCGCTGTTCCGGGTCCCGGTCCGCATCTTCCCGAGCCCGCTGGTCGACCCGGAGAAGGGCACCGGCATCCTGATGGTCTGCACCTTCGGCGACGCGACCGACGTGATCTGGTGGCGCGACGAGAAGCTGCCGCTGCGCCAGATCGTCGACCGGGGCGGCCGGCTCGAGAAGGTCGTGTTCGGCACCGAGGGCTGGCCCAGCGAGCAGCCGGAGGCGGCCAACGCGTACTACGAGCGGCTCGCGGGCCAGACCGTGAAGGAAGCGCAGAAGCGGATCGTCGAACTGCTGCGCGACCCGGCGGGCAGCGCGACCACCGTCCACGAAGCGCCGCTGCAGGCCGAGCCGAAGCTGATCGAGCACCCCGTCAAGTTCTTCGAGAAGGGCGACCGTCCGCTCGAGTTCATCACCACCCGCCAGTGGTTCGTGCGGGTGCTGGCCCACAAGCAGGAGCTGATCGAAGCCGGCGACCGCATCGCCTGGCACCCGGACTTCATGCGCCTGCGGTTCAAGAACTGGACCGAGAACCTGAACCTCGACTGGTGCATCAGCCGCCAGCGCTACTTCGGCGTGCCGTTCCCGGTCTGGTACCCGCTGGATGCCGCGGGCCGACCCGACTACGAGCACCCGATCGTCGCCGACCCGGAGTCGATGCCGGTCGATCCGACGACGGACGTGCCGAAGGGCTACGCCGAGGCGCAGCGCGACCAGCCCGGCGGCTTCACCGCCGAGAGCGACGTGTTCGACACCTGGTTCACGTCGTCGCTGACGCCGCAACTCGCGACCGGCTGGAGCGACCAGCCGCAGCGCCACGCGCAGCTGTTCCCGATGGACGTGCGCCCGCAGAGCCACGAGATCATCCGCACCTGGGCCTTCTACACGATCGCCAAGGCGTGGCTGCACGAGCGCCAGATCCCGTGGCGCAACGTCGCCATCTCCGGCTGGGTGCTCGACCCCGACCGCAAGAAGATGTCGAAGAGCAAGGGCAACGTGCTGACGCCGATCGGCCTGCTCGACAAGTACGGCTCCGACGCCGTGCGCTACTGGTCGCTCTCGGCGCGGCTCGGCGTCGACACCGCCTTCGACGAGAAGGTGCTGACCGTCGGCCGCCGCCTGGTCACCAAGCTCTTCAACGCCGGCAAGCTGGTGCTGGGGCTGGAAGGCGCGGCGGGCCCGGCGGCCGCGATCACGCACCCCGTGGACAAGGGCTTCCAGTTCCGGCTGCGCGAGACCGTGGAACGCGCCTCGGCGGCGCTCGAGGAGATGGATTACGCGACCGCGCTCGACCACGTGGAGCGCTTCTTCTGGAGCCGCTTCACCGACGCCTACCTCGAGCTCGTGAAGGGACGTGCCCGCGACGAGCAGGACGCGGCCGGCCGGGCGAGTGCGGTGGCCTCGCTGCGGCTCGGCCTGCACGCGCTGCTGCGGCTGCTGGCGCCGTACCTGCCGTACGTGACCGAGGAGGTCTGGTCGTGGCGCTTCGCGGCCGACCCCGGCGCCTCGCCGAGCGTGCATCGCGCCGCGTGGCCCGTGGCCGCGGAGTGGGACGCGGTCGGCGCGACGCTCGACGACGCGGCCGCCTTCGACGCGGTCGCTGCCGCGCTCGAGACGGTGCACCGCGCGAAGACCGCCGCCCAGGCCTCGGTCGGGCGCCATCTCGCGCGACTGGTGCTGCGCGCGGACCCGGAGACGTCGCGCGCGCTCGGCCACGGCCTCGGCGACCTGGCAGCCGCCACCCGTGCGCCGCGCGTCGAGCTCGAAACCGAAACCGGCGCCGAGCTGTCGGTCAGCGCGATCGAGCTGGCGCCGCAGCCGCCGGCGGGCGACAAGGCGGGCGCAAACTAGCCACGTCTCTCGCCGGAGGGGAGGTCATGACCCACACGGCCCCGATGCTGGACCCGCGGCGGATCCACGCCGCGGTCGTGCGGGCGCTGGAGGAGGACCTCGGCGGCGGCGACGCCACCGCGCGGGCGTGTGTCACGGAAGGCGCGGTGGGAGCCGGCGCGCTGCTGGCCCGCGAGCCCTGTGTCGTGGCCGGGCTCGACGCCGCCGCGCTCGCCTTCCGCCATCTCGATCCCGAGTTCCACTGGCAGGGAGCGCTGGCCGACGGCCTCGAGGCCGCCGCCGGGGTCGAGCTGGCGCGGGTCCACGGCCGCGCGCGCGCGCTGATCTCCGCCGGGCGCGTCGCGGTCAACCTGCTGGGGCGGCTGTCCGGCATCGCGACGCTGACGCGGCGCTACGTGGAGGCGCTGGCCGGCACCCGCGCGCGGGTGCGGGGCACTCGCTTCGGCACGCCCGGCCTGCGCTTCCTGGAGAGCCACGCGATCGAGCTGGGCGGCGGCGAAGCGCCGCGCCACGGGCTCGACGCCGGGTTCCGCGTCCACGGCTGGCACGCTGCTGCGGCCGGGAGCATGGGGGCCGCGGTGCGGCTCGCGGTCGCAGCCGCGGCCGGCCGCGAGGTGGCGGCGGCGCTGCGCCACTTCGAGGAGATCCCCGAGGCGCTCGAGGCCGGTGCCGCTTCTCTCGCGCTGCCGGAGCTGACCCTGCTGCAGGTGCGCGACGCCGTCGCGCTGGTCGCGGGACGCGCCGCCGTCGAGGCCACGGCCGGCGACCCCGCCGAAGCGCGGGCGCTGGCCGAAGCCGGCGTCGACGTCGTGCGCGTCCCGGCCCTGACGACGGCGGCTCCGCACGCCGCGATCGTCTTCGAGGCGGTCGAGTGACGGCCCACGCCGTCGACGTCGAGGTCGCGGCCGCCCTCTCGGCGCGCGGCATCGACTGGCCGGCGCCGCTCTGGTTCGCCGCGGAAATCGGGTCGACCAACGACGCGCTGCGCGGCGTGGACGCGGCGCCGTGGACGTCGCTGCGCGCCGGCCGCCAGAGCGGCGGTCGCGGTCGCCACGGCAACGCCTGGCAGTCGCCGCCCGGCAACCTGTATCTCTCGATCGCGCTGCCGACGACGTTGCCGCAGGAGCGCGGCCCGCTGCTGTCGCTGGCCGCCGGCGTCGCCCTGGTGGAGGCGCTCGCGGAGCTGGGGGCGCCGGACGACGTGCGGCTCAAGTGGCCGAACGACGTGTGGTGGTGCGAGCGCAAGCTGGCGGGGCTGCTGCTCGACGCCAGCAGCTCGCCGCGCGGGCTCGAGTCGCTCGTGCTCGGCATCGGCGTGAACGTGCTGCAGGCGCCGGCGGCCACCGACCCGCCGGCGGCGCGGCTCGACGACCTGGTTCCGGTGCCGGTGGCGCCCGGAGACGTCGCCGCGGCGTTGCTGGCGCGGATCCGCGATTGGTACGATCGCGCGGCCAACGGGCCGCCCGAGGGCGTGACGCGGGCGTTCGAGGAGCGCGCGTTCGAGTGGTGGGGGCGGCCGGTGCGGGTGAAGCAGGACGGCCGCGAGCGGCGTGGCGTGGCGCGCGGCCTGGACGCGCGCGGCGCGCTGCTGCTGGAGACGGAGGACGGGATCGAGGCCGTGCTCGCGGGCGACGCGCGGGCGCTGCGAGCGGGGGAGTGAAGCGATGGCCGAGCTGCTGCTGACGATCGACGTCGGCAACACCAACACGGTCTTCGGCGCGCACCGCGGCGAGGAGCTGCGGGCGCACTGGCGGCTGACCACCCGCCGCGAGCAGACGGCCGACGAGTACGGCGTGCTGGTCCGCAACCTGTTCGCCAACTCCGGCATCGACCCCGCCGAGATCGGCGGCGTTGCGCTCGCCAGCGTCGTGCCGCCGCTGACCTCGGTGCTGGTCGCGCTCTCGCGGCAGTACCTCGGCCACGATCCGCTGGTGGTCGACCCGACGGTCGACACCGGGATGCCGGTGCTGTACGAGCCGCCCGGCGACGTCGGCGCCGACCGCATCGTCAACGGCGTCGCGGCGCTGGCGCTGTTCGGCGGGCCCGTGATCGTCGTCGACTTCGGAACCGCGACCACGTTCGACGTGGTGACCCGCGCGGGCGAGTACCTCGGCGGCGTGATCGTGCCCGGCGTGGGCATCAGCGCCGACGCGCTGTTCCAGCGCGCGGCCCGGCTGCCGCGGGTCGAGGTCCGCAACCCCGGCCGCGTCGTCGGCCGCTCCACGGTCGGCTCGATGCAGTCGGGCCTCTACTTCGGGTACTGCGGCATGGTCGAGGCGCTGCTCGCGCGCATCCGCGGCGAACTCGGCGAGCGGGTGCGGGTGGTCGCCACCGGCGGCCTGGCGGAGACGCTGGCGCGCGACATCCCGTCGATCGAGGTCGTCGATCCCTGGCTCACGCTGACGGGCCTGCGGCTGATCTACGAGCGCAACCGTCGACGCTAGCGGCGTGGACGCCGAGCACAGCGAGATCGAGTACTACCGCGCGGTCGAGGACTACTTCGTCTCGCGCCGCGGCGACCCGCTGTTCCTCTCCAACCCCGATTGGCTGCTGGTCCACGAGTGGCGCCGCGCCGGCTGGCCGCTGCGGGTCGTCCTGCGCGGCATCGCCGACGCCTTCGAGGGGCACGCCCACTCGTGGGCCCGCGGCCGCAAGGTGGGCAGCCTGGCCTACTGCAAGCTCGCGGTGGAGGGCGCGGCCGAGCGCTGGAAGCGCGCCGTCGACGCCGGCGCGCCCGACGCGGACGAAGCCCTCGGGCGGCTGCCGGCGCTGGCCCAGGCGCTGGCCGCGGCGCGGGCCGAAGGGGCGGACCTCGAGCAGGCGCTGCTCGCCGCCCAGCGCGCGGTCGAGGCGGCGCAGCGCACGCCGGGCCGGCCGCTCGAAGAGGTGGAGCAGGCGCTGGGGGCCGTCGAAGGCCCGCTCGTGGAAGCCGTCGCTCGCGCGCGTCCGGAGGCGGCCGCGGAGGCCGACGCCGAGGTCGAGCGCGACCTCGCTCCCTACGCGAAGCGGATCCCCGCGAAGGTGCTGGCGCAGGTCCGCCACGACGCACGAACCGCGCGCCTGCTGGCGATCGTCGGGTTGCCGCGGCTGTCGGTGTTCCATTGAAGCCGGGCGACGTCGTCGAACTCCTCGTGGAGAAGGGCGTCTACCGCGGCCGCGGCCTGGCGCGCGAGGCCGGCCGGGTGGTGTTCGTGGCCGGCGCACTCCCCGGCGACCGCGTGCGGGCCCGGGTCGAGAAGGTCAAGCGCGACTGGGCGGAGGCTCGGGTCGAGCGCCTGGAAGCGCCTTCTCCACAGCGGCGGCCGGCCCCCTGCGCCCACGCCGCGCGCTGCGGGGGCTGCGCCTACCAGGAACTCGCGCCCGCGGCGCAGGTCGAGCTCAAGCGCGGGATCCTGGTCGAGTCGCTGGAGCGCGCGCGGGTGCCGCTCGCGGGCGTAGAGGTCGGCGTCACCGCCTCGCCCGAGGCGGGCTGGCGCTGGCGGGGGCGGATGCACGTCGACTGGATCGACGGCCGCCCGCGCCTCGGCTTCCGCGAGGAGGGAGCGCACGTCCTGGTCGACGTCGAGCGCTGCCTGCAGTTCACGCCGGGTTTGCAGGCCCTGGCGGACGAACTGCGGAACGGGCTCGTCGCCGATCCCGGCGGGCTCTCGGGCGTGCGCGAACTGCGGCTCGCCGAAGGCGGCGACGGCGTCACGCGGGTGGCTGCGCTCGCGGTCGAGGGCCGCCTCGAGCCGGGCGCCGCGGCGCGCCTCGCGGAGCGGGTCCCGGGCGCCACGGGCCTCGGCTGGCAGGGTTCGGGTCCGGGAGCGCCGTTCGTGCGGATCGCGGGCGAGCCGTGCGTCTTCACGCCGCGGCCGGAGGGCGTCCTGCGCAGTCACGTGCTCTCCTTCTTCCAGGGCAACGCGGCGTGCCTCGACGCGCTCGTCCTGCGAGCGCTCGAGACGGTCTCCGGGGCGGACCGCGTGCTCGAGCTCTACGCGGGCGTCGGCCTGTTCACGCTGCCGCTGGCGCGGCGAGCCAGCCACGTGCGCGCGGTCGAGGCCGCGCCGTGGGCCGTGGAAGACGCGCGCCACAATCTTGCGGAACACCCCACGGTGCAACTGGTCGAGGACGACGTGCTGCGCGACGCCCACGCGTGGGCCCGCGGTCGCTTCGACGCCGCGCTGCTCGATCCGCCGCGGGCGGGAGCCGGTCCCGAGGTCGTCGACGCGCTGGCCCGCGCGCGCGTCGGGCGCATCGGCTACGTGTCGTGCGACCCGACCACGCTCGCCCGCGACCTGCGCCGGCTCGGCGAGCACGGCTTCGCGCTGCGCTCGCTGCACCTGCTGGACCTGTTCCCCGACACCTTCCACCTCGAGGCCGTCGCCGCGCTCGAGCGCTGACCGCACGGCGCAGGAAGCGTCACAGCGCGGGCCCACGGCGACGCGGGCCGGGGCGATCCTCACGCCGTGTCGCGACCGCTGCCGCCGATCGCCGTGCTCTTCTGGCTCGGGACCTGGCTCGCCGACCTCGACGCCAGTGCGGAGCCGCTGCAACTGGCGGCGCTGGCCGTGGCCGGGCTCGCCCTCGGCGTCGGCGCGATCGAGCGAGGCGCGCCGCGGGCCGGGTTCGTCGCCCTGCTCGGGGCGGCCCTCGCCCTCGGCGCGACGGCCGGCCTGGCCGAGCGGCGCGCCTTCGAGTCGAACCCGCTGCGGCGCGCGATTGGCGAGGACGCCGGGCCCGTGCACGTCGCCGGGCGCGTGGTCACCGACGGGCGGGCGATCGCCGGCGAGGCGCGCGTCGTCGTCGACGTGGCGCGGTTCCGCGCGGGGCGCGCGGAGAGTTCGCTCGCCGGCCGGGTGGCGCTCCGGATCGCCTCGGCGCCCGACGGGTTCGCGCTCGGCGCGGGACAGGAGTTCGAGGCGTGGGCCCGGCTGTGGCGGCCCTCCAGTTCGCCGCAGCCGGGGGCTTTCGACCTCGCGGGCCTGTACCGGCGCGACGGCACCCACCTCTCGGGATCGGTCAAGTCCGCGCGCCTCGTGCAGGCGGCGCCGGGGCGGCCAGGCCTCTGGACGACTCTGGCCGCGATCCGGGCGGACGCGCGGGAGCGCATCGAGCGCCACGTGCGCCCCGGCCCGGCCACGGCGCTGACGCTGGCGATGGTGCTTGGCGATCGCGCCGCGCTGGACGACTCCGTCGAGGAGGACTTCCGCCGCGCCGGCACGTTCCACGTGCTCGCGCTTTCCGGGGCGCAGGTCGCGTTCGTCGCCGCGGCGATCGTGTGGATGGCCGTGCGGGCGGGGCTCGGGCCCTGGGCGCAGTTCGCGCTGGCGGCGCCGACGGTGATCTTCTACGCGCTGCTCGTCGGGGCGGACGTGCCGGTGATGCGGGCGGCGTTCGGCGCGGCCGTCGCGCTGCTGGGCCGCGCCCTGGACCAGCGCGCGGACGGCCTGCACCTGCTCGCCGTGGCGCTGCTCGCGTGGGTCGCCCTCTTCCCCGCGCAGGCCGGCGACCTGGGCTGCCAGCTCTCGTTTCTGGCGACGGCCGGGCTGGTGCTGCTGACCCGGCCGCTGGCGCGGCGCCTGCCGGGAGGCGAGCGGCCCTTCGGGCTGGCGCTCGCCGGGTCGCTGGCGGCGCAGTGGGCGCTGCTGCCGCTCGCGGTCGCGCGTTTCCATCGGCTGGCCGTGATGGCGCCGCTGCTGAACCTCGCGGCGGTGCCGCTGGCGACGGCGCTGCTCGCCCTCGGCGTGGGGGTGTGGGCCAGCGACGTCGCGTGGCCGCCGCTGGCCGCGGCGCTGGGCGCGCTGACCAGCGCCTGCGCCGACCTGTTGCTGTGGTCGTCGCGGCTCGCGCCCGTCGCCCTCGACGCGCGGCTGCCGGCGCCGGCGGCCTGGGCGGTCTCGTTGCACTTCGTCGGCCTGGCGGTGCTGGCGTTCCTGCCGGGGCGCCAGCGCGCTGCATTGCGGGTGATGGCCCTCGCGGGGGCCGGGCTGGTGCTGGCGCAGGGGCCGCACCCGCTGGGCGTCCTGCGGCTGACGGCGCTCGAGGTGGGACACGGCGACGCGCTGCTGCTGGAGTTGCCAGGCGGCGAGCGCTGGATGGTCGACGCCGGCGGCGTGGCGCTTCCGCGTGGCGAGGCGAACTTCGGCGAGCGCGTGCTGGGCCCGCTGCTGTGGGCGCGGGGCATCCGCCGCCTCGATGGGCTGGTCGTCACCCACGCCCATCCCGACCACGCCGGGGGGGCGGCCTTCCTGCGCCAGGCCTTCGGCGTGCGGGACGTGGTCCTCGGGCCCTGGCCGCCGGGTGACCAGCGGGTGAGGCGGCTCGCGGCCGCGCTCGCGGGGGCGAACCAGCGTGTGATCGTCGCCGGCGCCCGCGTCGAGTGGAAGGGCGTCGAGGTCGACGTGCTGGGGCCAGCCCGGCCCCGGCGGGCGCCGCTCGCGGTGCGCAACGACGACTCGATCGTGCTGCGGGTGAGGTTCGGCCGCGTCTGCCTGCTGCTGACGGGGGACGCCGAGAGCGGCGCCGAAGCGGCGCTCCGCCCGGGGCGTTGCGACGTCCTCAAGGTGGGTCACCACGGGAGCCGGACCAGCACCGGCGCCGCGCTGCTCGGGGCCGTCCGGCCCGGAGTCGCCGTGATTTCGGCGGGGCGCCGGGACCTGTTCGGCCACCCGCACCCCGAGGTCGTCGCGCGGCTGCGCGCGGTGCGGGCCCAGGTCCTGCAGACGCCGCGTCACGGCGCGATCGGCGTGGAGACCGACGGGGCCGTGCTGCGCGTGTCGGCTTCCGCTCCACCGTGAGCCCGGTCACGTGCTAAGATCCGCCGCACGCAAGGGTTAGGCAGGCGTTCGTCATCGTGAGCCGGCGGGGAGTGCATGACCGACGAGAGACCCTTCACCGTTAGGGACCGCAGGAACTTCACGGCCGACGGAGAGTTGCGCTCCGAGACAGTCGAACCCGCGCCGGCGCCGCCGGTGTCCGAACCGGCGCCGGCTGCCGATCTCCCGCCTGCCGGCGAGGCCACGCTCGAGGCGCTCTTCGCAGACCTCGCCGCGGCCGTCGCCTTTCACCTGGGCCTGATGGGGGAAGGGGGCGAGGGCGGGGAGGCCGCGCCGAAGGTCGACCTGGCTGCCGCCCGGCACGCGATCTCGATGCTGGAACTGCTGCAGAGCAAGACCCAGGGCAACCGCACGCCGCGAGAGGACCAGGTGCTGGAGCGGCTGCTCTTCGAGTTGCGGATGGCGTGGATGTCCCGCGCGCAGGGGGGCGCGGCGTGAGCGCCCGCGGCCTCCTGGCTGCGCTGCTGCTCGTGGCGCTGCCGCTGCGGGCGCAGGAACCGGCCGCGAGCCCGGCTTCCGACGCGCCGGCCGTGATCGACGTGGCGTCGCAACTGCCGCCAGCAGCGGCGGGATTCGAGGGCCTCCTCGCCGACTACGCCCGCGAGGACCGCGCCGGCAACACGGCCGCGACCGAAGGCGTGTTCGAGGAGATGCGGCGGCTGCGCATCGAGCGCAACGTCGAGAGCCTGACGGTGCCGGCGCTCGGCCTGGTGATGCTCGGACACGAGCGGCTGGGCAAGGGCGATGCCGACGCCGCCCGCGCCCACTTCGAGCGGGCCGCGGCGCTGGATCCGCACCTCGCGGACGCCCACTTCGGCCTGGCGCGGGCGGCGGGGATCCCGGGCGGAGTCAGCCACGTCGTCAGCGGGATCATGGCCCGCTCGTCGGCGCCGGCCGGCCGCTTGCACCTGCGGGCCTCGATCGTCAGCGTGGGCCTGCTGGCCGCGTTCGGGGCCGCCTGGGTGCTGGGGGCAGGCCTGCTGATCCGGTACGGCGGGCTGCTGCTGCACGACATCGAGGAGCACCTGGGGCCCGATCGCCCGCGGGTGGTGGCGCGCGGCGGGTTCCTGCTGCTGCTGCTGCTGCCCTGCGTCGCCCTGTTCGGCTGGGGCTACCTGCCCCTGTGGTGGACGGCGCTGCTGATCGTGTACATGGCGCCGGTGGAGCAGGGCATCACGCTGGGCGCTTGGCTGCTGCTCGCGGCCCTCGGCCCGATCACCGACGGCGTCGCTGCGGGCACGGCCGCGCGCCGCGCGCCGCTCTACGCCGAAGCCCTGGATGCCGTCTCGGGTGCCGGGCAGAGCCACACGATCGACGCGCTCGCCGCAGCCTCGACGGCTGCGCCGGAGGATCGCGAGCTGCGGCACCTGCTGGGCCTCGCGCTGCGCAAGGCCGGGCGCGAGGCGGAGGCGACGGCGCTCTACCGCGAACTCGCGCAGAAGGACCCGCGCGACTTCCTCGCCACCAACAACCTCGGGAACCTGTACTTCGACGCGGGCAACTTCACCGCGGCGATCGATCTCTACGCCCGCGCTGCCGAGCACGCCCCGGCGGGGCGCACCAGGGCCACAGTCCTGTACAACAAGGCGCTCGCCCATTTCAACAAGCTCGAGGGCGAGCCCGCCAAGGAAGTGCGCAGCCAGGCCGACGCGGCGGCTCCGGGCCTGCCGATCGAGCTCGAGAACCGCTGGCGCTACGAGAAGGACGGCGCGGTGACCAGCGTCGTCGTCGACCTCGCCCCGGATCTCGCGAAGCGAAGAGGCGGCGACGGCTCCGCCCCGGCGCTCGGGCTGGTCAACCGCTTCAGCATCGCGCTGCTCGTCTTCGGCGCGGCGGCCTTCGCCGTCGCGCGCTGGCGCGGCAGCCGGATCTTCACCCTGCGCTGCGTGAAGTGCGGGTCCGTCTTCTGCAAGCTGTGCCACCTCGGCGCCAAGAAGAAGGGCGGTGGTGCGTCGAGCGAAGCGCCGCTGCCGCTGTGCACGCCCTGCCTCCACCTCTTCGTCGTCAAGGACGGCGTGTCGGGACCGGCGCGCAACGCGAAGCTCCGGGACGTCGAGGCCGAGGAGGGGCGGCGCGTGAGGATCTTCCGGCTGCTGTCCGTGTTCGTGCCGGGCGCGGGCCAGGTGTTCGGCCAGGCGACGGCCGTGGGTCTCGTGCTGGCACTCGTGTGGTTCGGGGCGCTTTCCGCGCTGTGGCTGCCCGGGCGGCTGATCGAGGTGACGCTCGTGCCGGCGGTCTCGTGGGGAGCCTGGGCCCTGGTGCTGGCAGCCCCGCTGGCCGGGCTCGCCTGGGTGCTCGCACAACTGCTGAAGCCCAGTTTCCAGTTCGACGTCAAGGCGGCCGCGCGGCGGCCCGTGGCGCGGCGCGGCTAGGGGGCCAGGGTGGCGCTCTCGGGATCGATCAAGGACTTCGGGCTTCCCGACATCTTCCAGTTGATCGGGCTGCAGCGGAAGACCGGAACCCTCACCCTCAAGCGCGAGGGCGAGCAGGTGACGGTCATGTTCGAGAACGGCATGGTCGTCGCCTCGGACACGGTGGGCAAGCGCCTCGAGGACAAGCTCGGCCACGTGCTGGTGAAGACCGGCCGCCTGACCCGCGAGCGGCTCGAAGAAGCGCTCGGCGTCCAGAAACAGACCCTCCAGCGGCTGGGCAAGGTCCTGGTCGACACCGGCGCGCTCTCCGCCACCGACCTGAAGCAGGCGCTCGCCATCCAGGTGCAGCAGACGCTGTTCCGGCTGTTCCGCTGGAAGGAGGGCGAGTACAACTTCGACTCGACCGACACCGTCGACTACGACCGGGACAACGCCAACCCCATGAGCGCGGACTTCATCCTCATGGAAGGCATCCGGATGGTGGACGAGTGGCCCATCATCGAGAAGAAGATCCCGTCGATGGACCTCGTCTTCAAGAGCGCGGTCGACCCGCGCCTGGTCGAGGTCTCCGGCGCCGGCGAAGATGGCGGGCTCGACGACATGTTCGCCGGCATGGGGGGCGGCGGAGACACCGGCCGCGTCGCCACCGGGCCTGCCGCCGCCTCGAAGATCAAGCTGACCCCCGAGGAGCACCGCGTGTACCAGCACGTGGACGGCTCGGCCACCGTGCAGCAGGTGGTCGACTCGGTCGGCGCGCTCGAGTTCGAGGTCTGCCGCACGCTGTTCGACCTCCTGAACCGCAACATCATCGCGCCCGCCGGCAAGGGCGCGGCCCGCGGTGCCCACGTCCAGGAGGAGGAGGCCGCGGCATCGCCGGTCCTTGGCTACGTGGCGCTCGCGGCGGCCGTGCTGCTGACGCTGGTCGCGGCGGGCCTCAACCGCGGGGCGGCCTTCGCCGTGCCGGGCCTCGGCTCGGCTCTTGCGCCGCAGGTGGAGGCGCTGGGCGAAGATGCCACGCGCGCCCGCCTGGAGCGCGTGGACGAGGCGATCCGCTCGTTCGCCCTGGTCGGCGGCGCGGTCCCCACCCGACTCGAGGAACTGGTCGAGGCCGGCCTCGTCGACGCTCGTCACCTGCGGGCCGTGGACGGCCGTCCGTTCACGTACGCGCCGTCGGGCGACGGCTACACGCTGGGGATCGGCGAGGCCGACCCCAACGCGCTTCGGCGGACGCTCTCGCGGGCGCGCTAGCGCTCGGCCGTGCAGTGGCAGGGCCCCGGGGCCTCCGACCCGGAGCGGCGTCCGGCGGCTCTCGCGGTCGGCAACTTCGACGGCGTGCACCGCGGCCACCAGGAGCTGGTGCGCCGGGTGCTCGCGGCGGCCGGGAGCGAACTGGCGCCCGCAGCGCTGACCTTCGAACCCCACCCGTCCCGGGTGCTGGCCCCCGAGCGTGCGCCGGCCGCGCTGATGACGCTCGCGCAGAAGGTCGAGGCGCTGGTGGGGCTGGGCCTGCCGCGGGTGGCGGTGCTGCCGTTCGACGAAGCCCTGGCGGCGCTGCCGGCCGCGGACTTCGCCCGCGGACTGCTGGGCGAGCGTCTGAACGCGCGCCTGGTCGTGGTCGGGACGGGCTTCCGGTTCGGCCGCGGACGCAGCGGCGACGTGGAGGCCCTCGCGCGGCTCGGACGCGACTGCGGCTTCGAGGTGCGCGCGGTCGAGAACGTCTCCGACGAGGGCGCTCCGATCTCCTCGACCCGGGTGCGGGAGGCCGTCGCGCGCGGCGCGGTGGACGCCGCCGGGCGGCTGCTGGGCCGGCTGCTCTTCGTGGACGGGGAGGTGGTGCGCGGCGACGGGCGTGCGCGCGGCCTCGGCTTCCCGACCGCAAACGTCCAGCCCTACAACGAGCTGCTACCGGGCAACGGCGTCTACGCGGTGTGGGTGCGCCTGCCCGAAGGCGTGGTCGTGCCGGGAGTGGCGAACATCGGCCGGCGTCCCACGTTCGGAGGCAACGAGGTGCGGCTGGAGGCCCACCTGTTCGACCTCGACCGCGATCTCTACGGCGAGAAGGTCCGCGTCGCCTTCGGCCTCCGGCTGCGCGAGGAGCGCCGATTCTCGGGGCCGGACGCGCTCCGGGCCCAGATCGTCGCCGACGCCGGCGACGCCCGCCGCGTGCTCGGCGGGGCCGCGGCTCCCGCGTTATAGTCCGGGGCGAGATGGCCGAACTGCAGGTCGACGCGCGCGACGAAGGCGCGGTGCGGGTGATCGCGCCCCGCGGCTTCGTCAACGCCCACACGGCCCCGGAGTTCGAGGGCGCCCTGCGGCGCGCGCTCGGCGAAGGCCGGGTGCGGATCGTGGTCGACTGCTCGGCCCTCGCCTACATCGCGAGCGCGGGGCTCGGCGCGATGATGGGGACGATCGAGGAGATCCGCGAGGCCGGCGGAGACCTGCGGGTTGCGGAGCTGAACGACACGGTCCGCAACATCTTCGAGATCCTCGGGCTCCACCACCTCTACCGCGTGTTCCCGACGGCGATCGAGGCCGTCGGCAGCTACGCCGGGGGCGACGCCTCCTGAGCCCGGAACGGCCCGCACGCCCCCGGTCGCGGACGCGGCCGACGGTCGCCCTCGGCTTCCCGGCCCACACCCGCTACCTCTCCCTCGTGCGCGAGGCCGCTCGCTCCATGGCCGAAGCGGCCGGCTTTTCGGCGGCGGACGCCGACGCGGTCGCGCTGGCCACCGACGAGGCTGTCGCCAACGTCGTCGAGCACGCGTACGCGGGCCGCCCCGGCGCCCCGGTGCAGGTCCGCTTCGCGCTGCGCCCGGACGAACTGCGAGTCGAGGTGGTCGACCAGGGCGTGACGGTCGACCCGCGCGCGATGCCGAGGGTCGACGCCGTCCGCTACGCGGCCGAGCGCCGCCGCGGCGGCTTCGGCGTGCACCTGATGACGCGGCTGATGGACTCGGTGACCTATCGACGCTCGGGCCGCAGCAACGTGTGCTGCCTGCAGAAACGCCGGCCCGGCGGCCCGCACCGATGAAGGGCGCGAGCGAGCTGACCCTGCTGCTGGCGGCGTTGCCCGCCACGAGCAGCGACGAGGCGGCCCACGCGGCGACGCTCGAGCTGGCCGAGCGGTTGACCGGGGCGTCGTCGCTCGCGCTGTTCGCCGCGGAAGGCGAAGGGCTTCGCCTGAGGGCGGCGCGAGGCGTCGCCGCCCGCGAGGCTTCGTCCGCCCTGCGCCTGGAGACCGCGCAGGTCGACGAGCCGGGGCCGCTGCCGCTGGGCCTCGACCGCCTGCTCGCCGTGCGCCATGCCGATCGCCTGGTGGGGGCCCTCGGCATCGGCGGGGGAGACGCGGACGCGCCCGCGTTGCCGGCGTTGTGCGGCCTGCTCGGCGAGCGGCTGGGGCCGCAGCGGGCCGACGAGGAAGTGCGCCGCCTGAACCAGCGGCTGTCGGTGAAGGTCTTCCAGCTCAAGACGCTGTTCGAGATCACCCGCGAGCTGGCCGCCAGCGGCGAGGAGGTCGGCGTCGTCAACGTCGCGCTCTCGACGCTGATGGGCCACCTCGTCGTCTCCCGCGCCGCGCTCTACCTCGCGAGCGGCGAGGGGCTGACGCTGGCCGGCGCCAAGGGCGTGCGCTCGACGTCGGCCCGGGCCTTTTCGGCGGCCGCGAGCGCGCCGCTGCTCGCGCTGCTGGAGCGGCCGACGGCCGTCGAGGCGCTGCCCCCGGGGGAGCCGCGGGAGGCGCTGGCGGAGATGCGGCTCGCGACCGTGATTCCGCTGCGCATCGGGGCGCGCCCCGAGGGCTTTTTCGCGATCGGCCCGCGGATCTCGGGGGCGCCGGCATCCGACGAGGACCTGGACTTCGCGGCCACGCTCGGCCAGCAGGCGCTGGCCGCGCTCGACACCCTGCGCCTGCAGCGCGTGAGGCTCTCCAAGGAACGCCAGGATCGCGAGCTGCAGATCGCCCGCGAGATCCAGGGCAGCCTGTTCCCGCGCGGCTGCCCGCGGCTGCCGGGCTACGAGCTGGCGGCGGCGAGCGACTCCTGCTACGAGGTCGGCGGCGACCTCTACGACTACATCCCGCTGCCGGAGGGACGGCTCGCGCTGGCGGTGGCGGACATCTCGGGCAAGGGCACGCCCGCCAGCCTGCTGATGGCGTCGCTCCACGCGTCGCTGCGGGCGCTGGCCGGGTCGCTGCCGATCGACCGCCTGATGGCCCGCCTCAACCGCTTCCTGTGCGAGAGCACGTCGCCCTCGAAGTACGTCACGCTCTTCTACGCGGAGCTCGACCCCGCGAGCGGCCGCCTGCAGTACGCGAGCGCCGGGCACGTGCCGCCGTTCCTGCTGCGCGCCGACGGCGGCGTGACGCGGCTCGACCGCGGGGCGCCGGTGCTCGGCCTGCTGGAGGACATCGACTGCGAGGTGGGCGAGCTGCAGCTCGTCCCGGGCGACGTGATCGCGGCGGTCACCGACGGGGCGACCGAGGCCCAGGACGCGGGCGGCAACGAGTGGGGCGACGATCGCCTGGTGCGCGCGCTGCAGGCGCGCCGCGGGCAGGGGGCCGCCGCGCTGCTTTCGGGCGTGGTCGAAGGAGTGAGAAGCTGGACGGGGGCGGCGGGCTGCACCGACGACCTGACCGTCCTGGTGCTGAAGGCAACGGAGAGATGAGCTTTCGCCTGTACAACACGCTGAGCGGACAGGTCGAGGACCTGCGGCCGCTGTCGCCGCCCGAGGTGCGGATGTACGCCTGCGGGCCGACCGTCTACGCCCGCGCCCACATCGGCAACTTCCGCACCTTCGTCGCCAACGACGTGTTGCGCCGCGCGCTTTCCTACGGCGGCTACCGCGTGCGCGGCGTGATGAACCTGACCGACGTCGACGACCGCATCATCAAGCTGGCCGCCGAGGCCGGCCAGGAGATCGGGCCCTTCACGTCCGCCCACATCGCCGCCTTCCGGGAGGACATGAAGGCGCTGCGGCTCGAGCCGCCCGAGGTGGTGCCGAAGGCCACCGAGCACATCCCCGAGATGGTCGAGCTGATCCAGAAGCTGATCGAGCGGGGGCACACCTACGTCGCCGACGGCAGCGTCTACTTCCGGATCGGCTCGTTCCCTGCTTACGGGCGGCTGGCGCGCCTGGACGTGTCCGGCATGAAGGCGGGCGCCCGCGTCGACACCGACAAGTACGAGAAGGAAGACGCCCGCGACTTCGTGCTGTGGAAGCTCAAGGCCGACGAGCCGGCGTGGGCGCAGTGGGACGCGCCGTTCGGGAAGGGCCGGCCCGGCTGGCACATCGAGTGCTCGGCGATGGGCATGAAGTACCTCGGCGAGACCTTCGACGTCCACTGCGGTGGCGTCGACCTGATCTTCCCGCACCACGAGAACGAGATCGCGCAGAGCGAGTGCGGCACGGGCCACCCCTTCGTGCGCCACTGGATGCACGTCGAGCACCTGCTGGTCAACGAAGAGACGATGTCGAAGAGCAAGGGCAACTTCTTCACGCTGCCCGACCTCGTCGAGGCGGGGCACGCGCCGGAGGCCGTGCGCTACCTGCTCGCCCAGGCCCACTACCGCAAGCAGCTCAACTTCAGCTTCGAGGGCCTGGACCAGGCGAAGGCCGCGCTCGAGCGCATCCACGGCGTCGTGCGGCGACTCGGCGAGGTGGACGCGGCGGGGAGCGCTGCCGCGCCCGTGCTGGAGGCGGGAGAGCGGGCCGAGGCGGCCTTCGCCGCGGCCTTGCGCGACGACCTCAACACGCCCGAGGCGATCGCCGCGGTGCACGGGCTGGTGACCGAGGCCAACCAGTTGCTGGCGGCGGGAGCCGTGAACGCGGGCGGCGCCGGCGCCTTGCGCGAGCGCTTCGAGCGCATGGACCGGGTGTTCGCCGTGCTGCTGCCGGCGGGCGAGGATCGCCTCGAGCCCGAGCTGCAGGCGCTGTTCGACGGGCGCCAGGAGGCGCGGAGGGCGCGCGACTTCCGGCGCGCGGACGAACTGCGCGGCGAACTGGAGCGGCGCGGGATCGTGCTCGAGGACACGCCACGCGGGACCCGCTGGCGCCGGCGCTGAGAGGCCCGGCCGCGGGCCGGCCGGGCGAGGACGCCGCCTGCGCCTTCCTCGAGGCGGCGGGCTTCGTGATCCTCGCGCGCAACTTCCGGACCCGGGCCGGCGAGATCGATCTGGTCGCCCGCGACGGGAAGACGATCGTGTTCGTGGAGGTCAAGGCCCGCCGGGGGAGCGCGCACGGCTTCGGCTACGAGGCGGTGACTCCGGCCAAGCAGCGCCGACTGGCGGCGGCAGCGCACGCCTGGGCCGCGCGGCACGGGCAGGACGGACAGGCCTACCGCTTCGACGTCATCTCGATCGACCTGGGAGTGAGCCCGCCCCGGCTGAGGCACGACCGGGGGGCGTTCAGCGTCTGAGGGAGCCGAGCCGGAGGCTCAGGCCGGCTGCGAGGATGGAGCGGGAAACGGGATTCGAACCCGCGACTTCAACCTTGGCAAGGTTGCACTCTACCACTGAGTTATTCCCGCCCAGCAGCGAGAGAAAGATAGCCGGAGGTCGCACGTTCGTCAAGCCCGCACGGGCTGCTGTTGAAGGCCATCCGCGAGTCCTTTATAGTGTCAGGGCCTCGGAAAGGTCGCCTTCGGCGGCCGCAGGGGCGGCGTAGCCAAGTGGTCAAGGCGGAGGTCTGCAAAACCTCTATTCACCGGTTCGACTCCGGTCGCCGCCTCCAACTCGCGTCCTCCACAGGGGACAGCTTCGCCCGGCGCGGCCGGTCGAACACGCCGGGCCGGCGGGAATGCACGGCGTGTCGAGGCTGGCAGGGTTTCTGCACTCACCTCTGCAGGGGGCCCGAGAACGTCCCCCAGGAGAGACAACGCCATGCGTCGCATCGCCCTCGCCGCCGTCGCCAGCGCCGTGCTCCTCGTGCCCGCCGCGCCCGCCGCGGCACAGGGCCTCGACCTGCGCGTCGGCGCCTATTTCCCGCGTGCCGACTCCAACCTGTTCCGCGACGACGAGATCCTGTACACGGTCTCGAAGTCCGACTGGACGGGCGTGTTCGGCGGCGTCGAGTACTCGCACCGGCTGGGCGAGAACGTCGAACTCGGCGTCAGCCTCGACTACTACGAGCGCCAGATCGACACCTCCTATCGCGACTACGTCGACGGCCGCGGCAACGACATCTTCCAGACCCTGCGGCTCGAGATGGTGCCGATCGGCGTCACGGTCAAGTTCGTGCCCGGCGACCGCTACAGCGCGGTGCAGCCCTACGCCGGAGTCGGCGCCGACCTGGTGGCCTACAAGTACGAGGAGTTCGGCGAGTTCATCGACTTCGACGGTCGCTTCGACATCTACGACGACGCCTTCGCCTCGGAGAGCGTGACCTTCGGCCTGCACGCGGTGGCGGGCCTGCGGGTGCCGTTCGGAGACGACTTCGCGCTGGCCCTCGAGGGTCGCTACCTGTGGGCGAAGGACGACATGCCGGACGACTTCCGCGGCAACGAGATCGACCTCTCGGGCGTCTCCGCCACCATCGGCCTCCACATCCGATTCTGACGGGTTCCGGCGCGAGGTCGAAGTCGGCGGGTCCCGGCGCGTTTGCTAGCATCCGCGGGTGCCGCCCGATGCGCTCCGGCGCGATGGCCGATCGCGCTCGTCGCTGCCCGTGGACGCCGGCGTCGTGGCGGCGCTCGCGGGCCTGACGGCCCTCGCCTTCTTCGCCTCGGCCTCGCTGCGGCCCCACGACGCGCCGGCCCTCGAGCTGCGGCCGGCGCTGCTGCCCGCGTACCTCGCGCTGTCGCTGCTGCGCCTGGCGGCGGCCTACGCGCTGGCGCTGCTGGCGGCGCTCGCGATCGGCCACGCGGCCGCCCGCAGCGTGGCGGCCCGCCGCGTGATCCTGCCCGTGCTCGACGTGCTGCAGTCGGTGCCGATCCTCGGCTTCTTCCCGGTGGCCGTCGCCTTCTTCATCCGGGTCACCGCCGGCTCCGCGCTCGGCGTCGAGGCCGCCGCCGTGTTCCTGATCTTCACCTGCATGTTCTGGAACCTCGCCTTCGGCGTCTACGAGAGCCTGGCGACGCTGCCCGAGGACATCGCGCTCGCCGCCCGCCAGCTCGGCCTGCGCGGCGCCTCGCGCTGGAGCCGGCTGGTCTTGCCGGCCGTGTTCCCGAACCTCGTCTACAACTCGCTGCTCTCGTGGGCCAACGGCTTCTACTTCCTGATCGCCAGCGAGATCATCGCGGTGGGCCCCGCCCGCTACACGTTGCCCGGCCTCGGCTCCTACCTCGCGCAGTCCGTCGTCGCCGGGCGCTACGAGCAGACGGCCGCGGCGCTGCTGTGCCTGGTGGCGGTGACGGCAGCGATGCACCTGCTGGTGTGGGGGCCGCTCGAGACCTACGCCGAGCGCTTCCACTTCGACGAGTCCGGCGACCGGCCCCAGGTGCCGCGGGTTGCGCGGGTGCTGATGCGCAGCCGCCTGGTGCGGGCGCTGATCGGCCGGGTCGTGGTGCCGGGCTCGGAAGCCGCCTTCCGGTTTGCGGGCCGGGCGCTCGACGCGGTGGCCAGCCGCCGCGCGCTGCAGGCCGTGCTGGTGCTGCCGCTGGTCGCGCTCGGCGTGCTGGCCGCCCGCCACGCCTGGCGCACCTTCGCCGAGGCTCCGCTGTCGCCGGCGCTCGCGGGCCTGCCGGTCGACCTGGTGCTGAGCCTGCTGCGGGTCGGCTTCGGGGTCGGCGCCTCGGCCCTGCTCGCGGTGCCGCTGGCGGCCCTGGTCGCCTCGCGCCCCGCCTGGCGGGGGCCGTCGCTGGCCGTGATCCAGATCGCGGCCAGCGTACCGGCGGCCGCCTTCTTCCCGCTGATCGTCGCCCTGGTCGCGCGTGGCCTGGGCCTCGAGGGGGCAGCGCTGCTGCTCTCGCTGACGACGATGTTCTGGTACGTGCTCTTCAACGTGATGGGCGCCGCGGCCGCGATTCCGCGCGAGATGAACGAGGCGGCCCGCTCGCTCGGCCTGTCGCGGCTGGGCCGGCTGCGCCACGTGTTCCTGCCGGCCGTGCTGCCGGGACTGGTCACCGGGTGCCTGACGGCGTGGGGCGCAGGATGGAACGCGATGATCCTGTGCGAGTACCTGGTCGTCGACGGGCGCACCTACGCCGTGCGGGGGATCGGCGCCGCGCTCGACCGCGCCACCTACGAGACCGCGGACCCGCAGGTGATCGCCGCCAGCCTCGCCCTGATGATCGCGATGATCGTGGGCGTCAACCGCGCCTTCTGGGCGCCCCTCTACCAGCGCGTCACCACGCGCTACAAGCTCGACGCGTGAGCGGCACGACCGACGCGGACGTGCTGCTCCGGGTGCGGCAGGTCGAGCAGTTCTACGACCGCCGCATCCGCATCCTCGGCCCGGTGGACCTCGACGTGCGCGACGGCGAGTTCCTGAGCCTGGTCGGGCCCTCGGGCTGCGGCAAGAGCACGCTGCTGCGGATCGTGGCGGGGCTTCTGGAGCCGACGGCCGGCCGCATCGACGTGGGCGGCGTCGCGCTCGCCGGCGTCAACCGCCAGGCGGCGATGGTGTTCCAGTCCTTCGCGCTGTTCCCGTGGATGAGCGTCGTCGAGAACGTCGCGCTGGGCCTCGAGGCGCGGGGCATGGCACCGCTGGAGCGGCTGAAGCGGGCCGAGAAGTACATCGACCTGGTCGGGCTCTCGGGCTACGAGCGGGCGTTCCCGAAGGAACTCTCGCGCGGCATGAAGCAGCTCGTGGGCCTGGCGCGGGCGCTGGCCCTGGAGCCGGAACTGCTGTGCATGGACGAGCCGTTCTCGGCGCTCGACGTGCTGACGGCGCGGGCGATGCGGGACCTGGTGCTCGACCTGTGGAAGTCGCCCGAGGTGAAGACCAAGAGCATCCTGCTGGTCACCCACAGCATCGAGGAGGCGGTCGCGCTGTCGGACCGGGTGGTCGTGCTGCGCGCCAACCCGGGGCGGATCGCCGAGGTGGTGGACCTCGCGGACCTGCCGCGTCCGCGGCGGCCCGGCGCGGCCGCCGTGAGCGAGGTGGTGGACCGCATGTACGGCCTTCTGGCGTGAGGGGGAGGAGATGAACGACCCGCTGCCACACGCGGCGATCGGCATGGTGCTGGGCCTGCTCGAGCACCTCAGGGAGGCCCCGCACGGCCGCGAGGACCTCTACAAGCTGGGCGGGCCGCTGGGCTACGAGCTCGACGACCTGCTGCCCGTGACCTCGGCGGCGCGCGCGCTGGGGCTGGTGGTGATCCACTCGGGCGACATCGAGCTGACCGCGGAGGGGCGGGCCGTCGCGGAGGCCGAGGAGGCCGACCGCAAGGACCGGCTGGCGCGGGCGGTCGGAGAACTGCCGCTCGTGCAGCGCATCCTGCAGGCGCTGCGCGGCGCGCCGCACGGCCGGGTCCCGCGCGAAGAGCTGAGGGAGCAGCTCCGCGAGCACTTCTCCCCGGGCGAGGCCGAGCGGCAGTTGTCCACGGCGCTGGACTGGGCCCGCTACGTCGAGTTGTTCGACGTCGATCCCGACGCGGACGAGTTCCTGCTGCCGGCCGCGGAGTGACTGCTATCATGCTGCGGGGACCCTTGAATCGCGCACCGAAGGAGACATGCGGATCTCTCGCCTGACGACCTTGTGCCTGGGCATCCTGGCCGCCTCGACGCTGGCGGGCGGGCTGTTCGGCGAGCGGGCGCTCGCCGGCACGACCCAGCTCTCCGAGCGGCTGCGCCTGTACACCGCCCTCCTCGGCGCCATCGAGGAGAACTACGCGGAAGAGGTCCCGACCGACCGCCTGGTCAGCGCCTCGGTCCGCGAGATGTTGCGCACCCTCGACCCGCACTCCAACTTCCTCGAGGTCAAGGAGTACTCGAGCCTGCAGGAGAAGCAGCGCGGCTCCTACTACGGGCTCGGCATCACGGTGCAGTCGATCGACGGCGGCATCACCGTCGTCGCCATCTTCGAGGGCACGCCGGCGCACCGGCTGGGACTGCGGACCGGCGACGTGATCGCGCGGATCGAAGGCCAGGACGCGCGCGGCATCAGCATCGACGACGCGGTCAAGCGGCTGCGCGGACCCAAGGGCTCGCCGGTCCAGATCACGATCGAGCGCAAGGGCTACGACGCGCCGCTGGAGTTCACGGTGCTGCGCGACGAGATCCCGCTGCACTCGGTGCCCTACGCCTTCATGGCGACGCCGAAGACGGGCTACGTGCGGCTGATCGACTTCAACGAGACGACGGCCTGCCGCTCGGGCGAGCCGGCCGACTGCGAGCGCGAGCTCGAGCGCGCGCTGAAGGCGCTGATCAAGCAGGGCGCGACCTCGGTGGTGCTCGACATCCGCGACAACCCGGGCGGGCTCCTGGACCAGGCCTTCGCGGTCTCCAACCTGTTCCTGAGAAAGGGCCAGCTCGTCGTCTTCACCAAGGGGCGCTACAAGCGGGACGAGGCGACCTTCATCACCGAGCGCGACAGCGCGTTCGCGGACCTGCCGCTCGTCGTGCTGGTCTCGCGGCACAGCGCCTCGGCCTCGGAGATCGTGGCCGGCGCGATCCAGGACCACGACCGTGGCCTGATCGTCGGCGAGACGACGTTCGGCAAGGGCCTCGTGCAGACGATCTTGCCGCTGCGCTCCTCGCGCGGCTACGCCCTGGCGCTGACCACGGCGCGCTACTACACGCCGTCGGGCCGCCTGATCCAGCGCGACTACGGGCACACGGCGCTCGAGGACTACGTCTCGCCCCGCGAGCGGGAGGCCTGCCGCGAGTCCGGCGAGGACGCGCGGCTGACCGACGCCGGCCGCAAGGTCTACGGCGGCGACGGCATCACGCCGGACTACTGCGTGGAGCGCGAGACGCTGCCGAAGCCGGTGGCTGCGCTGGTCGGCCGCCAGGCGTTCGTCGGCTTCGCGCGCACCTTCGAGCCGGCGGAGAGCGCCGGCCAGGCGAAGATCGAGGGCGCGGGCTCGCGCAACGACGCCGGCATCTCGACGCTGAAGCCGATCCGGCGCGACTTCAGCGTCGACGCGACCGTGCTCGAGGACTTCCGGCGCCACCTCGGCGAGCAGAAGATCCCGCTCGCCGACGACGAGTTCGCGGCCCACCGCGAGCTGATCTCGCGCATCCTGTTCGAGGAGATCCTGCGCCAGGTGTGGGGCGACGCGGAGGCTCGGCGTCGCACGCTCGCGTGGGACGTCCAGCTCCAGAAGGCGCTGGAGCTGGTCCCGCGCGCCGAACTGCTGCTGAAGGACCCGCAGGGGTTCGTGGCCGCCCGCGAGGCCGAACTGCGGGTGGCCCGCGCCGCGGGCCGGTGAGGGACGGAGGAGGAGGGGGCATGACCAAGCGGGGACTCCTGACGCTGATCGCGGTGTCGCTGGCGCTGCCGGCGGCAGCGGCGCGGCCCACGTTCGAGGACCTGGTGGCCAACCTCAAGAGCCCCAACGCCCGCACCCGCCAGGAGGCGGCTGCGCAGCTCGGCAAGAGCGGCCGCACCGATGCGGTGGCGCCGCTCGCGGCGCTCGTCCGCGACCCCGAGCTGCGGGTGCGGATGGAGGTCGTGCGGGCCCTGACCGGCCTGCGCGATCGCGGCGCGGTGCCCGCGCTGACCGTGTCGCTGGGCGACGGCGAGCCGCGGATCCGGGAGGAGGCGCTGGGCGCTCTCGTCGACCTGCACGCCGAGGTCGAGCGCGCGGGCGCCGTGCCGCGGTTCCTGCGCACGTTCGCGGACGAGCACGAGCGATCCTCGCTGCCGGTGACGGTGCGCGTCGACCCCTCGGTCTACGCGGGCATCCAGGGCCTGCTGGGCGATCCGGAGATCCCGCTGCGCGAGAGCGCGGCCTATGCGCTCGGCATCCTGGACGGCCGCCCGGCGCTGCCCGCCCTTGCCGGCGCCCTCCAGGACCCTGCCCCCGAGGTGCGCGGCGCGGCGGCGACCGCGATCGGCAAGGTCGGCACGGCGGCGGAGGGGCGCGACCTGATCGCGCTGCTCGGCGACGCGGCTTCGGACCCGCGCGATCGCGCGCTGAAGGCGATCGGCGTGCTGCAGGTGCGCGAGGCGGCGCCGGTGCTGCGGCAGATGCTCGAGCAGAAGCTCTCGCGCGACGTCTCGCTGCGGGTGATGGAGGCGCTCAGCCGGCTGGCCGACCCGGCGCAGGCCGAGCTGTTCCGCTCGCTCGCCCAGGACCCCGACCAGGAGCGGCGCCGGCTGGCGATCGAGGGCCTGGCCCGGGTCGCCGACGGCTCGATGATCGCGGCCTTCAAGAAGGACTTCCAGCGCGAGTCCTCCGAGCCGCTGCGGCTGGCGCTGGCCTTCGCGCTCGTGCGGCTGGGCGACCGCGCCTTCGTCGACACGATCGTGCTGTCGCTGCCCTCGCGCTACCTGGGCGAGCGCTGCCGCCGATACCTGCTCGAGATGGGCCGCGATCTGCTGCCGGACCTGTATCCGTACCTGAACGACCCCGAGCCCGAGGTGCGGGCGGCGCTGGCCGACGTCATGGCCCAGGTCGGCGACCCTGCGGCGATCGAGCGGCTGACGCCGCTGATCTCCGACCCCTCGGCCAAGGTGGCCGACCGCGCCAACCGGGCCGTGGAACGGCTGCGCAACATCCAGGCCGTGGCCCAGGGCGGCCCGACGCGCTGACCCGCTGACCTACCAGGCGTTGCGGGCCTGGCCCTGGGGGTCGATGTAGACGAGGCCGGCCTCGTCCCGGCGTCCCCACGCGTCGATGGTCAGCACGCGCTGGCCGCCCAGCACCAGACGCTCGGCGGCGAAGCCCTCGGTCGGGGTGTCGCGCAGGTAAGGGTCGTAGACCTTGACGCGGTACGGCTCGCCGGCGGGGGGGAAGTTGACGGGCACGTTCTGGGCGACGCCGGTCCACAGGTGGCTGCCCGGGTCGGCGCGCAGCATGAACTCCGCGCCGGGGCGCATCCAGCTCCCGAAGAAGACGACGTGGTCCTCGCAGCGCGAGGTGCTGAGGCACTCGTTGGGCTGGCGGTACTCGATCCGCACCGAGACCACCTGTGGCGAGGCGGGGTCGGGCGCGTCCTCCGGGCCCGCGAGGTGGAAGTCGTAGCAGCCGCCTGCCGCGATCGCGAGCGCGGCGAGGGCCACGCGCAGCGCCTGTGAAAGCATGCTCCTCCCGTGCGCGGGCCGGCCGCGCCACCACGGGCGGATGCTAGCATGCGGGTTGCGCCATGCCTGCCCCCGACAAGGGCCTGATCCTCGTCATCGACGACGACGACATCGTCCGCGCCACCTCGGTCGCGATCCTGCGCAAGGGCGGCTACCAGGCCGTCGACGCGGCCAACGTCGCCGAGGGCCTGCGCCAGTTCGCCCGGCTGCGCCCCGCCGGCGTGCTGCTGGACCTGCGGCTGCCCGACGGCACCGGGATCGACGTGCTGCAGGCGCTGCAGCGCGAGGCCCCGGGCACGCCGGTCGTCGTGGTCTCGGGTGTCGGCACCGTTTCCGAGGCGGTGGAGGCGATGCGGGTGGGCGCCACCGATTTCATCGAGAAGCCGGTCGAGCCGGACTCGCTGCTGCGGGTGCTCGAGCGCGTGATGCGTCCCACCCTGTTCGGGCCGGAGGCGGACCGGGAGACCGACGGTGGGCGCTTCGGAATGGTGGGGCGCTCGGACCCGATGCGCCGCATCTATCAGCTCATCGAGATGGCCGCCCCGACCCGCTCGCGGGTGCTGATCTGCGGGGAGAGCGGCAGCGGCAAGGAGCTGATCGCCCGCGCGATCCATGCCCTGTCGCCGCGCCGGGCGCGGCCTTTCGTCGAGCTCAACTGCGCGGCGATCCCCAGCGAGCTGATCGAGAGCGAGATGTTCGGCCACGTGCGCGGCGCGTTCACCGGCGCCACGACCGACCGCAAGGGGCGCTTCGAGACCGCCCACACGGGGACGCTGTTCCTCGACGAACTGGGCGACATGAGCCTGTCGGCACAGGCCAAGCTGCTGCGCGTCCTCCAGGAGGGGGTGATCTCGCCCGTGGGCAGCTCGGACACCCGGCCCGTGGACGTCCGGGTGCTGGCGGCGACCAGCAAGCACATCCCCGAGGAGATCGCGCGGGGAGCGTTCCGCGAGGACCTGTATCATCGGCTCAACGTCCTGACCATCAACGTGCCGCCACTGCGCACCCGGCGCCAGGACATCCCGGACCTGGCGGCCCACTTCCTGCGCCTGGCGAGCCTGGAGAACGGCTTGCCGCCCAAGCGGCTGGCGCCGCGCGCCGCGGATTTCCTGGGCCACCTGCCGTGGAAGGGGAACGTTCGCGAGTTGCGCAACCTGATGGAGCGCCTGGTGGTGATGGTGCCCGGCGAGACCGTGGGCCACCGCGAGGTCATGGAGGCGCTGCAGATGAACCCGGCGCCGCAGGGCGCGGGGATCGGCAGCCCGACGCCGGCGACGCTGCGGGAGGCGCGGGCGCGCTTCGAGCGGCAGTACATCCTGGAGCGGCTGGCCGCGAACGAGGGGAGCCTGATGCGCACCGCTCGCGACCTGGGCATCGAGCGCACGAACTTGTACCGGAAGATGAAGCAACTGGGCATCCGCTCGGGTGAAGTGGATAGCTAGTGAGGTTGCGCATTCGATAATGTCAGTTGCGGTTCTGCAACGTTCGCGAAGGCGCCGCTTCCCGCTCGCGATGGTTCAGTTTCTTAGAATCAATAACTTACGGCGCTGACTGAGCCTGGCACGAACCCTGCTGTAGGGAAGGGTGTTCGCGGATCGCGTGATCGCACACGCGGGTCCCACACCAGCCTGGCGCTGGCGGTGGTTTGGAGGGAGCCACCGTCGGAGGCGGGCCGGAAGCGAGCGGCACAGCGCCGCGCGCGGGATCACACGAGTGCGGTCCGCGGTCCTTTTTCTTTTTGCGGACGCCCCGCGGGCAGCCTGTTTGGAACCTCGCGCCGCGGCGGTGTATCTTGCCGCGCCCCGACGGCGCGGACAGGCGCGAGACGGCGCGGGCGACACTCCAGGAGGACTCGAGGTTTGGCCCAGAAGAAGGCGCTCGTCACGGGGATCACGGGACAGGACGGCAGCTACCTCGCGGAACTGCTGCTGTCGAAGGGCTACGAGGTCCACGGCCTCGTGCGCCGCAGCTCCTCCTTCAACACCTGGCGGATCGACCACGTCCGCGACCACCTGGTCCTCCACTACGGCGATCTCGTCGACCAGAACAGCCTGGTCCGCACGCTGGCGATGGTGAAGCCCGACGAGATCTACAACCTCGCCGCCCAGAGCCACGTCAAGGTGTCGTTCGAGATGCCCGAGTACACCTCGAACGTCGTCGCCAGCGGCGTCCTGCGGCTGCTCGACGCCGTGCGCGAGCTGGAGTTGCCCTCGCGCATCTACCAGGCGGGCTCTTCCGAGATGTACGGCCTCGTCCACGAGACGCCGCAGAAGGAGACGACCCCCTTCCACCCGCGCTCGCCGTACGCCGTCAGCAAGGTGTTCGGTCACTACATGACCGTCAACTACCGCGAGGGCTACGGGATGCACGCCTCCAACGGCATCCTGTTCAATCACGAGTCGCCGCGCCGTGGCGAGAACTTCGTGACCCGCAAGATCACGATGGGCCTGGCCGCGATCAAGAAGGGCAGGTCGAAGGAGCTGCGGCTCGGCAACCTCGACGCCAAGCGCGACTGGGGCTTCGCCGGCGACTACGTCGAGGCGATGTGGCGGATGCTGCAGCAGGACCAGCCGGGCGACTACGTGGTCGCCACGGGCGAGACCTACTCGGTGCGCCAGTTCCTCGACGAGGCCTTCGGCTACGTCGGCCTCGACTGGAAGGACTTCGTCGTGGTCGACCCGCGCTTCTTCCGGCCCGCCGAGGTCGACCTGCTCCTGGGCGACCCGACCAAGGCCAAGACCGTGCTCGGCTGGCAGCCGAAGGTCGGCTTCCGCGAGCTGGTGCGGATGATGGTCGACGCGGACCTGGAGCGCGCCTGAGCTAGTCGACCGCCGGCGCGAGCCGCGCGGGCTGGTCGCGACGGAAGCGCTGCCATTCCAGTTCCGCCCGCCCGCCGGCCCGCGCCTCGCAGCGGGCGCGCAGCTCGAGCGGCAGCGCCTGCCAGGGGAAGTGGGGCTCGAACTCGGCGAGCGTCGCGGCGCACTCCGGGGCCGGCTGCGGCAGCCGGGCGAGCAGGGCGAGCAGCGCCCGCCGGCGGTCGTCGTGGAGGACGTCGAGCGCGAACGGCGTCCGCAACTCCTCGAGCAGGAGGGCGGTTCGCGCCGGCGCCCGTTGCGCGAGCCCCAGCGCCGCCTGCAGCGTGCGCTGGCCGAGCGCGGCGTGTACCCAGGGCGTGACCCGCATCTGCGCCCACGAGGCGGCGAGAGCCGCGGTGCCGGCCGACGGGTCGCCGTGCCGGGCCACGGCGAGGGCCTCGATCGCCGCGCCGTCGACGGGCGAGCGCGAGGCGATCTCCTGCAGCAGCGGCCGCAGCTCCTCGAGCCGGCCGTTCTCCGCGAGACCGGTCGCGACGAGAACCTGTTCCTCCCAGGCGCGCGGCGGCGCCGGCTGGGCAGCCCAGGCCGCGAGTGCGCTCTCCGGCGCCGCCAGCCCGAACTCCCGGGCCTGCAGCCGCTGCAGCGCGAAGCCGTCGAGACCCGCGGGCCAGGCGACCCGCGGGTAGAGCGCGGCCCGCAGTTCCTCTAGCCGCGACCGTTCGAGCCCGACGACAGGCGGCAGCGCGTCGTCGAGGCCGCGAGCCAGGACGAGCAGTTCCTCGGGCTGGAACAGGCCCTGGCGGCCGACGTGACGCGCGAAGCGGAACTCCACGATGTTGCGGTCGTCCGTGTTGACGAGGCCGGCCGCACCGCCGGCGATCGCGCGCGCGGTGCGAGGACCTGCCACGAAGCGGGCCAGCACGCTCTCGGGGTCGGTGGCCCGCCACGCGTGCAGCAGCGCGCTGCGCATCGGCTCGGCCGCGATCCGCCGCGCGAGGCCCTCGCGGTCGAGGCGTGGCGCGGGCTGGCGGCGGGCCAGCAGCAGCAGGTCGCGGTGGGTGCGCCAGGTCTCGACCTGCGCGAACTCCGCGCCGAGCGTGGCGTAGACGCTGCGCACCGTCTCCGCGTCGACCTCGTACGCCTGCAGCCACTGCACGAACACGCCGCCGGGCTCCAGCCGCTCGGCCGCGGCCCGGTAGTACTCCCGGGTGAACAGGCTCGCGATGCCCGCGCGGTAGGGGTTGGAGGGCTCCGAGAAGATCAGGTCGTAGCGCTCGCGGCTGGCGAGCAGGATCTCGCGGGCGTCGCCGACCTGGACGTGCACGCGGGGGTTGTCCATCACCGCGAGGTTCACCGGGGCCAGGCGGCGGGCCACCTCCACGATGGCCGGTTCCAGTTCGGCGACGTCGACGCGCTCGACGCCGGGAACCGCCGCGAGCCAGCCGGCCGACGAGCCGGTGCCCAGCCCGATCACGAGCGCGGTGCGCGGCGGTGACGCCTGGAGCAGGGCCGGCAGCAGCGCGGCCATCACCTGGGTCGGCGCGTCGAGCGTCGCGTGGCCGTCGATCTTGCCGTTGATCACGAACGCGAGGCCCTGGCGGCGGACCAGGGCGACGCTGCTCTCGCGGCCCTCGCGCTCCCACGCGAGCGCCGCCCGCTGCTCGCGGAGCCAGGCCTCGAGCGCGTTGGGACCGTCGCCGTGGAGCGGGACGGCCCGGCCGGCACCGACGCCGGAGTGGCGCCAGCCCGGGCCGGGCCCGGCGCTGGTGAGCAGCGCGAGCGCCGCCAGGCCGGCCGCCGTCGCCGGCCCCAGGCTGCTGCGGCGACCGTGGCGGCCCGCGAGGAAGGCCGCGGCCAGCGCGAGGCCGAGCAGCGACAGGGCGGCCAGGCGCCAGGCACCGGGTGCGCCGAGCAGCGGCAGCAGGCCGAAGCCGCCCACCAGCGATCCGACCACGGCGCCCGCCGTGTTCCACGCGTAGGCGTGGCCGACGTCGCGCCCGAGGCCGTGGCGCCCCGAGCCGAGCAGGGAGACGAGCAGCGGGAACTGCCACCCCGCGACGGTCGCGGCGGGCACCACGACCACGCCCGCGACCAGGCCCCAGTGGAGGAGTTCGGCGCCGAAGCCGAGGCGGTCCACGCCCTGGGTCGCGAGGGTCCACAGCGCGATGCGGTCGCCGAGGCCGAAGGCGACCAGCAGGGCCGCGGCTTCGAGGGCGGCGGTCGCCGCGAAGCGCTCGAGGGTGGGCGGCCTCCGGGAGCCGAGGCGGGCGTACAGGTAGCCGCCGCTGCCGACGCCGAGCAGCGCCAGTGCCAGCACGAGGCCGAAGGAGAAGACCGTGCCCCCGAGCAGCGGGCCGAGCATGCGGTACCACACGATTTCCATCAGGAAGAAGACGGCGCCGACCACGGCCGCAGCGCACAGGACGAAGGCCCGGGGCGCTGGGGCCGGCTCCGGCTGGTCCGCCGCGGGGTGGGGCGCTGCGCCGACCTCCGGCTCGCGGGACCCTCCCGCGAGCAACCAGGCTGCCGCGGCGACCCCGGCGTTGACCACGCAGGCGGCCCACAGTGTGGCGCGGGTGCCGAGCGCCTCGAGCAGCGCGAACGTGGCGAGGGCGGACCCGAGCACCGCGCCGAGCGTGTTGAGTCCGTAGAGCAGCGCCGTGTCGCCGCGGTGCGCGTCTTCGGGAGGCGTCGCGGCGCGGGCGGCCGCGGGCAGCGTGCCGCCCATCAGGAACGTCGGCACGAGCAGGACGAGCGACGCGGCGCCGAGGCGGGCGAGCGTGCCGCCCGCTTCGCCGAGCTGCGGGGTGCCGCCGAGGGCGAGGTAGGCCCAGCGCGCGAGATCGAGCAGGGACGGCGAGGCCGCGGCGCTCAGCGCGATCAGGGCCTCGAGCCCGGCGTACAGCCGCAGCGGCGAGCGCGCGCGGTCCGCGCGCGGTCCCAGCAGCAGCGAGCCGGCGCCGAGCCCGGCCACGAAGATCGCCAGCACCGCTGCCGAGGCCGCCGTGCTGGCCCCGAACACCAGCCGGAACTCGCGCTGCCAGACGACCTGGTACACGAGCGCGCAGGCGCCCGAGCCCAGCAGCAGCGCGGCGATCCGCCAGGGCGCGGTGGGCAACTCAGCGCGCCGGGGCGGCCGTCCTGGACTCGATCAGGGTGTCGAGCTCGCGCTTCAGGCGGGGCAGGATCTCGTCGTAGGTGAAGGCGCCCACGGTCTCCGTGCGGCGCTTGAGGTTGACGTGGGTCGGGCCGCACCACAGGCCGAGGTCCGCGTCGTCGGTCTCGCCCGGCCCGTTGACCCGGCAGCCCATCACCGCGATCGTCAGCGCGTGGCCACGGGCGTAGGTCGTCATCTCCTTCACGGCCTGCGCGAGGTCGACGAACTTCTCGTTCTCGACCCGCGAGCACGACGGGCACGAGATGATGTTGAGGGTGTCGTCGTCGAACACGGGCACCGAGCGGAAGCGGCCTGCCGCGATGTCCTCGAGGATCTTGCGCCCGACCTCGACTTCCTCGTGCTTGCGCGGGTTGGGCAGGGTCAGGCTGACGCGTATGGTGTCGCCGATGCCGCGCGAGAGGAGCTGCTCGAAGGCCACCCGGGTCTTGATCACGCCCTCGGGCGGCATTCCGGCTTCGGTCACGCCGAGGTGCAGCGGCACGTCGGGGCGCGCCTGCGCGAAGCGCTGGTTGCCCTCGATCACCTTGCGCGGGTGGGAGTCCTTGAGGCTCACCACGTAGCGGTCGAAGCCGAGCTCGTCGAGCATCGCGCAGTGCTCGAGCGCCGAGCGCACCATCGCCTCGACGTCGTCGTCGGGGAAGCGCTCCTTCAGCTCGGGGTCGACGGATCCGCAGTTGACGCCGATGCGCAGCGCCAGGTCGTGGTCGCGGGCGACGTCCGCCAGGAAGCGGACCTTCCCCCGAACCGGCTTCTCCTTCTCGTGGTGCCACAGGTGGCCGGGGTTGTAGCGCAGCTTGTCGACGTGGGGCGCGACCGTCTTCGCCAGCCGGTAGTTCTCCTGCAGGTCGACCACCAGGTTGGCGCTGGTCTGGCGCCGGACCTCGGCCAGCGCCTCGACGTCCTTCGGGCCGTCGACCGCGATGCGCACGATGTCGCCGCCCGCCTTGCGGATCGCTTCCGCCTGCTCGACGGTGGCGTCCACGTCCTGGGTGTGAGTGGCGCACATGCTCTGCACGGCCACGGGGTGGCCGCCGCCGAGCGTGACGCGGCCCACGCGCACCGCGCGGGTGGGGTTCCTCTTGATCATCCCTACATCCTATCCGGGGCGGCCGGCGGGGCCCGAACCGGCTAGCAGCCCGTGGTGAAAGGGCCTGACGGCCCGGTCGCCGGCCTGAACGCGCGGGTGTCCAAAGGCGCGACGGGATGGCCGTCGCTCGGTGCGGCCAAGCGAGTGGACCGGTTGGACGCGACCAAG
>WYBL01000117.1 GCA_011526565.1 Acidobacteriota bacterium | reverse complement strand
TGTGGCGCGTCAAGTCGGATGAGACTCGCGCGACAATCAGGATGAGGAACGGGGATCTGTGGTGGTGTCGCTCGCGGGGTTGATGGTTTACATGTCGCCGCCCTCCGTGGACTCGCTCTTCTTCGAGCTGGGATGAGCCGTGGTGTTCTTCGGGGTGGCCCGTGCCGCGGGGCGGCCGGGGCCGCGCTTGGCTTCGAGGGCGGTGCGGCGGCGGTAGCTCTCGACGTTGAGCTCGAAGAGTGTGCTGTGGTGCACGAGCCGGTCGACGGCAGCCAGCGTCATCGCGGGATCGGGGAAGATCCGGTTCCATTCTCCGAAGGGTTGGTTGGCGGTGACCAGGATCGAGCGGAGCTCATAGCGAGCGCTGATCAGCTCGAAGAGCACGCTGGTCTCGGCTTGGTCCTTGCCGCCGTAGGCGATGTCGTCGAGGATGAGCAGGTCGTATTTGTGGAGCTTGTCGATGGCGGCCTCGAGCGAGAGATCGCGTCGCGCGACTTGCAGCCTCTGGACGAGGTCGGTCGTGCGCGTGAACAGGACCCGCAGGCCCTTTTCGACGAGTGAGAGGCCGATGGCCGCGGCCAAGTGACTCTTGCCCGTTCCGGGGGGCCCGATCAGGATCAGGTTGTGACCTTCGTGAAGCCAGCTGTCGGCCGCGGCCAAGGCGTGGACCTGGGCTTTGGAGATCATGGGCACGGCGGCGAAATCGAAGTTCTCGAGCGTCTTGGCTGGCGGCAGACGGGCCTCGGCGAGGTGACGCTCGATGCGGCGCCGGGCTCGGTCTGCGACCTCATGCTCGGTGAGCGCCGCGAGCAGGCGCGCGGCCGGCCAGCCCTCTTGGTCCGCCCGGCCCGTAAAGGCGGGATAGAGCGACTTGATCGTGGGGAGACGAAGCTCGGTCAGCAGCAGCGCCAGCCGGGCATGATCGATCGAGGCGGTCGTCGTCATGCGCAGTCCTCTTCGTGTGCCCCGGGGAGCAATGCGTCGTAGTCGCGAAGCGTGCCGAGCTGCACGTTGACATGGGGCAAGGATTGGGGATCGGGTGCGAAGCGCGAGCCCAGCCAGTCCAAGTCCGGCAGTCGACCGGCAGCGAGATCCTCGGCCAGGCACTGGGCGAGCTCGGCTTCGCAGCTCCGTTCATGCGCCAGTGCCAACAGGGCCACCATGCGGCGGCACGCGGGACGCTCTCCCAGTTGTTCGAGCAGCGCCTCGAACGTGCGGCGATAGGCCTCTCGGGGGAAGAGCTGATCGCGGTAGACGAGGTGCAAGAGGGCCATGGGCTTGCGCCGCAGGGCGTGGATGACATGGCGGTAGTCGACAACGTGGTCGTGCCGACCGCGACGATCGGCACGTCCACGCGGAAGCACCAGGAGGGCGGTGGCGCCGAGGAAGACCTCGAGCCGATCGTCGTAGAGCCGCACCCGCAAGCGGTGACCGATCAACCGGGACGGGACGCTATAGAAGACCTTGCGCAGGGTGAAGCCACCCGACGTGGTGACGACGACCGAGACCGTCTCGAAGTCATCGGTCCGGCGAGGGGGCAGGGCCGTCAGCACGATGCGTTCTGCTTCGATCCGGGCGTGGTGTCGGCGGTTGCGGCGCGAGACGAGCTCGGCCACGAAGTGGCGGTAGGCGTCGACCGTCTCGAAGTCCCGGGATCCTCGCAGGAGCAGGGCGTCTTCGAGGGCCCGCTTGAGATGGCCGTGGGGTCCCTCGATGGCGCCGTTCTCGTGAGCCACACCGGGGTTGTTGCGACTGGGCGTCATGCCGTAGTGAAGACACAGAGCGTCGTAGCGGCGCGTGAGATCGTCGGCCGCATTCTGGTCGAGGTTGCGGAAAGCGGCCGACAGGCTGTCGCTGCGATGCTCCTTGGGCGCACCCCCGAGCGTCCAGAGGGCGTCCTGCAGGCCGGCGGCCAAAGCCACGAAGCTCTCGCCGCCGAGAACCACATGAGCATGCTCGAAGCCCGAGTAGGCCAGTCGGAAGTGATAGAGACGATGGGGAAGCGCGACCTTCGCGACGGTGATGCCACGATCGGACGTGTCGGTGAAATCCGACAACCCCAGGCGGCCCGGTTCCTGGATCTGGCGGAAGATGACCTCGCGCTCCGGTCCATGGACGGCGCGCCAGGCGCGGACGCGCCGCTCGAGCGTGCGGCGGATGCCCGGCGGTAGCGTCGGGTGGCGACGCAGCAGCTCCTCCAGCAGAGCCACCGGTCGAAGCCCCGGGCTCGCTTCGAGCAGCGGCACGATCTCCGCCTCGAAGATCCCGGCCAGAGGATCGGGGCGGCGTCGGGAGCGCCGCTGCTCCCTTTGCGAGGGGAGTTTCGGATCCTGCTCCAGTCGGTAGGCAGTGGCGGAGCTGAACGAGGCCTTGGCCGCAGCCGCGGCGGGGGAATCGGTTCGACGCAGTCTCATATAGAGCCTCACTTGGTGATCGGTCAGATGGTGGCCCGGCAACGGGTCTCCTCCGTGGCGGAGAAAACCCCCATTGTCGGCGCCCGCCCCGACCCCGGGCGGCGATCCCCCGTCGGGGTCCCGCCGCTGCGGCCGTCCTGAGCCCGGTCGGGCTACGCCCTCCCGGCCTCAGGACGGCCGCAGCTCATTCTCATCCTGATTGTCGCGCCAGTCTCAGGTTGATTGTCGCGCCGCATGGAGCATCGGCGCGAAGCGCGCCTCGTGCTCCCGTGCGAGTGCGAGCAGGGTCGCGGCCTCGTCGCGGGTCCAGGCATCCACCATGCGAACCTCGGACTCCTCGCGCCGCGCCACGCGAGAGATCAGGCGTCCGACGCCGTTGGCGGGGTTCCGGTCCAGCAACCCCTCGCGGACGGCCAGGTTGAGGACTCGCCGCACCAGTGACAGGGCGTTGAGGATCGTGGCCGGCTTCTGGCCCTGATCGACCTTGGCGCGGATGTAGTCGAGCAGGTCCGCCTCCCGGATCTCTCGCAGGTCCTTCGATCCGAAGTGGGGTACCAGGTGGCGCTCGATCAGCCCGGCGCTCGTCTCCAAGTACCGAGGCTTGAACGTGACCGAGTAGCGCCGATGCCACTGGCGTACGTGCTGGTCGAAGGGGAGGGGCTTGTGCTTGTCGCCGCCGGGGTTGTAGGTGCCCAGAGCGATGGCGGCGTTGAGCTTCTTCGCGATCTCCTCGGCTGCGCGTTTGTCGGCCTTCGACGGACCCAGTCGCCGGCGCCGGCGCTTCCCTTCGTGGTGGGTGATGACCCACCAGGCTCCGCGGTCGAACTGCACCTTGGCGCTCACCGCTTTCGGCTCCGCGGCTTGCGGCCTGCTCCCGGACGCCAGCCGCCCCGGCCGGATGCCTTCCTGCGTGCTGCCATCGGTGCGGAGAGTAAGGCGGCGGCCATGGCCCCATCAATCTCGAATCGATCGAAGGGTCTCGGTCACGATGGCATCGACTCGGCCGGGCTCCCGCGCGGCCTGGTCGTCGAGCCAGCGCCGGAGCGACTCCACGGGAACGAGGACGGCGCCGCCGGCGCGGACGTGCGGGAGGGAGGGCAGGAGCGCTCGGAAGGCGCGCTCGGAGAGCCCGAGGACCGCCGCGGCTTCCTTGGGGCGGAGGGCCAGTCGGTCGGCCAGGCGGATGGTCTTCTCGGGATCCTCGCTCACGGTTTGCTCCAGGTCGTGGGCCGAACGAGAGCAAGGCTCGTGCCGCACGGGGAGCAAGGTCGCGTGGATTGAGGCGCGCTCTCGGCACCCGCGACTGGTGGTCGAGAGCCGGACTTGGTAGTCCTCGGCTCGCGACTCGCCGCCAGCAGCGCAGCGGAGCCTCGGCGTGCCGAATACCTGGATCGCCGACATGAGGAACTTTCTCGACGGCGCCCTGGGCCTTCCGGATCTACCCGGGCCGGCGAGACGGATCGCCGACCACTTCGGTGCGATCGTGGTTGCCATGAGCGACCGCGCGCCGGAGAAGATCGTTCAGACCCACGTACGATGCCGCCGCCGGCCGGGTCGCCGTCCGTGCGCAGGCCGCCTCCGGGCCGTCGTCGACGCCGAATCACGCATTCACTGGAAGTGTCCGGCGTGCGGAGACAACGGAGTCATCTCAGGCTGGCGAGGCACCCCTTGGGACATGGGCCGCGCCGGTCTCGCGCAATGACGAGGATCCGCCGGGCATCTACCGGGGGGCCGTTCGGCGTCCATTCGAGGGCTGCCCTGGGCGGTGGTTGGACCGGGACGCTGCTCGCCGCCGCGGGGGTCGCGGGCCTCGTTCTGCCCCACACACCGCGCTCCTCTCCCGGCATGCGGGTGGCCGACGCCATCGACGCGGAGTCTCGCGTCATCTGCTGATCGACTGTGGGCACGCTCGGCGCACGAGGCGTACAGCTCCCTCACACCTGGACGGCGACCGGTCTGCACGCGCATTGGCGGACCCGTTGCATCTCGAGCGCAGCTCCCTGGAAGCTCGCCCGTTCACCGGTGTCCAGCGCGTTGGCGTGTCGACACGCACTGTCTCGGGAGGCGGATTGCAGTCGCGAGGACCGGCTCGACGCATCGCGGAGGCCGGACGAATCGATCTCGAAAAGTGTAGGTTGCGAATACATCTATGAGTTCTGTCAAGGCCCTCTGCAACGTGCCGGCACGGTTGCGGTTCTCCCGTCAGTGGCTCAGTGGATCTCGTTCCGCATGCGCGTGAGCGCCGCGCGGCTGCGTTTGGCGGCGCGCTTCTCCCCGGCTTCCGGCGGTGCGAGCGCGAAGCCGGCCTCGGCGTAGACCTCGTCCAGGGTGCGCGGCGCCCGGGCGGCGGGAGGTCGCTCGCCCTTCTGAAGCCGGCGGAGCTTATCGCGCGTGCGCGTGGGCGTGGCGTAGCGGTAGGGCTGCTGGGTGGTGAGCAGGTGCCACACCACGACCACGAGCTTGCGGGCGAGCGCGGTGACCGCGATCTGATGGCCCTTTCGGCGGCGGATCCGCAGGTAGGTCGCCGCGAGCGGCGAGCTGCTTCGGGCGGTCGTGTGCGCCGCCTCGATGGCGAGCCAGCGAGCGTTCCGCGAGCCAGCTTTCGTGATGTGACCGGTGTAGCAGGTGCTGGCCGACTGTCGGACCTTCGGCACGAGGCCGAAGTAGGCGGCCAGCCGCTGGGGGCTCGGGAAGCGGTCGATCGACCCGATCGCGGCGAGGAAGCCCATCGCGACGACGACGTCGACGCCCGGGATCGTGACGAGGAGCTTCGCATCGGCGTGGAGCCTCGCCTGCTCGACGAGCGCCTGGTCGACGGCGGCCAGGCGCGCCTGGACCTCGCGCAGGAGTGCGGTCTGGTGGTCGAGGACCATCCGTTCGGCGGGCGGCAGGACCAGCTCGGCGAGCCAGCGGAAGCCCTTCTCCGTGAAGAGAAAGCTCCCGGGGTAGCGCAGGAGACTCCGGTTCAGGACCGCGTGGATCGTGTTCTTGGTGGCGACCGACTGGCGGCGCAGCTGGTTGCGGTGGGCCATGAGCTGGCGCACGGCCCACGTCTCTGCGGCCGGCAGCTCGACCTCCGGCAGGAAGTCCATGCGCAGCAGCTGCGCCAGGATGTGGGCGTCGACCTTGTCGGTCTTGATCCGCGCGTTCGCGATGGCCTTGAGCTGCGACGGATCCGCGACGACCACCCGGTCGACGTAGCGGCGCAGGATCTGGACGATCGCCCAGCTGTGGAAGGTGGCCTCGAGGACGACCTGGTCGCTGCGCGCGAGGCGCTGGCCGAAGGCCTCGATGGCCTCCGCATTGCCGCCGACTCGGAAGTCCCTGCGCGTCTGGCCGTCCTCGGCGAGCGCACAAACCTGGAAGAAGTCCTTGTGTACGTCGAGTCCGTAGAACATCACTCTCTCCGTTCGGAGAGCCTCGGAAGACGGTGGGGAAGAACGACACGTATCTATTCGCGCTCGTAGCGCAGCCGGCCAAGTCAAGGAGGGAAACCAAGTAAGACATCGAGCTCGAAGCTCATGCTTTATCCGGCCGTCCCCGCAGATCCTCGGCGTTCCGAGGCTCTCCCATTCGTTCTTCGCAACCGCCGGTGACCTGCGCCCGAGGTCGGCACGAAGAGGGTGCCTCGACCGCGCGCAACTCTCGAATCGCCGTCACCCGACACAGAACATCATGGACAGCAAGATAAGTGGCGGAGGAATTCTTCGAGGCCCCTGCACTGTCTCGGCAATTCGATGGAGAACACGAACCGTGGCGGAGGATTCCTCCGCCACGGTTCGCGGGCCTCGGTGGCGGCCGCGCGCGCCGACGATCGACGGCGCCACGTCGGTTCTGCTGCAGACTCCCTGCGCTCCGAATCCTCACGGCGGACCCGAGGTCGTGCTGCCACGGTAGCGGCGGTGGTGGATCGGCTGGCGCCGTCCAATGCTCCCGATGGCACGCCGACCATGCGAGCGACGACCTCGAGCCAGGCACGACGCCGCTCTGGGACACGCTCCTCGGGGACGTGCGTCGCAGGGTGACGAGACGCGAGTCCAGATGGGAGCGAGCCGCTCTCTCGGGGCATGCCTCTCCGCACAGGCAGCACCTTGGCGCGCGGGCTTCCGCCTGCCCCCCCCCGGCTCCCGACCCGTTCCTCACCCGATCGTGCGAGGGTCTCGATTGACACCGGGGACTCTTTCGAGATATATGGCGAGAGTCTTCGGCTCACTCGGAGGTTGCCCTTTGGGTGGAACTCGTCCTCGTTCCCTCGTTCGTCGCCTGAGACTGAGACTCGTCAGCGCGGCGCTCGTCGTGGCCGGGTGCGCGCCGGCCGGCCTCGGCGGGGCCCCGCTCGTCTGGCCGAAGGCCGCCCGCCTCGGTGAGACCGTCGCGATGTCGATCGACTCGAACCACGTCCCGCTCTTTGGTGCCATCGTCGAGAAGTACGACCTGTCCGACGACAACGTGACGGTGGAGATCCGGCAGGGAACGACGCCTCTCGCAACGGTGACGCCTCGCGCCGTCCTCGACGGCCTCTCGGCGCCGACCAGTTTGAAGAACGCGGCGGCGGCGGGCCCCTTCCTCACGATCGTGGTCTTCGATCTGCCGGCGTCGCTGCCTGTCTCCCTGCCCGCAACGACCACTGTGCGGCTGCTCGTCGATACCGTTTCCACGGGGCTAGACGGGACGCTCGAGATCCTGGGCAGCGGCGGAAGCCCCGCGCAGTTCACGAGCGACTCGGAGCCCGCTGGGCTGAGTCCCCGGCCGATGCTCCGCCTGCAAGGCCGCAAGGCCGGGCCGGGTGTGGACGGCTTCGACCCCGCGTGGGAGATCGGCGCCATCGAGTTCCGGCTCGAGTACCCGAGCGCGGCCGTCTCGGAGCCGGACGCATTTCCCGGCGCCGAGGCGAGTCGCGCGGTCGCCATGACGAGCTCTGGCGACCCGCCGGGCACGGCGCGCGTGCTCGTCACCGATCCGCGCGGCTTCACGCTGCCGAGCACGCCGGGCTACCCCGACGGCGACCGGGTTGGCGAGGGCCCGCTTCTCGACATCGCCTTCACGAAGGCGCCGAGCGAGGGGTTCGAGGCCGCGGACTTCACGATCCGCGACCTCAAGGTGTTCGACCGGGACGGTGCGCTCCTCACGCCGCTCTATGCGCCTGGGACCGACACGACGGCCTACTTCACCCGCATCGCGCGCAAGAACCAGCCGGAGTAGCGGACCGCCGGATCGAGGTCGAGGCGGTGCCAGGCGGCCCATCTTCGTCGACGCATGCCCAGGTTCAGCGGGGCGGCGAGGACCGCGGTCGTGGGACATCCGACGATGCGGTCGCCTCCTCGACCTCGTTCGCATGAGCCGACTCTCGGACTCTCGGCGGGCGGCGGGCCACCGGGCCGGTGTCGGTGAGGGCACCCAGGAAGGCCACCAGATCCTCCATTTCGGACTGATCCAGCTCGAAGGGGCGGATCCTCGTGTCAAGGAACGGTTGGCTCCGTGTGCGCTGTCCGCCGTCCGCGTAGAAGCGGATGACGCTCTCGAGGTCTTCGAGGGAGCCGTCGTGCATATAGGGAGCCGTGAGGGCCACGTTCCGCAGGCTCGGCACCTCGAGGAGCTGTGGTCGGGAATCGAGCGGGTCGTGGTCGACCCCAGCCGTGAGCGGCGCGAGCCCGATCGACCCAGGCACCGGCGACGCGAAGGTCGGCGGCTGATGGCACTCGAAGCAGCGGGTCTTCAGCGAGCGGAAGAGGTTGAGCCCTCGCCGCTCGGGGGTCATCAGGGCATCGCGGTCGCCGCGGACGAAGCGGTCGTAACGCGAGTTCGAGAAGACGAGCGTCCGTTCGAACGCCGCGAGCGCCCGCGCGATCGTCTCCAGCGAGACCGCAGCGCCTGGCTTCTCAGCGGGGAACGCAGTCTCGAATCGCGGTCCGTACTCGGGGTGGTTCTGGAGTCGCGGAATCAGAGCCTCTGGATCCGCAGCCATCTCCCGTGGAGAGAGGAGGACTTCCAACGCCTGGCTCTCCAGATCTCGGGCTCGCCCATCCCAGAAGAGGCGAGGGCGAAGGGCCGCGTTGAGGATCGTCGGCGTGTTCCGAGCAAGCTCGACGCGGCCCCGGCCGAGGGCTCTGGGCAAGCCGTCCGTGAACGCGAGGTCTGGCCGGTGGCAGGTGGCGCAGGACATGTCGCCATCGCGGGACAGGATCGGATCCGAGAAGAGCTGACGCCCCAGCTCGGCGCGCGCGGCGGTGGGGGGCTCTCCACGAACTGCCGGGAGCGGACGATCCAGGCTGCTCGCCTGGCCCATCGCGAACGGGGCTGTGAGCAGGAGGCGGGCGGTCACCAACACTCGGGAGCGCAACCCAGACGGCATGACCCAGGTCTATCTAGCGCCGGTGGACAGCGCGCGCCGCCCGGCCGGCCGCGGTCCCGCTCTGGTTGACCAGAGGCGCTGTTCCTACGTACGTTTCCTCTCGCTCGGCTGCGTTGTCGGAAGCGCAGTCCCAAGAGGCTTGCGGGTCGCAGAGTTCTGGCGCGGTGTCGGGTGACAGGCTTCGTGGAGACGACTGATCGCAATGGGGTCGATTCCTCGGAACAGTGGAGAAGGGCGGACGCCGCTTCGTGGGCGGGACCGCTCCATCGGCCGGATCGTCGCAGCCTGGGGGGTGCTGGCGTTCGCGACCTCGGCCTCGGCTGGCAGCGCCGAGTCAGGCCGCATCGCCTATCTGGCCCGCGGCGAGCCGGACGACGCCTACTGGCAGGTCTGGACGCGCGACCTCTCCGAACCGAGCCCGCGCCAGAGGTCCCGGAGTCCCGGTGACAAGACGCGGGTCTCCTGGGCACCGGACGGGCACCGGGTCCTGGCCGCGACGCTCGACGGCGCCTGGCTCTGGGTCGACGAGGACGGCGCCGAGGAGCGCGTGGTGCCCGAAGGCGGTCCGTGCTTCGGTGCCGTGCTCGCTCCCGCCGGCGATGCGATCGCGTGCTCGCGACCGGACGAGAGCGATCCCTACGACCACGTGATCTGGCTCTTCGCGCCGGACGGAACCGCACCGCGGCGTTTGACCTGGCAGCCGGGGATGCAGCATCAGCCCGCCTGGGACCCAACTGGGCGCTGGATCTACTTCGCGTCCGGCGAGGGGCGCGACACCCATGACCTCGTGCGGGTCTCCCGGGACGGACGGCAGCTCGAGCAGCTCTCGGCGGGACCCCGCTATCGACTCGACCCGGCCCCGGGGATTGGAGGTCTGGTCGCCTACGCCTGGAATCGGAGCGGAGACTACGAGCTCTGGATCGAACGGTCGCCGGGTGAGCCCGAGCGCCTCACCGACCACGCGGGCCTCGACGGCAGCCCCGCCTGGTCGCCCGACGGCCAGCGTCTGGCCTTCGAGCGCGTCGCGGGGGGTGTTCCCAATGTCTGGCTTCTCGCTCTCGAGCACCCTGCGGCGAAGCAGCTCACCGATCACCCTGGTGGGGCGCGTGCGCCCGCGTGGTCGGCGCCGCGCGAGGTCGGGGAGTGAGATCCGCGGCCACCGCGGTCGTCGTGGTCGTCCTCCTGGCCTCCGCGGCAGCCGCCGAGACCACGCTCCGCATCACGCACGTCGCCCACGCTCCACTGGCGTTCGATCCGGGGCAGGAGCAGCACGTCCAGGTGCGTTTCCGTCTCTCGTCGCCCGCGCGGGTGGTGCTCCGCGTCTACGACGCGCGCGATCTCGAGGTGGCATCGATCTCGTCCGAGGGAACGCTGGCCGCGGGCGATCACGCCCTCGTCTGGGACGGCCGGAGCAGCCGCCAGCTCGTGCCGGCTGGAGCCTACGCGTACACGATCACGGCTCAGGACGAAGGGGCAGCGGTCGTCCACGACCTTTCGGACAGCACCGGTGGGGATGCCGTGGTGGTCCGTGACCTTCGGCTCGACGTCGAGGCCAGGCTGGTTCGCTATCGGCTCCTGCGCTCGGCCATGGTTCGGATTCGCGCGGGAATGGCACCGCCCGGGCCGGTTCTGGCCAACGTCGTCGACTGGGCACCGCGACCTGCGGGCGCGAACGCGGAGCCTTGGGCACCCGGCGAGGTCACGCGAGGCCTGGCACCGGCACCCTGGCTGCAGGGCTCCGCCCTGGCCCTCCCTGCCAACACGATCCTCGTGCTCCCCCAGCAGCCCCGACCCGAGTGGTTGTCCGCGGCCGAGCGGCCCCTCCGCCCCGGCCGGAGGCCGAGACCGTCCCGCCAGCGAGATCCTGCCGCGCAGCCCGCGGAGCGGCGAGGGGACCTCCGCGTACAGCTGGAAGTCGATGAGCAGACCGCCGGCCGGCGTAGTGCGGCGGTGCCCATCCGTGTCGACGTCCATCCGGCAGACGCCGACCGCCTCTACGCCGAGCGCTTTGGCGTCGAGCTCTACGTGGACGGCGCGCTCGCCTTCAAACACGAGCTGGGCTATCTGCCGCTCACGTGGCACTGGGACTCGACGCGGCTGCCTGCCGGCCCGCATTCGATCACCACCAACGTCTTCAGCTACGAGGGGAACCTCGGCGTCGCGAGCGTGACCGTCGGCCTGCCCGCGCAAGAGCGGTGAGACGAGTCGTCCTCACTTCGCTCGCGCTGGCGGCTCTCGCCTGCTCGGACGCGGCAGACGAGCGGAGGGTCCTCCGCGTGCGCGCCGGCGAGTCGATTGCCGCGGCAATCGACCGCGCGGAACCTGGCACCACGATCGAGGTGGAGCCCGGGGTCTACCACGAAGCACTGGTCGTCGACACCCACGACATCACTCTGCGCGGGCTCGCCGGGAGCGACGGGTCTCGTCCGGTGCTCGACGGACGGGGGAGGCTCGCCGACGGTGTCATCGCCTCCGGGAGCCCGTTCACGATCGTCGGCTTCTCGATTCGTCGCTACCAGGCCAGCGGTGTTTCGCCCCAGAGCGTGAGGGGCGTGACGCTCGCGGACCTCCACATCGAGGATCCAGGAATCTACGGCGTCTATCCCGTGCAGGCCTGGGACGCGGAGGTCCGCGACTGCGTGATCAGCGGCGCCAGCGATGCGGGGATCTACGTGGGCTCCTCGAACCGGGTGAAGATCGTCGGCAACGAGGTGCAGGGCAACGTCGTGGGCATCTACATCCAGAACACGAACGACGCCGAGGTCCGGGGCAACCACGCCCACGACAACACCATCGGCGTCCTGATCGGAGTCGAGCCCCTCCGCGTCCAGAAGAGCACCTCGCGCACCCGTCTGCACGCGAACCGCGTGGTGTCGAACAACCATCCGAACTTTGGCGATCGCGAGACCTTCGTCGGTCAGCTGCCCCCTGGCATCGGGGTGCTCGTGCTGGCGGCCGACCACACGACGATCGAGGGCAACCAGGTCCGAGACAATCGGACGATGGGTGTCGGGATCATCGCCCTCCCGGCCCTGAAAGCCGCGCTCGACCCCGATCTGGATCCCCTGCCCGACGGGAATCGGCTCGGATCGAATCAACTTGCCGGCAACGGTGTGAACCCTCAGCCGCCGGGCGGCCCACTGGCGTTGCCACCAGGCGCTCTCGTGTGGGACGGCCACGGGACCGGGAACTGCGTAGAGGTGGAGGTCTCGACCACACCGGCCGAGCTCCCCGCATGTCCCGCGACCACTCCGTGACAGAACTGCGACGGGCCCAGATGCGTTGACTGCGCTCCGCGTCCGGGGGTAGAGTGCTCACCCACGGAGGGGGCGGTTTGGCGGATCAGGGCTCGAAGTTGGTGCCGGGTCCCTGGTCGCCTGCCGCTGCGCTCGTTGCGGTCCTGCTGCTCCTCCTCCCTGCGACGGGCCGCGCGACGCCGCGCGGCGACATCAATTTCGATGATACGGTCGACGCCGCCGACGTCGTGCTGCTCCAGCGCCACCTGGCTGGGGAGGTCACGCTCGCGGGTCGTGCTCTGGTGGCCGCGGACGTCGCGCCCGCGGACGGGAGTGCCCTGCAGCCGGATGGGAACGTGGATTCCGGTGATCTCGTCGTGCTCCTCCAGGTCGCTTCGGGAGACCGGACCGTCTCGCACTTGAGCGAGCCGGTCCTGGCCGCGTTGCCGGCGTCGATCACCCACAACGGCCTCCACGTCACCGGCACGGCGCCCACGGGGAGCGTGGTCGATCTCTACGTGGACGGCGTCAAGGTGGCGACCGCCACGGCACAGGCGGGCGCGTTCGGAGCCGATGTCTTCCTCGGCGCGGTCGGCCCGCACGAGATCTTCGCCACCCGTGCGGTGGGGGCCGAGGTGAGCGGTCCGTCGGCTCCCCAGACCGTGACCTACAGCGACGCGGGCAACACCTATACCTCCACTTCGGTCGCGAGCAGCGGGCAGACCGTGGTGTGGTACCCGCTCCCGGGAGGCGAGGCCTACCGGCTCGAGGGTGACATCACGGTCGCCGCCGGCGGGGCTCTTCGGATCCATGCTGGAGCCCAGGTCGTCTTCGCGAGCGCTGGAGCCACTTCGGGGCGGCTCCTCGTCGACGGTGTCCTCCGCGTCGAGGGCGCGGCGGGGCTCCCGGTCGTCTTCACGGCAGCGGGAGGCTCCACGACGCGGGGTAGCTGGACGGGCATTCGCCTGCAGAATGGCGGCACGGCCACGATCGACCAGGCGAAGGTTTCCTACGCGGCGCGCGGCTTCGTGATCACGGGGGCGGGCACGCAGGCGACCATCACCAACACGGAGATCTCCGGCTTCGTGGACGTGGCCGGAGATGGATACGGCGTCGGGATCTTCAGCTCGGCGCAGGCGACGCTCCAGGGGAACACGATCCACCAGGGCGGGTGGAGCGGCAGCGCCTGCCTCGCGGGAGACGGGTATCGCCAGGGCCGAGGGGTCAGGGTCGACAATGCAAGCAGCAACACCTTGATCGAAGGCAGCACGATCGTCTGCTCCGACGAGGGGTTCTTCGTCGAGCGCTCAGCGCCGAAGATCCGCAGCAATCTCATCACCCAGAACGTTGCCGGCATCGTGGTCGATCGCGACGGCGATCCGGAGGTTTCGCAGGGGAACCTGATTCTCTCGAACCGCGAGACCGGAATTCGCATCAAGAGAACGTCTCTGGGCTATCCCTTTCCGACGGTCAATCACAATACGATCCAGGGGAACGGCGTCGAAGCGGGTACGCCAGCGGAGGTTCAGGTCCTGGGATTGAACAGCTCAGCATCGATTCCGCGGATCGACATGGAGCGCAACGACTGGGGAACGACGGACTCGGCAGCGATCATGGCGCGGATCGACGATGCGCTCGACGACCCTGCTGAGAGCACACCCGGCACCAGGCGCGCCGTGATCGACTTCGTGCCGTTCGTGGACGGTCAAGGGACCGCCTATCTCGGACACCACCTCGTGTGGGGGATTCCGCGCGACGGAAATCCCGACGGCCTGTCCGTCGCCCCGGGAATCTACTACGGCAACCGAACGACCAGAGTGGATGCGAACCAGACGGTGACCATCCCGGCCGGGGTCACCGTCAAGTTCGAGAAGGGGGCCACCTTCTCCGTTCCTGGCCACCTCGAGGTGTCGGGTACGGCAGAGGAACCCGTGACCTTCGAGTCGGTCGAGGCATCCCCTGCCCCCGGAGACTGGGTCGGGATCTACACGACGAGGGAAGCCAACATCCGGCACGCCCGGATCCGTCATGCCCGGGTCGCAGTGCGGGTGGATACCTGGGGTCTCTCGGTACACGACAGCATTATCGAGCTGTTCGAGGATCCCGCCGACCTCGCCCAGAGCGTCGGAATCCGCAGTTCAGGTTCCGCCGGCGGGAGCATCCGTCGCAACACGATTCGTGGCAACTGTGGTGCTGCCACGCCGTATGGAACCGGTATCTGGTTCGAGAACTCCCGCATCAACTCACAGACGGTCGGTGAGAATACGATCGAATGCCTCGATCGCGGCGTGCTCATGCAGTCATCTCAGGTGAACCACGCCCTAGTCGGGAACACGATTCGAGACAATGCGACCGGCATCGTTGCCGAGGTCAGACTGCCGACGCTGACGGGGAACACGATCTCCGACAACTCGATCGGCATCTTGCTCGTCAACGCGGCGGTGCCTTCCACCAGCATCAACGCCCGGCGCAACGCGATTCACCAGAACGGGACGAACCTCAAGCTCCAGGGCTATTCCGATGGAGCCAGCCAGATCGAGCTCGATTTCCGCGAGAACTACTGGGGCTCCACGGATGCGGCTACGATCTACGGGACGTTCGACCTTGCGGGCGCTGGTCCGCTTCCCGCGGCGGTAGTGCTCTTCTCCGACCCGCTGGATGGGGCGCCGAACCCCGACGGCAGCCTGCCATCAGGCGTATCGCCCGTTCCCGCTACCTACGCGACGGCCCCGATCCAGTCGGTCTCGCCGGGCCCGCTCGTCTTCTGGCCCAGGGCACCGGGATCGTTCCCGGTGGACCTGGTGCTTCGGGCTGCGTCCGACGTGACACTCTGGATCTGCCCCGGGTACGACACCGCGTGCAGCGCAGGAGAGGCCGTGCGCACGCAGAGCTACGGAACACTCCCCGGCGGCGCTGGTGGCACGACCCACGCGCTGGGCTGGGATGGCAAGGATGATGCCGGCCTCTTCGTTGCGGATGGCGTCTACGCTTTTGCGATCCGCGCCGTAGACGCTGCGGTCCCTGCAATCCAGAACACCTACGATCCCAGCGGCAGCCAGCCCCAGAGCCTGGCATTCACGCTGGGCTGGGCGGGCTACAGCGCGACACCGCGCCCCAGCCAGAACGCACTCGAGAACGTATTGCCGGGAGTGGACTACACCATCGGCACACGGCCCGGGGGTCGAACGCTCCAGTGGGTCTATCTCACGAAGCATTCCCAGGGAACGGGCGAGGATCCGAACTATCTGGTCGGCCCGGTTTACGCGGTCCCGGGCGATGCCGGTAGCTTGGTGTGGGACGGCCGGGATCCGAGCACCGGTGCCTTCCTGGAGGGACCGTTCACCCTTCGATTCCATGGCAAGCACGTCCAGAAGCCGAACTTCGTGATCGTCCGCGGCACGGTGCCGGAGGCGTACTCGTCGAACGACCCGCCGCGGCTCGAGATCCAGACGAACCCCTTCCGCATGCACCACAGCTTCTCCGAGGTCTCCGAGGTGCGGTATCGCATCACCCGGGACGCCCACGTGCGAATCCTCCTGCTCCCGCCCGGGATCTACGATCCGGCCGCTCCCGAGGCGGTGGAGGTCCAGGCGAGCACGTTCCAGTCGGCGCTCGACGGGAGCGAGCCCCGGATCCACGCCTTCCGTTGGGACAACGTGGACGCCACGGACCCCGGTCTTGCCCGCCTCGGGACCGACGGCGAGTGGACGGTGGCCATCGAGGTCTCGGATCCGACGACCCCGAGTCTCAAGAGCCTCTACCGCGGCGTGCTCCAGCTGCGGCGCTAGGAGAGAAGGTCTTCGATGAACCGGCGCCTCCCCCTTCTGGTCCTTTCCTGGCTATGGGTCGTCGGGATCGTCGCTACACCCGTCTCCGCTCACGCGGGTCCCAAGGACCAGGTGTACGCGGCCCCTGGCGTGGCCGAGGAAGGCACGGAGACGAACGACAACTCGGAGGCGTGCAACGCCGACGACACCAGCGAGCTGCCGGACTGCGATGAGGCGACGTGCCAGGGCACGGACGAGGGCACGAATCCCGAGAGCCCCGCCTCGCAGTGCTCCACACCGAGCCCCGTCGACCTGGCGACGGGCCGCGAGATCCACGCGAAGACGGATCTGGTCGTGAAGGGCGTCTATCCGATCCGCGTGCGCCGGGTCTACGACAGCGCGAGCGTCTACGACTCGGTCGTCGGCTACGGCTGGTCGCTCACCTCCGACATCCGGCTCTTCCGGTTCGACGATGGCACGGTGATGGTGCGCCATCCGGGCGGGCGGCGGGACCGCTACGTCTTCACCGGTGGAGCATGGGTCTACGACGGCCCGCGACTCCATCGCCTCCAGTTGACCGGGGATGCGGATGCGGGCTTCGAGCTGCGTCAGCCGGGCGGCTACGTGGCGGAGTTCGGGATCCCTGCCGGGTTCACGAAGGCCCCGGGGCTTCTGACCGCCCTGCGCGACCCCCAGGGCAACCGGCTCCGTTTCACCTACTCCGCGAGCCGGCACGATCTCTGGGGGACGTCGCCCTACGCCAACGACAAGAGTCAGCCCATGGTCGTGGCATCGACCTACCGGCTGGAGACGGTCGTGGAGGTGCTGGCCGACGATACGGGAACCGGCCGCTCGGTGAGCTTCGCCTACGACCCGGAGTCCGGGCGCCTGGCCTCGGTCACGAGCTACGACGGAAGGACGGTCACCTACGGCCACGAGCCGCCCGAGGCCGGCTACCCGCAGAATCTCACCAACGGGAACCTCGGCCAGGTGACGGGGCTCGAGGGCATCGTCTCGAGCTACGAGTACCAGGACCCGGAAGACTCCCACAACCTGACCCACATCCAGGAAGGCCAAGGGACCGCCACGGTCGTCAACACCTACGACCCCAACGGCCGGGTGGTCTCCCAGACCCGTGGGAGCCGCCTCCACGAGTTCGTCTACGGCACCGCCGTGAGCGGCAACGCCCAGACGACGTGGCACCAGAGGATCACCGACCCGCGGGACAGCAGCACCGTCACGGCCACGACCGTGTACGAGTTCGATCCCAGTGGCTATCCGCTGCGCACGACCGACCCCGAGGGTCACGTGGTCGTCTACCAGCGCTACGACGGAGTCGACGGCGGGGGGGAGGCCCCGCCCGACATTCCGGCCAACGGCGCCATCGGCTACGTGCAGAACGTGATCGTCCTTCGCAACGAGGGCAGCCTCGTCGAGGAGAGGCGCATCCAGCTCACCTGGGACGCCGACGGCAACCGCACGAGCCGGGCCGTGACGCTCGCCGGCGGCGAGACGGTCACCGAGAGCTGGACCTACGACGGGACCTGGGTGGCGAGCGCGCAGACCGTCTCGAGCGCCGATCCCGGCAAGCTCTTCCGCACCGAGTACACGTTCTACCGGGGCGGGCTCGCGCCCGGGGACCCGGGCTACAGCGCCTCCGACCCGATCACCAACATCCGCGAGATCAAGCGCCGGCGCGACGACGGAAGCTTCGCGACCACGACCCTCTCGTACAACGGGTATGGGCAGCTGAGCGCCATCGAGCTCCCCGACGGCCATCGGATCGTGCGCACCTTCTACGGTCCCACCGATCCTCAGCCGGGCCTCGTGCAGCGCGTCTCCCACGAGGTCGGCGGCGTCGAGGACGCCCACCTAAGGGTGCTCTACGACTACGACGCGGCCGGAAACGTGCAGGCGGTGACCGACGCCAAGGGCAACGCCACCCTCGTGACCTGGGACGCTCTCGGACGGGTCCAGGGGGTCGAGAACGCCCGCGGCGAGAAGACCCTCTACACCTACCGGGCTTCGGGTGCGGTGCCGACCGATCCGGGTCACCTCCTGCACCTGGTCGAGCGGGGCCGGACCGTCGCCGAGGGCGAGGGGCGGGTCATGAGGCTCGTCTACTCGGCCGAAGGCCACTTGCAGGCGGTCCTGCGCAAGGACGGCGGCGGGGCCTTCGTGCCCTTCGCGAGCTTCGTGAACGACAGCGAGGGCCGGCGCCTCGAGGCGACCGATGCGGTGAGCCGGACCACCGCGTACGCCTACGACCGGATCGGCCAGCGGACCGCCGTGACGGATGCGGCCGCGAGCCCGAACACGACCACCTTCGCCTACGACGCCGCCGGGAACCGCACGCGCGTGACCGACGCCCTCGCGCGGGACACGGTCTTCGTCCACGACGCCCTCGGCCGCCTCAGGGAGGTGCGCCAGGAGGGCGTCTCCCCGGCGCTCGTCACGCGCTTCGCCTACGACGCGGCCCGGAACGTGACGAAGGTCACCGACCCGAAGGACCAGGAGACGATCTATCTCTACGACGCGCTCTCGCGCCTCACGGGGGTGACGCAGCCGCTGGGCCAGACCGTGAGCTACGCCTACGACGCCCGCGACCGGCTCGAGACGGTGACCAACGCCCGGGGCCACGTGCTGCACCACACCTACTTCCCCTGGGGCGGGCTCGAGCAGGTGGTGCACGACCTCGACGGCGATGGCCCGGAGCCGGGCGAGCGGGAGATCGCCTACGGGTACGACCTCAACGGGAACGTCACGGCGGTGAGCGACAGCGAGCTCGGGGCCGGCCCGCTCTACGGCTTCACCCACGACCCGCTCGACCGCGTCGACACGGTGACCGCGCACGTCCTGCCCGGGGCTCCGGTGCTCGACAGCGGCTACGACCGCTTCGGCGAGCGCGCGAGCCTGGCACTCGCGGACGGGGGGCCGGGCTCGCCGCTCGCGCACGCCTGGGCCTTCGACGCCCTCGGGCGCCTCGAGGCGGCCACGCTGCCCGGAAGCGCGAGCCCCCTCGGCTTCGACCACTTCGCGAACGACGACCTGCGGCAGATCACCCACGGCAACGGCCTGGTGACCGACCTCACCTACCACCCCGAGGGCCCGCTGCAGTCGATCAAAGTGGGAAGCACCCCGCTCCACGAGCTGGTCTACACGGTGGACCCGGTGCTGAACGTGGACACGATCACCGAGACGATCGCCGGAACCCCCCGGAGCCCCGCCTACGCCTACGGCTACGACGGCGTCTCGCGGCTCACGAGCGCGATCTACCCGATGGGCCTGGGGCTCCCGGCGAGCGAGAGCTTCCCGTACGACGCGGCGGGCAACCGCGACGACGACCCCGATAATCCCACCCCCTGGGCCTATGACGCGAACAACCGCACTACGGCGAGCCCCGGCACGGCGGTCTGGTGCCACGACGCCGACGGGAACCTCGCGAGCAAGCGCACGGGCGGCGACTGCACGACGGGCCCGGTGGCGGAGACGTTCACCTTCGACGCGGCGAACCGGCTGCGGACCTGGACCGACGGGACGACGACGGCGAGCTACGCCTACGATCCTTTCGGCAGGCGGATCCAGAGGACCGTCGGCGGCGCCACGACCTGGTCCCTGTGGGATGGCGACCGGCTGCTGGCAGAGTACGACGCCACTGGTGATCGCACGGCGCGCTACGCCTACGCGGGCGGCTGGGCGCCGATCCAGTACGCGACGCCCGATGGCGCGAGCGGGGAGGACGTCTACGACGTCCACGCGGACCACCTCGACACGCCGAAGCTGCTGACCGACAGCAGCGGGAGCGCGGTCTGGCGCGCGGCGCACGAGGCCTTCGGACTAGCCGCGCTCGACCCGGCGAACACCGTCACCTTCAACGTGCGCTTCCCGGGGCAGTACTTCGATGCGGAGACGGGGCTGCATTACAACTACTTCCGGACATACGACTCGGACACCGGGCGGTATATCAGCGCGGATCCCATCGGGCAGTCGGGTGGGTCGAACCTCTACAGCTATGCAGGCGCCGACCCCAGCAATCGAATCGATCCGACTGGTCAGATCGAGGACAGTGTGACTGCGAAGTGCAAAGCGGGTAGTCCCTCGGCTTGCGCTGTGCTCGGCCTCCCGCCACTTGCAGGTGGCGCCGGGCTTGGTGCAGCACAGGGAACGGTGAATCTCATGTCTCCGCCGCGTGAGAAGTCTCCGCCTCGCGACAAATGCCCTCCCGAGCCAGTGGAGGAAGGCGAAGTCACCGAGGATACGCCACCAGCTGAGCTTCCCCAAGAGGTAGAGGAAGCTCTCGACCAACTAGATGACATCTCAGCTGCTCAGGACGCGTATCGACAAGGAAGACGCGATAGGCCGATCGACTTCACCGACAAGAGCGCCCAGAGAGCCCGCGATGCTCTGCGTAGGATCCGAAGCACTCGGGATCTCGAATGATGAAGGACGCATCGCTCGACTCGACTGCGGACAGCGATGTGGATCGAGCCAAGGAGATGCGAGACGCGGGGCGCGAGGAGGAAGCACTTGCCCTCCTGTACGAGATCATCAACGCCCATCCGCGCTCCGCTTACGCGCGTCTCGTTGCCGGCGAGATCCTCTGGGGTCGTGGCGAGCTTCGCGAAGCGCTATCGCAGTTCGAGGAGGCTACCGTCCTAGTGCCTCGTTCGGAGGCAGCTTCACTTTCGCTCTTTCATATCCGACTCAGGCTCGATGACGAGGAGGGCGCGTTTCGAGAGATGAGACGGTTCCTTGCGGACAATGAATCGTTTGAATACCGACGCCTCATCGTAGAATTCAAGAAGATCCCGCCTCAATGAGAATTCCCAAATCGCCGACCCTCTTGGTGAATGTATGGTGTGTCCTGCCTTTTTCGGAGCCGGATAACTGGACTCGCGCTGCCGTTCATGAAGCGTTCCTCAGTTCATACTCGACCGGCGAGAGCATTCCAAGCGAGGAGTGCCTCCTCTGTCGATTGTGGAAGATCTCCAGATACTCGAAGATCGCGTTCGCGAGTTCCGTGCGCGTCTTCCATCGCTGGCGGTTGAGAAGTTCGACCTGCATGCGACTCCAGAAGGATTCGACCATCGCGTTGTCGTAGCAGTCTCCCACAGATCCCATCGAGGGGAGCAAGCCGGAGTCGACGGCTCTCTTGGTGAAGGCCCAGGAAGTGAATTGCGTCCCTTGGTCGCTATGGATCACCGTTGTGCCATCGCGCGGGCTCCTTTGCTCGATCGCCATTCCCAGCGCGTTCGTCACCAGCGCCGCAGTCGGCTGCGCATCAATCGACCAGCCGACGACGCGCCGGCTGAAGGCGTCGAGCACAACCGCGCAGTACACCTTCCCTTCGCGTGTCGCGTGCTCGGTAATGTCGGTGACCCAGAGTTGATCTCGCTCGTTCCTTGCGAACTGACGCTGGACACGGTCTTCGGCAGTGGCGACGTTGGGGACCCGACGATATCGCGGCCGCCCGGAAAGGCCTTGCAGATGCGCCCGCCGCATCAGCAGCTCGACAGCCTGTTTCCCGACAGAGATGCCACGGCCTATCGTCAGCTCGGCATGAACCCGACGGAGGCCGTATGTCCCGCGGGATTCCGCATGAACTCGTGCGATGACATCGGTGAGCCAAGCATGGCGGACAGCCCGCTGCGAGGGCGGACGGCCGCGCCAGTCGTAGTAGCCGGAAATCGAGACGCCCAGAACGCGACACGCCACCTCCACCGGGAGCCCCTCTGCGGCGATCACTTGGATCGCCGCGTACGTTCTTTTGGGTCGATCTTCTCCTTCAGCAGCTCCGTCGCCCGACGGTGGATCGTAAGCTCGGTTTCCAGCTCTCGGATTCGTCGCTTGGCCGCTGCCAGCTCTGCATGCTCAGCGGTCGTGACGCCGGCCTCGAGCCCAGCGTCAATGCGCGCCTGGCGGCGCCACGTATAAATCGTCTGCTCGCTCACCCCGAGCTCGGCAGCGAGCTCAGCTACGGTTCGACCTCCTTCGACCAATGCCAAGACTCTTCGCCGAAACTCCGGCGGGTAGCCTCTCCGCGCCATATCGCCCTCCTGTTGCGATCATGGCAGCGGAATCCAGTACTTTCCCTCCGAAGAAGTCAGGACACGGCATTCCCCTCCGAAGAAGTCAGGACACGGCAGAGCCTTCGGAGAACCCGGGGCGGTTCAGTTCGACGCGACCAAGACGCAGATGATGAGATTTCCGGGGCACCACTGGGTTCCGTTCTCAGCAGATCCGATCGTCATCGAAGGTCTCTCGGCGAAGTAGCTTGCGATGCTGTACCGCGTCCAGGGTCGCGTCGCGCAGCAGGGGCTGGGCGTTGAATCTCCGGAGGGGCCGTCTGGGGCCGTGGGGCCGTCGCCTATGCAGGCCGGTGCCGCCCTTTGCACCCGCTCGCAAGGAAGCAGGTGTAAGTAGACGTCATTCCTTGGGCTTCTTGCCCTTTCCCAAGCTGAGGGTCGCGGGTTCGAATCCCGTTTCCCGCTCCATACTTAGCCTGA
>WYBL01000116.1 GCA_011526565.1 Acidobacteriota bacterium | reverse complement strand
TCATCTTCAGGTAGTTCGCCAGAGCACCCTCCGCGGGCAAAAGCCCGCAGAGTGCCCGGAAACCACTACCCGAAGTGGCCGGTTTTCAGGTGTTCCTCACTGGCCGCTTTTGAGTGTTCGCTGACAGTCGTGGACGAGGCCCAGGACGTGAGCGTCTCCAGAACTCCGCTTCCTGGCGGCACTCGGGGCCGGGCGGCCGAACAGCCTCTTCTTCGCGGGCGACCTGGGCCAGCGCATCTTCCAGCAGCCGTTCTCGTGGAAGGAGTTGGGGATCGCACCAGATCCGCGCCCAGGCCGACAGCCTGCTGGCACCCGAGGTGCGAGACGTGGACGGCACCACCGAGGAGCGCCGCGGCACGATCTCGGTCTTCAACGGCCCGGAGCCGGTGATCCAGGTCGAGAAGACCCCGGCAGCGGAGGCGGCCGCGGCCGGGACGTGGCTGAAGGAGCGCGTGGCGGAGGGCCTGAAGCCCCACGAGATCGCCGTGTTCGTCCGCACGAGTCGATCGCCGACGACGCCGACCTGGACGAGGTCTACAACACGGAACGCCACCTCCTCTACGTCGCCTGCACCCGCTCCCGCGACCAACTTCTGATCACGAGCACCGCCCCCGCCTCGGAGTTCCTGGACGACCTGAGGGGCTGACGCCTTCCGGGTCGCCCTCGGACCTGCTGTGGCCAACCCAGGCTGGAGCATCAGGCTTGTCGCGCCGGACCTCGGGTGTGATCATCTGAACGCCCGGCCACCGCAGCGATCAGGAGGCGTTCTTGCCGCGCAAGATCCGTGAGCTGATCCGCGAGCTGGAAGAGGCAGGCTTCTCGGACCGGGGTGGAAAGGGTAGCCACCGCAACTTCGTGCACCCGAAAGTGCGCAAGCCGGTGACCGTGTCGGGGCGGCTCGGTGACGACGTGAAGCAGTACCAGGAGCGAGCGGTGGAGTTGGCGATCCAGGAGTCGAAGCGATGAGCAAGGGCGACAGGTACGTCAAGCTGGTCGAGTGGTCCGACGAGGACGCCTGCTTCATCGGAAGCTGCCCGGAGCTCTTCTATGGCGGCTGCCACGGGACCGACGCGAAGGCCGTCTTTGCGGAGCTGTGCGACCTGGTCGAGGAGTCGATCCAGCTCTACGAGCTCGAGAGCAAGGCGTTGCCGGAGCCGCTCTCGGGCCGCGAGTTCGTGAACGCCCTCCAGCGAAGCGCCTGACTCGGACTCGGCGCGGCGTGGGTGATGCCTGACGGCCTGGCCGCCCATCTGCCGACGCTGCACACGCCGCCGTTCGAGTTCGTCGGGCCCGCGAGGCCGTCGCGAAGGCCGACCTGCAGGGCAGGGGGCGTCCTCCCCTGGGCGAGCGACAAACGAGTGAATCCATGGACCAAGTCCGATAGAGTGCCGCCCGGGGGGAACGAGTCATGGCCAGCGCTGACCAGCTCAAGGCACTGCTCGACTCGTTCGTCGAGCGGGACGACCAACGGTTCTTCTCCGTGGCGATGCAGGTTGCTGCTCACGAGGCGCGGCTTGGGCACGGGAAGCTCGCGGAAGAACTGCGGGCCGTCATCGACGACGCCAAGCGGCGGCGCGGGGCCGCATCTCCCGTCCCGATCGCGCGACCCCGCGGGGACCTCGCGCACCTCCTCGAGGTGTCCTATCCGGCGAGCCGCCTCGGCCAGATGGTCCTGGCGCCCGAGCTGGAAGGGCAGCTCACCCGGGTGCTGCGCGAGCAGCGTCACGCCGGGCGCATTCTCGAACACGGCCTCACGCCGCGCCGCAAGCTGCTCTTGGTCGGCCCTCCGGGTACGGGCAAGACGCTGACGGCCTCAGTGCTGGCAGGCGAGCTTGGTCTCCCGCTTTTCCAGATCCGGCTCGACGGCCTGATCACCAAAATGCTCGGCGAGACCGCCGCCAAGCTGCGGCAGGTCTTCGACGCCACGGGCCAGACGCGAGGCGTGTACTTCTTCGACGAGTTCGACGCGATCGGCTCGCAGCGTGGGTTGACGAACGACGTCGGCGAGATCCGGCGCGTGCTGAACAGCTTCCTGAAGATGATCGAGCAGGATCACTCGAACAGCCTGATCCTCGCGGCCACCAACCACGGGCAGATCCTGGACCCTGCGCTGCTGCGGCGCTTCGACGACGTGCTCCACTACGAGCTGCCGAGCCAGAAGCAGGTCGCCGAGTTGCTCCGCTCCCGGCTCGGTCCTCTCGCGATCCAGGGCACCCCCTGGACCAAGCTCGCGCGGCTGGCGAGCGGTCTGAGCCATGCCGAGGTCACTCGAGCGGGAGACGAGGCTCTCAAGGAGGCGCTGATCGCGGAGCGCCTGCCTCTTCGCGAGGCCGACATCCGGGCCACCTTGCAGGAACGGCAGCGCGCCGCTGCCCGGCTGGGTCGCAAGGGCTGACCCAGGGCAACGGCCGAGGAGCCCCCCTCGCTACCGCCACATCCTCGTCCCCGATCCCCCGCGCGCCGAGGCCTACAGGGCCCCGAACCAGGGCGGAGGTGGACGTCGCGTGTCGATGTAGAGCCAGTCGTAGAAGGCGGTGCGCGGCTCGACCGGGAAGCGATGGCCCGCAAAATCGAACGCAATGACCCGTCCCGAATCTCGCAGCCGAGGATCCCGCTTGGCATCCACGGCCCCAGCGGCGTAGAGATCCGTGAAGGGGCCGCCGCGTTCGAACACCTTGCTGCCCTGGAAGGCAGACTCCAAGGGCAACTCACGGTCAGGAGCCTTCACCTTCAAGTGAAAAGCGCTGAGGTGTCGCCCCAGTTTCTCGGCAGACTTCGTGGACGCTTCCAGCACCAGCGCATTGCCGGCCGCCGCCGAGGCTGCCTGCTCCGGTCCGTGAAGCGGTACAGGCACGGGACCCACCGGTTGCCGATGCGGTACGCAAAGCGTATATATGATACCCGAACCGTTCCAGGGCCGGCCCTGTCCGCGGGAGGTGCGGCGTTGCGACGACAGAAGTCTCAGCGAGACCGTTTGGTCCGGACGTTGCTCGCCTCCGTGGCCGTGTTCGTGGGTGCAGTCTGGCTCTACGCCCAGGTCGACTGGGCGATCCGAGTCTGGGACAAACACGCGCCGAGGCCCGACGAAACGACACGACTCGGCGCCGTCGAGATGACCCAGGAGGACGCTGCTCAACGGCACATCTTCCCGGAGCTCTATGCGGCCGAACTGAAGCGGCCCGTAGCTCGGACCCTCCTAATGTCGCGACCGCACCCGCGCTTGTGGGTCGCGGCCTTCTGTCTCAGTGGCCTGATCGGTTGGTGCGCGTCGGTCTGGCTCAGCGCCCTGCAGCCCGATGGCAAGCAGGCGTTCCCGAGCCTGCTCGCTTCGTTTTTCCTGGCGGCCCTGGCGGGAGTGATCTGCTACGGGCTCGTCTTTGGGCTCGCCTTCCTGGCTGGCACGACGGCGACGACCGCAGGGCAGGTGCTCGCGCTCCTCGCGGGCCTCTTCGTGACCACCTTCTACCAGAACCTGAAAAGCGTCCTCGAGGTCTTCATCAACGCCATCGCCAAAGCCGCCGGCGGGAGGGCTCCGATCTTGGCCCTGACCGCGGGCGCGCTGGTCGCCGGCCCGGCTGCCGAGGCACAGTCGGCCCCGGCCTTCTACTACGTCTGCACTGCTCCGCCGACCGAACCGTGTGTCGCGCTTAAGGAGGCCGACAAGAAGGAATGTCCGGCGTGCCAGAAGTGGCTGCGGGTCTATCGGGTCGAGCCGCTGGTCGAGGTTGCAGGCAAGAGCTTCGATGCGGCCAACGTCTTCTTGGACGTGGCCGCCGCGGCGGATGGCGGCAAGGGGCTGCCGAGAACCCCCTACGATCATCCGATCACCACCCGACAGCTCTACGCCGATCCCGGTCGCTTCGGCTATCGCGTGGTCGCCCTCGACGACGCCGACCCGGGCGCTCTCGTCGTGTATCCCGGTCAGGGCGGCTTCCTGGTCGAAGTGGCGGGCAGCGGCGACGAACGCATCCCGGGGCTCGTGTATCCGAGCGCGCGCGCGGGCGGCCAGCCGAGGCTCACGTTGGACCTGGATCTGCTGGGAGAGCCCAAGGTCCTGGTCCGCGAGGTGAACCCGGAGGGGTGACGCCATGGGGGGCAAGGGCCCGACTCCGCGCGAGAAGTCCCAGCTCCGTGAACTCGTCTCGGGGATCGTCCTGGCGCAAGGCAACGTCTTCATCAAGGAACTGCTCCGCGACAAGGGCCTGACGATCGGACGGACGAAGGAGGACTTCGCGCACAACCTCGCCGCAGCAGTCGACGACGGCGAGTTGCGGCTGGAGGATGTCGAGTCCTGGCTGGCGCACGTCGAGGGCTGGGGCGAACAGCACATCTACCTCTGGTGGCTGCCGGCGAGCGTGGTGCCGGACGCGCTATTCACCTCGGAACCCCAGTTGCGCCGGCGGCTTGCGCGCGCCGGGCTCGAATCCCTGCTCGGGGCCCCCTCCACGCTCGCCTTCCCGGACGAGCAGGAGTTGACCGGCATCCGTCAGGCCGAGGATTCCATCCGCTTCGTCTGGCACAAGGGTCTGGAGATCTGGGAGCGGACGAAGGAGCGCGACAAGGCTCCGGCAGCCGAGGACGACGGCGAGGTCTACCGCTACGAAGCGTATCGCCAGCGCCGCGACCGGACGCTCATGAGGCTCGAGTTGCACCGAGAGCCACGTTTGGCCGCGGCCTTCCTGCAGGTGCCCTGGAACCGCGCCGCTCACGAAGAGGCGCGGGCCCGCATCGCCGAGACGGTCAAGGCCGCGATCGACCTCGGGAAGCTGGAGCCGATCGGGCTGTCCGATGCGGTCAAGCGCCTGGCGCAGGCCAGCGAGGCGACTGGCTCAGAGGGAGCGGGAGGTGTCAGCGTCAAGCCGATACAGGCGCGCCTGGACGACGGGTTGGCGTCTGTCGCGTTCGAGAGCCTCAAGAAGGACCACGCCTACACAGACTCCACAGTCATCCGCCAGGCGTGGAAAGCGCTGAGGCGAGACAAGCTCACCGCGACAATGGGACTCTTCACCTGGCCGCGGGCGGCGCCCCTGACGCCCGTGCGCTTCGGCTTGTTCAGCCTGGAGCGGCGCATCCACATTCGCACCCAGCTCCGTTCCAGCGAGGTGTGGGACTTGCTGAGCCGCGTCGTCGAAGCGGCGTGACGGACCCCTGGCCTGTCATTGCGGGGCGGTATTCCGGGCGACTGGTCGAGTCGTGCCGCGGGGCGTTCCTGGCGGGTGGTCCGCTGTCGCTCACAGCGGAGAGCCTCGCAACTCGGACGAACGCGCCGCTCACTGAGGCCGCGGCGCTGCTCGCGGATCTTGCGGCCGCGGGTCTTCTCCAGGCGCGCGCGGGATTCGTCTGCCCGTGCGAACGGCGCCTCGAGCTGGACGAGCCTTCGACGCCCGCATGCTCCGAATGTGAGCGGGTCTTCGCGCCGGGGGACGAGCCCCGGCCCGAGACCTTTTTCGAGCGCCACGAGCCCCCGACCCGCGACGTCCCCTGGGTCCTCACGCTCCATGGCATGAACACGACCGGATCGTGGCAGGAGTCTCTCGCCTGGCACCTCGCCACGACCTACGGCCACTCCGTCCCGGTCTTCGTCTACAAGTACGGCGTCGTGAGGCCAGGGGTGCTGGTGAGATTCCGCCAGCGACAGCTCGTGCGACATCTGGTTCAGCGGTTTCGCGTGATCCAGGCGCGCGCCCTGGGGGCGGGGTTTGGTGGCCGTCCGGACGTGATCGCCCACAGCTTCGGCACATGGCTGCTCGCCCAGGCTCTGCTGGCCGACTCGTCGATCGAAGTGGGCCGGGTGATCCTGGCGGGGAGCATCGTCCGCCCGGACTTCGGCTGGGCACCGCTGATCGAAGCCGGCCGCGTGGAAGCGGTGTTGTGTCACGCGGCGGGCCGGGACGTGTGGGCGAGCGTCGCCGTCTACTTCATCCCCGAATCGGGCCCGTCCGGCTGCCGCGGTTTCGATGACAGGGCTCGCATCCACCACGCCTTCGACGCGGACTTCAGCCACAGCGACTTCTTCGACGAGGCTCGAATGCCGGACGTCTTCGAGCACACGTGGGGACCGTTCCTCAGCGTCCCAGGCGATCACGTCTCAGCCGCAGTCCCCGCGCGAGCCCTGCCCGAGCCCCCTTGGCGTCCACCGCCGCGCCTGCTTCGCGCGGGCCTCCTGCGCTACGGAGCACTGGGCCTCCTTCTGACAGCCCTCGGCTTGCTGGGCCTGTGGCTGGTCAGCGGATTCGTCTGTTGCCTGCCTGCTTGATCGGAAACGGGGTGTTACATGAGCGATGACCAGAAAGCGAAGGCTCCGGCCTTGCCGGACACTCTGACGGAGGAGGAAGCGGCACTGCTGCTTCGCGCCATCCGGAAGGTCGAGTGGGACCTCCGCGAGCGTGTCGTGCGGTTCTTCAAGACATGGCTGGTCGTGGGCCTGCTGTGTGGGGGTGCGGGCATCCTGTATCAACTCTCCAGCCTCCGCGAGACGATCGCGCAGGGAGTAGCCCGCCAGCTTGCCGCGGACGCGAAGTTCCAGCAGATCGCCGCCGAAGAACTCGCGAAGGCCCACGCACCTGCGTCTGCAGAAATCGACAGGATCCTTGACCACGCCCGGACCGTGCAGAAGCAGCTGGACGACGAAAACACCAAGGCGCTCGAAGTCCTCCAAAGAGAACTGCTCAAGGCGATCGAGATGATCGATCGACTCCAGGCCAGCCCCACCTCCTGCGGCGCGTGACGCAAAGCGCAAGAGCCAGTGACCACGTCTGCGGAGGGGCGCGGAACAAGTTGGATCACTCCCGTCGGTTGTGCCGCAGTGGTCCTTCTTGCGGTTGTGGCGCTGCCGCTGATGTTCCTCTTGCCGGTCGGGGTGATGCCCACGCAGCAGACGGACTTGTCCAGTGAATCGGCGGGGCTCGCAGGTGCAGCCGGCCTGTACTCCCGGGAAGGGGACACTCACTTCGATAGCGGCGCGTTCCAAGAGGCCGAGGCGAGCTATGAGCGAGCCCTCAACGTGCTTCAGGACCAGGGCCCCGAGTGGCGCAGGCAAGTCGCTGCCCTGAAATGCAAGGTACTCATCGCTCGGCTCGGCAGCCTGCGCGGGGGGCAGCGCGCTGAACCAGCCTCCGCCGCCCCCTGACGCGATCGCACTGTCAGCCGGGTGGTTGTGCCCGTGGACAACACCCCGCCGGCGCAGGGACCACGTGGCGTGCGCCCGGGGGCTTGGGGGTGGAGACTGTCAGCGGGTGGGAGGGCGGGCCCAAGTCCTCCCGCCCAGACGCCAGAGAATCCGCCGGCGGATTCACTCCGCCGCCGGACCCTTACCCGGCGTGACTCGCGGGCACCCGTCAGTGCCGCGGCTCATGATCGACTAGAGGGTGTCGAAAAGCGGCCCCTTGGTATACACTTGGCCCAGCGGGTGAGCCCGCCAGAGGGAGTGAACGATGGGAAGGACACGACGGGCGCGAAGGGGATTCGTCCTGGCGCTGACGCTGCTGATGATCGTCGGTGCCGGCGGCGCGTTTTCGGTGTTGGCCGATGGGCCGTACTACCAGGATCCTGGGGATGGCGGGGGCAGTGGCGGTAGCTGCAACTGCCAGTACGCAGGTGTCTGCTACAGCACCGGTTCCTGCGTCCAGAGCGTCTGCTCGAGCGGCAAGAGCCAGAAGTGCAAGAGCGACGGAACCTGGGGATCCTGCGAGCTCTGCTGACAACCTGTACTCCGGCCAGCGCCAGCTGGCCGGAGTACGCCACCCGTCAGCCCCCGGAAAGGAGGTGCCACCATGCGAGCCTGCATGGATCGGCTTCTCGACAGCAATCTGGCCGTGGCGCTGTTGCTCATCGCCTTGGGCGCCTCCCTTGCCGCGAATGTGGGTCTCGGCCTCAAGCTCAGGCAACCACCTGATGACCGGGGTCGACCTCCCAAGGCCCTGAGTGTCGGCAGGCAAGTTCCGGAGATCCCGGTAACCGATCGCCACGGACGGGGACAACCGCTCACGCTGGGAGGCGCCCTGCCGAGTGTTCTCTACGTGCAGTCCGAGGAGTGCGTCTGGTGCCGTCGCAATCTCGCGAACATCCGCGTCCTGGCCGCCGCTAGCACGGGGCGATATCAGTTCAAAGGGCTTTCCTTGAGCGCGTCCCGCGAGAAGGTGACAGCAGAGGAAACACTGCTGGGGTTCGAAGTTGTCGGTCTCGAACGTCCGACCGCGCAGGAGTTCGGGCTCGCGGCCACGCCGACCCTCATCGTGGTCAGCGCCGATGGACGAGTCGAGAAGATATGGGGCGGTGCTCTCTCGGGTGCGCTGCAGGGCGAAGTGGAGGCCTATTTCGGAGTTCGTCTGCCGGGGCTGCAACGTGAGGATGGCGTCGAACAGGAGGGGTGAACTGTGAAGCAGCCGCACGTCCGTCTGGCGATCGGGGTCCTGGGCATCGTCAGTCTGTTGGCTGCCCTCGCCCTCTGGAGGGCTTCCGACCAGTCGCCAGGGCTGCCTGCCGCCAAGCCCGCCGGATGCACGTTCGAGGGGGCCACGTATTCCGAGGGTGCTCTGATCAGGGGCCAGAGCAGCATCCTCGTCTGCCGTGCCGGGCGTTGGGAGCCGGCGCCTCGTTCATAGGGCCGCACTGGGCCGCTACCATCTCCCGTGCGCCTCGATGCCCGGCTCGCCCTTCGCCATCGCGGTACGGCCGTCGTCGCCATCGCCCTCGGGGTCGTCCTCGGCGTGGCGAGCGCGATGGTGGCCGCCGTCGATGCCTTGGTCCTGCGCCCGCTCGGGGTGCCCGCGGCGGACCGCATCGTGCATCTCGGGAACATGGCGCACCCTCTCGTCGGGGACCCCGTCGAGTACTGGGGGCAGGCGCGAAGCCTCGCGGCGTTGGCGACCTACGAGACCGGACTCGTCGAGGTCCGACTGGACGGCCACCGTAGAGAGGTCAGGACCACCGCTGTCTCCGCCGCCTTCTTCAGCGTGTTCGGGGTCGTTCCTTTGCCGGGGCGCGCATTCAGCGTCGAGGAGGATCGATCGAACGAACCTGTGGCCGTTGTGGGCGCCGCCTTCCGCGACCGGCACTTCGGTCCCGGGGCGGCCGTGCTCGGGGCGCAGATCCTGCTGGAAGGCACCCTTCACCGCGTCGTCGGTGTCGCCCCGGCGGGCTTCGACTTCCCGGGAGGCACCGAGATCTGGACGCCACGCACGCGTGCAGGAGGGCGGGCCCGAGGCAACGACGATCCGTTCGGCCTGGTGCGACGCGACGGCTGGGTCGGGCGCCTGCGGCCCGAGACCAGCATCGAGTCGGCGCGTTCGCAACTGGGGGGCTTGCTGCACGGCCTGCACGCCCTCTACACGCGCAGCACCGGGGTGCGCTTCGGCGAGCGCGTGTTCGTCCGGCCGATGGTGGACGTGGCGCGCGAGAGAGTGATAGCGCCCGCGCTGCTGCTCCTGGCGCTCTCGGGCTTGCTCCTGGGTACCGCCGTCGCGAGCCTGGGCACTCTCTTGCTGGGTCGGATGTCGGTGCGCCGCGTCGAGTTCGCCGTGCGGCAGGCTCTCGGCGCGACGCGGCGAAACCTCCTGCTGCAGCTCGGCAGCGAGACGTTCTCCCTCGCCCTCGGAGTGGGCGTCGTGGGGGCGCTGGTCGCCTCCCTCTCGATCGTCGGCGGACGCGAGATATTCGCGGCCTGGTGGGTCCACCAGCCGCCGCTCGAGCGTCTCGTCGCCGTCGCGAGCGGGGCGGCTCTCGGTCTGGCGTTCCCGAGCGTCCTCCTCGCATCCGCCGGCGCGATGGCCGTTGCATTGCGCGCGGCTCCGTCGGAAGGCCTGCGGGACGGCGGGGGAGCGTCCACAGGGCAGGTGCGGTGGACGCGCCGCCTCCTGGTGATCAGTCAGACGGTCATCGCGGTCGTCTTGCTCAACGGCGCGCTGGTCTCCGCATGGACCCTGAGAGCAGCACTCGAGATTCCTCTGGGCTACGAATCGAAGAACCTGCTGCTCGGGCGCCTGGGCGCCTCGCCTCAGGCCCTGATGGCCGAGGTCGCGCAACTTCCCGGAGTGTCGGCCGCGGCGACCGCGTCTGCGCCTCCAGGTGTCGCGTCAGCAGGGGGCGTGTGGATCGACGGGGAGGCCGGGAGGGTCCTCTGTCAGGTCTGGCACGTGGAGGGCGACTTCCTGGCCGCGACCGGGATCCGGCTGCTCGCCGGGCGGGCTTTCGCGCCGGGAGACGCGGACGTACTGATCCTGGCGTTCGCCGACGAGGGGCGGCGGCCAGGGCAGGCTGTCGCGGCCGTGGGTCGTCAGATCCGCATCGAGGGCGAACTGGCCCTGCGCGAGGTCATCGGCGTCGTCGCACCGGTACGAGGCATCGATGCTGCCCAGGAACCCCTGCCCCAGTGCTACCTGCCGCGCAGTCGGCCGGCCCGCGGTCGCCACCCCGACGAGGAGTGGTTGCTGGTGCGCTGCCACGATTGCGGCGAGGCCGCTCGGCAGATCCACGCCGTCAGCGGGACGGCGAAGAGCCCCTCGGTCCATGGCCTGGTGTTCGCCGGGGATCTCGTCGCCCGAGCACAGGCGCCGCTCCTGGCGCAGGTGCGACTGCTCGGCACGTACGCCCTCGTCGGCCTTGGGGCGGCGCTCGTCGGCGTCTCTGCCGTCGTGTACTCCCTCGCCGCGATGCGCCGCTTCGAGATGGCGGTCCGGGCCGTCGTCGGAGCAGGGCCCCGCGAGTTGACGATCCTGATGGCGGCCGAGGGGGCGACGCTGGCCATGGCAGGCATCGGGATCGGAACCCTCGTCTCGGTGTGGCTGGGCCAGTGGGCCGAGTCGGCTCATTTCCAGTGGGCGTCGTTCGAACTCACGACGCTGACCGCATCGGCGGCGTTCACCCTTCTGTGCGCCGCCGCCGCCTCGCTGGCACCGGCAGTCGCCGCGTCACGGCAAGCCCCGTTGGAGACCCTGCGCCGCCCCTGAAGGGCCGAGGCTCGAGCCTTCGCGCGGGGCTCAAAGCCGATCCATCGAGCGTTCCGTGTGTGCTTTATGTATACTTTATGAACGAGCGAGTCTGGAGGGCCTGGCAATGAAGGTGCAGCCACCGGTGATCGTCGTCCACGGGATCACGGGGTCCGTGCTCCGCGACGTCTATCCCACCACGCCCGAGGTCGTCTGGGACCCCGGGATCGAGGCGCTGCGCTGGCGGCCGATCAAGGAGTTCCACCGCATCGCGATGCACCCGGACGACCTGCGCTTCGAGGCGGTGGAGCCGGCGAAGATCGTCCCCTCGCACGCGGCGGAGATGGGCTACGCGGAGTTCATCCGCGAGCTGCGATCGGCGCTGCGCGAAGATCGCGGGCCGACGGCAGTCGTGCCCGTCTTCCCGTTCGCCTACGACTGGCGCGCCGACAACCGCGTCGTGGCGGACCAGCTCTGCGAGTTCGTGCGCGAGGTGATCGACCGCACCAACCTCCTGAAGAGCTACGCGAAAGAGAAGGCGACGACGGTCGACCTCGTGGGCCACTCGATGGGCGGTCTGGTGATCGCATCGGCTCTCGCCAAGGGTTGCAAGGGCCCGAACGGCAAGCCGCTGGTTCGACGCGTGGTGACGATCGGAACGCCCTTCCAGGGAGCGGTCGACGCGGTGATCAAGCTGGCCACGGGCGAAGGCTCGATGGTCGGCTCGCCGCAGCACAGCGAGCGCCTGGCGGCCCGCATGACGCCCGCGATCTACCACCTGTTGCCGTACTTCGAAGGAGCGCTGGCGGGGCACTCGGGGAAGGCGATCTTCAACGCGAAGAACTGGCAGGAGAGCATCGTCGAGTCGGTCGCCGACTTCATCCGGACGCACAGCACCGACCCCAGGAACTCCAACGCCGAGCAGCGCATGAAGTCCGCGTGGAAGTACCTCCGCGAGCGCCTCGAAGACGGGCGCAGCTTCCTCGCGAGCGTCAACGAGGAGGACCCGAGCGCGGCCCTCGCCGAGCCGGGCCAGTGGCTGCTGATCGTGGGCCTGGACGAGCGCACGGCGCATCGTGTGAAGCTGGCGGCCGACGGCCGCTTCGCGTTCGACGTGGAGTCGCAGGAGTACCGCGGCGAAGACGGGGCCCCGGCCGACGTCGACGCCTGGCGCGACAACCTCGGCGACGGTACCGTGCCGTTGCACGGGGCGGTTCCTGAGTGGGCGGACCGGGATTCCGTGGTCGGCGTCGCGGAGCGCGACTTCGGCGGGTTCCTCGGAGTCGGCGAGAACCTCCCGTTCCGCAAGGGCATGACCCTGCACGCCGCGCTCCCGCTGATGAATCTCGTCCAGCGCTGGACGATCAGCTTCCTCCGAGGCGCGAGGTGGGGCGACCTCTGGGGCCGCCCGCTCCCCGGTCTCCCGATCGACGACTGGATGTCCCCGGTTGCCGGCGCTCGACGCGAGCTCTACGGCTACCAGAAGCCATGAGTGGCCACCTGGCGTTGCGCTGGGCGGCCGTCGCTTCGCTCGCAGTGGTCGGGGCGGGGCTCGCCGCCGCGCCGCGGCTCGGCGCCCGCCTCCTCGGCGACAGAGTGCTCGTCGAGGTCGTGAATGGCGGGCCGGGGGCTGCGTCTGGCGTCACGCTGAGGGTGGATGCGGCGTGCGTGCGGGCCGAGTTGCTCGGGCACGAGACGGGCACGGGGCCGAGGCTCCGGGTGCGGGCGCACGCCGGCGTCGTGCAGGCGACGGTGAGTTGGTCGAACGACGGGAGGGCGGAGCGGTGGACTCAGGTGCTTCAAGTCTCGGATGCGGCGCGGATCGAGCTGATCCTGCGGCCCGGCGGCACGGTCGAGGTGGTCACGCGCGGGCGGCAGGGATGAGAAGCATGAGAAGAAGGCTTCGAATCACGGACCTCTTCCTCACGCTGACGTTGGTCTCGGCGACCGCGCCCGCGGCCGCCGATCACTGCGTGGTCGAGTGCCAGCGCTGGTTGCCGCCGTGGCCCTGCGCCCAGGTCGAGGCCTGGTGCGACGGGAACCTGTGGTGCACGAGTGGCTCGTGCGGCGAGTTCCAGGGCCACTTCGTCTGCTGGCGCGAGCCGGGCGTCGGCACCTGGTCGGGCTCGCTCGACTGCGGATACAACCCGGGTTGGATCGCGGGTCAGTCAGCCTCCACCGCGGTCTCCACCCACGAGGACGGGAGCGGGACAGCACCGCACTGGCGGGTGGTGTACCGGCCGAGCGGCAGCGGCGCGGTGGCGGTGGTCGCAAGCGCCGAGTCGAGCCTGCGCGGCCTCAGCCCCAAGGAACTCGAACTCCCCGCCGACCACGACCTGAAGCTGACCCTGTGCCCGGGCGACCCAGGCGCACCACCGCAGGGTCCCTTGCTGCGCGCGGCCAAGGTGCAAGTCCCGAAAGAACTCGGCGACGGCTTCCTGGTGGCCGCGGTCAAGCAGGAGCGAGGAAGGCCCCAGCTCCAGATCCTGGCCGGCGAAGCCACGCTCGGCCTTCGCGCAGCGCTGGGGCCCCTCCAGGAACGCATCGCCGCGGCCAGCCTCGCCCCGGAGGTCAACTGGCTCTTTGCCAAGTGGAAAGCGGGCCGCCTCGACCTCGTCGCCGCGATCTTCGCAGAGCCTCCCGCACCCGCTCGCTGACCAGGATCCGCTCCCAGCCCGAACCCGCGCCTGTCCCTCCTTGCCCAGGTCTCGTGCGCGCTCGCCCGACGTTGACACCCCAGGTGATTCTCGCCCCCCGACTACTCGGACGACCCGAACAACCGCGAGAACACGCTGGCGTCGAACCCGATACTGAAGAAGAGCGCCCTCGCCCACTCGTCTCGTATCGGCGGCGCTGTCGTGTCGGCCGGGAGCACGGTGACCTCGGGGACGATGCCATCCTGTGGGGCCGAGCGCTTTCCGAAGTGAACCCCGGCCGTCAGTTGGATGCCCAGGGTCGGCTGAAGAACGAGGCCCGCGTACAGGTTGTCCGTGGGCTTCTCGAGTGAGAAGCCCACCATCAACCCAGTCGTGGGTCGGCGCGCCGCCGACGCGTGGAAAGTGTCGAGACGGCGCGGAAGGTAGGCGGTGAAGGTCAGGGCGAAATCCTGCGACCGGTCATCCGAGCCCGACTCGACGAGCTTCTTGTCGAAGATTGGTCCGTCGTCGTCGGAGACGGGCTGCCCGTCGGCATCCAGGCGTCGATACTGCCGGACGGCGTATTCCCTGTTCCCGATGCCGCTGATCATGAATCCGCCGCCGACGTTGAAGAGGTACCGCTTGTGCACCTCGTAGGATGCACTCGCCACTTCGACGGCGGCGGGAGGCTCGGTGGCCGGCGGCGCGAGCGGATCGAATACCTGGCGCCGCACCTTGAGACTCAGGACGGTGTTCCCCGTGAATCGAGGGCGCACGTCGACGGTCGAGGCGTAGGTGGAATCGGCGAAGTGGCGTCGGAGCGCCTTCCGCATGTCGCGGAGGCGGTCGTCGGCCCCAGCCCCCCACGTCTCGAGCGATGCCGAGGAGCGACGAACGCTATCCCGCTGCGCGCCCAACTGGCCATCGACGGCCGTGCTCGAAAGCGCGACCCCGAGCTCGGCGAGGTCTTGCATAAGGGCGTATCGGACGCGAGGCCTCTCCGTCTCGTAGTGGTCGTATATCCGGCGCAGAGCCTCGCCCGTAGCGGTCGCACCGTAGGCGGCCACCGCTCGCTTCAAGCGTTCCAGGCCCACCTCGACAGGAGCGTCGCATTCGGTGGCCGACGTGGTCTGCGGCGCGGCTTCGCATTCCCAGCCAAGGCCCGAGCGGGCGATCTCGACCGCGGCGCGTGCCCTGTCCACCCGGGCTGCGTGAAGGCCAATCTCGGCTCCGAGCACGCGCAGCCGCTCCCGCAGAGTGCTGGCCTTGCTCCCCAAGCCTGAGGTTGTGATGTTTGCCTCCACACGGGAGAGTTCCGCCTCGGCCATCTCCGCAGCTTCGCGCAACTGGTACGCGCCGGAGCATCCCGCCGCAGGAGGCTTGCCGGCCGCATCCTCGACCGCGCGAACCGCGGCAACCGCGTTCTCGACCGCGGCGTCGGCGAGGAAGATGCGGACGTCGTACTCGTACGCGGCGACGGCGGCAGCCAGGTTCCTGATCTCAGATTCGAGCCTGGCTTTCTCTCCCTCGATGTCGAGCCGGAGGCCCTGGATCCCTTCCCGGGAGACGAGCCGACCGAGGATGTCTTCGATGGACCACGAGTCGGCCGCTTGCGCTGCTGGAGCATCAGAACCGTGCGCCGGTGGCGGTCCGGCAAGAGCCTTGGCCAGCGATGGCATGTCGCCCAGGCCGCGTATCCCCGGCTCGGGTTCCGGGACGGCCACGTCGCCGAGCTGAAACGTCCATCGGGTGTTGCAGGGAGCGCCGACGAGCTGGAACAGGACGATGTCCTGGCTGTCGAAGAAGTCGGTCTTCGGCGCGCGGCAGTCCGCACCCGGGCTGCCGACACACCGGTGAAGCCCCTTGCCGCCGGACCGAGCGTCGAAGACGACGTACTGGCTTGCCTTTCGGTCGTTGGACTCGGCTGCGGCGCCCGGAGCGACTCCGAGGGTCAGGGCGAGCACGTATTCCAGTCTCATCGCGAGTCTCCGATCAGAGGGTGGCGAGGGGATCGCCGAAGATCAGGAATTGGGATCGGGTCTTGGCTGCGAACGCGTCGTCGCCCGGCAGAGCTTGCCGCGCCCGGTCCAGCGCTGCGCCAACCGAGGCGCCAGTGGAAAGGGCGGAGAGTGTCGCGCTGGCCAGCGCGTCGGCGTTGTGCTCCATGGAAGGCAGGTGGCTTCCGAACGCCAGGCCTGCGGTGGCGATGATCGCCCGCGCGCCACAGGCGAGCAGGGCCAGCGAGATGCTGGAGCGTCGTGACCGGCCGACGGTGTTGCCGCCGTAGCAGTTCTCCACGAAGACGATCGCGCCCGCGACCGCCTCGCGTTGGATGTTCCCGGGCCGCAGCACGGGAGTCCATCCGCTGCGGTCGTGGAATCCGAACCACTCGGGTCGTCGAGCGAACCCGTGGAGGTTGAAGTAGAGGAGGGCGGCGTCGTTGGATGGCCACTCCGGATCACCGCCGTGCCAGTGGGGAGCGACTCGCACGGTCGGCCGGTGACCCTTGAGCGCCCTCCAGGTCGCTGCTTCCCACTCCGGATTCGCGACCGCGAATGCGCCCCGTCGAGACGAGCCACGGGAATCCGGCCGGGCCGCCTCGAGGAGCGACAGCAGTTCACCCAGTTCTGGCGGGTCGCTGTCGGGGATTCTCGCCACGGGCACGCGGGCTCCTGCAAGACTCCACGGTGATCCGTAGACCGCGTCGCTGAGGACCAGGGAATCAGGATCGGCGACGCGATCGGCGACGGGATTGGGCGCCCTCCCGAACGGGACTACGGAGTCGCCGCCGATGATCACGAGCGCTTCGATCGGGGCCCGCGCCTCCAGCTCGGAACGGATCAGCTCGACGGCGTTGGCGTCCGAGCCTGGAGGCCAGAACTCGTCGGGCAGGCACAGCGCTGCGGCCCCGTGAGTCAGGGTGTAGGCGTCGGCGAGGTCGACCAACGAGGCCCGCAGGCGGTCCCAGTGGGCCTCGCCGTACCGCTGTCGAAGGCGCTGCGCCAGGGTGAACAGGAGAATCACGCGGTTGGGCTCCCGGGCTTGGCCGTCTTCTTGAGCAGCTCCTCGGCGAGCTTGACGACCTGTTCGAGCGTCCTGGCCTTCTCCAGCCCCTGCCGGCGATCGTCGTCCGCCGCCTGGACCTTCTCGAGCCGCCCCGTGATGAACGAGTGGACGCGGGTCTTGTAGTCGCGGTAGCGGCGCCGGCCTGTGACGGCCAGGAACACAACGAACGCCAAGACGAGCAGCGCCGCGGCGCCTGAGGTCCAGGGAGTCGAAGCCACCGAACTCCGGCGTTCGATGCCGACCGCGAGGGCAAGCGCCAGGATCGGGAGGATCATGTTGGCGCTCGCTTCGGCGAACCGGTAGTAGGAAGTCACCAGGCCATCGAGTTCGGTCTGCGACACCACCCCCTTTCCGACGAAGTAGGAAGAGGGTCGGCCATCGAGTCCGTTGCTGGCGGGATCGGACCCCATCGTGTCGAGAAAGACCCAACGATTGACGGGGCTGAGCAGGGTGCCGAGAACGTAGCCCACGAGGCCGAGTGCGACCAGGTGCTCGAGCACCCTCGAGAGCAGATCGGCGACGCTCGTCACCTGTGCCTTCTTCGCGTCGGCGAGGGCCGCCTTGGCTTCAGCGACGGCTTCGCTGCCCTGTCGCAGCTTCCGCTCGGCGGCCTTCGCGCTACGTTGCTTCTCCCTCAGGTCTCCCTGCAGCCGTTGGAGCTCGACCACGAGCCGCCTCTCGGCCTTTCCCCCCAGGGGCGACGCTTTCGCGCGAGTCAGCGCTGCCTCGGCCCCGCTCACCGCCGCGGCTGCGGCCTCCCGGCCCTGCTCGGCGTGCAGGGCCTGGCCTTCGAGCCCCTCCTCCTCCTGCCTCCGCTTCTCGAGCTCGCCGGCAAGGCGGCTCTCGACCGCGTCATGGCCGTGCACAGGAATGAGGGGGAGGTTGAGGGCCGTCCCAAGGCCGACGTAGAGCGCCAGGGCCAGAATGAAGCCGGGACCCGCGTCGACCAGGATCTTCCCGAGGTTGACGAAGTCCGTGATCTTCGTGAGCCAACTGACGGTCGGCATGGCACGCCTCCTTGTCCACGGCGCGAACGGGGAACTTGAATGGAACAACGTCCCTCACCGGAGTTCCGAACAGCACGCCGGGTGCATGTACACTCCGTCGTCAGAATCTGGGAAGTCACTGTGCGGAGTCGTGATCCCTTGACCGAGGCCCCTCTCTCCCCGGCCCCGACCACCGTGCGCCTGCTCAGCCTGGCGCGGCGCGGGAATCGCTCCGCCCTCGAGCGGCTGCTGGAGCGGGAGATGCCCGGGCTGCTCCGGTTCGCCCGCGGGCGGCTGCCGGGGTGGGCGCGCGCGCTGGGCGACACCGCAGACATCGTCCAGGAGACGCTGATCGGGGCCGTCCGGAATCTCGATCGCTTCGACGCGCGCCGACGCGGCGCGCTGGGGGCGTACCTCCGCACGGCCGTCGTCAACCGGGTTCGCGACCACGTCCGTCGGGCCGCGCGCCGGCCGCCTGTCGACGAGATCGGCGACGAGATGGCGAGCCGGGAGCCAGGGCCGGACTCCCTCTTCGCCGACGCCGAACTTCGGGGCCGCTACCAGGCCGCCCTGGCCGAGTTGCCGGCTCCCGAGCAGCAGGCGGTCGTCGCCCGGGTCGAGATGGGATACAGCTACGAGCAGATCGCGCTGGCACTGGGCAAGCCCTCTTCGGACTCGGCCCGGATGGTCGTGGCGCGCGCGCTCGCCAAGCTTGCGAAGGCGATGGGCGATGGAGCCTGAGGGCGCGCTCGTGCGGCTCGCCGCGGCGGCGGCCGATGGCGCACCGCTGGACTGGCGCGATGCCTACCGCGGAGTCGCGCTGCCGTCGCGAACCGCGACCGTACTCGAGGCGGTTGCCGAAAACGTCCGGGCGCGAGCCAGGGTGGCGAGCGCCTCGGTCTCGGACCCGTTGTCCCTCGGGTTCCGCCTGCTCTGCCTACTCGCTGCGACGCGCGCTTTGTCAGGGCTCGGGCTGGCGATCGCGAACTCGGACTTCGGACTCATCGGACCACTCCTGGTTTTCGGCTTTTCCGGTGCCGCGCTCCTCTACTCCGGAGACCGCGACCCTCGCGCGATCCGTCTCGGCGTCTTCTACGTCGTCGTGGCGGCGACGTTCGCCACGAGGCCGATCGCCGCCGCCACTTCGGGCGCGGCCAGCGGCGTATCGCTCCTTGCGGGCCTGCAGCCCGACGCATTCCTCGCGGCGACCTTCCTCGCGCTCCTGCTGCGATTCCCCGCCGCGCCAGCCCACCTGCCGGCACAGGTTGGGCTGGTCCGGTTGGAGAAGGCGGCAGCGGCCCTGGGTCTGTTCCTCTTCCTGGTGACCCCGGTTGCAGTGCTGGCCTCGGGTAGCCCGCTGGGTGAGGCGCTGATCGTCGTCGGCCGCGACGGCGGTGACGGCCGCGGTCGCTTGTTCTGGGCCGCGCAGTTCTCGGTCATGGCCCTCGGAGCTCGTCTGGCCCTGCGCAAGGCGCGGCTTGCCAGCGGCGACGAGGGGCGTCGGGTGGCCGGCTTCGTCGTGGCCGTCTTCGTCGGCCTAGCGCCGCTCGTACTCCTGACGCTGGTTTCGGTCCTGGTGCCGGGTGCGGAGCGCTGGGTCGATCGGTACGAGGCCGCCACGGACACCATCGTCTATGGAGGCCTCCTGTCGCTGCCCGTGACGACCGCTGCAGCCGTAGCGGCGGGCCGCGTCCTCGGCCTCCGCCTCCTGGCGCGGCGTGCGCTCTCTCATGCACTGGCCCGCACGACGCTTCACTTGCTGGTGTTCCTGCCAGCCCTGCTGTTGGCCCTATACCTGTTCGCCGAGCGCCATCGACCGCTCGCCGAGTTGCTCGGAGCGGGGCCGGGCAAGGGCCTGCTGGCGGCCCTCGCGCTCTCGACAGTCCTGCGGGTGCTTCGCAGGCCGATCCAGGCCGGGCTCGATCGGCTGTTCTCGCGTGGCGATGGAGACCGCGGCGCGGGGCTGCAACGCCTGCTGACCGCGCTGAGCGCGGCCCGGGGTCAGCGCGACGTCGCGGCGGCCCTCACAGGCGAGGTGAGGATGTCGTTGGGGGCGACCCAGGTTCGCGTTCTGACGAGGAACTCGAGCGGCACGTTCGCTGGGGGCGATTCCGCCTGCCGGCCACTCAGTGCGAGCAGCGCGATCGTGGCGATGCTCGACGCCGACCCGCGCCCGCTGGAGATCACACCGCGCCTCCTGGCCTTGCTCCCTGACGACGACCGTGCATGGAGCAGCGACCTCGGCGTGACCTTGGTCGTTCCCGTGATGGGCAGCACGGGACAGCCGGCGGCCATCCTGGCCCTCGGCGAACGCGTGTCCGAGGAGCCTTGGGACCGCGGAGCGCAGGAACTCGCTCACAGTCTCGCGTCCGCTGCGGGAATCGCGATCGCTCGCGTGCCGCAGCCGGGCGCCGCCGAGGGCGGGGAGTGGGACGACGAGCCGGGTCTGGAATGCGACGCCTGCACGCGAGTTCGCGCTCACTCCGAACCGCGCTGCGAGTGCGGCGCCGATCGAAGTCGGCAGGCGGCCTTGCCGCGCATCGCGCTGGGCAAGTTCCGGCTGGTTCGGCGCGTCGGTCAGGGTGGCATGGGCGTCGTCTACGAGGCAGAAGACACGACTCTCGGGCGCACCGTGGCCCTGAAGACGCTCCCGCGATCGTCCCCGGCACTGGCGGCACGGCTGCGATCCGAGGCGCGCGTGATGGCGTCGATCAACCACCCCGGCGTGGCGACCCTGTTCGGGGCAGAAACCTGGAAGGGCGTGCCGTTCTTGGTCGTGGAGTACCTCGCGGGCGAGACGCTCGCGGACCGCCTGACGCGGGGCCCGCTGGGTCTGGAAGCCAGCCTCAGCCTCGGCCGCGCCCTGGCCACGACGCTCGCCGACCTCCACGATGAGGGCCTGCTCCACCGTGACATCAAGCCGGGGAATGTCGGATTCCAGGTTGCCGGCCCGCCCAAGCTCCTGGATTTCGGCCTCGCGCACCTCATGGAGCTGTCTGCGGACCAGGAAGGTTGTGTCGCAGGCACTCCCCGCTACCTTCCGCCGGAAGCCTGGGAGGGCGTGGCGCCTTCGCCCGAGTGGGACGTCTGGGCGCTGGCGGTCGTGATCTACGAGGCGATTGCAGGGAGCCATCCATTCCAGGGGGCTACCGAGGAGATCACGCTGCGCACGGTCCGCCAGGGCTCTCCCGCACGCCTGGACGCCAGCCGCACACCGGAGTGGCTCGCGAGTCTTCTTCGGGGCGCTCTTGCCGCGGTGCCGGGCCGGCGGTCCGTTAGGGACGCCCGCGGTTTCGCCAAGGCGCTCTGGCATTGACCGTCGTTCGTATCGCGCCGGGCTGCCGTTCTTGTGGACAGGACCACCGTGGAGGGTGATATGGGTACGATCACGATTGACCCGAGCGTCGAGACCCAGCGCATGAAGGCGCGCTTCGAGGCCGACGTGCTACCGATGGTCGGCAGAGGCGTCGGCAAGAAGCCGGGCAGCAAGCAGGCGTTCCCTATCGGAGACGACGCCCGGGGCTGGTGGATCGGGCACTACACGAGGACGTTCTTCTTCGCCGAGCACGCCATCGGCCAGGACTGGAAGAAGGCCCGAGCCAACGTCCGGTCCCGCGCCGTGATGCTCGGGCGTCTCGCTCGCGCCCTGGCGGACGCCGCCGGTCACTCCGAGATCGAGTTGCGAGACGCGAAGGTGGCGTCGATGGAAGTCGACTGCGGGTTCTGGCTCGGTGCCCGGCGCGGCCCGATCGTGCCCTTCTTCAAGTGGTGCTGAGGGCCGGACGTTTCAGGCCGGTCTTCGGGACTGGAGACGGATCAGGGGGGCCTGCGGGCTCAGCAGCTCGGACAGGGTCATGTGGCCGAGGACCGAGTCGACGACTTCCTGGAGGCGCTGCAGGACGGGCTTGATCGAGCAGCCGTCGAGGTGGGCGCAGGAGGCTTCGGCGCCCGCGTGGCGGTCGCAGAAGCCTTCGTCGAAGATGCGGCCGCCGAGGGCGGAGAGGGCTTCGCCGACGCTGATCGTCGCCGCGGGGCGGGCGAGGGCGTAGCCGCCCTGCTGGCCGCGGGTGGCACGCACGAAGCCGGAGCGGCGCAGCAGGCGCAGCATCTTGGCGACGTTGGGGGCCGACAGGCCCTCGCGCTTGCTCAGCTCCGCGATGGTCAGGCTGGCGGCGTCGCCCGCGCGGGCGAGCTGGAGCAGGCAGCGCAGGCCGTACTCCTCCTGGGACGAGAGCTTCAAGCGGCGGGCCTCGCGCCCCTCACATCAGGCCGAGCTGCAGCCGCGCGGCGTCGCTCATCATGGCCTGGTTCCACTGGGGCTCGAAGGCGAGCTGCACGTCGAACTCGTCGACGCCGGGGATGCTCGCGATCTTGCGCTCGATGTCGGCCTTCAGGTAGTCGCCCATGCCGCAGCCGGGGGCGGTCAGCGTGAAGCGGATCGCCACCTTCTTGCCGCCCTCGGGCCGGTCGCTGATCACGCACTCGTAGACGAGGCCGAGGTCGACGATGTTGACCGGGATCTCGGGGTCGAAGCAGGTCTTGAGCTGGTCCCAGCAGAGCTGGTCGAGCGGCTTGCTGGCGAGGTCCTCGGGGCTCGGGCCCTGGTCGGCCTTCTCGCCGATGGCGTCGGCGTCGGTGGCCTCGATGCGCACCATGTAGCCGTGGTCGGTCATCGCGGTCCAGGTGCCACCGAGGGCCTGGGTGATGTAGACCATCGCGCCCGCCTTGAGCGGGATCTTGTCGCCGTAGGGGATCGCCGTCGCCTCGATGTCGCGGGACAGCGTCTTGGCCTGTCTCATCATGATGGGGCTCCTACTCGGTGCTGACCGGCGTGCCGTTGCCGGCGAGCGCGGCCTTCAGCGTGTGCCACGCGAGCGACGCGCACTTCACGCGCACGGGGAACTCGCACACGCCCGCGAACACGGCCAGCTTGCCGAGCTCGGGAGCGGCGTCGCGGCCCGCCTGGTCGGGCGGGGCTGTGACGAGGGCGTGGAAGCGCTCGAACAGCGCGTCGACCTCGGCGGGCGTCTTGCCGCGCACCGCCTCGGTCATCATCGAGGCCGAGGCGGTCGAGATCGAGCAGCCCTGGCCCTCGAACGAGACGTCGACGACGCGCCCGTCCTCGACCTTCACGTACACCGTCGCCTTGTCGCCGCACAGCGGGTTCATGCCGTCGCTGTGGCCGGTGGCATCGGGCATCGGCCGCTTGTTGCGCGGCTTCTTCGTGTGGTCCAGGATGACCTCCTGGTACAGCTCGCGCAGGTCGGACATCAGCCGAACATCTCCCGGACCTTGTGCAGCGCGCGGACCAGCGCGTCGAGGTCCTCCGTGGTGTTGTACACGCCGAGCGAGGCGCGGGCGGTAGCGGGAATGCCGTAGCGGTCCATCACCGGCTGCGCGCAGTGGTGGCCGGTGCGGATCGCGACGCCTTCGCTGTCCAGCACCTGGCCGATGTCGTGGGGGTGGATGCCCTCGAGCACGAACGACAGCACGCCGGCCTTCTCGGGCGCGGTGCCGACGAGGGTCAGCCCGGGCACCTGCAGCAGCGCCTCGGTGCCGTGGCGCAGCACCGCGTCCTCGTGGGCCAGGATGCGCTGCATGCCCTTCGACTCCAGCCAGCGGATCGCGGCGCCGAGGCCGATGCCGCCGGCGATGTTGGGGGTGCCGGCCTCGAACTTGTACGGCAGCTCGTTGTAGAGCGTCTTGCCGAAGGTGACCGACAGGATCATGTCGCCGCCGCCCTGCCACGGCGGCATCGCCTCCAGCAGCTCGCGGCGGCCCCACAGCACGCCGATGCCCGACGGGCCGTAGGCCTTGTGGCCGGAGAAGGCGTAGAAGTCGCAGCCGAGGTCCTGCACGTCGACGGGGAGCCGCGGCAGCGCCTGGGCGCCGTCGACCAGCACGACCGCTCCGCGCTTCTTCGCCATCGCCGTCATCTGCTTCACGGGGTTGACCGTGCCGAGCGCGTTGGAGACGTGGGCGAAGGCGCACAGCTTGGTGCGCACCGAGAGCTGCTTCTCGAACTGGTCGAGCAGGACGGCGCCGCGGTCGTCGATCGGCGCCACCTTCAGCTTCGCGTGGCGCTCCTCGCACAGCATCTGCCACGGCACGATGTTCGAGTGGTGCTCGAGGGCGGTGATCAGCACCTCGTCGCCCGGGCCGACGTGCCTGCGGCCCCAGGTCTGGGCGACCAGGTTCACGCTCTCGGTGGTGCCCCGGGTGAAGACCACCTCTTTCGTCGACGCGGCACCCAGGAAACGGCGCACGTCCTCGCGGGCCCCCTCGTAGGCCTCGGTCGAGAGCTGCGAGAGCTTGTGCACGCCGCGGTGGATGTTGGCGTAGTACTCCTCGTAGCACCGGCGCTCCGCGTCGATCACGACCTGCGGCTTCTGCGACGAGGCGGCGCTGTCGAGGAACACGAGCGGCTTGCCGTGGACCTGCTGGCGCAGCACCGGGAACTCGGCGCGCAGCGCCGCGACGTCGAGCGGGCCGGCCGCGACCGGGCTCTGCGCCGTGGCGCTCACGCGCGGGTCCCGGGCACCGCGCCGGCCGCCGGCAGCCGCTCGCGCAGGAAGCGCTCGACCGACTCGCGGACCGGCGCCACCTTCAGCTTCGACACCACGTCGGCCGCGAACGCCCACACCAGCAGCGCGCGGGCCGCCTCCTCGTCGAGGCCGCGCGACCGCAGGTAGAACAGCGGCGCGTCCTCGATCTGGCCCGTGGTCGCGCCGTGCTTGCACTTGACGTCGTCGGCGTGGATCAGGAGCTGCGGCGTGGCGTGGACCAGCGCCTCGCGCGAGAGCAGCAGGTTGCGGCTCTGTTGCTGGGCGTCGGTCTTCTGGGCGCCGGGGCGCACCACGATCAGCCCGTTCTTGACGCCGCGAGCGCGGCCGCCGAGCACGCCCTTGTAGACCTCGCGCGAGGTGCCGTGCGGGGCGACGTGGTCGAGCTTCGAGTGGGTGTCGTGGAGCTGGGCGTCGTCGGAGACGAACAGGCCGTGCAGTTCGACGTCGGCGCCTTCGCCCTCGAGCCGCACGCCGAGGTCGTGGCGGGAGAGAGCCGCACCCAGCGTCAGCGCGTGGCTGCGGTAGGTGGCGCTGCGGCTGACCCGGGTCGCGGTGGTGGCGACGTGGTAGGCCTTCTCCGACTCCGCCTGCAGCCGCACGTGGTCGAGCACGGCGCCGTCGCCGAGCAGCACCTCGGTGGCCGCGTTGCAGAACGAGTGGGCGCCGCGCGGGCTGACGTAGCTCTCGACGACCGTCGCCTGGGAGTTGCGGTTGAGGCCGATCAGCACCCGCGGATGGCTGGCCGCGCCGCCGGTGCTGATGAAGAGCAGGTGGATCGGGCCGTGGACCGTGTATCGCTCGGGCACCTCGACCACCGCGCCGTCCTGGAAGGCGGCGAGGTTCAGGGCCAGGAACGGGTGCTTGTCGTCGTCGGCCGCCGCGCCGATCAGGCCGCACAGCGCGTCGGGGTCGTCCGCGAGCACCTGGCGCAGCGGTCGCACCCGCACCCGGGCCAGCTTGCCGAGGCTGGAGAGCTCGGGCATGAAGCGGCCGTTGACGAACACCGCCTCGCGGCCGGCGAACGCTCCGCCGAAGCGGAACGCGGGCATCGATTCGAGCGCGTCGTCGAGCGCGCCGCGGGTCGCGTTGTCGAAGCGGGTGCGCGCCAGCGCCGCGACGCTGGTCTGGCGCCAGGCCTCGTCGCGGGTGGTGGGGAAGCCGAGGCGCGCGAAGCGGGCCGTGGCGTCGTCGCGCTGCGCGGCCAGCCACTCCGGCTCTCCCTTTCGGCGCAGCGCCTCGAGCGCCACGAGCCAGGGTGCGATTTCGTCGCGCCGTGAAGCCTCGCGCTGGGTCTCGCGCACCTCGACAGCGCTCGGCGCGGCCGCGGGGGCCGGAGCCGGGGTGGTCGCGTCCGGCGCGGCCGGTTCCACCGTGCTCATCGCGAGGCCGCCGGCGCCGGCTCCTTCTCGAGCCACGCGTAACCCTTGGCCTCCAGCTCCTGGGCCAGCTCCTTGCCGCCGGAAGTGACGATGCGGCCGTCGGCCAGGACGTGGACGAAGTCGGGCACGATGTAGTCGAGCAGGCGCTGGTAGTGGGTGACCAGGATCATCGCCCGCTGCGGCGAGCGCAGCTTGTTGACGCCGCTGGCGACGATCCGCAGGGCGTCGATGTCGAGCCCGGAGTCGGTCTCGTCGAGCACCGCGAGGGCCGGGTCGAGCACGGCCATCTGGAAGATCTCGTTGCGCTTCTTCTCGCCGCCGGAGAAGCCCTCGTTGACCGCGCGCCGGGTCAGCTCCTCGGGCAGCTCGACGAGCGCCGCCTTCTCCTTGCACAGCGCGAGGAAGTCCATGGCGTCCAGCTCGGGCAGCCCGCGGTGCTTGCGGATCGCGTTGGCGGCGGCCTTCAGGAAGTAGACGTTGCTGACGCCCGGCACCTCGATCGGGTACTGGAAGGCCAGGAACACGCCCTCGCGGGCCCGCTCTTCGGGCGACAGCGTGAGCAGGTCCCTGCCCTGGTAGATCACCTGCCCTTGCGTGACCTCGTAGCCGGGGCGGCCGGCCAGCACGTGGGCGAGCGTCGACTTGCCCGAGCCGTTGGGGCCCATGATCGCGTGCACCTCGCCGGGGTTCACGGTCAGGGTCAGGCCCTTGAGGATCTCGCGGCCCTGCACGTTCGCGTGGAGATCGCGCACTTCCAGCATCGTCATCTCTCTTCGATTCCTGTTGCCGCTAGCCGACCGAGCCCTCGAGGGAGACGCCCAGCAGCTTCTGGGCCTCCACCGCGAACTCCATCGGCAGCTCCTTGAACACTTCCTTGCAGAAGCCGTTGACGATCATGTTGACGGCTTCCTCGGCGGAGATGCCCCGCTGCTGGAAGTAGAAGATCTGGTCCTCCCCGATCTTCGACGTCGACGCCTCGTGCTCCATGCGCGCGGTCGAGTTCTGGACGTCGATGTAGGGGAAGGTGTGGGCGCCGCACTTGTCGCCGAGCAGCAGCGAGTCGCACTGCGAGTAGTTGCGCGCGCCGGACGCGCCCTTGCCGATGCGGACCAGGCCGCGGTAGGTGTTCTGGCCGTGGCCCGCCGAGATGCCCTTCGACACGATCGTGCTCTTCGTGTTCTTGCCGACGTGGATCATCTTGGTGCCGGTGTCGGCCTGCTGGCGGTTGGCGGTGAGCGCCACCGAGTAGAACTCGCCGACCGAGTCGTCGCCCTGCAGGATGCAGCTCGGGTACTTCCAGGTGATGGCCGAGCCGGTCTCGACCTGGGTCCACGAGATCTTGGCCCGCGCGAAGCACTTGCCGCGCTTGGTCACGAAGTTGTAGATGCCGCCCTTGCCGTCCTTGTCGCCGGGGTACCAGTTCTGCACCGTCGAGTACTTGATCTGGGCGTCGTCGAGGGCGACCAGCTCGACCACGGCGGCGTGGAGCTGGTTCTCGTCGCGCATCGGCGCCGTGCAGCCCTCGAGGTAGGAGACGTAGGCGCCCTCCTCCGCGACGATCAGCGTGCGCTCGAACTGGCCGGTGTTGGCGGCGTTGATGCGGAAGTAGGTCGAGAGCTCCATCGGGCAGCGCACGCCCTTCGGCACGTAGCAGAACGAGCCGTCGGTGAAGACCGCCGAGTTGAGCGCCGCGAAGAAGTTGTCCGAGACCGGCACCACGGTGCCCAGGTACTTGCGCACCAGGTCTGGGTGCTCCTTCACCGCCTCGGAGAACGAGCAGAAGATGACGCCGACCTCCTTCAGCTTGTCCTTGAAGGTCGTGGCGACCGAGACCGAGTCGAACACCGCGTCGACCGCGATGCCGGCCAGCTTCTCGCGCTCGCGCAGCGGGATGCCCAGCTTCTCGTAGGTCTCGAGCAGCTTGGGGTCGACCTCGTCGAGGCTCTTCGGCGCGTCCTTGCTCGACTTCGGCGCCGCGTAGTACGAGATCGCCTGGTAGTCGATCTTCGGGTAGTGGACGTTGGGCCAGGCCGGCTCCTTCATCTGGAGCCAGTGCCGGTAGGCCGACAGCCGCCACTCGAGCATCCACTCGGGCTCGCCCTTCTTCGACGAGATCAGGCGGATCACGTCTTCGGAGAGGCCCGGCGGGACCGTCTCGGAGTCGATGTCGGTGACGAACCCGGCCTGGTACTCGCGGGACGCCAGTTCGTGAAGCTGATCGGTGCTCATGGCGGGCGGGAAGTCCTTCCGATGCCGCGCTCGGGGAGGGCGCAGACCCAAGAATCGGCAATCTGGACTAAAAAGTCAAGTTTGGCCGGTTGACCCCCGGCCGCGTGGCGCATAGCCTCGCCTCGGCCGCTCACCTTCAACGGGTTACCACGATGCCGCCGATCGACTGGCTCAACTCGCCGATCGAGTCGAACGTCTCCGAGATCCTCGCCCGCAAGCGGCGGGCGAAGGCGATCGAGACGCTGCGCGAGCAGCTCGAGGGCAAGGCGCCCTCGGAGAAGGTGCGCCTCCAGCTCGCGGACCTGCTGATCCAGGCGGGCCGCCCGAACGAGGCATGCCCGATCCTGCTGGCGCTGGTCGACGAGCTGCGCCGCGACGGCTTCGTCGCCAAGGCGATCGCGATCCTCAAGCGCGTCGAGAAGGTCGACCCGGGGCGCGCCGACGTCGCGGAGCGGATGGCCGCGCTGGTCGAGGAGCAGGCGCGCCAGTCGGCTGCGGGCAGCTCGACGCCGACCCCGACGCCGCGACCCGCCCCGGCGCCCCTGTTCGGGATCGAGGAGATCGGCGAGGCGCCCGGCGACGAGACGCTGTCGCGGATGGCAGTGCCCGACTTCACGGCGCTGCCGCCCGAGATCGGCGGGCCGCTGCCGCCCGACGAGGCGGCCGCGGTTCCGGTGCCCACGCCACCTGCGCCAGCCGCGGCCGAGGTCCCGCCGTCGCCCGCGCAGCAGGCCGCCGAAGCTCGGGCCGAGGAACCCGAGGCCGAGCCCGTGCCTGAGCCCGAACCCGAGGCCGAGCCGGTGCCGGAGCCGGAGGCGCCGGCCGAGCCGGCGAAGCCCGCGGGCGGTCGCCTGCGCTCCGTGTTCCGCCGCTTCCTGTCGTCGCTCGTCGACGACGAGAAGCCCGCGGAGCCCGCGGCGCCCTCCGCACCCGAGCCGGTCCCGGCCGAAGCACCCGAGCCCGCGCTGGCCGCCGCGGACGCGCCCGCGCCCGAAGCCGCGAGCCCCGACGCCGAGGAGTCCGGCGTCGATCGCTTCAAGGGCGCGCTGCGCGGGTTCCTGAGCCGCGAGGGCGATGAGGAGCCGCGCATCGAGCCGGAGCCGGAAGCCGAGCCCGAGGTCGACACCGAGCCCGAGACCGAGCCCGAGACCGAGCCTGCCGCCGAGCCCACGGTGGAGCCTGAGCCGATTGCCGCGGCAGCGCCCGAGCCCGCGGCGCCGGCGCTGCAGGTGGAGCAAGCGCAACCGGTGGACGCCGCGGCGCCGGTGGCGGCAGAAGTCGAGCCCTCCCCGGAAGTGGAGCCGGAGGCCGAAGACGAAGCGCCTCCCGAGTCGCTGATCGAGCTGCTGCCCGAGCCCGAGGGCTCGGAGGGCCTCGACGAGGCGGAGTTCCACGACCAGCTCCTCGACCTCGTCCAGGACGTGCTGAAGCGGCCCGGCGAACCGGTCGCGAAACCCGTCGAGCCCGAGATCGACGCGCTCGACGAAGAGGCGCACCCCGTTCGTGTCGACGCTCGCCACTACCTGGAGATGAGCCGGCGCCTGCTGGCCACGCCCCTGTTCGGCGACCTCAAGCAGGACGAGCTGATGGCCGTCGTCGAAGGCCTGACGCTGCGCACGTGGGACCCGGGCGACGTGCTGGTCAGCGAGGGCGCGCCGGGCAACAGCCTGTTCCTGCTCACGACCGGCGAGCTGCGGGTCTACGTGCGCAACCCGGTCGGCCGCAACGTCGAGGTCGCGCGCCTCCTCGAGGGCGACTGGTTCGGCGAGGTCTCCGCGCTCTCCGGCCGCCCGCGTTCCGCGACCGTCGTCGCCGCCGACTGGGTCGAGTGCCTCGAGCTGTCGAAGCCCACGCTCGACGCGATGGCCGCCGTGCACCCGCGGGTGCGCGACCGGCTGGAGGCGGCCTACATCGCGCGCGCCAGTTCGCCCGCCAACGCCGCGGTGCGCGCGGTCGCGCTCGACGCGGAGAACACCCGGCGGCGTGCCACCGAGGTGCTGCTCGCCCACTTCGGCGCCAGCCAGTGGGACCCCAAGATGCAGTTGCGGCTGGCCGACGCGCTGCTGCGAGCGGGCAAGGAGGAGGACGCGGTCGCGGTGCTGGTGGGCCTCGCCGACGAGCTCGTGCGCGGCGGGTTCCCCGAGAAGGCGATCGCGATCCTCAAGAAGATCGAGGGACTGCAGCGGCGCTACGTCGAGGAGGTCAACCTCGCGCCGCTCAAGCGGCCGCGGGCGACCGCCGCCGCCGAGCCGGCCCCGCCCGTGCCCGCCCCGCCGCCACCCGTCGCCCCCGCGCCCGCGCGCGGCCCGCGCACCGAGGCGAGCTTCGCCGACTGGCTCGTCGACGTCGTGCGCGACCAGGTGCAGCGCACGCCGACGCTGGGCGCGCAGGCGGCGCCGGCGGCCGCCCGCTCCTACGACAGCGGCCTGCGCGGCAGCCCGCTGTTCGAGGGCTTCACCGAAGAAGAGCTGCTGGCGCTCGTCCAGCAGCTCCGGCTGGTGCCGATCGAGCCGGGCGAGATCCTGATCAGCGAAGGCGAGCCCGGCGGCAGCCTGTTCATCCTCGCCACCGGCGTGGTCAAGGTGTTCGTGCGCACCCCGCGCGGCCACGACGCGCGCCTGGCGGTGCTGCGCGACGGCGCCTTCTTCGGCGAGATGGCCGCGCTCTCGGGTGGCCCGCGGCGCGCGACCGTGATCGCCTCGACCCGGGGCGAGCTGCTGGAGCTGACCCGCGAGGCGCTCGAGGCGTGTACCGCGAGCCACCCGCGCATGCGCGAGGTGCTGGAAGCGTTCGCCCGCGAGCGCGCGCAGAGCGCCGAGGCTGCGCAGCTGCGCGGCCAGCCCCCGGCGTGAGCGAACGCCCGCCGCGGGTCGTGCCCGCGCTGGCTCCCGGCACCCGCGGCCTGCGCCGCGATCCCGCCCTCGTCGCCCTCTCCCGCGAGCACCATGGCGTGCTGGTCCGCGCCCTCGACCTCAAGCGCGCCGCGCAGCGGCCCGCGGGCGACCCGGCCGTCGTCGCCGCGGCCCGCGCGTTCCTCGCGACCTGGGAGGCGGAGATGCGCGGCCACTTCGCCGACGAGGAGCAGGAGCTGCTGCCCGCGGCGCGCGGCTTCGACCCCGAGGGCGTGCGGCGGATCGCGGACGAGCACCGCGAGATGGAGGCCCTGGCCGCGTCGCTCGCCACGGCGCTCGTTCGCGGCGACGACCTCCGGCCGGTGTGCGCCGAACTCGGCCCGCTGCTCGACGACCACGTCCGCTACGAGGAGCGCGCCTTCTACGAGACGTTGCAGCGGCACCTGGGCGCGGAGCAGCTCGCCCGCATCGGGCAGGCGCTGGAGGCCCGCCGCGCGGAGCGCGGGGTGTCCGCCTGCCCCGCGCCCCCGTCCCCGCCCGCGCGCTGACCACGCCGCCGGGCGCCGGTCGAGGCCCCAGCTTCCTGACGAACGTCAGCCTTCCAGGAAGGCCAGCGGCGTGTCGCCTCCGATGCGCACGAACTCCGGAAACAGCGTCTTGCGCATGGCCATCTTGTCCGCCAGCAGGAGGTCCTTGCGGGTTACCGGTGCCACGATGCCGAGGCTCCCCTGCCCTCGGCCGCCGGGGAAGAAGCGCACCTTGGCGCGGCCAAGGATCACCGTGTATGCGAGCACCGTGTGCTTTCGGTTGTCGATGATCGCCCGCACGGGCCTGTCGGATTGCTCCACGAGGCGGATGAAATCGAGATTGCACATCGTGTGCGGATGCACGCTGCTCATTTCTTGCCCCGGGCCGTCGACGAAGACCAGGTCATAGGGCGCCGTCGGCACGCTGCTGTACACCGTGCCGCGAACGAACGAGTACCCGTGGAGCGCCTGGGGCGAGTGGACGATCTCGACGAACGGGAACTCGTCCTTCGGGAACGCACGAAGCGCCGCCTCGAACCACGCCCGGTCGTGTTCCATCGACACCAGGCGCGGACGGGTCCCCGGCTGCGCCGCTTCGGCCATGGCCTGAGCCAGTACGAAGGTCGACCGCCCGGTGCCGCATTCGAGGACCGTGGTCGGGCGCAGCCGCAGCACGGCCTTGTGGAGGAACACCGAGTCCGCGAGCTGGACGCCGGTCGAACCCGACACCCGATCCGCGTGGGCCAGGACTTCAGCGAGTCGCGGGTGCTCGGCGACGTAGGCGCGAGCCATGTTCTCCGCCTCGCGCTCCTGATCACGGCCGAAGCGTCGCCGGAGACGGCGGAGCGTATCCCGGATCATGGCAGTCCCCTTCGATTCGCCTCGCGAGAGGCCCCGCTTCAGGCCGTCGCGCGGGCGACGTAGAAGTCCTGCAGGACCTGCATGATGCGCGGGTACTGCTTCAGCATCTCGTCGAGCGTCGGGCGGTCCATCTCCAGCAGCTCGACGCGGGTCGCCGCGGTGACCGTCGCGGTGCGCGGCTTGCCCGACAGGATCGAGATCTCGCCGAAGAAGTCGCCGTCCTTCATCGTGCGGGCGAGGCGCTGGCCGGTGGCTCCCTGGTCCTTGACGAAGGCCTTGACCAGGCCGCTCGAGACCACGAACAGCGAGTCGCCCGGGTGGCCCTCGGTCAGGATCACGTCGCCGGGCTCGAAGCTCAGCAGCCGCAGGCCGCGCATGAACGCGATCAGCTCGTCCTCCGACATGTCGCCGAACAGCGGGCTCGTCACGAGTTCCGGCTCCGGCTCGACCTCGATCAGCGGCTCTTCGCCTTCGGCCGTCACGGCCGGCGCGGTCGCGAGTGGCGCCGGGGGTGGCACGGCAGGCGACTGCAGCACCTGCTGGATCACGTCGAGCACCTGGCCGCGGAACATCTCCTGCGAGAACATCGGCGGCTCGTCGGGCTCGGGCGGGAGCTGGATCGCAGGGAAGTCGGGGGGCGCAGGCGCGCCGGGCGCCTCCTCCTTCCGGGTCCCGATGTCGGGTTCCCACGACGCCTTCTTCGCCGCGGCGACCGACTCCTGGCCCGTGTACGGCGAGGGCTCGAAGTGGGAGGCGTCGAACACCGAGCCGCCGGTGCTCAGGCCGCCTTCCTCGTAGGGCTGCCAGCCGCCGCCCGCCGGGGCCTTGGCCTTCGGCTTCTTGTCGCGGATCAGCGAGGCCAGCTTCTGGTCGACGTCGCGACGGCCGGGGTCGATGCGCTCGATCTTCTTGAGCAGCGCGATCGCGCGCGGGGCCTGGTTGACGCGGGCGTACTCGTCCGCCAGCTCGATCAGCACCGGCACCGCTTCCTTCTCGCGGCCGGCCATGATCAGCACGTCCGCGAGCTGGTTGCGGACGCGCGGGTCCGAGGTGCCCCGGCGAAGCTGCTCGCCGAGGACCTCGATGGCCCGCGCGTACTTCTTCTTCGCGATCAGGTCCCCGACGTCGGTTCCCCCGAACAGGCCGAGAACCATGATCTCCTCCTACTCGATGACCGTGCCCCTCATGCAGCCGCGGATCGTCTGCACGGTGGCGCACAGCTCGAAGCTTCCGGGGTTGTGGGCCGAGACGAACATGTTGAACTTGCTGACCGGGTCGTCGCCGATGTCGGCGATGAAGCCGTCCTGGAGCAGCTCCCACTCGATGTCGGGGCCGTGGACGGAGGCCGGCACGTCGTGGTCGTCCCTGTCCTTGGGCGTCGCCGTGACGGTGCCGAGGCAGCCGATCGGCAGCGTGTTCTCGCCGTTGCGGGGCGGCGTGCGCCCGTCGGGGCAGCGGATCTCGAAGAAGCCGACCCGGACGCGGTTGATCATCTCGACCGGGTTGGCGGGGAAGTTGGCGGGCTGGCAGGTGTTGCGGTAGGCCGCCTCGCCTCGCCGGACGTGGCCCGAGCTGAGCATCACGTCGAAGTCCTCCGAGAAGGAGTTGGAGGTCTTGACCGAGATCGTGGTGGCCAGCAGGTTCGCGCAGTAGCCGTTGCGGCCGAGGACCTCCATCACGCCCTGGTAGTAGGCGGACGCGTCGAGCACCCGCCACTGCTCGGGGTTGCCCCCCGCGAACTGCGTGGTGTCGAACAGGCCCGGCTTCTCCCGCTGGAGCTGGTTGATGGCGGACATCACGACTTCCGTGAACTGACCGCCGCTGCGCGAGCAGGGGGCGTCCCAGACGCCGTAGCCGAGGGCGGTGCAGCTCGCGGCCGCGGTGCCGCCGCCCGGGGTGGGAGTCGGCGTCGCGGTCGGCGCCGGCGTGGGGGTCGGAGTGGTGTTGCCCGTCGGAGGAGTGCTGGGTGCGGCCGGAGAAGAACCGCCCCCGCCGCACGAGGTCAGCAGGAGCAGGAGGAGCGCGGCGCTCGGGCGCCGGAACGGCAATGACGTCATGCACACTCCTAGGGCGACTTCCCGCAGGATCTGCGCGAAAGCCACCCGCACATCGGGTCCGCGAGAGCACGGACCCCCCTAAAGTAGCCGACCGCTCCCGGCCCGGCAACCGCCCGGGGGCAAAAAGACGCCGCCGCGGTTACAATCCCGCCTCGTTATGGCACGTCCGCTGCGTCTGGCCCTGGTCGGGTTCGGCAACGTCGGTCGCTACTTCGCGGAGCAGCTCGCCGGTCGCTACGGCAAGGAGTTGAAGGCCGCGGGGGTGGCGGTCACGATCACGGGCATCGCCACCCGTCGCCACGGGACCGCGATCGACCCGAAGGGGCTGCCGCTCGGCAAGGCCCTGCACCTGGTCAAGGCCGGGCGCTCGCTCGAGCCGCTGCACCGCGGGCGCAAGGCGCCGGCTTCGGCGCTCGAGTTCGTGAAGTCGGTGCCCGCCGACGTGGTGATCGAGATCTCCACGCTCGACGTGCGTGGCGGAGAGCCGGCCACGGCCCACATCCGCGCGGCGCTGGGCCGCGGCCTCCACGTGATCACGGCCAACAAGGGCCCGGTCGCGTTCGCCCGCAAGAAGCTGATGGCGCTGGCCCGGTCGAAGAAAGTGCACTTCCTGCACGAGGGCGTGGTGATGGACGGCGCCCCGATCTTCAACCTGGTCGAGACCTGCCTGCGCGGCGCGAAGGTCAACGGCTTCCGTGGCCTGCTCAACTCGACGACCACCCGCATCCTCTCCGACGCCTCGCGCGGCCTCAGCTACGAGGAGGCGCTGGCCGACGCGCAGAAGCTGGGCGTGGCCGAGGCCGACCCCTCGCTCGACGTCGACGGCTGGGACGCCGCCGTCAAGGCCTGCGCGCTGGCCAACGCGCTGCTCGACGCCGACGTGGAGCCCGCGGACGTCGTGCGGGCCGGGATCGGGCCGGGCGTGGAGCGCGAGGCCCGCGAGGCCCGCGCCCGCGGCGAGCGGCTGCGGCTGGTCGCCCGCGCCCGCCGCGAGGCCGGCCGCGTCCGCATCTCGGTCGGGCCGGAAGCGGTACCGGCCGGCGACCCGCTGGCGCTCGACGACGTCGACGGCGTGCTGGTGCTGGAGACCGACCTGATGCGCGAGGTGGCGATCGTCGAGGGCCGCGGCGGGGTCGACCAGACCGCGTATGCGCTGCTCTCCGACCTGCTGCGCATCGTCGAGGCGCCGAAGAAGCGCTGAACGATTCCCCGGGGGCGAGCCGGAGGAGTTCGATGAGCACGGGTGTCCTGACTGCGGCCGAACGCGAGCCCCTGCTGCGCCAGTACGAGAAGGGGCCGGCGCGGCTGCGCGCGGCCTGGGAGGTGGTGCCCGCCGAGGCCCGCCAATGGCGGCCGGGGCCCGGCACGTGGTCGGCCCACGAGGTGGTCGTGCACTGCGCCGACTCCGAGGCCAACGCGGCGCTGCGCCTGCGGTATCTGGTCACGGAGAAGGAGCCGCTGATCGTCGGCTACGACCAGGAGGCGTGGGCCCGCGAGCACGACTACCACGCGCACCCGGCGGAGGTCGCCCTCGCGGTGGTCGACGCCGTGCGCGCGCACACGGCGGCCCTCGCCCGAAGACTGCCGGACGCGGCGTGGGCGCGCGCGGGCCGCCACACCGAGTCGGGCCCGTACTCGGCGTGCGACTGGCTGCGCTCCTACGCCGCCCACGTGGAGAACCACGCGCGGCAGATCGAGCGCAACGTCGCCGCCTGGCGCGAGTCGCGCGGTTGAACGGGGTCCCGCCCGTCGTCGACCTCGGCGCCAAGCTCGCCTCGTTCTCCGAGACCTGGACCCCGAAGCGGATCGCCGAGGTCGACGGCTACGACGTCAAGCTGGCGAAGCTGCACGGGGAGTTCGTGTGGCACCGCCACGAGGCCGAAGACGAGCTGTTCCTGGTCCTCTCCGGCCGCCTGCGCATCGAGTTCCGCGACGGCGTCGCCGAGCTGGGGCCCTCGCAACTGCTGGTCGTGCCGCGCGGCGTCGAGCACCGGCCGGTCGCCGACGCCGAGTGCCACGTGTTGCTGTTCGAGCGCCGCGGCGTCGTCAACACGGGCGAGGTCGTCGAGGCGCGCACGGTGCGCGACCCCGAGCGGATCTGAGGTTGACGCGGGGGGCGCAGACTTCGTAGGGTCGCGGTCGGGGAGGCGGACATGCTCGACCACCTGGTGCCGGACGAGCTGGAGGGCGCCCTGCTCGCCGCGATCACCGACGTCTTCGAGGGGCGGCGCGCGGCCGCGCGCCAGGCGTTCGCCAGCGCCCTCGTCGGGGCACCGCCCGTCGACCTCTCCCCGGAGGCGGTCCAGCTCGCCACCGCCGTGCTGTTCCTGCAGGTGGCCCGCGCCGACCACGAGCTGAAGACGGACGAGCACCTGGCCCTGATGGCGGCCCTCGAGCGCGCCCTCGGCCTGCGCGGGGACGCCGCGCTGATGCTGGTGCGGGTCGCCGAGGACAAGGTCGGACGCACGCCGCTGCCGGAGCTGCTCAACGCGATCCGCGCCAACGCCGACATGCCGCAGCGCCGCGAGATCGTGCTCAACCTGTGGCGCCTGGCCTATGCCGACGCCGAGCTCGCGGGCCACGAGGAGTACTTCGTGCGCAAGGTGGCGCTGGCGATCGGGCTCTCGAACGCCGACCTGGTCGAGACCAAGGTCACGGCCCGCGAGGCGTTCCTGAAGGACGACCTGTGAGCGGCCTTCAGTCGCGGTAGGGGGCGAGCTCCGCGTCGGTCATGCGGCCGAGCACCTCCTTCGCGTGGAGGTAGCCGAGCTCGACGATCGACTCGAAGCGGCCCCACTCGAGCAGGCCGACCCGCCCCATCTCCGGGTTGAAGTAGAGGTCGGTGTACTGCTTCGTCTGCTTGCGGCGCGAGTTGGAGTACAGGATCGTCGACATCAGCAGCACGGCGGTCAGCGACGGCAGCCGGTAACGGCGGCGGCGGCCGCGCAGCTTGTCGCGCAGCAGGTCCCAGTTGCCGGGCACCTCGTCGATCTCCTGGCGCCGCCGCACGTCCTTGATCAGGTCGACTCCGATCACCCTGCCGACCCCGAGCCGGCCCATCACGTCGGTGGGGAAGTTGTTGAAGCAGCCGCCGTCGACCAGCAGGTCGCCGTCGTGGATCACCGGCGGCAGCGCGGCGGGGATCGAGACCGAGGCCCGCACCTGGCGCGCCAGGTCGCCGCGGGTCAGCACCATCTCCGTCGAGCGCGAGAAGTTGGTGGCGATGCAGAACACCGTCTTCCAGCAGTCCTCGAGGTCGCACGGCGAACCGACCGCCTCCTCGACCGCCTGCTCGATGATCCGCTTCAGCTTGCGGCCGCGGATGAACGAGATCATCGGCACGATGTTGTAGTCGCTCGTGGGGTCGGCCTTGAAGGCGCGGCGGGCGTTGTGGATCGCCTGCATCGCCGGCTGGTCGAAGCCGCACAGCGCGGCCATCACCCCGCCGATGCTGGTGCCGCCGACGTAGTCGATCGCGACGCCGTGCTCCTCCAGCGCGCGCAGCACGCCGAGATGCGCGAAGCCGCGGGCGCCGCCGCCGCTGAAGACGAGGCCGATCGCGTGGCCCGAGAGGATGCGGCCGAGCCGCGCGACGTCGCGCTCGAGGTGGGGGCGCACGTGGAAGTGGCGGGCGACGGGCCGGCGGTCCAGCCAGCGCTTCGTGCCGCGCGGGAAGGTGGTGCCCGGCGGGTGGAGCAGCACCAGCGTCTGGCTCGCGCCGCCGACCCGGCCCGGGCCCTCCAGGAAGTCGCGCTCCATCGGGTGCACGGCGGGCTCCGCACCCGCCTCGCACAGCAGCAGCACCTCGTCCGAGTGGCGCAGCGAGCGGCGCGACCACTCGCTGGCCTCGCGGTCGGCGACGAAGACCAGGAAGTCGTGCTGGGCCTCGACCTCGTCGAGCCAGCGGGTCAGCCGGCGGTAGTCGTCGGGCCGCGACTTGTCGGCCTGCGCGACGTCCGGCCCGTGCTGGGCGTTGACGCCGGCGCTGGTCAGCAGCACGGCGCGGCCGTAGCGCCCCAGCCGCCCGACCAGCGCGCGGCCGAGTTCCTCGCCGTCGGCGCCAGGCGTGATCGGCAGCAGGCACAGGTTGACCGGGCGCCGCGCCGCGTTGCGCGGGTGGCTGGAGCGCTTCAGGCGGTCGATGATCAGCCGCGTCACGTTGATCGACAACAGCGGGTGGGAGCCGAGCAACGCCTCGAACGCGGGACGCGACAGCCTGACGAGCACGCTGTCGCGCACGGCGGTGATCGACGCCGAGCGCGGCTCGCCGGTGAAGATCGCCATCTCGCCGATCGTCTCGCCGCGCATGATCTCGCCGAGCACGCGCTCGCCCTCTTCGTCCGCGACGTGGGCGCGCAGGCGCCCGCTGATCACGAAGTAGATGTCGTCGGCGCGCTCGCCCTGGCGGAACAGCGTCTCGCCGCCGGCCAGCTCGATCCAGTCGAGGCGCGGGCGCAGTTCGGCGAGGAACGTCTCGTCGACCTCGCCGAACAGGGCGCGCAGCCCGTGCAGCAGCAGTTCGGTCTGGTGGCGGGAGGCGTGGGGATTCTCGTCCATCGCGGGGTCCGCGAAGGATAGGGCATCACGAGCACGCGCGGTGCGTCAGAAGCGCTGACGCGGCGCGTCGGGGATCACTTGCCGGCGATCGACAGCAGCTCGATCTCGAAGCGCAGCGTCGAGTTGGCAGGGATCGGGCCGTTGGCCTGGCTGCCGTAGCCGAGGCTCGGCGGGATCGTCAGCCGCCGCTTGCCGCCGACGCGCATGCCGGGCACGCCCTGCTCCCAGCCCTGGATCACCTGGCCGGCGCCGATGCGGAAGGTGAACGGCCGTCCCGAGGGATACGAGCTGTCGAACTGCGTGCCGTTGAGCAGCGTGCCGACGTAGTGCACGGTGACCGTGTCGCCGACGGCCGCGGTGGCCCCGGTGCCGATCGTGATGTCCTCGACCACGAGCTGGGTCGGGCCGGTGGGCGAGTCGCCCCCGCTACCGCCGCACGCCGCCAGCAGTCCCGCCGCCATCGCCGCCATCGACGTCCGCCGTCCGTGATCCAAGGTCCTTCGCCTCCGTCCCCAAGCGCGGAGCGCGGATTCTAGTAGGATCGACGCTCCTCGTGGGGGCACGGTGGAGAGAGCTGGCCGGTTGCGGGAGGGGGTGGCTCCTTTCGCGGTCGAACTCGCAGTCGCCGCCGGCTTCCTGGCGCTGGCCGTCGCGTTCACCTGGCCGCTCGGTCGCGATCTCTTCGGCGCGACGCTGGCCGGGACCGACCCGGCGATGGAGATGTTCGCGGTCCACTGGACCACCGGGCACCTGCTCCGCGACTCGTTCTTCCACGCGAACGTCTTCCACCCCTCGCCCTGGTCGCTGCTGTACGCCGACTTCGCGCTGGGATCGGGCATCCTCGTCTGGCCGCTGCGGCTGCTGATCGACGATCCGATCCCGCTGTTCAACCTGGCCACGCTGTTCGCGCTGGCGTTCTCGGGCTGGGCGTTCCACAAGCTGGTCCACGACCGCACGGGCGACCGCCTGGCCGGCGCGCTGGCGGGCCTGATGGCGACCCACGACTCGCACCAGACCCTGCACCTGCCCCACCTCAACCTGATCTCGACGGGCTGGATCGCGCTGTTCCTGCTGGCGATCACGCGCCTCGCGGAGAAGCCCCGCGCCCGCGACGCCATGCTGGCCGGGGTGTCGTTCTCGCTGAGCGCGCAGTCCTCGGGCTACTACGCCCTGATCCTCGCCGTCTTCGCCGTGCTGTTCGGCGCGGCGCACTGGCGCCGCTTCGGCGACCGGCGCTTCTTCGCCCACGCCGCCGCGGCCGCGGCGATCGCGCTGGTGCTCACGTGGCCCTACCTGCGGGCCTTCGCCGCGCTCGCGGAGCTGATCCCGATGCAGCGCTCGGCGGCCGAAGCGGTCACGTACTCCTTCCAGCCCGCCCGCGACCTGACCAGCACCGGCTACCTGTGGGGCGCGCTGCTGGGCACCGGCGGCGAGGCCGCCTTCCCCGGCGTGGTGGCGCCGCTGCTGGCGATCGAGGGCCTGCGGCGGCGGGTGCCCGGGGTGCGGCTGTGGGCCGCTCTCGCGGCCATCCTCTTCGCGCTCTCCTTCGGCCCGCGGGTGATCCTGCCCGGCCTCGAGTTCCCCGGCCCGTGGGCGCTGCTCTCGTTCCTGCCCGGCTTCGAGCAGATGCGGCACCCGTGCAGCTTCGGCGCGCTGGCCCTGATGCTGCTGGCGGTGATGGCCGGTCTTGCCACGGCGCGACTGCGGGCCGATCAGCCCCCTGGACGCGGCGCCCTGCTCGGATCGCTGCTGCTGGCCGCCGCCGCCGCCGAGGCCTGGTCGCCGCCACAGAAGGTGCGCGAGGTGGCGCCGGGACTGGCCCCGGTCTACGCCGAGCTCGTGCGCCGCCCGCGGGCGCCCGTGCTCGAGGTGGCTCCGACCAACCCGGACCTGCTGGTGTGGGCCGCGCGCACGGGCTACCCGTTCGTCAACGGCCTCGCCGCGTTCGGCCCGCCCTACAACCTCGCGCTGCAGCGCCAGGTGCGCAACCACTGGCGCCGCGGCGACCCCGGCGACGTCGACGCCTCGCGGCCGCTCCGGCTGCTCCGCGAGCGGTTCCCCGACACCCGCTACGTGGTCGTGCGCGCGGGGGCCTTCCCGACGCTGGGGCGGCTGGTGCCCGCGATGGACGCCGCGCGCACGTTCGTCCTCGTCCACGTCGCCGAAGACGGCGATCGCCTCTACGAGATCGACTGGGGGGCCGTCTCACCCTAAGCTCGTCGGGATGAGCGCGCCCGAACCCGTCCGCCGCAACCGCCTCGCCGACGCCACCAGCCCCTACCTGCTGCAGCACGCGACCAACCCCGTCGACTGGTACCCGTGGGGCGAGGAGGCGCTCGCCCGCGCCCGCGCGGAGCGCAAGCCGATCCTGCTGTCGATCGGCTACTCGGCCTGCCACTGGTGCCACGTGATGGCCCACGAGAGCTTCGAGGACGAGGCGACCGCCGAGCTGATGAACCGCCACTTCGTCAACGTCAAGGTCGACCGCGAGGAGCGGCCCGACCTCGACGACATCTACATGGCGGCGACGCTGGCGATGAACCACGGCCAGGGCGGCTGGCCGATGACGGTCTTCCTGACGCCCGAGCAGGAGCCGTTCTTCGCCGGTACCTACTTCCCGCCCGAGGACCGCCACGGGCGCCCGGGCTTCCCGTCCCTGCTGCGCCAGATCGCGCAGGCCTGGGAGCAGGACCGCGAGGCGCTCGTCGAGCAGGGCGCGCGGCTCGTGGAGCACCTGCGCGAGAACGCGCGGCCGGCGCCCGGGTCGGGTGTCGGCGAGGAGGCGCTGCGCACGGCGCTGGGCCAGCTCGCCCGCGCGTACGACGCGCGCTGGGGCGGCTTCGGCGGCGCGCCCAAGTTCCCGCCCGCGGAGACGATCCGCCTGCTGCTGCGGGCCCACGCGCGCAGCGGCGACGCGAAGGCGCTGGAGATGGCGGTCGGAACCCTCGACGCGATGCACCGCGGCGGGATCTTCGACCACGTGGCCGGCGGCTTCTGCCGCTACGCCACCGACGCGAAGTGGCTGGTCCCGCACTTCGAGAAGATGCTCTACGACAACGCGCTGCTGGCCCGCGCGTACCTCGAGGCGTTCCAGGCGACGGGCGAGCCGCGCCACGCGCGGGTCGCGCGCGAGACGCTCGACTACCTGCTGCGCGAGATGCAGGGCCCGGGCGGCGGTTTCTTCTCCGCGACGGACGCCGACTCCGAGGGCGAGGAGGGCCGCTTCTACGTCTGGACGCCGGAGGAGGTCGAGTCGGCGCTGGGCGACGCCGAGCTCTCGCGCCGCTTCTGCGAGTACCACGACGTCACCCGCTCCGGGAACTGGGAGGGGAAGTCGATCCCCAACCTGCTGCAGTCGCCCGAGGTCTCCGCGAAGCGGCTCGGCCTGCCGCTCGCGGAACTCGAGGCGTCGGTCGACGCCGCCAGGCCGCAGGTGCTGGCCGCGCGCAACCGCCGCGTGCAGCCCGGCCTCGACGACAAGGTGCTGACCGCGTGGAACGGCCTCGCGATCTCCGCGCTGGCCGAGGGGCATCGCGTGTTGCGCGAGCCGCGCTACCTGGCGGCAGCGGAGGCCGCCGCCCGCTTCGTCCGCGACGCGCTCGGGACGGCGGACGGCCGCCTGTTGCGCGCCTGGCGCGCGGGAGTCGCCCACATCCCCGGCTTCCTCGAGGACTACGCGTACTTCGGCGAGGCGCTCGTCGACCTCTACGAGGCCGGCGGCAGCGAGGAGCACCTGCACGAGGCACTGCGACTCGGGGTGCGCATGCGCCTCGACTTCGGCGGCGGCGAAGGTGGCTTCTGGCAGACCGCGCGCGACGCCGAGGCGCTGATCGTGCGCCACCGCGAGGGCCACGACGGCGCGACGCCGTCCGCCAATGCCTGCGCCGCCTCGCTGCTCCTGCGGCTGTCGCACCACTTCGACAGGCCCGCGTGGCGCGAAGAAGCGGCGCTCGCGCTGCGCGCGTGGGGCCGCGCGGTCTCGCGCCAGCCGCGGGCCTTCGCGCGGTCGCTGATCGTCGCCGACTTCCTGCAGCACGGGCCCCTCGAGCTGGCGCTCGTCGGCGCGCCGGGCGATCCCGCCCGCGAGGCGCTCGAGGCCGAGCTCGCGCGCCACTTCCTGCCCGCGAAGGTCGTCGCCCACGCGGAACCAGCAGAACCCGCCGGGGGTTTGGGGGCGGAGGAGGTGGAAGTCGTCCGACGTAGCCCCCATGGGACTGGCGACGGGCTCCGCCCGGCGCCAGAACCCGCCGGGGGTTTGGGGGCGGAGGAGGTGGAAGTCGTCCGACGTAGCCCCCATGGGACTGGCGACGGGCTCCGCCCGGCGCCAGAACCCGTCGGGGGTTTGGGGGCGGAGGAGGTCGAAGTCGTCCGACGTAGCCCCCATGGGACTGGCGACGGGCTCCGCCCGGCGCCAGAACCCGTCGAATCGGCGACGCTGCCGTTGCTGGCCGGCCGCGGACTGGTCGAGGGCCGCGCCGCGCTCTACGTCTGCCGCGACTACGCCTGCCGGCGCCCGGTGACCGAGCCCGCCGAGGTCGCCGCGGCCCTTGCCGACCCGCCGGCGCCCGTGCGCGAACGCGCGGGCCTCGAGGCCGGTCGCCTGGCCGGCCTGGCGACGGCGGAGGGCACGGCCCGCTACGCGCGTCGCCTGCGCGAGGCGGGCTGCGCGGAGGCGGCCTTCGGCCCGCTGGGCGCGACGGGCCTCACGGTGGGCCGCCTCGGCTTCGGCGGCTACCGCGTCGAAGACGAGACCGCGGCCCACCACCAGGCGCTGGCGCGCGCGCTCGAGCGGGGCGTCAACCTGCTCGACACCTCGACCAACTACATGGACGGCGGCAGCGAGCGCCTCTTCGGCGAGGTGCTGGCGGAGTTCGTCGCCGAGGGGACGCTCTCGCGCGACGAGGTCGTCGTCGTCTCCAAGGTCGGCTACCTGCAGGGCGACAACTTCGAGCTGGCCCAGGCCCGCGAGGCCGAGGAGCGGCCGTTCCCCGAGGTCGTCAAGTACGACGACGACCTTTGGCACTGCATGCACCCCGAGTTCCTCGAGGACCAGCTCGAGCGCAGCCTCGACCGCCTCCAGTTGCGGAGCCTCGACGTGCTGCTGCTGCACAACCCCGAGTACTTCCTCAAGGACGCGCACGAGCGCAGCCGGGGCAGCGTCGAGTCGCGCCGCGAGGAGTTCTACGCCCGCGTCACGGCGGCCCTCCGAGCGCTCGAGGCGCTGGTCGACGCCGGCCGCCTCGGCGCGTACGGCGTCTCGTCCAACACGGTCGGGGCGCCCGATGCCGACCCGGAGTCGACCTCGCTCGAGCGCTTCCTGGCCTGCGCCCGCGAGGCCGGCGGCGACGGGCACCGCTTCCGCGTGCTGCAGCTCCCGATGAACCTGCTGGAGGCCGACCCGCTGCTCGAGAAGAAGCACGCGGGCGGCCGCTCGACGCTCGACCTCGCCCGCGAGGCCGGCCTCGCGGTGCTCGTCAACCGCCCGCTCAACGCGATGTACGCCGGCGGCCTGCTGCGGCTGGCGGATCCGGCGGACGCCGGCGAGCCGGGCGACGTCGAGGCCGCGGCGCTGGGGGTCGAGGCGCTGGAGGACGAGTGGCGGCGCGGCCTCGCCTCGCAGCTCCAGACCGATGGCTCGCTGCCGCCGGCCGAGTTCTTCCGCTTCGGTTCCGAGCTGCGGCAGGCGGCGGTGGCGGTGTCCGGGCTCCCCCACTGGGAGCAGATCGAGGCGTACCGCGTGATGCCCCGCCTGCAGTCGCTGCTGCGGGCCCTGGACGGCGCGCTGGCCGGGCCGGCGGGCCGCGAGTGGCAGCAGTGGCGCGAGCGCTACCTGCCGGCCCTGCGCGGGCTGCTCGACGCGGTGAGGTCGCAGGCGGCGGCGAAGAGCCGCGAAGCGCTGCAGCCCGTGCGCGAGGGGCTGCTGCACCACGCGCCCACGGTTGCGCCGACCTCGCGGCTCGCCCTGCGCGCCCTGCTGGCGGCCCCGGGCGTGTCCTGCGTGCTGGTCGGCATGCGGCGTCCCGCCTGGGTCGACGACGCGCTGGCGGCGCCCGCGTTGCCGGCCCCCGCCGACCCCGCCGCGCTGTTCGCCGCGACCCGCAACGCCGTGTGAGCGGGGTCACGGCCGCGGCCCGGCGCGTGCCCGGGCCGCGCCTATACTCTGCGCGAGCCCGAACGTGAGCACGATCCCCGCCTGGTGGGCCGGCAACGGCCTGCGCGCCGAAGCCGCGGGCCTCAGCTTCGACGGCCGATCGCTGCGCGAGCTGGCGGCCGAGCACGGCACCCCGCTCTACGTCTACAGCCTGGCCAAGGTGCGCCGCCGCGTCGACGAGTTGCGCGCGGCCTTCGCCTCGCGCGGCCTGCCGTTCCGGCTCTACTACGCGATGAAGGCCAACCGCTTCCGGCCGGTGCTCGCGACGATCCGCGGCTGCGGCGACGTCGGCATCGACGCCTGCTCCCCGCGCGAGTTCGCGCTCGCGCGCGAGACGGGCTTCGCGGCCGACGAGATCTCGGTCACCGCCTCGATGCTGAGCGACCGCGACCTCGACTTCTTCGCCGCGGAGGGCGCGGGCCTCAACCTCGACTCGCTGTCGGCGATCCGCCGCTGGGGGCGCCGCGTGCCGCGCGGCACGGCGATCGGCCTGCGGCTCGACTGCGCCGTCGACATCGGCTACGGCAGCCACCCCAAGCTGGCCTACGGCAACACCAAGTTCGGCTTCGCCCACGACGCCTTCGACGCGGCGGTGGAGGCCGCCGGCGCCGCGGGCCTCGTCGTCGACCGGTTGCACGTGCACTGCGGCTGGGGCATCCAGCGCGGCGCGCTGCACAAGCTCGAGTGGGTGATGGAGAAGCTCGCGGGCTTCGCGCGGCGGCTGCCGGACGTCCGTTCCGTGAACCTGGGCGGCGGCCTCGGCGCCCGCCGCCGCGCCGTGGACGACCCGGTGATGGCGGAGGAGTGGGCGGAGGCCGCCGCGCGCCACCTCGGGCCGCTGGGCGTGACGGTCGCCTGCGAGCCGGGCACGCTGCTGGTCGACGCGGCGGGGGTGCTCGTCGTGGAGGTCAACACGGTCGAGGAGAAGTCGGGCACGGTGTGGATCGGCGTCGACGCCGGCCACAACGTCAACCTGTACGCCGCCCACTACGGACTGCCGGTCGAGATCGCCCACGTCGACCGCCCGCTGGCGCCGGTCGCCGGGCCGGTCTCGGTCGCGGGCAACATCAACGAATCGAACGACATCTTCGCCCGCGACCTGCCGCTGCCGGCGATCGAGGAGGGCGACCTGCTGGCGTTGCTGCCCGCCGGCGCCTACGGATCCTCGATGGCCTCCGACCACTGCCTGCGTGGCCCGGTGCGCGAGATCGCGTTGTGAAGGCGGCCATCGCGGCCACCCGGGCCCTCGAGGCGAGCTTCGTGGAGGCGCGGGAGGTGACGGCGGGCCACACCGGGATCTTCGCGCGGGTCGGCCTGCCGGCCGGCACGGTCTTCACCCGTTTCCTCGGGCCCGACCTGCCGTGGACCGAGGTGCCGGAGGCGGAGATCGTCTACGTCAACTCCTTCGCGCCGTTCGAGTGGACGGTGCCGCTGACGCTCGCCCGTTACGTCAACCACGGCTGCGAGCCCAATGCCGAGATCCGCTCCGACCGCGACCTCGCCACCCTGCGCGACGTGGCCGCCGGGACCGAGCTGACGATCGACTACGAGTGGGCCGACGCCCGTCTCTTCGCCCGCTTCCCCGAGCACTACTTCTGGGACCCGCGCTGGAGCTTCGCCTGTCGCTGCGGGAGCCCGCGCTGCCGGGGGCGGATCGAGCGCTACCGCCCGAGGTAGCGCAGGGGCCGGGCCGCGATCGGTTATCGTTCGCGGGTTCCCATGGGGCTGCGCAGGGCGATCGCCACGATGCTGGACGTGCGCCCGGAGGAGGAGCGCCTCGTCTGGCTGCTGATGCTCCACTCCTTCTGCATCGGCGTGCCGCGCAACCTGACCAGCACCGCGGGCATGGCGCTGTTCCTGTCGCACAGCGACGCCCGCCACCTGCCCTGGGTCTACATCGCGGCGGCGATCGCGATCCCGGTCACCGGCTTCCTGCGCCTGCGCCTGTCCGCGCGCGTCGGCCTGCGCACGCTGCTGGCCGTCGACCTGCTGGTCGTGCTGGTCACGCTGCTGACGCTGCGCGGCGCGCTGGGCATGGGACACGTCGTGCCCGTCGCGCTGGTCCTGCCGGTGTGGGCCGAGGTCGAGGGCGTGCTGCTGACGCTCGAGTTCTGGGGGCTCTCGGGCTCGCTGCTCAACGTGCGCCAGGGCAAGCGGCTGTTCGGGCCGATCGGCGCCGGAGAGCTCGCCGCCGGGGCGCTCACGGGCCTGCTGGTGCCGCTGTTCGTGGCGCGCTTCGGCACCGCCGACCTGCTGTGGGTCTCGGCCGCCGCCGTGGTCGGGTGCCTGGCCCTGCTGCGAGTGGTGACGCGGCGCTTCCCGCTGCTCGAGGCGGCCGGCGGCGAGGAGGACCGCTCCCACGCCGCCCGCTCCGGCGGCGGGCTGCGCAGCGGCTACCTGCGGCTGCTGTTCGCCCTCGTGGCGCTGTCGTACGTCGCCTACTACTTCCTCGACAACGCCTTCTACGCGCTGGCTGCGGCGCGCTACCCCGCCGAGCGCGACCTGACCGCGTTCATCGGCGTGTTCAACGGCAGCGTCGCGGCCATCACCCTGCTGGCTCGAGCGCTGGCGGGTCGGGCGCTGGCCCGCTTCGGGCTCGGGGCGCTGCAGTTCATGCCGGCGGCGATCGGGCTCGGCTGCCTCGGCGTCGTCGGCGCGGGTGCGCTGGCGGCTCCGACGGCCCTGCTCTTCGCGCTGCTGGCGCTGACCAAGCTGGTCGACCAGTCGCTGCGCGACTCGATCGACCGCAGCGCGGTGCTGCTGCTCTACCAGCCGCTGCCCGGCGCGGCCCGGGTGCGGGCGCAGACCGCGGTGGAAGGCATCGTCGGCCCGCTGGCCGGCGGCGTCGCCGGCATTGCGTTGCTGGCCCTGGTCGGCGGCCTCGGCTTCGGCGCCGTCGAGCTGTGCGCGCTGCTCGGACTGCTGGTGCTCGGCTGGGTCGTCGTCGCCGCCACGCTCCGCGGCGCCTACACCGAGAAGCTGCGCCGCGCGCTGGAGAGCCGCCACCTGCAGGGGGTCTCGCTGGCGCTCGACGCCTCCAGCCTGGCCGTGCTGCAGAAGGGGCTGCACTCGCCGCGCCCCGAGGAGGTCGCCTACTGCCTCGGCGTGCTCGAGGAACTGGGCCACCCGTCGCTGGAGAGCGCCGTGGTCGCTCAACTCGGCCACCAGGACCCCGCGGTGCGCCGCGATGCCTCGCTGCGTGTGGAACGGCTGGGCCTGCGCGCGGCGCTCGGGGCCGTGCGGCTGGCGGCGGTGGCGGAGGAGGATGCGGCGGCGCGCGGCGCGGCGTTGCGGGCGCTGGCTGCGATCGGCGAACCCGAGGACGTCGAGCGGGTGATGCTCTCGCTCGACGCCCCCGAGGTGGAGGCCCGGTGCGGAGCGCTGGTGGCGCTGCTGCGCCACGGCGGCATCGAAGGCGTGCTGGCCGCCGGCGAGCGGCTGGTGACGATGGCCCGCGCCGAAGAACCGGTCGCCCGCGAGGAGGCGGCCCGGGTGATCGGCGAGGTCGGCCAGGCCAGCTTCTACCGGCCGCTGATCGCGTTGCTCGCCGACCGCGAGCCGGCCGTGCGGCGCGCCGCGTTGTGGGCCGCGGGTCGGCTCCGCAACCCGCGGCTGCTGCCGCTGCTGTTGCGCAGCCTCGACCTGCCCGCCCACCGTTCCGCGGCGATGGCGGCGCTGGTCGCCTCGGGCCCCGCCGTGCTCCCGGACCTCGAGCAGGCCTTCCACGCCGCCGACGAGCAGCGGCGGCGCTCGGCGCAGCGCCGGGTCGCGCGCCTGATCGGGCAGATCGGCGGGGCCCGCGCCCGCGAGTTCCTGTGGCTGTGCGCCGACCACGACGATCCCGAGGTGCGACTGTCGCTGCTGTCCTCGCTGGCGACGACAGGCTTCGAGGCGGCGCCGGCTGCCGTGCCGCAGGTGAAGGAACGGATCGCCCGCGAGGTGCGCGACGCGGTGGTGGTGCTGGCGATGCTCGAGGACGTGCGCGCGGAGGCCCGGGGCGCGCTGCTCGCGAGCACGCTGGACCACGCGTTCGGCAGGGCTCGCGAGCGGGTCTTCTGCCTGCTCGGTTTCGTCTACCCGCCCGACCCGGTGCTGCGCGCCCGCGTCAACCTGTCGAGCCGCCGGCCGGAGAAGCGGGCCCAGGCGGTGGAACTGGTCGACAGCCTTGTGACCCCCGACGTCGGCAAGCTGGTGGTGCCGCTGCTCGAGGACGTGGCGCATGCCGAGCGACTGCGCAAGTTGGGCGCGACCTTCCCGCATCAACTCCTGGGCTTCGCCGCGCGGCTCGAGCGACTGGTGACGGACGAGGCGACGGCGCCCTGGCTGCGCGCCTGCGCCTTGCAGGCTGCGGTCGAGGCGGACCTGCCGGGGCTGCTGGCGCTGGCGCCCCGCGTGCCAGCCGACGAGACGATCGTGCGCGAGGTGCTGACCCGGCTGCCGCGGCGGCGCCAGCCGGCCACCGGCCTCGCGCTCGACGAGGCCGAGCGGTTGATCGCGCGCTACGAGGCGGAGCTGTCGGGAGGGACGTCGATGCTGACCACGGTCGAGAAGGTGATCATCCTGAAGAGCGTGTCGATCTTCCGCGAGACGCCCGACGAGATCCTGGCCGAGGTGGCCTCGCGGCTCGAGGAGGTCGACGTCGGCCCCGGCGGCATCGTGTTCGAGAAGGGCGACATGGGGTCGGCGCTCTACATCGTCGTCGAAGGCGGGGTGCGGGTCGTCAACGAGGGCCGCGTGCTGCGCGAGCTGGGCCCGCGCGAGATCTTCGGCGAGATGGCCGCGCTGGACCCGGAGCCGCGCTCGGCGTCGGTGCTGGCGATCGGCGCCACCCACCTGTTCCGGCTCGAGCAGGAGGCGCTGTACGAGCTGATGGCCGACCGCATCGAGGTCGTGCGGGGCGTGATCCGCGTGCTGTGCGAGCGGCTGCGGACGGTGACGAGCTGAAGGCGGTCTAGCGCCCGGTGGCGGGCCTCGGCTCGGCCGCGGCCCGCGCCCGCACGGCGGAGGAGGCCGCGGGCTCGGGCATCGCCACGGGCAACTCGACGGTGAAGGTCGAGCCCTTGCCGATCTCGCTGGTCACCGCGATGTCGCCGCCCATCATGTGGCAGAAGCGGCGGCTGATCGCGAGGCCGAGCCCGGTGCCGCCGTACTTGCGGGTCGTCGAGGAATCGGCCTGGCTGAACGGCTGGAACAGCTTGGCGAGCTGCTCCGGGGTCATGCCGATGCCCGAGTCCTGGACCGCGAAGCGGACCCAGTCGGCGCCGTCGCGCTCGAACTTGCCGACCCGCATGTGGACACGGCCCGCCGACGTGAACTTCGAGGCGTTCGACAGCAGGTTGAGCAGCACCTGGCGCACGCGGGTGACGTCGGAACTCATGTCGCCGAGCCCGTCGCCGGTCTCGACGACCAGGACGTTGCCGTTCTTGTCGAACAGCGGCTGCACGGTGGAGGCGACGTCGCGCACGACGCCCGCCACGTCGAACAGCTCGGCGTGCACGGTCATCTTGCCGGCCTCGATCTTCGACAGATCGAGGATGTCGTTGATCAGCCCCAGCAGGTGCTTGCCGGCCGAGTGGATCTTGACCAGGTCGGGGATGAAGTCCTCCTGGCCGACTTCTTCCGCCTCCTCGCGCAGCATCTCCGTGTAGCCGATGATGGCGTTGAGCGGCGTGCGCAACTCGTGGCTCATGTTGGCCAGGAACGCGCTCTTGGTCCGGCTCACCTCGTAGGCCTGGTCGCGCGCTTCGACGAGGGCCTCGTCGCGGCGCTCGATCTGGACCAGCATCTCGTTGAAGGCGTCGACCAGCTTGCCGACCTCGTCGTCGCCGCGCCGCGTCGCCCGCACCCGGTAGTCCTGCTTGTGGGAGACCTCGCCGGCCACCTGCACGAGGTGAAGGATCGGCTCCGAGACCAGGCCCTGCAGCCGCGAGGAGAGCAGGAACGCGAGGCCGGAGGCCGCCAGCATGATCAGCGCCGTGACGCCGAAGTAGTTCCACAGCCGGGCCGTCAGCTCGCGGGTGTCGGACTCGAGGTAGACCCAGCCCGCGAACTGGTCCTGGCCGATGTAGATCGGGCGCGACAGGACCAGGCGGCGCGGCAGCAGGGTTCCGGGCAGGAAGCGGTGCAGCTCCTGGTCGCGCACGGTCTCCACCTCGGGCGGCCCGCCCATCGGTCCCTCGCGGCTCTTGGCCACGTATTCGGCGAGGACCTTGCCGTCGGGGGTCAGCAGCCGGGCCGAGAGCAGCCGCGGCTGCGCGGCCAGCGACTCCAGCCGGGCCCGCGCCTCGTCCTGCTCGTTGAAGAGGAGCAGGGCCTGGGTGTTGGCGTCGACCAGGCGCGCCATCACCTTCAGTTCTTCGACCATGCGCCCGCGCAGGGTGACGAGGTCGTAGCTGAAGAAGGCGACCGCGGTCAGCAGGAAGACCGCGCTGGTCGTCATCAGGATGATGGCGATCAGCTTGCGCCGGATCGAGAGGTCCTGGAGCAGCTTCATTCCCTTGGGAAACCGCGCGCACTGTAACAGCACCGACGGGGCCTCGTCGACGCCCGCCCGGGTCCGCCCCGGAATCGGCTATCCTCCGCGGAACGTGACGCTTGCAGCCCGGCTCCTGCTGGTCGCCTCGCTCGCGGCTCCCGCCACCGGCTCGGTGGTGCTCAAGCCGCGCAGCGAGAGTTTCGGCCTGACCGACGCCATCGTGCGCGCGCTGTCCGGCGAAGCCCGCGTCGTGGAGCTGACCGGCGACGACCTCGCGGACTCCTCTCGCCTCGCCCGCGAGTCGAAGGGCCAGCGGGTGCTGTTCGCCGTCGGGCCCAAGTCCGCCGAGGTGGCGGCCGAGGCGCGAGGCGCCGCGGTCGTGTCGCTGGGCGTCGCCAACCCCGCCCAGGTCCGCACCCCGGGCACCTACATCTCCTTCTACCCGCGGCTCGACAAGGTGTTCGAGTACCTGCGCGACACGCTGAAGGCGAAGGCGGTCGGCTTCGTCTTCACGCCGGCCCGCAACCGCGAGATCGCGCTGGGCTTCGTCAAGGCCGGCGAGGCCGCCGGGGTGGCGGTGGTGCCCGTCACCGTGAACTCGACGGGAGACCTGTACCGCTCCGTGAAGCCGGCGCTCGGCAAGGTCGACGCCCTGCTGCTGGCGATCGGGGACCCGGTCACCACCAGCCGCGAGTCGGTCGAGTACGTCGTCGAGCAGTCCCAGGCGGCGAAGAAGCCGACGGTCGGGTTCCTCGAGGGCCTGACCCGCGAGGGCGTGACGCTGGCGCTGGTCGCGCCGCCGGCGGCGATGGCGAAGGCCGCGACCGAGGCGGCCCAGCAGCCGCAGACGGTGGGCAAGAAACGCATCGAGGTGGACCAGATGCAGGTCGTGGTGTCCCGCAAGGCCGCGGAGGCCATCGGGGCGAATCCGGAGGCTCTCGGTGCGCAGCGCTAGCCCCGCCCGGCTCGCCGGCGCCCTGGCGCTCGGCGCCTGGACCCTGCTGTGTCCGCCCGTCGCGACAGCCCAGGAGGACTTCTTCGAGCAGGCCGCCCAGTACTTCAACAACGAGCGGATCGAGGGCGTCTCCAAGCACGCCGAGGACCCCAAGGAAACCCCGGCCACCGTCACCATCCTGTCCCGCGAGGACATCGAGCGCTGGGGCTTCCGCACGCTGTCCGAGGTGCTCAACTACGCCTCGCTCGGCAACTTCACGCTGTCCGACAAGCGCTACGACCTGGTCGGCTCGCGCGGGCTGTTCTTCTTCGAGGACTTCAACACCCGCATCCTCGTCATGCTCAACGGCCACCCGGTCAACGAGCCGTGGTCGAGCTTCGGCGGCGTCGGCCGCGAGATGCTGGTGCCGCTCGACCTGGTCGAGCGTATCGAGATCGTCTACGGCCCGTCGTCGCTCCTGTACGGGGGCTACAGCCTGTACGGCATCGTGAACGTGGTCACCGGGAACGGCGCCTCGGAGGCTCTCGCCGGCTGGCGGGTGCGAGTGACCGGCGGGAACCAGGCGACGGGAAGCGGCGTCGTGTCCTGGGGCGGCTCCGGGTTGACGGGCGGAGACGACCCGCGCGAGTGGAAGGTGCTGGTGGCGGCCGGGTACTACGGCTCGGCGGGCGAGGAGATCGACCTGCCCGAGGAGGACGCCGGGTTCCCGGTCCGCTTCGACGGCTCCACGGCCTGGGGCGGGCGCGCCGAAGGAGTCGACTCGGAGAAGGCGCCGTTCGCGTTCGTGACCGCGAGCCGCGGCGACTGGTCGCTGATGGCGCGCACCGGCGTGCGGGAGAAGGAGGGCGCCTACGCGCCCTACGGCACGGTGTTCGGCGCGGGCCAGACCCAGCGCGACCACCGCACCCTGCTCGAGGTCAAGTGGGACCGCAGGCTGGCCAGCGGCTGGGACGTTGCGGCCCGCGCGTTCCACGACATCTACACCTATCGCGAGCGCGACCCGTACGCCGACCCCACGGTGTTCCCGCCGGCGCCAGGCTACCGCTTCGCCCTCAACACCGACTCGCGCGACACCGGCGGCGAGTTGCGCTTCTCGCGCCGCCTCGGCAGCCACTTCGTGACCGTCGGCGGCGAGATCCGGCACCGCAGCCTGGGTCGCGACTTCCAGTTGCGTCCGCTCGTCGGCGCCGGCGGCAGCGCGGTCACCGAGCAGCAGACGACCGGCCGCTTCGCCGTGCTCTACGCCCAGGAGGAGTGGCGGCCGACCGAGCGCTTCACGCTGGTGCTGGGCGGCAACTGGGCCGACACCGACCCCGGTGGCTCCAAGGCCCAGCCGCGGGTGGCGGCGATCTTCAAGCCCGACCCGACGCTGTCGCTGAAGGCGCTCTACGGCCGCGGCTTCCGCCCGCCGACCATCTTCGAGGCGTCCTACGAGGACGACTTCGAGACCCAGATCCCGAACCCCTCGCTCGAGTCCGAGGAGATCGAGTCGTGGGAGCTGTCGACCATCTGGAGCGCCTCTCCGCGCGTCGCGGTCCAGGGTTATGCGTTCCGCTCGCGGCTCGACGGCCTGATCCAGGGCGTCGAGATCGGCGCGCCGTCCGAGGTGCAGGGCGGCATCGTCGGCCGCTCCGGCACCGCCGAGGACCTGGTCGGCCTGCTGCAGTACCAATCGCGCGGCGTCGTCCGCTCCTCCGGCGTGGGCGCCGCGATGCGCTTCCGGGACCGCGGCACCTCGGCGTACCTGAACCTGGCCTGGGCCCGCTCCCGGCAGCAGGTGGATGGCGGGCCCGAGGAGAAGCTGCCCGCCAGTTCGGCCCTGCTCGGCTCGATCGGTTTCTCGCAGCGGTTCGGTGACTGGACCGGCTCCTACGCCGTGCGCTTCATGGGGCCCCATGCCGTCGACTCGGCCCGCGGCGCCGGCGAGGCCGGCAAGTTCCTGACGATGAACGCGCGGGTGTCCTACAAGACCCGCCTCGTCTACCCGGTGACGTTCCACCTCGACCTGCGCAACGCGCTGGACGAGGAGGGACTGCAGGCCGCCAGCTACGTGTACGTCCCGCTGCGGCTTCCGGTCGACGGGCGGCGCGTGGAGCTGTCGGCCGAACTGCGATTCTGAGAGGTCCCGGAGGTCGCGCGATGAACCGCTGGCTGTCACTGGTCCTGTGCGCGGGGCTGGCGCTGTTCGCCGGCGGCGCGGGGGCCGACGAGGAGGAGGCGCGGGGCATTCCCAAGGCGCCCCCCAGGGCCGAAGGCGAGGGGCCGTGGGGGCGGCTGATCCTGCGCGGCGTGACGCTGATCGACGGCACCGGGGCTCCGCCGGTGGGCCCCGTCGACATCGTCATCGAGAAGGACCGCATCGCGAAGATCCAGAGCGTCGGCTTCCCCGGCGTGCCGATCGACCCGTCGCGGCGGCCCAAGGCGGAACCCGGCGACGAGGTCCGCGAGCTCGACGGCCACTTCGTGATCCCCGGCTTCGTCGACGCCCACGCCCACATCGGCGGCCGCGAGCAGGGCACGCCTGCCGAGTACGTCTTCAAGCTGTGGATGGCCCACGGCGTGACGACGATCCGCGATCCCGGGGCCGGCAACGGGCTCGATTGGGTGCTGGAGGCGAAGGCGAAGAGCGCGCGCAACGAGATCACGGCGCCGCGGATCGAGGCCTACGCGTGGTGGAGCCAGGGCCTGAAGGCGCCGGCGAGCACCCCCGAGGCGGCGCGGGCGTGGGTGGCCTCGGTCGCGAAGCAGGGCGCCGACGGCCTCAAGCTGACCTCGCTGCCGCCGGCGATCATGGCGGCCACCATCGACGAGGCGCGGAAGCAGGGCATCCGCACCACGGCCCACCTGGCGCAACTGGGCGTCGCGCGCGTCAACGTGCTCGACGCCGCGCGCATGGGCCTGCACGGCATGGAGCACTGGTACGGGCTGCCCGAGGCGCTGTTCGAGGGCCGCACCGTCCAGGACTTTCCGGCCGGCTACAACTACAACGACGAGCAGCACCGCTTCGGCGAGGCCGGCCGGCTGTGGAAGCAGGCGGCGGCGCCGTTCAGCCCGAAGTGGAACGCGGTGATGGACGAGCTCGTCTCGCTCGGCTTCAACCTCGATCCCACCTTCACGATCTACGAGGCCAGCCGCGACCTGATGCGGGCCCGCCGCGCCGAGTGGCACGAGGAGCACACGCTGCCCTCGCTGTGGCGCTTCTACCAGCCCTCGCGCAAGGCCCACGGCTCGTACTGGTTCTACTGGACCACCGAGGACGAGGTGGCCTGGCGCGAGAACTACCGGCTGTGGATGGCGTTCGTGAACGAGTACAAGAACCGCGGCGGCAGCGTCACCACCGGCTCCGACTCGGGCTTCATCTACAAGCTCTACGGCTTCGACTACGTGCGCGAGCTGGAGCTGCTGCGCGAGGCGGGCTTCCACCCGCTCGAGGTGCTGCGCGCGGCGACGCTGAAGGGCGCGGAGGCGCTCGGCCGCGCGAAGGACGTGGGCTCGGTCGAGGTCGGCAAGAAGGCCGACCTGGTGGTGCTTTCGAAGAACCCGCTGGCCCACCTCGGCTCCCTGTACGGCACCGGGGCGATCGAGCTCGACGCGAAGAACGAGCCGGTCCGTGTCGGCGGCGTGCGCTACACGATCAAGGACGGCATCGTCTACGACGCGAAGCGGCTGCTGGAGGACGTGCGGCGGATCGTCGCCGAGGCGAAGGCGAAGGAGGGCTTCACGCTGCTCCAGCCGGGGGCTGCGCGATGAACCTCGACACCGAGGTCCTGCGGTTGCGGGCGCTGGTCGAGGCCGGCCGCCTCGTCCACCAGAGCCTCGACGTCGACCGCCTGCTCGACAACATCCTGGTCGCCGCCACCTCGACCGTCGGCGCCGCGCGGGGCACCGTGTACGTGTGCGACGACGACAAGCGCGAGCTGTGGTCGCGGGTCACCGCGGGCCCCGAGCGGCTGGAGATCCGGCTGCCCTACGGCAAGGGCATGGCCGGCTTCACCGCGGAGAAGGGCGAAGTGCTCAAGGTCGACGACGTGCGGAGCTCGCCGCTGTTCGACCCGGAGGTCGACCGCCGCACCGGCTTCCGCACCGAGAACGCCCTGTGCGTGCCGATCCGCGACCGCCAGGGCGGCGTGGCGTCGGTGATCCAGCTCCTCAACAAGCCGGGCGGCTTCACCCAGGACGACGTCCAGTTCCTGACGCTGATGGGCGACCAGGTCGCGCAGGCGATCGAGAACGCGCGCACCCAGCAGCTCCTGCTGGCGAGCCAGAAGATGGCCCGCGAGCTGGAGCTGGCGCGCCGCATCCAGACGCTGCTGCTGCCGGCGCGGCTGCCGACGGTGCCGGGGGTGCAGGCCGCGGCGCGCATGGTGACCTCGCGCGAGGTCGGCGGCGACTACTACGACGTGATCGCGCTGCCCGGCGGGCGCCACCTGTTCGTCGTCGCCGACGTCTCCGGCAAGGGCGTGGCGGCGGCGCTCGTGATGTCGAATCTGCAGGCCGCGCTGCTCGCCACCACCGCACTCGGCCTCGACCTGCCGGCCTGGGTCGCCCACCTCAACAACGTGATCTACGACCGGCTCGAGGGCAGCCGCTACGCGACGGTCGCGCTGCTGCTGCTGGAAGCGGACGCGACGCGCGCCCGGCTCGTCAATGCGGGGCACCCGCCGGTGCTGCTGCGGCTCGCGGACGGCACGGTGCGGCGCCTGGAGTCGACGGGGCCGCCGCTCGGGATGCTGCCGGCGTCGAGCTTCGAGGAGCTGACGTTCGAGCTTCCGGAGGGCGCCCAGCTCCTGCTGTACAGCGACGGCCTCAACGAGGCGGCCGGGCTCTCGGGCGAAGAACTGGGGATCGAGGGCGTCGAGCGGCTGCTCGTCGAACTCGCCGCGCTCGCCCCCGATCCCGCTGCCGACGCGATGCTCGCGGCAGTCGCTGCACACTCCTCGGGCGGCCCGGAGCCCGACGACCGCACGCTGATGGTGCTGCGCCGCGGCTGACGCTTCAGTCCGCGGCGAGCGTCTCGGCCGAGCCCGTGCGGCGCAGCAGGCGCGCGCGCAGGCGCTCGCCGACCAGGTCGAGCGCGATCACCAGGGCCAGGATGCACAGCAGCACCGTCGCGAAGCGGTCCCACTGGTAGTACTCCTGGTAGGCGTGGAGCTGGACGCCGATGCCGCCGGCGCCGACGTAGCCGACGATCGCCGCGGAGCGCAGGTTGTACTCCAGCATCCACAGCGACTGGCTCCACACGAGCGGCCGCGCCTGCGGCCACAGGCCGTACTGGAAGGCCTGGATCGGGTGGGCCCCCAGCGCGCGCAGGCCGGCAGCCACCTTCAGGTCGACCGACTCGAAGGCGTCGGCGAAGAACTTGCCCAGGTAGCCGACGGAGTAGAACGTCAGCGCCACCACGCCGGCCAGCGGGTTGGCACCGACCACCGCGACCGCGACCAGCGCCCACACCAGGCTCGGCAGCGTGCGCACCATGTTCATCGCGAGGCGCGCCAGCAGCGCGAGCGGCCGCGGCGACACCGTGCGCGCCGCGCACAGCGCGAGCGGCAACGACAGGGCGACCGCGAACAGCGTGGCCAGCACGGCGATGCGGAACGTCTCGCCCAGCGCGGCCGCGACGTCGGGCAGCACGGAGAGGTCGGGCGGCAGGAAGCGGCCCAGGAAGCGCTTCAGGTTGGCCCAGTGGTCGAGGTCGCGCCCCGAGCCGCGCAGCACCGGCAGCGACCACACTGCCGCAGCGGCCAGCAGCAGGGCGAGCACGGTCTCGAGGTCGAGCCGCTCGTAGAGCGCGCGGCCGCGCTTCGGGGCGCTCACAGCGCGAACCCCGCGGGCAGCGCCGGGTCGATCACCAGCGCGCGGTCGGCGAACTCCTCGACGTGGGGCCGGTCGTGCAGCACGCAGACGACGGTCAGGCCGCGGGCGCGCGCCTCGTCGCGCAGCACGCCGAGCGCACGCCGGGCGCCGTCGGGATCGAGCGCCGAGACCGGCTCGTCCGCGAGCACGGCCTCGGGTTCGAGGCACAGGCCGCGGGCCAGCGCCGCGCGCTGCTGCTCGCCCCCCGAGCACAACGCCGCCGTGCGCTCCGCGACCTCGGCGAGGCCCAGCGCGCCCAGCAGCGCGCGCGCCCGCGCTTCGCCCTCGCGCGGCGCGCCGGCCAGCGTGCGCCACCAGGGGTGACGCCCGAGCCGGGCCAGGCACACGTTGTCGAGCAGCGGCAGCGTCGGCACCAGCCTCAGGTCCTGGAACACGAGCCCGAGCCGCCCGCGCAGGGCGGCGGGCGGCTGCGCGGCGCCGGCGGCGTCGCACCAGCTCAGGCCGCCTTCGGAGGCGGGCAGCAGTCCCGCGAGCGCCGCCACCAGGCTCGACTTGCCGGCGCCCGAGGGCCCGGTGACGGCGAGGAACTCGCCCCGGCGCACCTCGAGGTCGAGGCCGCGGAACAGCCAGCGTTCGCCCCGGCGCAGGCCCAGCCCGCGCAGGCTCAGGTGAGGGGCGCCGGGGGCCGGCGCCGTGATCGCCGCCAAGCTCTACCGGGCGCCGATCAGCCGCTGGGCCTCTTCGAGCGGCGCCAGGTGCTTCGCCTCGTCGACGGCGACCAGCTTCGACGTGAACACCTTGTCGCGCAGCGCGGCGCGGGCCGGCTCGTTCAGCGCCAGCAGTGCGCGGCGCAGGGCCTCGCGCGGCGCGCCGGGCAGCGTGCGCCGCACGGCCAGCACGTGGGTCGGCACCGGGCTCTGCTCCGCCACCTTCTTCAGGCGCCGGCGCTGCTCCAGGTTCAGGTGCTTGTCCTCGTCGAGCACGTAGTAGCTGATCGCCGCCGCCTCGGCCTCGCCCGAGAGCACGCGCTCCACGGCGGAGACGTAGCCGCTGCCGTACCAGGCGTTGCCGGCGCCGAAGAACTCCTCGGGTGACGCACCGGCCTCGAGCAGCCCCTTGCGGACCAGGTCGGCGTGGGGGATCACGTAGCCCGAGGTCGAGGTGCGCGAGGAGAACGCGACGCGGCGGCCGCGCAGGTCGTCGACCCTCGCGAACGGCTTGTCGGCGAGCGCCACCCAGTAGCTGCGGTACTCGGGCCGGCCGCCGATCTCGCCGGCCAGCAGCACGTCCGCGATCCGAGCGCGGCGCGCGTTGAGCATGTCCGAGGCCGAGAGGTAGGCGAGGTCCAGCGTGCCGTTGGCGAGCCCCTCGAGGATCACCGCCGCCGACAGCGGCACGATCACCTCGGCAGGGCGCCCCAGCGCGCCCTGCAGGTAGTCGGCGAGCGCGCGGCGCTCGGCCAGCATCTGCTCCGGGTTCTTGTCCGGCTTGAGGGCGACGACGAGCTTCTCGGAGGCGTGCAGCGAGCCCCCGCCGGCGAGCGGCAGGGCGCCGGCGAGGGCGACGAGGGAGGCGAGGCGGACGAGCTTCATGGCGCCGCGGATCTTCGCCTAGAAACGGGCGACGAAGCCCGCCTGCACGAGGCGCGGCAGGCCGGGCAGCATGCCGCGGCTGCGGTCGGCGAGGTAGAGCTCGTCGGTCAGGTTCTTGACGGCCACGAACAGGCTGCCGTCGAGCGCCTTGACGTCGTACGAGAGCGTCGCGTTCCAGATCGTGTGGCCGTCGATGCGGCCGCGCTGGCCGTCCGCCGAAGACGCGACGGTATTGAGGTCGTCGGCGAACTGGGCGCTCGTCACCACCGCCTCGAGCTGGGCCTGCACGCCGCGCGGGTGGCGGTAGCCGACCATCGCGTTGAGCGCGTGCTCGGGGGAGTAGGGCAGGCGGTTGCCGGTGACGCGGGTGGTCGCGAAACCGGGCACGTTGCTGAAACGCTCGCCCTCGAAGCGGGCCGTCGGCACGGCGGTGTAGGCGAGCCGGGCGAAGACGTTGTGCTCGCTGCCCGTCAGGGTGCCGCTGTCGACCCGCGCGCCCACCTCGAAGCCCTGGTGCAGCGTCGCGCCGCCGTTGGTCAGCGCGGCGCCGAGGCCTCCCGCGAGGCTGGCCGGCACGATCTGGTTCTCGTAGTCCATGCGGAACCAGGTGGCGTCGAAGCGCACGCCGGGGCGCGGCGCGCCACGCAGGCCGAGTTCGAAGTTCCAGGACAGCTCGGGGTCGAGGTCGACCGTGCCGCCGGCGTTGCTGACGATGTCCTCGGTGCGCGGCGGGGCGAAGCCGCGGTGCGCTCCGCCGAACAGCGCGAAGCGGTCGTCGACGTTCCACGCCACGCCGAGGCCCGGCACCCACTGCGTGAGCGAGGTGCTGCCGGTGGCGCCGGCGCCGCCGTTGGCGAGTCGGTTGGTGCGCTCGTAGTCGATCGCCTCGAAGCGCAGGCCGGGCGTGACGGTGAAGCGGCCCAGCAGGATGCGCTCCTGGAGGAAGCCGGACCAGGCGGAGTTCTCGCGGCGGTTGTCCTCGACGACGCGGCCGTCGCGGGCGGTCGGCGTGTCGCCGTTCTTCTGGATCCGCTCCTGCACCTCGAAGTGGGCGCGCAGGCCGACCTCCGCCTCGCCGCGAGCGCCGAACAGGCCGTGGCCGAAACGCAGCCGCGTCTCGATGCCGGTGGTGTCGTAGTCGCGCAGCCGGCCCTCGTTGCCGCAGGTGGTCAGCAGGTTGGCCATGCCGCGGCAGTTCGGGTCGGACGCGTCGTTGGGGCGCTGCCCGGAGTTCGACGACTGGCGCCACCAGTCGCGGCTGAAGGTCGAGTGGTAGGCCTGGGTCGAGAGCAGCAGGCCGCTGCCGACGAGGGCGTTGTGGCGAGCCGAGACGCCGAAGCGGCGGCCCGTGAAGTCGTCGTTCAGGAACGGGTTCTGGCGCGGGTCGGCCTCCCACTCCGCGAGCCGGAGACCGGAGTAGGTGACCTGCGAGTCCTCGCCGTAGAAGTTGCCCTTCAGGGTCACGGTGTGGCGGGTCGAAAGGGCGAAGACGGCCTTCAAGGTGGCGTCGGTGAGGTCGGAGTGGACGGCGTCGCGGGAGCCGTCGCCGCCCTTGCGCATCACGTCGAGCAGCAGTCCGGCGCGGCCGAAGGTGCCGCCCGCACTGGCGTGGGCGTTCAGGTAGTCGCGGTTGCCGGCGGTGACGCGGGCGGTGGCCCGCAGGTCGCGGGGCGGCTCGGGGGTCAGGTAGTTGACGACCCCGCCGACCGTGACGGGACCGTAGCTGATCTGCCCCGCGCCCTTCAGGATCTCCACGCTTTCGAAGCGCTCGATCGGCGGGTGGTAGTAGCTCGAGTTGTCGCCGTACGGCGCGTAGGACAGCGGCAACCCGTCCTCGAGCAGCAGCGTCTTGGTCGAGCGCGTCGGGTTGAGGCCGCGGATGCCGATGTTGGGCCGCAGCGCGAAGCCCTCCTCGTCGCGCACGGTGACGCCGCTGGCCTTGCGCAGCGCCTCGGAGACGTCGCGCACGCGGGCCGACTCGAGCAACTCGGGCGGCAGCACCTCGATCGACCCCGGTATCCGGCGCACGGTCTCGGGGCCGCCGAGGATGCTGGCGCCGACCACGGTCATTTCTTCGTCGAAGCCGCCGGGGTGCAGCGTGAAGCGCACCTCGGCGGGCCGGCTGCCGACCTCGACCTTCTTGCGCGACAGCGAGAAGCCGTCGATCTCCGCGGTCACCTCGTAGGCGCCTGCGGGCAGCTCGAGCCGGAACTGCCCGGCCTCGTCGGTCGTCGCGCTCTTCTCGAACCCGAGCGCGGCGAGCCGCACGGTGACCCGGGCGTAGGGGAGCACCGCGCCGGTCTCGTCGACGACCCGGCCCGAGACCGAGCCCGTGGACTGTGCCAGGATCCCGCTGGCGGGGAGGAGGGCGGCCAGCACGGCCGTCAGCAGGGCGAGGGGGCGATTCATCGAGATCTCCGTTCTGATATCGAAAGTGAAATCCCGTTTCAACTTTCGCGCAAAAGTTAAGGCGTCGGCATCGTGGTGTCAAGTCCACGCACCAAAGTGGCCACTTAGCAAGGCGTATGCCCGTCTCTGGCGCGCAGTTCGTGCGCGTCGGCTCGCGGCTACTCGGTGGAGGCCAGGGTGACGACGGCGGGGAGGCGCACGGTGAAGACCGAACCGCGGCCCAGTTCGCTGGTGACGGTCACGTCGCCGCCCATCATCCGGCAGAAATGGCGGCTGATCGCGAGGCCGAGGCCGGTGCCGCCGAAGCGACGCGAGGTGGAGTCGTCCGCCTGCACGAAGGCCTGGAACAGGCGTCCGGTCTGCTCCGGGGTCATGCCGATCCCGGAATCGGCGACCGCGACGACCACCCAGCCCGGCCCGGAGCCGTCCGGCTCGTGGCGCACGTCGAGCCGGATGCGCCCCTTCTCGGTGAACTTGCAGGCGTTCGAGAGCAGGTTGTAGAGGACCTGGCGCACCCGCGTCTCGTCAGCCCGCATCGGCAGCGAGGGCGGGCAGGTGACCTCGAGCTGGTTGTCCTTCTGCGCCACCAGCGGGCGCAGCGTGTCCTGGATCTGGCCGATCTGGGTCGCGAGGTCGAAGTCTTCGACCGTCAGCGTCATCTTGCCGGCCTCGATCTTGGAGATGTCGAGGATGTCGTTGATCAGCGCCAGCAGGTGCTTGGCCGCGCCGCCGATCTTCTTCAGGTCTCGCACCTGGCTCTCGTCGCCGGCGTCGGCGGCTTCTTCGAGGAGCAGGTCGGTGTAGCCGATGATGGCGTTCATCGGCGTGCGCAACTCGTGGCTCATGTTGGCCAGGAAGCGGCTCTTCGAGCGGCTCGCCTCCTCGGCCTCGTGGGTGGCGGCCTCCGCCACTTCGCGCAGGCGATCCGCCTCGGCTCGGGCGGACTCGGCGCGCTCCTTCTCCTCGCGCAGGTTGGCGGTGCGCTCCTCCACCAGGCCCGTCAGCTCCGCCTCGCGGCGCCGCGCCTGCTCGGCCAGGCTGCGGGCGAGTTCGGCGTTCTCGAGGGCGATTGCGGCCTGGTTGGCGAACCCGGCCAGCAGCCGCAGGTCGTCTTCGCCGAACATCTCGGTGCGAGTGACGTTGTCGGCGACCAGCGCGCCCAGCATGCGCTGGCGGCCGCGCAGCGGGGCGCACATCGAGGCGCGGATGTGCTGGGCCTGGATCGAGCCGGCGGCGTCGAAACGCGAGTCGCCGGCCGCGTCCATCGACAGCACCGCGACGGCGTTGTCCATCGCGTAGCGCACGATCTGGCGGCTGAACACGCCCGCCTCGGCGCCGACGCCCGGCGCGACCCACGCCTTGTGCGCCTGCAACTCGCCCGCCTCGTCGGCCAGCACCAGCACCGTGCGTTCGACCGGGACGATCTGCGGCAGGATGGCGACGATCTCGTCGGGCAGCCGGTCGGCCGCTGCCGGGTTCGAGAGCATCTCGCTGACCTTGAGCACGATCTCGAGCTTCTGCCGCGCCTTCTGCTCGGCAGGGCTCGGCGCCGGCCCGCGGCGGATCGAAGCCAGCTCCGAAGGCTTCAGGATGTCCTGCAGCGAGCGGAGGGTGAGATCCGCCTTCAGCTCCTTGACGATGTTGCTCAAGATCCGCCGATTCTAGACAGCTTCCGCCCCGCCGCGCGCCCCCTTTCGCGAGAAAGCCTGGACGACGGCCCGCGTCGCGGCCTCGAGCCCCAGGCGGGAGGTGTCGACGACCGCGTCGGCCAGCGCGTAGAGCGGCTCGCGCGCGGCCAGCAGCCGCCGCAGCTCGGCCATCGCCTCGGGGTGATCGGCCATCGGCCGCCGGTCGCCCTGCTGCACGACGCGGTTCCAGTGGTCCTCCGGGCGCGCCCGCAGCCAAACGGTCGCCGCGCGCTCGCGCAGCCGGCCGAAGGTGTCGGCGGCAGCGACGAGACCGCCGCCGGTGGCCAGCACCAGCGGCCGCTTCTCGCGCAGCACGGCCTCCAGCGCCTCGCGCTCGAGGCGGCGGTAGTAGGGCTCGCCGTGCAGCGCGAAGACCTCGTCGAGGGTCAGGCCGCAGGCCTCCTCGATGCGGCGGTCGAGCTCGACGAATGGCAGCCGCAACTGCCGCGCCGCCCGGCGGCCCACGCTGCTCTTGCCTGCGCCGCGCAGCCCGAGCAGCGCCAGCAGCCGCGGGCCGCCGGCCGCGGCCGCGGCGGGGGTCGAGAGCAGCGCCGCCGCGGAGGTCTCCAGCCCCTCGGCCAGCGCGGCCAGGCTGGCCACCGACGGGTTGCCGCGCCCCGCCTCCACCTCGGCCACGAAGCGCGGCGACAGCCCCGCCCGCGTCGCCAGCTCGCGCAGCGTCAACCCGCGCTCCGTGCGGCGCTCGCGCACCCGGTGGCCGAGTTCGGCGAGCAGGTCCGCGCGTTCCATGGCGAGCAGCACTATAATGCACTTCTGCGTCGACGCCAAGCACTATACTGCTTGACAGTCCCGGGCCCCGGGGCTAGCCTCGAAAGCGCATGGACCACCACGCCCCGGAGCCCGCGGCCCCCGTCCGCTTCGACACCCACCCCTCGCGCTACGTGCACTGGAAGCTGCACGTGGAAGCGCCCGTCGCCCGCCTGGTGATGGACGTCGTCGAGGAGCGCCCGCTGCGCGAGGGCTACACGCTCAAGACCAACAGCTACGACCTCGGCGTCGACATCGAGCTGGCCGACGCGATCCAGCGCCTGCGCTTCGAGCACCCCGAGGTGCGGGTGGTCGTGATCTCGTCGGGCAAGGACCGCATCTTCTGCTCGGGCGCCAACATCTACATGCTGGGCAGCTCGACCCACGCGTTCAAGGTCAACTTCTGCAAGTTCACCAACGAGACGCGGCTCGCGATCGAGGACGCCTCGGCGCACTCGGGGCTCAAGTCGCTGGCGGCGGTCAACGGCGCCTGCGCCGGCGGCGGCTACGAGCTGGCGCTCGCCTGCGACGAGATCCTGCTCGTCGACGACTCGAACTCGGCGGTCAGCCTGCCCGAGGTCAGCCTGCTCGGCGTGCTGCCCGGCACCGGCGGCCTGACCCGCGTCACCGACAAGCGCAAGGTGCGGCGCGACCTGGCCGACGTGTTCTCGTCCCTCGGTGAAGGCGTGAAGGGCAAGCGCGCGGTGCAGTGGCGGCTGGTCGACGAGGTGGTGCCGCTGTCGAAGTTCGCGACCCGGGTGCCGGAGAAGGCATCCGCGCTGGTGGCGACCTCGACCGCGCGCAGCGGCCCCGGCGTGGCGCTGCCCGACCTCGACGCGAAGCGCTCGGCCGACGGCATCGAGCACCGCCACGTCTCGCTGGCGATCGACCGCGCGGCCCGCGTGGCCCGCCTCACCGTGCGCGGCCCGGAGGCGGGCGAGCCCGCCGACGCGAAGGGCATGCGCGAGCGCGGCGCCGAGCTGTGGGCGCTGCGCGCCTTCCGCGAGCTGGACGACTGCCTGCTGCACCTGCGCTTCAACGAGCCGGAGATCGGCGTCGTCGTGTTGCGCACCGAGGGCGACCTCGACCGCGTGCTGGCCGCCGACGCGGCCCTCGCCGCCGCGGCCCGCGAGGACTGGTTCGCCTCCGAGGTGCTGCACAACATGAAGCGGGTGCTGAAGCGCCTCGACGTCACCGCCCGCAGCCTGCTCGCGGTGGTCGAGCCCGGCTCCTGCTTCGGCGGCTCGCTCTACGAGCTGGCGCTGGCCGCCGACCGCATCTACATGAAGGACGAGGACGGCGGTCCCGAGATCGCGTTCTCGCAGCTCAACGGCGGCGCGCTGCCGATGGCCAACGGCCTCTCGCGTCTCGCCACCCGCTTCCTCGCCGAGCCGGACAAGGCGAAGGCCGCGGTCGGCGAGCGCTTCGCGGCCGGCGACGCGCTCGACGCCGGGTACGTCACCTACGCGCCCGACGACATCGACTGGGACGACGAGGTGCGCCTCGCCATCGAGGAGCGCGCGACGATCTCGCCGGACGCGCTCACCGGCATGGAGGCGAACATCCGCTTCGCCGGCCCGGAGACGATGGAGACCAAGATCTTCGGCCGCCTGTCCGCCTGGCAGAACTGGATCTTCCAGCGCCCCAACGCCGTCGGCGACAAGGGCGCGCTCACGCTGTACGGGAAGCCGGAGCGCCCGCGCTTCTCCTGGAACCGCACGTAGGAGCCCCGCGATGTCGAACGTCGACCTGAACTCGAAGATCCCGAACAACGTGGACCTCGCGCAGGACAAGCGCTTGCTGCGCGCGCTCGAGCAGTGGCAGCCCAACTACATCGACTGGTGGAAGGAGATGGGCCCCGAGGGTTTCCAGGAGAAGGACGTCTGGCTGCGTACCGCCATCTCCGTCGACGCCGAGGGCTGGGCCCACTTCGACTACGTGAAGATGCCCGACTACCGCTGGGGCATCTTCCTCGCCGACCCGGTCCAGGACCGCAAGATCGGCTTCGGCGACGTGATGGGCGAGGATGCCTGGCAGGTGGTGCCCGGCGAGCACCGCAACACGCTGCGCCGGCTGATCGTGACCCAGGGCGACACCGAGCCCGCGTCCGTCGAGCAGCAGCGCCTGCTCGGCACCAGCGCGCCGTCGCTGTACGACCTGCGCAACCTGTTCCAGGTCAACGTCGAAGAAGGCCGCCACCTGTGGGCGATGGTCTACCTGCTCCACTCCCAGTTCGGCCGCGACGGCCGCGAGGAGGCCGAGGAGCTGCTGGCCCGCCGCAGCGGCAACCCCGACAAGCCGCGCATCCTCGGCGCCTTCAACGCGCCGATCGAGAACTGGCTGGACTTCTTCATGTTCACGATGTTCACGGACCGCGACGGCAAGTACCAGCTCCTGGCGCTGGCCGAGAGCGGCTTCGACCCGCTGGCGCGCACGACCCGCTTCATGCTCACCGAGGAGGCCCACCACATGTTCGTGGGCGAGACCGGCGTCGAGCGCGTCGTCCAGCGCACCGTCGAGCTGATGCAGCAGGCGCCCGAGGGGGACGTGACGAAGCTGGGCGGCGTGCCGCTCTCGCTGATCCAGAAGCACCTCAACCTGTGGTTCTCGCTCTCGCTCGACCTGTTCGGCGGCGAGATCTCGTCGAACGCGGCGTCGTACTTCGCGGCCGGCCTCAAGGGCCGCGCCAACGAGGACAAGTACGAGGACCACAAGGCGCTCGGCACCACCTACCGGATGGCGGTGCCGAAGGACGGCGCCGTGGCCGAGGAGGACGTGCCGCTGCGCAACGCGATGAACGAGGTGCTGCGCGACCAGTACGTCGCCGACTGCCAGCGCGGCGTCGACCGCTGGAACAAGCACCTCGAGAAGGCCGGGATGTCGGAGCGGCTGGTGCTGCCGGCCAAGCAGTTCCACCGCCACATCGGCCTCTACGCGGGGATGCCGTTCGACCCGCAGGGCCGGCTGCTCACGCGAGAGGAGTGGGACCGCCGCCAGGGCGAGTGGATCCCGAACGCCCAGGACCGCGCCTACGTGCAGAGCCTGCAGGGCTGCGTGAAGGAGCCGGGCCAGATCGCCAACTGGCTCGCGCGCCCCGCCCGCGGCATCAAGGGCCTCCCCTTCGAATACGAGTACGTCCGGTTTGATTAGCCGCCGCTGACGCCCGGTCGGGGGAGCAGGCCGGTCTTCGCGTCGCGGGCGGCAGCCGCGAGGCGCCGCAGGGCGGGGCCGAGGGGTGAGCGGCGCCGCCAGGCCACGGCGATGGTGCGTCCCGGCGCGGGATCGGCGAAGGGGCGCACCGACAGCCGGGCCCGTCGCGCTTCGGCCGCGACCGCGAGCTGCGGCAGCAGCGTGACGCCGGCGCCGTCGGCCACCATCTGGGCCAGCGTCGGGAGGCTGGTCGCGCGGAACTCCAGTTCTTCGCTGCCCGCCGCCGCGCAGAAGGCCAGCGCCTGGTCGCGGAAGCAGTGGCCGTCGTCCAGCAGCAGCACGTGCTCGCCGTCGAGCTCGCGTCGCGTCGCGGGCCGGGCACTGGCCGCGAGCGGATGGCCGGCGGGGGCGGCGAGCACGAACGGGTCGTAGCCGATCACGTCGTGCTCGAGGTCACCGACGTCCGTCTCGAGTGCCAGCAGGGCGCCGTCGAGCTCGCCGTCGCCCAGCCGCTTCACGAGGGCGGCCGTCTTGTCCTCGATCCAGCGCAGCGTCAGCCGCGGGAAGGCGCGCCGCAGTGCCGGGCGGATCGCGGAGACGAGGTAGGGAGACAGGGTCGGGATCACGCCGAGGCGGAGCGTGCCCGTCAGCGGGTCGGCGGCCCCCTGCGCGATCTCCACCAGGTCGTCGACCTCGCGCAGGATCGCGCGCGCCCGCTCGAGAATCGGCTCCCCCGCGGCCGTGGGCAGCACGTGCCGCCGGTCC